>CACYPS010000034.1 GCA_902776305.1 uncultured Lachnospiraceae bacterium | reverse complement strand
TACTGCCCATGGGATGTCATCAACTACATTTCCGCGCTTCGAAAGAACCGGGATGCACGCCCTAAGAATTACTGGAAGAATACAAGCCATAACGGCATCCTGCTGACATTTGTAAAGCGGACAGACTTCAAGGTGAAGGGTAAATTCGAGACGCTCATGAACGGCGGGACGATTGTGCAGACGATCTCGGATGAGCTTACTTACGATACGCTGCATTCTTCCGAGGAGAACCTGTGGAGCGTACTGCTCATGACCGGCTATATTACCAAGGCGGATTCAGAGGAAGAAGGGGATACCGTAAGCCTTAAGATTCCGAACCGGGAGATACGGTCAATTTTTGAAGATACGGTCGTCAGGCTGTTCAGGGAGACGGTAGATGCGGACAAACAGAGATCCATGATGGATGCCTTCTGGAACCGGGATGAAGAAGGCGCGGGGAAGATGCTTTCCGACCTGCTTTGGAAGACGATCAGCTACAATGATTATCACGAGAATTATTATCATGCGTTCCTTGCAGGGGCGTTTGTTGGAATAGGGTATGAAGTGGAATCCAATAAGGAGAAAGGTCTTGGACAGCCGGACATCGTATTGAAAGATGAAGATAATCGAAGAGCGATTATCATAGAGGCAAAAAAATCTGGAAGTGAATCCGAGATGGACAAAGACTGCGAAGAGGCACTTAAACAGATCGTTACGAAAAAATACGCAGAGGGCCTCTACGGCTATGAGCAGGTTCTCTGTTATGGCATTGCGTTTTTCCAGAAGCAGGCCAGGGTCAGGCGGCTGACGGAATAGATAAGTTTAAGCAACAGAGGGAAATCATTAATGGTGTGCCATATTTCTGCGCTGTAGAAGTAAAACTTGAAATAAAAAAAACTATCCAAGGACCAAGGGTTTACCAGAAACCCAAGGTCCTTCTTTTGTGTAAAATGAAGTGATATAAGATTGCAATCGTGGGGATGTTGATGCTGCCGAAGACGGTGATGTACATCTGGATGATATGCATGTTCAGAAGAGAGGCAGGAATTTGCTCAGGAAGAAGGGGTTGAAGCGGAGCAAGTATTTTTGAGACTGTAGACTCACGATAGCAACCACGTACGCGATTTGGTATAATGAAGGTCAAAACAGATTGCATGGGAAAAGGATTTTGAAAAAGTCGCTGAGCTTTTGGAAGCAGTCCATAATCGGGCGGGAACAGGAACAGCTCCGTATGTATGGATTTATCCGTAATCGAGGAAACAATGTGGTTGTCACTAATAAGATTTTTGAGATGAGGCTGTAGAGTTGAAAATATGGAGAGGAGAAAGATATTACCGGCAGGGGGAACAACAGATTATTGATTATCTGAATTCCTTTGGACTTTCTACAGGATATATGTTAAGCTTCAACTTTAACAAGAGGAAGGAAACCGGTGTGAAGCGACTTTAAATCGGAAATAAGGTGCTGTATGAGGGGACTGTGTAGCCTGCCCATGATGAATGGGAAGAGCATCCTGGACAACGGAGGACTCAAAAATGCGTGAAGTTTTATATCAGCTTATCAGTTCTCATTATACGGAATTACTCGCCTTATGGCCCATGGCGCTTCTTGTGATCGGTCTGTATATCGCTGTGTTCATCGATCCGTATATTGAGAAGCGCGAAAGACGGATCATGCTGACTGTCTGCACTCTGGTTTTTAGCCTGGTTGTCGAAAACTATCTGGATTATCTGCTGTCCGTAAAAATAACGGCTGTTTTGTTCAGGAAAATTGTGGATATTTATGGCTATTCGATAAGACCCGTGATTTTGCTGCTCTTTCTCTGCATTGTCAGCAAAAAAAGCCGGATAGGAAGTATTGGATACTGGTCGGTGCCAATGCCCTGATATACCTGACTGCGCTGTTTTCGGACATATGTTTTACGATCAATTCTGAGAATCGGTATCAGGGGGGAATGCCTGTGCTTAAGGACAGCTGCCTTTTCACAAGCCTGCTGCTTCTGGCAATGCTTCTTTATACGATGCTTCGGGATTATCGCGTGAGACGGCATAGGGAAATTCTGATTCCGATTTTTGCGGTCATCAGTATTCTCTGTGCGCTTGAACTAGATAAAAATGTGTTTGATACGCCCCAGCCAATCACTTTTCTGACGGCCAGTATCGTGATAAGCGATGTTTTGTATTACATCTGGCTTCATTTTCAGTTAGTCCGGGAGCATGAGGATGCCTTGGCAGCGCAGCAGCGAATCAGGATTATGATGACGCAGATCCAGCCTCATTTTCTGTATAATACTCTCGCTACCATCCGCAGCCTTTGTCTGCGCTCGCCGGAAACGGCAGCGCGTACCATTGATACATTCAGCCGTTATCTGCGGCAAAACCTGGATGCGCTGGACCAGACCGGGCTGATTCCGTTTGAGAGGGAGATAGAGCATGTGAGGATCTATACCGAGATTGAGATGCTGATGTTTCCGTATATCCATATCCGGTATGATATTGAGGATAATGATTTTATGTTGCCGATCCTGACAGTGCAGCCTCTCGTGGAAAACGCCATCCGGCACGGCGTGAGGGCCCGCGAGGTGGGGGAGATAGACATCACTGTCCGGAAAAATGAGAAGGGGCATACTATCACCATTGCGGATAACGGCGTGGGATTTGATACCGCAGCGATAGATACCGCGGACACGGAGGGGAAGCATATCGGCATTCGGAATGTCCGGGAACGTCTGGAAAAGCAATGCGGCGGAACGCTGAATATTGAGAGTAGCCCCGGATGCGGAACGAAGGTTGTCCTGTTCCTGCCGTACTTTCATGAAGCAGTTACAAGGCAAAATACGTAACAGTTCAGGCGGGCTGCAAATGTTTTCTTGCGAAGATGAATGCTTTGCTACCGGCAACGAACAGTGAGATACATCCCGTCTGAACTGTTAACATAATACGGGAAGGAGCGATGACAAATGAGGGTTTTGTGTGTAGATGACGCACTGCCAATCATGGAAGATGTTGTGGCCATGTGCAGAAAAATTCCGGGAATCACCTCTGTGAAAGGCTTTACCCGTCCCAGGGAAGCGGCGGAATGGCTTGAGACCCACCCGGTGGATCTGTCACTGCTGGATATCGATATGCCTGAAATCAACGGGCTGATGCTGGCGGAGAAACAGAAGCGAAAGTATCCGGACTCCTCCGTTATTTTCCTGACTGCCTACCGGCAATACGCAGTGCAGGCGGTGAAGCTTCGCGCTACGGGATATCTTCTCAAGCCTGTCAGCCAGGAGGAACTGGAAGAAGAAGTGGCATATGCCCGTTCCCGAAACCCGGAACGGCCTACGGGGCATATCGTAGTTCAGACTTTCGGTAATTTTGAAATCTTCGTGGATGGGGAAACACTGGCTTTTCATCGCAGCAAAAGCAAGGAACTTCTGGCATATCTGATTGACCGGAACGGGAGGGGCGTGTCCCGGGCTACGATCTATGCCGCCATGTGGGAAGGAGGCATGTATGACAAATCCAGACAGAAATATCTGGATGTCATTATCCGGTCTCTCCGCGATACGCTCAGGGAAGCCGGCATAGAAGAAGTCCTGGAAATAAAAAGCGGTTACCTGCGTGTTCGGACGGAACTGGTGGACTGCGATCTCTACCGATTCCTGAAAAATGATCCGGAGGCAGTGAATGCATACCGCGGTGAATATATGGAGGAGTATCCCTGGTCCGTTTTTAATGCCGATTCCCTTAAATAACGGCCTGACCCGTACAACAGCCATAGAAGCGGGATTTGATGGATATTTGATGTGCAAAACATAGTAATATATTCTTAGCTGTACGGTAGGATAGGCACTGCAAATCCTGCCCTGTATTTACATTCGTAAAACCGTGCGAAAGATGCGCTTAAAGATTTGCTTCTCATTCGTTTGCAAATTGTTTTGCTGATTTGGATACAGGCTGCATATAGAATGTCGTTTTTACATTGGTCAATGGTTCATGTCCGATGGGCATGAATGAGAATAAAGACAGGGAGTACGATTGATGAAAAGAAAAGCAGCAACTATAGCAATATCGCTTGGCATGGCATTTGTCCTTTCCGCATGCTCCGCTGGCGCAGGCAGCGGGGCGGAAGGCGCAGCCATCGAAATGTCATTCGGTGAGACGCAGGGCTGGGTAGATTCCGACCTGATCGGTTCCGTCACAGCGGACAGGGAATACCGCCTGCAGGACGACTTCGCCGCAGCTGTCAACAAAGAGTGGAAGCTCGAGGCTGGGGATAAGTACAGTGACGTTCTTCAGAAAACGAGCGATACCGTTCTGGCAAAAATGAAGAAAGCCGCGACCGATGAGTCCATTCCCGGAGAGGAGGCAGAGGTACTCCGGAAGTATTATGAACTCTCGTCTGACTGGGGTTATCGGGACAACCAGGGGGCGGATCCGTTAAAACCGTATATTGAGGATATCGCTACCATCGACACGCAGGAGGAACTCTTTGCCTTCTTCGGGGACCTGGACAGGAATCCCCTTGGGCTGGCGCCGATAGGAATAACCGTCATGGACAGCGATCGTGTCGACGAATATCCTGATATCAATCTGACAGTTCTTGGATTGCCGAGTCTTTCCCTTACCGATTCCAACGGGAGAACACATTACAATGACCTGTCCAGCGTGGCAGTTCTTGACTTTTACGAGGGAGTGGAGAATAAGGCTTTGTATATGCTGGACCGGGTGGGGTATTCCGGGCAAGAAGCGAAAAAGATGTTCAGAAACTGCCTGTTATGGGAAAAAAATCTCTTTGCGGCAAATATGGAAACAGAGAAGTATGAGGTGAAAGATCTTGTGAAAGAACATGACCAGGCAACCGCTCTCGCGGGAAGCTTTCCTCTGGGCGACCTTTTGGACGCATGGGGGTTTGGTGACACGGAGTTCATAGCGGTCGGTCCCGAATATGCCAAAAAGCTATCCTCCTTATGTGACGAGGGCAATCTGGAGAAGATCAAAGATTATCTGATCGTGAACTACTGCCTGAAATCCGCTAACTATCTTGACAGGGGGGCAAAGGACATCTTTGCCGAACTGGGCAAGTCCAGAGTGAAAGAACAGCCGGATTATGGCATGTCAGAGGAACAGAAGGAGGATGAACTTCAGTTTAACAAGTACATCGGGGAAACAGCCGTGATCGGCGCCCTGAACAAGACTTATGTTGAAAATTATTTTGATGAGGCGATGACATCGGAACTGATATCGCTGACGGAGGATCTGATCGACACTTACAGGGTGATCTTTTCAGAGGAACCCTGGCTCTCCGAAGAGGGTAAGGCCGCCTGCCTGGAGAAGCTGGAAAATATAGAAATTCATGTTGCCCATCAGAGTTTCGAGGTGCTGGATTACAGCAAGACGCCTTTCCTGTCCAAAGAGGAGGGCGGAAGCTTCCTGGACGCGTATTTCGCAATGTCGAGGTACAGTATGTACCATAAGGCTTTTCTGTCAACGCAGAAATTCCGCAGGGATTACTGGGATCCGGTCAGCCCCGGAGCGTCTACGACCCAGACCAATGCCTTTTATAATCCCGTAACAAACGGCATCTATATCTGCGCGGGTATCTGTGAAGAGGATACCTATTCTCCGGATATGACTTACGAGGAGAAGCTCGCGGGGCTGTGCTCGATTGTAGGGCATGAGATTACGCATGGTTTCGACAAAAACGGTTCTCTCTATGACAAGGACGGAATGAAGAATACGTGGCTTCCGTATGAGGATCAGTATGCTTTCAGCGATTTGAACGATAAGGTGTCCGCTTATTATTCAACGCTCACTCCTTATCCGGGATCAGGTATTTATAATGGCCAGAATCTTACCGGAGAGGCCACGGCCGATATGGGGGGCATCAAAGCAACGCTTTATCTGGCAGCCAAAGTGCCGGACTTTGACTATGATCTGTACTTTCGATCTTTTGCCAGGCTATGGCGTATGAATGTTCCGCTGGAGTCAGAAAAAGAGCGCTTTTCCGGTGATGTCCATCCGCTTTCTTTCTACAGAGTCAATGTCGGCCTGCAGCAGTTTGATGAATTTTATGAAACATACGGCATAAAAGAAGGCGACAAAATGTACCTTGATCCGGACAAAAGGATCAAAGTATGGTGACGGGATGCAGGGAATCCCTTGGTCTGAAAAAAGAAGAATCGTTGGTACTGACATAAGGATACAGGCTGCGCGGGCCGATCAGGAGGAAAAGATATGAGCGAAGCAGTTATAAAACTGGAAAATGTCAACAAAACCTATGGAAAGAACGAGGTTCTGAAGGGCGTCAACATGCAGGTGAATAAGGGCGATATCTATGGCCTGGTCGGCAGGAATGGCGCAGGAAAAACCACTATTTTCAAGATGATCCTGGGCCTGTCCGAGGTAAGTTCCGGCAGTGTCTCTATCGCGGGGAGCACCAACGGAAAAGAGCTTCAGCGGAACAGAGGGAGGATCGGATTCCTGGTAGGATGCAGGTTTTACCAATATATGAACGCCGAAAAGAATCTGAAGTATTTCGCCACGGTCAAGGGCATACCCAGAAAGGAACGAAAGCAGGAAATCGCAAGGGTCCTGGATGTGGTGGGGCTTTCCGGCGTTAAAAAGCCGGTGAAAGCCTTCTCCCTGGGCATGCAGCAGCGCCTCGGCATCGCGAACGCAATTCTCGGCAACCCGGAGATACTGATCCTGGATGAGCCTACCAACGGACTTGATCCGCAGGGTATTGCCGATATACGAAACCTTGTAAAAAAACTCAGGGATGAATACGGTATGACAGTCATTGTATCCTCCCACATTCTGGGAGAACTTGAGCATACGGCTGACCGGTTCGGTATTGTCAATGAGGGGCTTGTGGTAAAAGAAATCTCGCAGCAGGACCTTCAGGAGAATCAGCCGGCTGTGGAGATAGCGGTGGAGGATGTCGAAAAGGCAAAGAGGGTTCTTGAAGAAAATGGAATAAAGGTATTGCGCGAGGTAGCGGAAAAATCGTCTCTTGAGGATTTCTACTTCCGTCTGGTAGGAGGATCGAAGCAATGAACAGACTCATAAAAGCCGATTTGAAAAGGATAATAGCAAAGCCCGGAATATATGTTATCGTAACCCTGATGGTGCTCTTTGTGCTGATCAGGAAACCCGCCGACACAGCGGCAGATCAGTTGGAGTTTTATAAGGTTTTCTTCAATGACATCGGTTTGATTTTTATCAGTATACCGATTTTTCTCTCGGTTTATTCCGAGGATTTCAAAAGCGGCATTATGATAAGCATCATCGGTATGGGAATAGAGAGGAAAAAGGTCGTCTTCTCTAAATTGCAGAATGCCGCAGCGCTTTATGCCGGCACCTACCTGCTTCTGTATATCGCGGCAGTTACAAAAAACGTCATTTCGCAGCTTCCGGTAACTCCAAGGCAGAACGCGTATTTTCTTTTATTCTGCGTATTCTGTGTTATAAGGGGAGTGGGAGTAATGGCTCTGGCATCCCTGGTTCTCTTTCTTACCTTCAGCACATCCGGCGGCATCCTTGTCCTTATACTGGCTGCTGCCTCCGGCTTAGGGCTGCTTGGCGCATTGCAGGACCATACGTCCCTTCCGATTTACGACTTCAGCTACATAGGGCTCCTGGATAAAGCATTTGCGGAGTTCCAAAACGGAAGCTTTGGTATTACGCTGATACCGGCGCTTCTTTATCTCGCGGTGGTCATAGCCGTTAATATCATAACGTTTGACAGAAAGGAGATGGATTTATGAGGAGGCTTTTGGAAGCGGACATGAAGCGTGTAGTTGCCAAGGTGCTTCCATGGATATTTCTTGTTGCCGCATGTGTGTACGTGGCCGCAGACCTGAAGATAGGAATCGGATCTGCCCCGGACCGGGTCTTCTTCTTTCTGGAGAAGATAGAGAGACATAACCAGATCGTACTGCTCATCGCGGGATTTGCCGCGCTGATCGGCATATATGCCGACGAGTTCAAATCCATGTCGATGATAACGGTTATAGGAAGGGGAATATCCAGAGAGAAGTTTGTCCTTGCGAAATTCCTGGACACGTGCATTCTGGCACTCCAGATAGAGATTCTGACAGTTGTCTACGTGATGATACTCAAGGCTGTATTCGGCGTGAGCCTGACCGCCCTTGAGACGGAACACCTGGTCCTGGTTTTCATAATGGGTTATATAGAGACCATTGCCAGTGTGTCCGTAGCTGCAATTTTCTATTTCCTGTCGGAAAATGCCGCAATAGGCATGTTTGCCTACATTATCTTTGACGCTATCATACCGGTTACCCTGGAGCTTGTTCTTGCTATGGGCAATGTCGCAAAATATCATCCTGAAAGATTTTTTATTTCGGGAATGGCAGAATCGGCAATAACAAATTTTCTCCTGGGAGATTTCGCGCTCGGGCTGCTGTATGTACTTGCGGAACTGGCAGTTTACGTCTGCTGTGCCGTGCTCATTACTGTTCTGATATTCAGAAAAAAGGAACTGAACTTCTGAGCGGACTTCATGAAAGAATAGGGGGCAGATATGGGAAATATTTTAGAACACGAGTATACAACTTACCCCAGAAGGTTCGACAGATATAAGTGGCATAAACCGATCGCGGTCGGGGCGCTTTTCGTCATTTTTGTCGCTATTATGAATATGATCGTGATCAGTCTGATCACAAAAGCGCTGTTCGGAACGGTAGATGGCAGTACGGGCTATGACAACATGGATTTTTATACGGCGGCAGGTGCTTTTTATAATGCGGCACAGGCTGCCTCCGTTGTTCCGTGCCTGATCCTTGCGGCCCTTATCGTCAGAGACCGCCCGGTCTCATCTTATTTTTCCTCCATGGGCGGCTGGAGATGGAAAGTATTCCTGAAGACGTTCGCGGCCGCTTTCATAATTGCGGGCATACCGACCATAGTGGCGTTTGCATTAAAAGGAAAGAGCGGTGATATTCGTTTCACGGTCGGCGGCTTTATAATCATGGCGCTGCTCATCCCGTTTCAGGGGATCGGTGAGGAACTGGTTTACAGAAGTTATATCATGCAGACTGTCAGCAGCTGGTTTAAGATTCCTCTATTGGGGCTGATCGTACAGACGGTCCTGTTCGCACTGGTGCATCCTTATAACGTGATAGGAAGAATCGAGATCATCGTTTCAGCGGTTATCTATGCCCTGCTCTGTATTGTCGTCAAAGGTATTGAAGCGGCTTCCGCCCTGCATATTGTCAATAACATGACGGAAATATTCATGGCCGGATTTGCTTTTGGAAGCATAACTGCGGAGCAGACGGTTCCGGACGTTGTCCGCAACCTGTTTTTCAAGATCGTGTTCGCTGCCTTCATTATATTTGCCGAAAAAAAACTGCATTGGTTTGATGATGTGAAATACGATGACGTGGCGGCTTTCAATGCAAAATATAAATGAAGCTATGCATTTTGCTAAAGGTTTGTGCTGGAAACATAGATAAAGATAGCTTCTTTTGTTTATTGCGGCGCAGGTAGCGATTAAACAGGCAAAATAATGGGATTTTAGAAGATTTCAGAGAGGATTTCATCTGAGAGGTACTTTACCTATATAATAAGGAAATAACAGGGTTGACACAAGGATGAGAGAGCTTTGACAATTCTCAAAATGTTCATAACAGAAAGGCTATCACTTACGGGTGGTAGCCTTTTCTGCGTCATGGGGGACTTTATTTCCCATGCGTCTTTACATAGCCCTCAGAATACTATTATCAGAGGGCTAAGTTTTTTTGAAAAATGGCGATCCTTTGGGCGTAGGAAGGCAGAGGGATGGATATGCTCCTTCAGAAGGGAGAACGAGACTATGCAAGTAACAAAGATCATGCAACAATAATGGGCCGGTTGCGGAACTGGACGAGAAGATCGCAGAACTGGAGCAGGAGATCCTAAAGAGAACCAAGGCCAGTCAGGACTGCGACGACCTGGGGCAGGAAGTAATCCGGCTCTGGGAAGAAAATACCAGTTGCAGCTTAAGGATGCCAGCAAGGAAACCCTGCGTCAGAAGATTGTAGAACCGGAAACGGTGCTGGTCGGGATCAACGGGAAGGTTGAAGAATATGAAGATGCCCTGGTCCGGAAACTGATAGAACGCATCATGGTGTACGACGATTACGTTACCGTTGAGTTCTAATCCGGAATAGAGATCGATGTACGGCTGTAAACATGCCCATCACGAGACGCTCCCCTGCGGGAGCGTCTTTTAGGTTTAGGGGATGGAAAAACATGAAAGAATATGGTATTGTGATTAAGCCATGCGTATGTAGGAGCATATATTTATAGAGGAGTTTATAACTGGACAGCAACAATATCAATCTATGTAGATGAGGATTATCGCAGACAGGGCATTGGCTCATTACTGTACAAAGAACTCGAAATAATGCTCAGGAAACAGGGCATAGTTAATTAGAACTTTCCCAACCGGTGAGACTATATAATAGGCTATAAAATACAGTCCAAACCGGCCATTAACCATATAATGTTCCGTAAATCGTTACATTCTACCAAATTGTGGGCTGAATCACTGAGCTTCAGCCAAACAATCACTTGAAAAATGTCGACATTTTAAGCGTACACTTCTTGAAATATAGTCTAATAAATTGTATAATTAGACTATATGAAAGGAGCGTGCTTATGCCAATACCACGTGAGATTCTGGATGTCAAACGTCCCAAAAACTCGGTTGTAATCTGTTACGGAAAGAACAAAGACCTTTTCGCGGTCCGGCAGCGTGTTGGCTGCAAGAACGTTGATGGGCGGCATGTCCCTGTTAACGGACCGACAATCGGTCATATTGTTAACGGCGAGTATATCCCTATACCTGTTCAGGCCCCGGCAGATATTTCCTTATCAAAGATCGACCTTAAGGACTGGGCGAATGTGGTTCTCTGCGACAGGATTTTTAACAGTATCCTGCCGGAACTCCTTGACGTATACAGCCAGCCGGACACGATGAAGATCTACTGCATGGCTATCCTCCGGGTCAGTGACAAGGGTATCAAGGATTATATGCTTAAGGAGGCATATGAGACAAGCTTCCTTTCAGAGCTATATCCCGATGTCGCCTTGTCAAAGAATACGGTTTCAACGTTCCTGAACAATCTTGGGAAGACGATGTCCCGCATTGTACAGTTCATGAGGAACCGCACGGCTGCCGTAGCCATGGATCATCATCTCCTGATTGACGGAACCCTGAAATCTGATGAGTCCAAAGTGAACTCATTGTCTGATTTCTCCCGCAAGGCGAGGACTAAGGGGACCAGAGACATCTCCGTCCTGTATGCATTTGACCTTGAGGAGATGGAGCCGGTCTGCTCAAAGGGATTTCCAGGCAACATGCTGGACGTTACCGCCTACAGGGCCTTCCTTTCGGAAAACAAGATCACAAAAGGGATCGTTGTCGGCGATAAGGGCTTTCCGGAATCCGCAGCACATGACTATTTTGAACAGAACCCGGAACTGCACTACCTGAACCCGGTCAAAAGGAACTCCAAACTGATCGGGCGGCATAAGATGCTGGACTTCACTGCCATCCTTCCCGGGTATGAAGGGATCACATTCAGGAAAGAAAAATGCGTCGGGACCAGCAAGTGGTTATATTCATATCGTGACAGCAAAAAGGCGGCAAAAGAGGAAAGCGACTGGCTCCGCCGCGCGAAAAAGAATAAGACATATAGTCTGGATGTTCTTCGCGAGAAACAGAAATCGTTCGGCACAATCGTTCTTGAGTGTGACCTCGACCTCCCGCCGGAGATTGCTTATAAGGCCTATGACAAGCGCTGGGAAATCGAACTTGTCATGCGGTATTATAAATCCGCATGTGAGTTCGATGAGACCCGTGTACAGGATGATTACTCCGTAATAGGCAGCGAGTTCATAGACTTCCTGTCAACGTTACTGACATTCAGGCTGATCAAGGCGATCGATAAGGCAAGGCTTCTTGACGAACATACATACAAGAAAGTGATGTCCATACTTGCCAGGGCAAAGAAAGCCCGCATAGATAACGAGGACTGGCAACTGGTCAGGATGAACCCTTCCCACGAAGAAGTCCTACAAAAGCTCGATCTAATCCCAAAGCCTGAAGAACCACCAAAGAAGAAACCCGGGAGGCCGAAAGGCAGCAAAAACAAAGCGAAGCAGGAACAGCCTTCAGCACCTGACAAGGCTACGGGAACACGCAAACGCGGCCGTCCGCCCGGAAGTAAAAACAAACCCAAAAACCCAACTTCTGATTCCGGCACATGAGTGCCGGATCAGAGCTAAGGAATAATCAGGAGCTATGCAAAAACAGATATAGTCTAACTGATTGGGAAAGTACTAGTTAATTTGCTTAAGAAAAAAATACTGTAAGCGGAGTGAAGAACTATGACACACAAAGAAAAAGCAATGAAGATATTTTATGAAAGATTCAACTGCTCACAGGCAGTTCTCGGAGCGTACGCGGACGATTATGGCCTGACGGGAGACCAGGCTATGAAAGTGGCAGCATGTTTCAGCGGGGGCGTGAGAAAAGGTGAAGTGTGTGGTGCTGTATCCGGGGCGATTATGGTGATCGGGTTGAAATACGGAGACGGGCCCGACTATAAAGCAACTGCTTATCCCAAGGCTGCTGAGTTTATGGACAGATTCAAAGAAAAGAATGCTTCTTATGTCTGTAGGGATATACTTGGCTGTGACATATCCTCCGAAGAGGGGATGCTCTATGCCCGGGAGAATGATCTTTTTAAGGATATTTGTCCGAGAATGGTAGAATCCGCGGTTGATATTCTGGAAGAGATGGAAATATAAGCAAAAGACATGTACAGTTTTGGCACCAAGAAGATATGCAGCAAGCAAATAAAATTCGAAGCAAGGATTAAATATCAACAAAATTAGGAAAATGCCAATGACTACACAAGAAAAAGCCAGACTGATTATACAGGATATCGTTTCTGAAAAAGGGAATAACCCCGTCAGGATATTCAAGAACATTGCGAAGAAGGAATATATCAGCATCCATGGTCCGGAGCATCACATCCTTGACGGAGCAAGTATACTTGTAGCTTTTCATAATGCAGGAGGGAATCTCGATCTGAATAAGAGCCTCGAAAAACTATTTGGAGAGGGCCTTCGGATGCCGGGGGCAATGTGTGGGCTCTGGGGCGTTTGTGGCGCAATCACATCAGTCGGTGCAGCATTGGCGATTATAGATGGAACAGGTCCCTTATCTGATGATGGCACTTGGGGAGAACACATGTGCTTTACGTCTCATGCTTTAGGTGAACTGGGAAAGATAGGAGGCCCAAGGTGCTGTAAGCGAGATGCAATAATCGCTTTTAAAAATGCAGTTGAATACATCAACACCCATTATGATGTGAAGCTGGATTACGAAAAACAAGCATGTGAGTTTTCGGAAGCGAATTTACAGTGTATAAACGAGAGGTGTCCTTTTTACATGGGATAAACAGAAAAAGAATAACAGGACAATTTGGTGCGACATATTTCAGTTTGTTGGGATCATTTAATTAAGTACTGGCTTTTACATAAGGAGTACATATATGCTTGAGCAGCTCCTCCCCACCGGGATCAGCTTCAGTATCTCTACCAAGTCCGATCTGATCCTGCGGGATCCTGATCTGATCAAATGGTTCCCCGGCGTGTATGTCTCCTGGTCGATCAATACATTGGATGAGAATTTCCGCAAAGAAATGGACCGTGACGTCAGCATTGAACGGAGGCTTTCTGCTATGGAGACAAGAAATACATAATGGGAGGCTGAAAAAGTCTTGTTGTAAGGGATTTCCGCGATTTGGGGCAGATATGTTCCGGGGGTGCGGAAATCCCTTTTTCTGTTTGTGTAAACTTAGCGAAGATTTGATTTTCTAAGGGTTGTGGTTACTATCTTGCTTATGGCAGGTTGTGGATATGATTTTTTGCTATTCTAGAATGTGTTATAATTCATTTGATAATTTCCATTTGAACCAGATCCCGCGCTGAGAGGGATTTGGTTCAATAAACCTGAACAATTACGACGGTTTAGACAAAAACAATTCTTTATCAGACTCATGACACTGGTCCGATTCCGGTAAGAAACGGTCTATCGGACAGGATCAGTAAGGATATGAAGAACAGAGTTTTCAAATATGTAGGAGCGATTACGATTTATTAGCACTTACATGCTTGCAGGATTAACAACGACCATGACAGGGACTGTTCGTGCTATCAGCGAATAATGCGGAGTTTTCCGACTGTCTTGGCCGCGAGATCATGAGATCGGGTGAATTTGAAAAGGGAGCAGTTAGTGTACGGGATAGAAAAATGCTAGAGGTGAAGTATGCTTCCCGGTTTTAGAAAGGAAAGAGGATTCGGAACGAGTTATGGCGAATGAGAACGGCACTTGGATCATGTACGGAGTATCATGGGATGATCCGGAATGTCTGCACACAGTGGATGAGGCAATAGAGTATATAAATAGAGTAGGTTTTTTGCCGCTGTTCAAGAATGAGATCCCGGGATTCTCACTGGAAGAGAGGACTGTGCCGGAGTACTGGTGGTCAGATGATCCGGAGGTGGACCCGTGGAAGTGGAGGGAGATCATTGCCCGCAGCGGAAGGGTAGCATACGGCAAATTCTTTAACAGGAAAGCCGGATTTATTTCCGAAGAGTGGCTCCCTTGTTTCGTGAACTATCGACGGGATGGGTATGACTTCGATGCACTCTGGGAGGACGGAAAGGCTTCTGCCAGGCAGAAGAAGATCATGGATTTATTTGCTGAAGAATTTGAGGATGTGGAGTATTTCTCAAATGAGCTTAAACAGAAAGCCGGATTCAGCAAGGACGGCGACAAGGGGTTCGAGGGGATTATTACCGGATTGCAAATGCAGACCTACCTGTGTGTTCATGATTTCAGACAGCGAAGGAACAGGAAGGGTTTGGAGTATGGCTGGCCGATTGCGGTATACTGCACGCCGGAGCATTTGTGGGGATATGATTTTGTGACTTCGGCTTACAAAGAGGAGCCAATAGGATCCGCGAAACGGATAGCGAGGCATCTGAGGGATGTGTATCCCGTTGCGGATGCCGGGGCAATACGAAAGGTGATCGGCCTGAGGCCCGGGGAGCGGAAAGAACCGGAAAAGAAGAGAGTGTAAAGGTGGATTGCCCTGCTGACTGACGATTTACCGTAGCTGTCAATTAAGGTGCGACAGCTACGGTATCCCTTTCAGATAAAGAGGCTCACATCTGCTGACTGCTAACCTCCCGGATCAGATGAACAGATTTACATCTGCCATCTCCGCATCTCCGAGGTAGGAGGCCACGCCGGCATACTCAATCCCGTCGATCAGCTCCTCCTTCTTAATTCCCATGACATCCATAGACATCGTACATGCGACAATCCTGACCCCGCTGTCAAGAGCGGTCTGAATCAGCTCATCCAGAGACAGGACATTTTTTTGCTTCATGATCATTTTCATCATCTTTGTGCCGAGACCGCCCATGTTCATTTTTGAAAGAGCAAGCTTTGCAGTACCTCTCGGCATCATCATTCCGAACATTTTCTCGACAAATGTCTTGGACACCCTGACTTTCCTGTTCTTCCTGAGAATATTAAGCCCCCAAAATGTGAAGAACATGGTGACCGGACGTCCCATTGCCGCGGCCCCGTTGGCAATGATAAAGGATGCAAGAGCCTTGTCGAAATCCCCGTCGAATACGACCATCGTTTTTCCGTGGGGGATGTCAGTCATCGTAACACTATGTCCGCCTTCCTCATCATTTGCATCTCCTTTCCGAATAGTGGAGATATACTGCACGCCGTCCTTTTTGGAGGAAATGAACGTGTTACCGGTCCGACTGCACCATTTCTCGACGTCTTTCGCAAATCCCATATCTGTAGCCGAGATGCGGAGAACCTCGCCGTCCTGCATTTCAGACAGTTTCTTCGATACCTTCATGATCGGACCGGGGCACTGCATGCCGCAGCAATCCAGGTTAATTACTTTATTTTCATCCATGGCGATCACCTCATTTTCGCTGCCGCAAAGCTCCGCGTCTGCGTTTTCCGCATTACAGCATCTGCCTGACATATCTTCATTTTCGGTCATATCTTTACTGTCGATTAAATCTTTACTTTCGGTCATATTTTCAAATGACGGGTTTTCACTCTCCTCCATGACCGCCCTGTAAAAACCGACGCCGCCTTCGAGAACAGACACATCGGCAAATCCATTGCCTGCAAGGGCTCTCGCCGCATTCCATGACCTGACACCGCCGCCGCAGAGGATACATATTTCCTTACCCTCTGCCTTCCAGTCGGACAATTCTTCAATTCTTGCGCGAAGCTCTCCGAGCGGGATGTGTCTTGCAATATCCATAGCCCAGCTTTCCACCTCAAGATTTTCTCTGATATCCAGAACGTTGACATTTCTTTCTTTTATAAGCGCATCCAGTTCCATCGGATTCCTGAGCTTCATGATTCCCTTCAGGACATTTTCCGCTACAAACCCGGCCATGTTAACAGGATCTTTGGCCGATGAATAGGGCGGAGCGTAGGCCATCTCGAGATCCATTAACTGATCGGCGGTCGCACCGAGTCTTACCGCTACCGAGATCGTGTCAATCCTTTTGTCGACGCCGTCAGGTCCGACGATCTGGGCACCGAGTATTTTACCATCCGGCTCAAAAATCAGTTTGATGTACATATCGGTAGCCATGGGATAGTAACCGGCATGTGACTTCTGGGTGATGATCTCCGTGATATAGTCGGTACCTTTCACTTTTCCCGCCGCAACGAGCATTTTCTCATTCACACCGACGGAGGCTGCGGTCATATCGAAAACCTTAGCTACGGACGTTCCCTGCGTACCTTTATATGTGCCCGCAAGGCTCTCCATACCGGGATTATATCTGGCCGCGATATTGCCGGCGACAATACGCCCCTGCTTGTTGGCCGGTCCTGCCAGCGCGATCATGGCCTTTTCATCGCTTCCGAATCTTGTGATCTCGACCGCATCTCCGACTGCCCATATATGCTCATCGTTCGTCTGCATCGTATCGCTGACGATGATGCCGCCACGGTTATTAAGGAGGAGTCCGGCTTCCTTTGCAAGATGGCTGTTGGCCCTCACGCCGATTGACAGGATGACCATATCGGCTTTAATTTCTTTCCCGCTTGCAAGTGTGATGGTCACGACTCCTTCATTTGAAGAGAAACTCTTCACACCGTCACCCAGATAGAGGGCGGTGCCGTTTGCACGGATATTTCTGTGCAGAAGCTGCGCCATCTCCCAGTCGATCGGGGCCATGACCTGATTCATGGCTTCGATAATGGACACTCTGAGACCTCTTGCGTGAAGATTTTCCGCCATCTCAAGTCCGATGAAACCTCCTCCAATTACGGCAGCGCTCTTTACACCCTTGTCATCCACGATTTTTCTGATTCTGTCCGTATCGTTGACGTTCCAGAGCGTGTAGATCCCATCTGAATCGATACCCGGAATCGGAGGTCTGAGCGGACTGGATCCCGTTGCAATCACAAGTTCGTCGTAGGATTCTTCGTATTCGGAACCGTCGTTATTCCTGACTGTGACGAATTTCCCGTCTCTGTTTATGGAAGTAACTTCACTCCGGATACGGACGTCAATGTTGAATTTCGCTTTCAGGTTTTCCGGTGTCTGCAGAAGGAGATTTTCCCTGTCCTTGATTACATTGCCGATATAGTACGGGAGACCGCAGTTTGCATAAGAGATATAATCTCCTCGTTCCAGCAACACGATTTCCATCTGTTCATCCAGCCTTCTAAGTCTGGTCGCTGCGGTTGCACCGCCGGCTACTCCGCCGATAATGAGAGTTTTTGCCATATTTTCGGTTTCCTCCTTGTTTTTCTTACAGTTTCTCCTGTTACAAAGCTTGTCAAATGCATACGCCGGCGGAATTACGGCACATAAAAAAGAAAAAAAGCCTCCGCTGCACAATGCTCCGCTGGAGCATTGTTACGCATGCTTATGCACGGCAGATCGCAGACATGCGCATTGAAAGGCGTTTACGCGCCGCGTATGTCGCGTCAAGAACGTTGAGGTCTTGAATGTAACCGGAAATAGATGCAAACAGCAATGGTTGAATGTTTCCGGGCAACTCAATTTTACCATGAATCAGTGAGGAGTTGTTCTATTTTGTCACTAAAAGAATGCCGTATTTAAGCGGATTCTGGCGCTTTGCGCACGCCTAAGATATATTATGGAGAGGAGAAATATAGGAGGAAGTTTATCTGTGAGAACACATTCTTTGAGACAAGTCTCCGGCATTAGTTTAGAGCCGTTGGATTTATTCTTTTCCGTCTGCAAGGTGACGGACTATACAGAAATTCTGATGGCATAGGTGTTTAGGCTCCGTGTGATCGATTACGGTTGATGCGGCTTTTGAGTTGCCGCAACACGTGCACATGTGCTTTACGATGAGATGGTAACATGAAATAAACGGCATGCCAACGACAAACATTTTTCCCATTTTTCAGGTAGCAAATTCCAACATATTTTAATACAGCATTTCTGATGCAGTCATACCGCATGCATCCGGAAAGGATCGGAGCGTTGAATGGATTTGCTGATGCTCGTCGGAATGCTCTGGTCACTTGTACGGGAAGGAGATATAATGGAAGTGGCATTCCAAATATGATTTTGTACAGGGAATCATGATATTTGCTCCACGAAGGGACGCATATTGAAACGGGGAATGACATGTGTCGGTCAGCCCTGCACGGGCATTTCCCGTTGCTGTCATCGTCGTTATGAAAATTATGGACAAAGAAAACTTCTTAAACAATTATGCCGGGCATTTCAATAATAAACAGCGCGAGGCTGTTGAAACGGTGGACGGAAAAATACTGCTGCTCGCTGTTCCGGGCAGCGGCAAGACCACGGTTCTGGTGACACGTCTCGGATATATGCTGTATGTGAAAGGAATTTCTCCGGAAAATATCCTCACGCTGACATACACAGTCGCTGCGACAAACGATATGGCACGCAGATTTGAATCCATATTTGGCGGAGAATACTCGGGCAGGCTCGAATTCCGGACCATAAACGGAATTTGTGCCCGCATCATCAACCAATATGGGAAAATGATCGGGAAAAGACCTTTTTCGCTGCTCTCGGACGATAAGGGTGCGGGGAGGATCCTGATTGACATTTTAAAAAAGTATCTTAGCGAGTTTCCGACAGAAAGCGAAGTGAAAAATGCACAGACAATCATCGCCTACTGCAAAAACATGATGCTGACTGAAGACGAGATAGAAAAACTCGGAGAGACCGTGGGGATTCCGCTTTCTGATATATTCCGTGATTATTCGGATACCCTTAAGAAAAATCAGCTTATGGACTACGATGACCAGATGGTTTACGCCTATAGGATTCTTATGAGGCAGCCGGACCTTCAGCGTTATTACAGAGAAAAATACAGATACATCTGTGTCGATGAGGCACAGGATACCTCAAAGATACAGCATTACATCATTGCTCTTCTTGCAGGTCCCGACGGGAATCTGTTCATGGTGGGCGACGAGGATCAGAGCATATACGGATTTCGGGCCGCATACCCTGAGGCACTCCTTGATTTTGAGAAAAACCATGCCGGAGCCCGGATCCTTATCATGGACAGGAACTACAGATCCAATGCTAAAATCGTAGCCGCCGCTGACGCATTTATCCGGCTAAATGAAGCCCGACATGATAAGCATATGGCAGCAGACAGAGGGGAAGGTTCGGAAATCAGCTATATAGAACTCAGAAACAGGGCGGGCCAGTATGCATATCTTGTCAAAGTGGCGGATGCGTGCAGAGTAGTGAACGGTGCCGGAAACCAAATCGGAGGTGTGCCGTCAGCAGCGGATTCTCCGGTTAAAAAGGCTCCGGAGACCGCTGTTTTGTACAGAAACAACGAGAGTGTACTTCCGCTGGTAGACCGGTTGGAAAGGCAGGGTATTCCTTACAGGATAAAGAGCATGGATATGTCTTTCTTTACAAGCCGTGTGGTTATGGATATTACAAATATCATGCGGTTTGCCCTGAACCCCAAAAGCACGGATCTTTTCATGCAGATTTATTTCAAGTGCCAGACTTTTCTGCGTAAGGATCAGGCGGAAAAAATGTGCCGGATAAGCCGGAAAAGAGATATCCCGGTCCTGGAAGCTGCGGAATACGTTAAAGGCATTAACGGTATGGTTCTCGGAAAATGCCGCGGCCTCGCAACAAATCTGCAGAAAATGACGGATGAACGCCCCTCGAAAGGAATTTTTCGCATCGAGAAACCATGCGGGTATGGCGAGTATCTGGAACGTAATAATATTGACGATAACAAGCTTTTTGTTTTGAGACAGCTGTCTTTCAATGAAACGACGCTTGAGGGTTTTCTGGAGAGGCTTGCGCATTTGCAAAGTGTTCTGAGAGATACACGGCAGGATTACAGCTGCCCGTTTGTTCTGTCCACGATCCACTCCTCCAAGGGACTGGAGTATGAGCGCGTGTTTCTCATGGATGTGTGCGACGGGGTCTTTCCGTCGCAGGTGCCGAAAAACAAAAGATCGGCAACTCCGCAGGAGAAGAAACAGTTGGAAGAAGAGCGGAGGCTGTTCTATGTCGGCATCACAAGAGCAATAGACCAGCTCAGTATCTTTAAATTTCCGGATAATCCATCGACATTTGTTCATGAGCTGACTTCATACCGCAGATCTGAGAAAAAGCAGCCGGAGTACGTACCGCGCAGAGACGTTTCTGAAAGAATCAGACCGGGGAGAACGCATGGCGGGAATGATTCGGCAACGAATTTGAATAGTAACTATGAGCTTATAATAGGTATGCATGTCATGTCAGAACAGTATGGTGCCGGCGTCATTACAGATGTGGAGTATGACAGAGAGGGATGTTTAGGGAAGTCAGGCAGGTTTTGTGTGGAGTTTGAAACGGGAGAAGAGCGGGTATTTGCCTTCCCGCTTGCTTTTAAGAGGGGAATGTGGCTGAATGAGTGATTGGTGTGATGGATTAATGTCGGAGCGAGTTTCAAGGTGAGGATACAACTTCGCACATTGCAGAATTATATACTTCAGGAGGATAACTTTAGATATGGAGCTAAGAAAACAAATAGAAGCCGTCGCACTCGAAGCCGGAAAAATCATACTGTCAGCCGACAGCTTACAGGTTACGACGGATGAAAAAAGCGGTCACGCCAATTTTGTGACCGAATATGATAAAAAGGTTCAGGATTTTTTATTTGAAAAACTTGCCTTGGTACTGCCGGAAGCCTCCTTTGTGGGAGAGGAAGAGGGAGCAGAAAGCTTTCGTGAAGAATATCGAAAAGGGTACGCATTTGTCATCGACCCGATTGACGGCACGACCAATTTTATAAAGGCTTACCGCCCGTCCGTAACATCGATAGGACTTCTTCTGGACGGAAAACCTTTCATCGGTGTCGTCCATAATCCATATTAGGGAGTCATGTATTCCGCCGAACGCGGCAAGGGGGCTTATCGGAACGGAATGCGTATTCACTCATCCAAGGAGCCACTTTCGAAAAGTCTTTTTTCTATGTGAACTGCTCCGTATTATGAAGAGCTTACAGCTCGTTCATTCAGGATCGCTGAGAATTATCTTCACAGGACGATTGATATGAGGCGAAGCGGAAGTGCAGCATGGGATCTCTGCCAGTTGGCGGAAGGTATCACAGGCCTGTATTATGAGCTGCGACTTGGGCTTTGGGATTTTACTGCCGGAGCGGTCATTGCTGAGGAGGCGTTTCCCTCGCCTATGCCTGCGGGATAAGAACCGGCCGTTTCAAATTCGCCTCCACGACTGCCATCACTTTTACGTTTTTCATCGTCCTCCTTTTTCTGGGGCCGAAACGCGGCTACGATGTGGTGTATGCCGGAGCAAATTTCTGGTCACATCTGATCGTACCGGTACTTGCGATGGCAGATTTTCTGGTGCTTGATCGAGAGTGCACATTCACGATGCGGGACACGTTTATTGCAGTCATTCCGACGCTGGCCTACGGCCTGTTCTATATGGAAAACCTGCTCGTTGGTGGAGCTGAGGACAATGACTGGTATGGTTTTCAGGGATTCGGAGCCGGGGCCGGAATCGGTATTTATCTGATACTGCTGGCTGCAAATTGGATCATTGCACTGATTCTGCGGCTGCCCCGAAGGGGCGCGTAGGTCTTTACTGCGATAGTAATGGGATTAGACCGGTGTGAAGCGACAGCAAATCGGAGATAAGGTGCTGTATGAGGGGACTGTGTAGTTTACAAATAAAATCGCGATGAAGAATAAAAGCCTCTGGCGGATCGCAGACGTGCGCAGTGGAAGGCGCTGACGCGCTGCGCACGTCGCGGCAAGAACGCCTAGGCGTTCTTGAATGTAACTGGAAACAAATGCAAACAGTAGTGATTGATAGTTTCTATGCAACTCAATTTTACCATGAATCAGTGAGGAGTTGTTTATTTTGTCACTAAAAGAACGCCGTATTTAAGCGGCTTCTGGCGTTTCACGAATGCCTGAGATATAACAATATGGAGAGGAGAAATATAGGAGGAAATGAATCTGTGAAATTACATTCTTTGAGCAAAGTTTCCGGCATTAGTTTAGAACCATTGGATTGCTTGTTTTCCGTATGCAAGGTGACAGACTATACAGAGATAGATATTGAAAGTCCTTTTGTATTTACCGGAAGGACAGAACAGGAAAAATCGCTCGTCTGCCCAACAACTATTGTTCCTCAAAACACAACTGATCGTGAAGACGGGTGGCGGGCGTTCCGCGTTTGCGGGAAAATGGATTTTTCCTTAGTAGGAATATTGTCCGGAATCACAGGTATTCTTGCAGAGGGTGGGATAAGTGTATTTGCTATCTCAACATATGATACAGATTATGTACTGGTGAAGGACGATGAGTTTGAAAGAGCGTTGATGGCGCTGAATGATGCTGGTTATTTAATTTCAAGGCTGGAAAAGAGCACAAAAGGGAATGCCGGGAACCCGGATCGACATTGACCGGAGACTGAAAAAGGTTTTGGCAGAATGGTAAATGTCGATCCGTCCCTGCTTCGTCGTTATACGTATTCCGCCGGCACCTCAATCACCATATCGCTGATCGGGAAGGTTACGCACGGATGAATATTGTCGGTCATCCGGTCGGAATAGCGGCGGCTCTCGTTTTCAGCGGGAGCGAAGTAGTCGCCGGAGATGACCTTAGAACGGCACCAGCCACACTCGCCGGCCCTGCACCTCGAGGGAGCCACGATGCCTGCCCGCTCTATCGCAACGAGGATGGATTCACCGCTGTTTGCCGTAATCGTGTACTCGTTCGGTCCCTGGCGGATGGTCAGCGTATGGCATTTTCCTGCCGCGTCTGCCGGATAGTCCGGGATCTCCGCGATATCTTTGGCAACGCCCATGATCTCCCTGCGAATGAACTTTGCCGGAAGCTCAAGCTTCGGAAGCTCTGCCTCCAGAAAACGGTACATAGCCCTGGGTCCGCAGATGAATACGCTGTATTCATCCGGAGCCAGCTTTTTTATGAGATCAGCTGTGATGAAGCCGTGCTCATAGCATTCTTTGTCCTCATCGGAGAGTACGTGGACGATTTTGATTTTGTCGCAGGAGGTAGCCAGTTCCTCAAGTTCGTCCTTAAAGAGGATTGAATCTTCCGTTCGGTTGCCGAATATGATGGTCAGGTTGAAGTCTTCGGTGCCGTCCGCGATGGCTTTGGCCATGGAAAGGAATGGTGTGATGCCGCTGCCACCGGCGAGAGCGATGACGTTTTTCGCGTCCCGGAGATCCTCATAATAGAAATTTCCCTGGGGACCGGAGGCGGTGAACTCGTCTCCGACGGCTGCATTTGCAAGAAGATAGTCGGCTGCAAATCCGTCCGCCTTGGACTGCACTGTGATTGCCAGAGTGCCTTCGAGAGCCTCTTTCGGAGCGGAGCAGATAGAGTATGGCCGGGAGATAAAACTCCGGCCGATCTTCATCTTGAGTGATATATACTGGCCTGCCCTGAAGTAAGCGAGAGGCCCGCCGTCTTTGGCCTTGAAAATGAACGTCTTTGAGGCTGCTTCAGGATGATCTGTGATTTCTGCAATGACCAGCTTCTGAAAGTCGGGATGGAGAAGCTTAGCCTTTTTGTTAATCGGGTAGTTGGCGGTGATTTCATTTGCGGGAGCCGCTTGTATATAATCCTCCCTGACTTTGGACATGTTCTTGAATTTTAACATATCGAGCGGACCTATAAGTCCGACTTGTACTTTTACTGCCATGAGCTTAACCTCCTTCCTCTCGAAGATCTTTGAGGGCAAGCCTTGCCATCAGCCTGCCGCAGACGTAGGCGGAGCTGTAACCGTCACCTCTCGGACCTGCCGCGCCGATTGGGCGCAGACCCTTAATCGGATAGTCGGAATTCAGCATCATCATGCGGGCCATCATGCCGTCCCAGTCAGCGGTCTCATATCCGTAGACCGAGCCTTCCGGCGTTCCGAGATATCTGGCAAATGTCCACGGCGTCGCCACGCACACCTCCTCTATATAGGGTTCGATGTCTATGCCAGCCTGCTCTTTCAGCATGCGAATGAATTTTTTCGCGTACAGATTCTTGTACTTGACATATTTATCCATCTTGAGCCGGCTCCACTCCTCGGGACCTCCCATCGACGTAAAGAAACCGACGGATGTTCCGGCCGGGGAGGCATCGGGATTTACGATGTTGCTGCAAAGGAATATGGTGAAGTCATTCTTTTTGTAGCCGCCGAGCAGGTTCTTATACTCCACAGCCGAATCTGATGTGCCGGCCATGAAGATGCAGTAGTCCTTGATTCCCAGCTCCTCTGCGGTCTTGTTGAGTCCCACATAGACGGTATACATTCGGGCGCTGTAGTTGTGATTTCTTGCAGTTGAGAGCTTTTTCTCTCTCTCGGGGATGAGTTCCTTCGGCATCATTTTGGCGTAGATGATGTCGGGATTTATATTTGCAAGTACATAATCACACTCGATGATTCCGGAAGTCGTGCGGACACCGCACAGGCGGTCGCCGTTAAAAAGGAATTCCTCAGCACGGCAGTTGTACCAGACCTCGCCGCCGAGTTCGCGGAACCGCTCGACCATGGCATTGCTGATCTCGTGGGAGGTATGAGCCGGGATGTAGGCAGCCCGGGCGACATATTTCATGAACATGTTGCAATAGTGGATGAAAGCCATGCGCTCCATGTCGATTCCGAGATAGCCCCAGTAGGTCGACATGATGTCCTGACACTTTTTCGGAATCTTCATCGCGTCCCAGACCTTCTTTACAGGATAGGCACCTGTCCGAAGAAGATTTGGATATTCTTTTTTGAGTACATTGGAGTCCGCGTGGCCGTTCGAGTTGCTGATGTAGGCCGTGCCTGCCATGATTTCATCAAGGAGCTCGAAATATTCCTTCATTTTAGGTTTCGAGCCCGGAACATAGTATTCCATCTTCTCAATAAAGTTTTCTACACCGAAAGGCATGGAGATATCCATGGGTGTGCCGTCGGTGTATTTACTGATCATCCGAAAGCAGTCCGGGACCTGCTTCCAGTCGACTTTGACCCCATAGTCGTTCATCATCTGCCGGATTTCGCCCGGGTCATCCTCTGTACCTATGTCGCAGAGCTCATGCAGGGACGGCTCGAATTCGAACCGGCCGCGCACAAAGCTTGTGGCGCATCCTCCCGGCAGATTGTGCTGCTCGATGAGCAGGACTTTCTTACCTTCTGTGGCGCAGTGCAGCGCGGCGGACAGACCGGCATTACCTGCACCGACAACGACAATGTCTACGTGTTTGCTCATGTGGGTATCACCTCCGATTTGTGCAGCTTGATTGGTGCGTATAGATTTATCCTGCCGTTTCGAATGTAAGTGTATCCGATCTATCTGATGTGTGAGACGGCAGATTGGGACCTGAACAGAAAGTGATAAAGAGAGTATCTTTAATTAATTATCGGATAATTGTCAGAATAAAACAAGCATCTGTTTAGAAAATGCTAAAATTTCTGCACCGTAGCTCAAGGGACTCAGCCCATCGACAACGCCGATCGAGGTAGACTTCTGTCACATATGTTAATTCAGTGAACTACATGATATAATTTCTTGTACTCATAGTTTTCTGATAGGCGAATTTGTAGGGGGCTTAAATGGAGATAGTATATAAAAAGCTTACAGAAACAGAACTTGAGACCTTTATTGATATGCGAATTACTCAATTAACTGAGGAGATTGAATATTATATAAGCAAATGTATGTATGTCGAAATGTTCGCATATTACGGAATCAGACCGTTGTGTAAGATATTTTGCAACACAGACCGGATAGCATACTCCGGGTTGACCAGACACGTTAAGTTTGTCCGTCATTCAGATCTTTCAGATGGATGCGCCTGCTTTGACGAGATATTCAGGAAGTGATTCTTCCGGTGGGTATACCTGGATGCCCAATATCTTTTACGCATTGAATCCTACTTCCGTCTATGTCAAATAAAGAATATGCTACTTTCGGCGTGAAGAATTGTGCAATTCTAACGTATGAATGGGATGAGTGATTCTATCATCTGAACTAACGCCGAAATAAGACACCTGATAACCGTTGTTCTAAAAGAAGGTTTTGTATGGATAAATTAAAGGGACCAATATCGAGAATTAAAGATTTGCTTTTGCGGGGGATAGAGATGTTTGGGGAAGCCAAAGTGTCGGTGTACGCAGGTTATGCGACACTGTTCATCGTGACGGCCATATTCCCCTGCCTAATGCTGATCATATCCATCGTAAACCTGCTTCCGGGGTATTCGGCAAATGATGTGGCAGATGTACTGCTACAGATACTGCCTGATCTGGAACCCATCAAGGAACTGATAGGTTCCATGATATTAAACCTGCAGGGGCAATCTGATGGGGTTCTGGCTTCAGTTGCAGCTGTGACTACTTTTTGGTCGGCAAGCAATGGTGTCTATGCGATGCAGCAGGGTTTGGACCAGATGGATTGTATAAGTAAAGACAAAGCGGAGAAGGAAGACAGTGGCTTAAAAGAAAAAGGCGGCAACGCAGTAAGGAGTATTTTGAAGCGTCTTTTCTTTACTTTGATTATGATCATCCTTATACCTGCATTGCTGGTATTTCAGCTACTTGGGGATTCTGTTTCGAGTGCCATCTGTTCTGCGGTTGAAAAAGTGAATCCGGAAAAGCTTAATAGTGTAATGACAAGTATCGACAGTTTTTTCCATATCAGTTCACTGGTGGTCATGATGTTTGCCCTTTTAGTGATCCTCCAGATTTATGCAAAGCTTCCGGAGAAGCAGAGGAAGCTCAAAAGTCAGATCCCCGGAGCACTGGTCGCCGGTATAGGGTGCCTTCTGTTTACCAGACTGTTCTCGTTCTTCATACCGAGGATTTACCATGCTTCCAGTTTGTACGGCTCACTGGCATCGCTATTCCTGCTGCTTCTATGGCTGCGGTACTTTATCATCATCCTCTTTGCAGGCAGGATATTAAACCTTACTCTCGAGGAGGAAAAAGTTTAGATGCATCAACGGTCCCAAACTGCAATCATCGGTGGCAGGGAACAAACAGAGGAGGACAATTTAAGATATGAATTTAAGAAAGCAAATAGAAGACGCCGCACTCGAAGCCGGCAAAATCATACTGTCAGCCGACAGCATACAGGCAGCGACGGATAATAAAAGCGGTCACGCCAATTTTGTGACAGAATATGATAAAAAGGTTCAAGAATTTTTATTCGAAAAACTGGCAGACGTCCTGCCGGAAGCCTCGTTTGTGGGAGAGGAAGAAGGCGCAGAGAGTTTTCGGGAAGATTATAGGAAAGGGTACGCATTTGTCATCGACCCGATTGACGGCACGACAAATTTCATTAAGGCTTACCGCCCGTCCGTAACATCAATAGGTCTTCTTCTGGACGGAAAACCTTACATTGGTGTTGTCCATAATCCATATCAGGGAGTCACGTATTCCGCCGAACGCGGCAAGGGGGCTTATCGAAACGGAATCCGTATTCACTCATCTAAGGAGCCGCTTTCGAGAAGTCTTTTTTCTATGGGAACTGCTCCGTATTATGAAGAGCTTACAGCCCGTTCATTCAGGATAGCCGAGAATTACCTTCACAGGACGATTGATATGCGGCGAAGCGGAAGTGCTGCATGGGATCTCTGCCTGTTGGCGGAAGGGATTACAGGCCTGTATTATGAGCTGCGACTGGGGCTTTGGGACTTTACTGCCGGAGCGGTCATTGCTGAGGAGGCGGGCTGCGTGATTACGGATATTGACGGAAAGCCACTTACATATGACGGACCTTCGTCGGTGCTCGCGGTCTCAGCAGGAGTGGCCGGGGAGGCGTATCTTCCGGAGATATGAGGGCTTAGTTTGTTTTGCATTTTGAACGTTTTTCAAATCGATGTTTAATATAATGAAAAATATGCGAAATTATATTATGAAAACACGTGAAAGGAAATTATAATATGAAACAAAAATCGCGCGTACCGGCAATAATATGCATCCTCATCCTGATTGTAGCTGCAGGGGTTGGAGGATTCTTCCTCGGGAAAAACAAAGAAGCCGAGCGTTTTCAGGAAGAAACAAACATCAATATCCAACTCAATCGCAGCGACCTTAAAGAACTGGAAGAAATCGAAGGGACAATCTACGTCACCGGTCATAAAAGTCCCGATTCGGATACTGTCGGCAGCAGCATAGCATATGCAGCTTTGCTGCGGGCACTGGGATATGATGCTGTCCCTGTTGTCCTCGGAAATGTAAATCACGAAAGCGCTTATGTACTGGATGCTGCGGGACTGGAAACACCGGAATTACTGGAGGATGCCGCGGGTCTGAACATGATTTTGGTCGATCACAGCGAGTACGCGCAATCAGCTGAAGGAATGAAGGATGCCAAGATCATCAGCATTATTGACCATCACGGAGATGGGACGGTCATGTCGGCTAATCCGCTGATTTATGACGCCAGACCCGTTGGCTCGACTGCGACGATTGTCTGGTTGCGGTACCGCAATTACGGAATTCAACCGGATCGACAAAGCGCAATTATGATGTTGGGTGCAATTCTGTCCGATACCAAAAACCTTCAGCCCAACGCGTCGACTTTCGCAGATCGGGAAGCAGTCAAAGTGCTCAGTGAGCTGGGAGGTATTACCGATATAGATGCGTTTTATCAGGAGATGTATAAGGCACTGCTTTCTTATGAAGGGATGACGGACGAAGAGATCTTTTTCACAGACTATAAAGAGTATGAAATTGGAAGCAGGAAGGTTTCTGTGGGCAGCATCAATGCGTATGATGAAGAAACCGCGAAAGATTTGGCTGCCCGTATGCGCAAAACGATGCCTCTGACAAAGCCGTCTACAGGAATGGATATGTCCTTTGCCATGGTCAGTATCCAGCACGATGATATTTCTGTCACCTATCTGGTGCCTTCCGATGAAGCGGAGGAAGAGGTACTTAAGGCTGCTTTCGGAAATGAGGCCGTCTATGACGGCACATCATGGAGGATTGAACCATGTGTCTCCAGAAAGGCGGCTTTCATTCCTGCTATCACAGACGTTTTAGAATCCTATCCAAAAGAATAGGACAGAACTGAAGAAGGCCGGAAACAAAATGGATCGTGGTATAGAGAGTAATAAATATCAGAGAATAAAGATATGATAATTAATACAGGACAAAGAACAGATATACCTGCTTTCTACGCCGAGTGGTTTTCCAACAGAATACAAGAAGGCTTTGTCTGCGTTCGCAATCCTTATAATCCGAACCAGGTGAGCAACTACAGGCTGGATACGTCCGTTGTTGATGTGATAGGGTTTTGTACGAAAAACCCTGCGCCAATGTTTCCTTATATGCATTTATTACAAAACTTCGGACAATACTGGTTTGTGACGTTGACTCCTTACGGACGGGATATTGAACCGAATGTTCCGGATAAACATCGGCTGATAGAAGATATTAAGATGTTATCGGATATGGTAGGAACAGACTCTGTAGGATGGAGGTATGACCCGATATTTTTGTCTGACAGATATACGCCGGAGTATCATTTGCATGCTTTCAGGAAAATTGCGGAAAGCCTTAAGGGATACACGAAAACGGTAGTGATCAGTTTTATCGATTTGTATCCCAAAGTCAGAAGGAATTTCCCTGAAGCAAGAGAAGTTTCAAAAGCGGACAGATTAATGCTCGGGAAAGAAATCATTAAGATAGCGGCTGAATGCGGGATGATCGTTAAGCCTTGTGCTGAAGGCGATGAACTGGCTGCGTACGGAGCCGACTGCAGCGGGTGCATGAAGATCAGCGATTACGAGAAGGCAATCGGCAGAAGACTGATCCCGCCGAAGAAGAAGGGAGCCAGGGCTGAGTGCGCCTGCTATCTGTCCTGCGACATAGGGGCTTATAATACTTGTATGCACCTTTGTAAATACTGTTATGCAAATGCAGAACCGGCAGTAGTATTTATGCAGAACAAATTGCATGATCCGGCATCCCCGTTCCTGATCGGGAATTACATGGATGGTGATAAGGTACACGAAGTGCAGCAGGAATCGTGGATAGACCTGCAGGAGAGTCTGTTCTGACAAAATGAACTTAATAAATGCATGATAGAAAACATTCTTGACTTAGAATCGCATAAAAACGCAGCCCGGATCAGCTTGACAAATCGGTCAAACTGATCTCCTGTGCCCTCTCTAAGGCGGCATAGGTACCGTTGAGAAGCAGCAGCTCCTGTCTGCTGCCGATCTCGGTGATTCCCTGATTTTCAATGACGGCTATCCGGTCAGCATTCCGAATTGTCGACAACCGATGCGCAATAACAATGCATGTTCTTCCTATGCTCAGTTTGTCCAGACTCTCCTGAATACGCCTCTCCGTTACGGAGTCGAGTGCGGACGTAGCTTCGTCCATGATCAGGATCGGCGGTTCCTTCAGAAATACGCGGGCTATTGAGATTCTCTGCTTCTGCCCGCCCGAGAGCACTATGCCCCTCTCTCCGACGAACGTATCGTATCCGTCAGGGAAAGACATGATTTCGTCATGAATCTCTGCCCTGACGGCTGCATTAATGACTTCTTCGTCGGATGCATCCGGTCTCCCGTACCGGATATTCTCCATGACAGTTCCGGCAAACAGGAAGACATCCTGCTGAATAATACCGATCTGTCTTCTCAGACTGTCCTGCGTGACATCCCGCACATCAATACCGTCGACACGGACGGAACCTCCCGTAACATCATAGAATCTGGGGAGCAGGTGGCACATCGTTGTCTTTCCGCCTCCGGACGATCCGACCAGAGCCAGTGTCATACCCGGCTTTATCGTTACACTCACATCTCTCAGTACATCTTCTCCGTTTTTGTAATGGAAGCTCACATGATCATAAGTGATTTCCCCTCTGACATTTTCAAGTACTATGGCATCCGGAGAATCTTTTATTTCCGGCTCCGTGCGCATGATTTCAAGGAACCTTGAGAATCCCGCCGTTCCCTGCGTATAAATCTCCATAAATTGTGTCAATTTTCGCACCGGTGAAGTAAAGGTTGATACATAGAGTGTAAAGGTCAGAAGATCCACGAGATCGAGCGTGCCGTTCATTAACATTCCGCCTCCGAAAGCGATCACTGCAACCTGCATGAGACCGATTGCCGCCTCCATGCCTCCCATAAATCTCCCCATTGCCCTGTAATAGCTGACCTTGCTCTGCTTGAACTGTTCATTGGCGTATGCGAATTTCTTCTCCTCGACCGTTTCATTTGCAAATGCCTTCGATGTCCTGATCCCGGATATACCGCTCTCAATCGCGGCGTTTATTTCCCCGGTCTTCTTTTTTACTTCTTTATTGGCGTTTCTCATATTAAGGCGCTGCCGCATCGAATAGATAATCGCGGCAGGAAGCAGAATGATGAGGACCAATGTCAATTTCGGGTTAATGAAAAACAGAATGACGACAGCCCCTATGATCGTGAGCGTGCAGGTAAGGATATTCTCCGGTCCATGGTGGGCAAGCTCAACGATTTCAAAGAGGTCATTGGTGATACGGCCGAGCAATACACCGGTCCGGTTCCTATCATAATAACTGAAGGACAGCCTCTGCATATGGGCAAATATATCTCTTCTCATGTCCGCTTCAACAAGTGTTCCGTAGCCATGACCGATTACGGTTATGAAATACTGGAAAACTGCGCGGAGCAGATAAGCCGCAAGAATGATTCCCATGACAGCAAAAAATGCAGAATACATTTTCTGCGGCAGAAGGCTGTTCATAGCTTTTCTTGTAACATAAGGAAATGCCAGATCGATCAAGGCGATGCAGATCGAAAGAAACATGTCTGCCGCGAACATCTTTTTATGCGGTAAAATATAAGAAATAAAAATTGCCGTATCTGATTTTGAAAAGTCTTTTTTTTCTTCGTTTTTTATCATGTATTTCCCACCACACGGAAAACGGATATATGCTAAAATGATAAAAGTATCATTCTGACATCGTGCATGCTCGAGTGGAAAGAATGATACGCAATCGTCTTTGTGTTACTTATTATTATATACTATACCACGCAGTAATGGCATAAATACTAAGTATCTTCCCGTTATAGATAGGGGATTAGTTCCTGCCATCACAGACAATTTCACAGAGATTTTCAATACTTGCATACTCAAATTGCATGTAGTATTATAGTAAAAACAAAAGGGGAGCTTGCGCAGGCAGGCTGAGAGTGGGAGACTGATCCCTGACCCGTAACCTGATTTGGATAATGCCAACGTAGGGATATAATGAAACCATAGCCGGATGTGATGGCTTAAGTGAGCAGATATGCCTATGTTGCATGTCTGCTTTTTTCTTGCACCGGATGAATGACAGGAGGTAATAATGTTAGGAAATTGTATTGAGAATGTAAGGAAAAATGTACCGCTGGTCCACAATATTACGAATTATGTTACGGTGAATGATGTGGCCAATGTTTTGCTGGCATGTGGCGGGAGTCCCATTATGTCGGATGAGCCGGAGGATGTGGAAGATATAACCGGCATCTGCGGAGGGCTAAATATTAATATCGGGACATTGAATAAGTCCAGTATCGAGGGGATGTACCGCGCAGGGAGAAAAGCCAATGAACTGGGGCATATTGTTTTGCTCGATCCGGTAGGAGCCGGGGCTTCCGCCCTTCGTACCAACACGGCGTTAGGACTTATGAATGAAATTGCATTTTCTGCGATAAGAGGTAATATTTCTGAGATCAAAACACTGGCTCTGGGAAGCGGAACAACCAAAGGGGTGGATGCCGACCTCGCGGATGCGGTTACAGAGGAGTCTCTGGAAAGTGCTGTCATATTTGCAAAAGAATTTGCTAAGAAAACAGGTTCTCTGATTGCAATTACGGGAGCTATTGACCTGGTGGCGGACGCAGATAGATGTTATGTCATAAGGAACGGTCGTCCGGAGATGGGCAGGATTACCGGCACAGGATGTCAGCTCTCGGGTATGATGACGGCTTTTCTGGTGGCGAATCCCGATGCACGGCTTGAGGCAGCTGCGGCAGCGGTATGTGCCATGGGTCTGGCCGGGGAGATCGGCTGGTCCGGGATGCAGGACGGTGACGGGAATGCTACTTATCGAAATCGCATCATCGATGCCATATACAATATGGATGGGCAGATACTCGATAAAGGAGCCAGATACGAGATCAGATAGGAAGAAGGAAATAAGATATGAAAGAAGGGAAGAGAGATGCCCTGGCCCGGTCATTGCTTCTGTACGCAGTGACAGATCGCCACTGGCTGGGAGGCAGGACTTTGTATGATGTGGTTCGAGAGAGTCTGGAGGGAGGAGTAACATTCCTGCAGCTCCGAGAGAAAGATCTGGACGAGGGTACTTTTTTCGATGAAGCGGTTAAGCTTCAGGCTATGGCCAAAGACTACGGCGTCCCCTTTGTCATTAATGACAATGTGGATATAGCAATAAAGATGAATGCGGACGGAGTTCATGTGGGGCAGCATGATATGGAAGCCGGAGATGTCCGTGCTCTGATCGGTCCCGATAAGATCCTTGGAGTTTCTGCCCAGACCGTCGACCAGGCGGTTCTCGCTGAGAAACGTGGTGCGGATTATCTTGGGGTAGGGGCTGTCTTTCCTACCGGTTCTAAAGACGATGCAGATGACGTTTCCTTTGAGACCCTGAAGGCTATTTGCCAGGCTGTATCAATCCCTGTCGTAGCAATCGGAGGAATAACTCTGGAGAATACTCCTGACCTGACCGGGAGCGGTATATGCGGAATCGCTGTAATAAGTGCCATCTATGCCCGTGATAATATTAAAGAAGCATCTGCTGCATTGAGAAAAGCGAGCTATGATATGGTACATGCGTTATATGAAAAGGAAGCACACCCGAAATGAAATGCAGGATAGATGACGATAAGAAAGTGGTGTTAGGAGACTATGGCATTCGAGGAGTAATCTTTGACATAGACGGCGTGCTTCTTGACTCTTTGGGTATATGGAAGGATTTGGGCGCAAGATATCTGATTCGACAGGGTAAGGAGCCGGAAAGCGACCTTGCAGAAACCCTCTTTTCCATGAGTATGGAAGAGGGAGCCCGATATCTTAAGGAACACTATCTGCCTGATTTTTCCGAAACCAAGATATCAGAAGGTCTGGAGAATATGCTGCGAGACTTCTATTACTATGAAGTCGGGGCCAAACCCGGAGCGGAAGTCCTCTTAAAAGCTTGCCGGGATGCGGGGCTGAGAGTGACGGCAGCGACGTCCAGTCCTCGCAGTCATATCGAGAGAGCTCTGTATCGTAATGGTCTTCTTGGGTATATAGAAAGAATCTATACCAATGCTGAGGTCGGTTTCAGTAAGCATTCTCCCAAAATATATGATAGGGCTGCGGCCGGTATGGGATTTGAACGAAATCAGGTTTGTGTACTTGAGGATTCTCTTTACGCTCTTAAGACGGCAGCGGCAGCGGGCTATCATACGATAGGGGTATACGATGAGAATGGGGAGCCCAATCAGAAAGGGTTGGAAGAGACGGCGGATATTTATGTAAGGGAGCTTCAGGATTTGCTGAAACTGATACAGTAGAGAAAAAGCGCACTAATCAGCCGAATTATGATTATAGATTCGCGAAGCGATTCTTATAAAGTGAACTATAAAAGCGGCAGACCGGGGGCACCACTCTCTGTCGCTATAGAAAAGTGAATGCTCAGAAAGGAGTCAGATATGAGAAAAGCATTGACAATCGCTGGGTCCGATTCCAGCGGAGGCGCCGGTATTCAGGCAGACATCAAAACGATGACGATGAATGGGGTATACGCTATGAGTGCTGTTACGGCGCTCACCGCGCAGAATACGACCGGCGTTACAGGTATACTTGAGGTATCTCCGGAATTTCTTATACAGCAGATTGACGCTGTATTTGAGGATATCTATCCGGACGCAGTAAAAATCGGGATGGTTTCTTCCTCCGACCTGATCAGGTCCATCGCTGACAGGCTGGAACATTACAGGGCTAAGAATATCGTGGTCGATCCTGTCATGGTAGCTACGAGCGGAGCCCGTCTGATTGAAGAAGACGCTGTCGAAACATTGAAGACCAGTCTATTGCCTCTGGCCACAGTAATCACACCCAATATACCGGAAGCCGAGATCCTTACAGGTATGACTATAAAGGATGAAAAAAGTATGGAGGAGGCTGCCCGGGAACTCTATAGCCGTTACGGCTGTGCAGCCCTTGTCAAGGGAGGGCACAGCATCAACGTCGCCAATGATGTTCTCTATAGTGCGGATAACAAAGAACCGGTGTGGTTCAAAGGACAGAGGATTGAGAATCCCAATACTCATGGAACAGGCTGTACCCTCTCAAGTGCCATTGCCTCGAATCTCGCAAAGGGATACAGTCTGAAAGAATCCGTAGAAAGGGCTAAGGATTATCTATCAGGTGCTCTGGCGGCCATGCTGGACCTGGGCAGAGGATCCGGGCCATTGGCACACAATTATTTGCTGATAAAAGGAGAGTGACATGAGAGAGGGAAATAAACAGAAGTTTGATGGATATGCAGCAAAGTATGATGAATGGTTCATGAAGAATGAACACTTATTTACCAGTGAACTCAGACTCTTCAGGAAGGCTCTCGGTGACATCACCGACAAAAAAATCCTGTCAGTAGGTTGCGGAAGCGGTTTATTTGAAAGTTATATCGACTGTTCCAATGTGGAAGGCATCGAGCCTTCGGAAGATATGGGTAAAGTTGCGGAAAAACGTGGGGTGAACGTAATAAAGTATGGCCTGATCGAGGAGGTTGACCTGCCGGAAAACAATTATGATATAATTTATTTTAACGGGAGTTCCAGCTATATTGAAGAACTGGCGCCGGTATACGTAAAGTGCCTCAAGGCGCTTAAGGAAGGAGGAAAATTGATCCTTCTTGATGTTCCTAAAGAAAGCGCTTTTGGTTTCATGTACCTTCTGGGCAAAAGCCTGAACACCTATGACCATGAATATCTGAGGGACGCAATGCCGGAGCTGCCTTATCCTTTGGCTCTGGCTGCTTCCGGTATCTGGCATACGACGGAGGAGAAGATTCACGTATTAAAAGATCTGGGCATAGAAAAGTTTACTTTCTGCCAGACCCTTCTTAAGAATCCGATTTACACCAATGAAGAGCCTGAAGAGGTCGTTGAAGGCTATAAAAGCGGTGGATATGTAGCGATTATAGCAGAGAAATAATGAGGGCGTAAGATGAAGCTGTCAGAGATACTCTATACGAAAGTCAATGACCTGTGGAAAGAGGCGGCAGCCAAACCTTTTGTGGTGGAAATGGCTAAAGGAAGTCTGGATCCGGAGCTCTTCCGCTATTATATGCTGCAGGATTATCTGTATCTGAAAGAATATTCAGACATCCTGAACCGTACTTTGAAGCGCACAGCGGATCCCGGTCTGCAGGTTTTTCTGCGCAATGTTATTAAAGAAACCGAGAAAGAGACGGAACGTGTTCATCTGCCCAATATGAAGAAAATAGGTATCAGTGACGCGGAAATAGAAAATGCCGGGAAGGCTCAGGTCATTGTTGATTACCTTGCTTATATGAGACAGCAGCCGGAGAAGGGGGTCGTCGCAGGACTGACGGCCCTTCTCCAATGCTCATGGGTCTACGCTTTTATAGGGCAGGCACTGACGGAAGAGTATGGTGATGAAATCGATTTGTCACCTTATAAAAACTGGTTTGATGCCTATACATGCAAAGAGTATATTGAGGCTAATAAAGCGTGGATTGATATGGTTGATTATGAAACTGAAGGTATAAGCCGGGAAGAGACCGACCGATTGTGTGTGATCTTTGAGACTTGTGCCCGGTATGAAAACCGGTTCTGGGATGAATTGTACGAGGCACTCCGGGAGAGAGTTTAAGACGTTGGTCAGGGAACGGTGAATAGTTATTTTGCAATATTTTCGTGAGGTTCTGATTTCAGGTATATGTTATAATATATAGAGGTGTAGGATCATTTGAAGGTAATAAGATTTCCGAGAACAAGCTATATCTGAAAGGAGGGCCGCCATGTTTTCAAGAAGAATAATTCGTTCCGATATGCTGAAGTGTGTACTGTGTCATGATGCGCCGTGCAGCAAAGCGTGTGAAATGATTAATCCTGCCGAGATGCTGCGAAGTATCTGGTTCGACAATGAAAAGACTGCGGCAGGGCGATTTCCGGAGAAATCTCCATGTGTTTCCTGTCCGGCACCCTGTGAAGATATGTGTGTTCGTCCCCATGAAGTTCCGATCAGGAGGCTGATGGAAAAACTGCATGATGATGTAAAGCCGAACCTTGAAATACCTGCACCGGAAGATTTTGACCGGCTCAGGACAAATATCTGCGGCATACCACTTGAGAACCCGTTTCTTCTGTCTTCTTCCGTAGTAGCAAGTAATTATGAAATGTGCGACAGAGCTTTCGCGGCGGGCTGGGCAGGTGCCGCATTCAAAACAATTTGTTCATTTGAAATTCATGAAGCTTCTCCCCGCTTTTCCGCTATCTCCGGAGATAACGGCAGCATTATAGGTTTTAAGAATATTGAGCAGCTTTCCGATCACACCGTTGTGGAGAATATGGATGTAATAAGAAGACTGAAAGAAAAGTATCCCACTAAATTCATTCTGGCTTCTATCATGGGGAAGAATGATGCGGAATGGGAGGAGCTCGCCCGCCTGTGTGAAGAAAACGGTGCGGATGCGATTGAGCTGAATTTCTCATGCCCGAACATGGCAGACGGCGGTCTGGGGTCTGACATCGGTCAGGTGCCGGAGCTTGTGGAGCGCTTTACGAGGGCTGCAAGGCGGGGAACAAAGATCCCGATCCTTGCAAAGCTTACTCCGAACGTTGACAGTATGAGTCCCGCGGCAGAAGCGGCAATGAGAGGAGGAGCGGACGGAATCGCCGCAATTAACACAATCAAAAGCATTATCGGCATTAATCCTCACACATATGTTTCATCACCCGCCGTCCGGGGTATGTCCGCAGTAGGAGGATACAGTGGTAACGCCGTTAAACCTATCGCTCTTCGATTCATAGCGGAACTCGGGAAAAACCCGAATTTGTCCGGAATGCATATCAGCGCCATGGGAGGTATCGAGACGTGGAAGGATGCTCTTGAATATATCATGCTGGGCGCAGGCAGTGTACAGGTCACTACGGCTGTTATGCAGTATGGATATCGAATCATCGATGACCTGAAAACAGGACTCAACAATTATCTTGCAGAAAAGCTTTTTCATGATATTGAAGAAGTACGTGGTCTTGCGCTGGATAGCGTCAGTGAGACAACGGATGTACTGGAGCGGGATACAGTGGTATTTCCGAAATTTCACAGGGAGAGATGTATCGGATGTGGCAGATGTGTGATTTCCTGTGCGGACGGGGGTCATCAGGCTATTCGAATGGATGAAAAACGGAGACCCAGAATAGACGGCAAAAAGTGTGCAGGCTGTCATCTATGTGTGTTGGTCTGCCCGCAGAGGGCTCTTGTTTCCGGTTGGAAACGGATTACGAGGATTCATTGACGGGGATTAAGAAACATGAGTGAACAGTTTGTTTATTGTGCATGTTGCAAAAAAGGAGGAGCTTATGAAATATGTATGTCAGATATGCGGTTATGTCTATGATGAGGAAAAAGAAGGCCGGCCACTTTCAACTTTGGAGTGTTGCCCTCTGTGCAAGCAGCCGATATCAAATTTTCATGCTGTAAATGATGAGAAAAGCTCTGAGTATTCGGCGGATATTTTTTCAGATGCTGCTGAGCCGTATCTGGTACTAACGGAAGAGTCATATCCGGAAGAAATAAAACCGGCTCCGGCGGCTGCTTATGACAAGGAACTGGTAAGGCATGATCCGACAGCAAGATATATGGAGGAGATTCATGAGATGGCTGTGAATGGAGAGTCCCTTCACGCAGCCATGGGGACACTGCTTCCGCTGCCTGCATGGGAGGACATTCTTCTCCTGGGCGCACAACTGGATCCGCCTCCGCTTGATGACGATGCCGCGGTATCTACGAGGACGATTATCGGAAAGAAGGCGAGAAAACCGATGATCCTTGAAACTCCGGTTTATATTTCACATATGTCTTTCGGTGCGCTTTCCAGAGAAGCCAAAATATCACTGTCGAAAGGTTCCGCTATGGCAAGAACTGCGATGTGCAGCGGAGAGGGAGGCATTCTTTCTGAAGAAAAAGAAGCCGCATATAGGTATATTTTTGAGTATATTCCGAACAAATACAGTGTGACGGATGAAAATCTGCAGACTTCGGATGCCATTGAAATAAAAATCGGACAAGGTACAAAGCCCGGTATGGGCGGTCACCTTCCGGGAAGTAAAGTGACTCCTGAAATCGCTGAGGTAAGAGGAAAGAAGGTTGGCGAAGACATACAGAGTCCCAGCAGATTTCCTGAGATTACGAATAAGGACGATCTGAGAGCAATGGTAACAATGCTGAGAGAACGTTCAAAAGGGAGACCGGTCGGAATAAAAATATCTGCAGGAAATATCGAAAAAGATCTTGAATACTGTGTATATGCAGAACCGGATTTCATTACGATTGACGGCCGGGGCGGAGCAACAGGATCATCCCCGCTGTTTCTGAGGGATGCATCATCGGTTCCGACAATTTATGCGTTGTCCAGAGCCAGAAAATATCTTGATTCTGTCCATTCCGATATTGATCTGGTTATTACCGGCGGACTGAGGATTTCAGCTGATATAGCTAAGGCTCTGGCTATGGGGGCGGATGCAGTTGCGGTGGCAAGTGCGCCTTTGATTGCAGCCGGCTGCCAGCAGTATCGTATCTGCGGATCGGGTTACTGCCCGGTGGGCATCGCGACGCAGAATCCGATGCTGCGAAAAAGACTGAATGTAGATGAAGCGGCGGCAAGAGTCGGCAATTATTTGATACTGACGACACAGGAGCTCAAAATGTTTGCACGTATATCCGGAGTGGCAGACATTCACGGTCTTGGTATAGGCAATCTGATTACGACTGACGAGAGCATAGCGAAGTACACCGGTATTCGGCATGCAGGCAGCGTATGACCGGGATTGATATAATTTCCGGAAATAGAGGTAATTACAGTTGTAGGTGGTGTGCCGGCGAAGCTGATAAAAAGAATAGAGCCAACAGTTGACTGACTTAAACATATGAAACGGAGGAAAAAAAGATGGCTAAAGTAATTTTATTGAACGGGAGTCCACATGCAAACGGCTGCACAGCTACTGCACTCGAAGAGATGATGAAAATATTTGAGGCGGAGGGCATAGAGACAGAGCTTATCCATGTCGGCAACAAAAGCATTCGGGGCTGCATCTCCTGCGGTCAGTGCAGCAAGAACGGAAAATGTGTATTTAATGACCTGGTAAATGAAGTTGCACCGAAATTTGAAGCAGCGGACGGGATTGTGGTGGGCAGTCCGGTCTATTATGGCGGACCGAACGGAACGATTCTTTCTTTCATGGACCGTCTGTTCTACAGCACCTCTTTCTCGAAACAGATGAAAGTCGGTGCGGCAGTTGTGAGCTGCAGGCGAGGAGGGAATACAGCTACATTTGATGTGCTGAATAAGTATTTCACAATCAGCAGCATGCCGGTAGCTTCCTCTACCTATTGGAATCAGGTGCATGGATTTACAGCGGATGACGTGAGGAAAGACCTGGAAGGACTTCAGACCATGCGGAATCTTGCACGGAACATGGCTTTTATGATTCGGGCGATTGCGGATGCGAAGGAGAAGTATGGCTATCCGGAACAGGAGAGAGGATGTTTCACAAGCTTTGTTGACGGAAAATGATTTCAAGAGACTCTCAATGAAACTATCTCCTGTTGGATACTGATAAACAGGGGGTAGTAGGTAAAGGAGATTATGACTATGAAAATTCCCGACCGGCCATCGTGCTCGATGATGCTCAGAATGTAGAGCTCACGGATATTTCTGCAGAGCATGCGGAGGGCACAAGTACAGTTGCTCTGGTTACCAATAACTGCAAGCGTCACACAAACATGGAATATGTCAGGAATGAGCCTTACTTTGCAACGACATGCTAGTGGTCGCTGAGTAGGTAATAAAGAGAGTTTTGCCAATACTGACCGGGAATTTGAATCAGTGGAGGCTGAGTAACCGAATAGACTTTCACGTAAGAAGATCAGGCGGCTATTGCTGTCTGATCTTTTTGGCCTAAAATAAACAAGAATAAAAAATATTAGCCCTTAGCCTTCACTCATACGTATAATAAGACGATTGATAAAAAAACAGATGGCTGAGAACAACAGCTAAACCTGTTGCGACAAGAACACAGACAGGGACAATACGAAAAACTTCAAGGAATATAAAAGGGAGGAATCAAAACAATGAGAATCTTAGCAAACACATTATGGATCATCTTCGGCGGCTTTTTAAGTTCACTCGGATGGATAATTTCAGGATGCCTCTGGTGCGTCACCATCGTCGGAATCCCTGTAGGAATGCAGTGCTTCAAACTATCATCTATTTCACTGAATCCATTCGGCAAAGAGATCGAATATGACGGCGGTTCCGTATCATTCCTTATGAATGTATTATGGTTCCTGTTCTCCGGTATGGAGCTTGCAGCGATGAACTTCCTCATTGGAGTATTACTGTGCTGCACAATTGTCGGAATCCCGTTCGGCAAACAGTACTTTAAGATCGCAAAGCTGGCACTGGCTCCGTTCGGTGCAACTGTGGTCAGAACAAACATCTTATAATAAGTAATAGAGCAGCTGCTATGTCACGACCTGACATGGCAGCTTTTTTTATTCTTCATCGCGCAATACTCGTGACTTCAGTCGTGAGATACGCGCGCAAAGTGAAATCTGGCTTCATCGTGAGTACAATCTCGCGATGAAG
>CACYPS010000033.1 GCA_902776305.1 uncultured Lachnospiraceae bacterium | reverse complement strand
TCCTTTTATTTTCGGTCCTGGATGCTGTTCAGGGCTGTTGCTGTGGTATATGCCGCAAGGGGAGATGAGGAAACCCGGAACCTGAGTTCCGGATCTCTTCCCTTCTTGCGAGTATGTTATACCACTTATATTAGCACTCGTCAAGAGTGAGTGCTAATTATTCTGTGAAGAATTTGTTAACTCTAATATATAAAACAGCCAGCAGTTTACTATAAAGCATAGACTTATACTATAACCTTATAAAAACCTTTAATTCTTAAAGGTTTTTTGAGGTTCTGTATGAGACGGTTTTTCAGAGCCTTTGCACTGGAAAATTCCGCTTGCCGAATGCTTTAGCAATGATGCTGTTTACAGCTTGGGAAACAGTGCACGTCGCTTCAGTAATACAGCCTTTTTCGGCTCAACTTCTCGCTTTATATATTTCCGGTTACAGCTTGAGGCAGTCATATTCGTAGTCTATTTTATAACGATATAAAGACTACCACCAAATGTGATAGTCTCTACACCAATTTCATTGTATCAGCAAATAATAGAACAGATCCAATTAGTATATTATACTGTTCCTTCAAACAGCACCTTATCCCCAATCTGAAGCCTCTTCACTCCAGTTTCTTTATTCTTATTGAAATTGAAACTTAGCATATAGCCAGTGGTGAGCCCGAAATAATTCAGGTAATCGATGATCTGCTGCTCACCCCGCTGATTATACCTCTCACCATGCCAAATCTTAAGCTCAATAATGTACCTTTTTCCCAGATAATGTATCTCCACATCCATCCTGCGTCGGTCTCTTGTCTGCGGCTCTATAGAATAAGTGCCTGTACCGTTGATGATAGGCGAAAGATAAGTGAGGAACCGCTCTCTTCCCTCTTGTTCAAGGAACTTTTCCGTTGCCCTCCCATGGATTTGCTCCTGGCTCTTTATAAAATGCTCCATAATTAAAGGAATATTAAGCCAGCCATCCTCAACAAATATATTCTTTATAGAAGCAGCTTCCTGACGGATGCTGTTAGCCTGCGCGCTCTCTCCCAAAAAATGCCGGTACAGTCTCATCTCAAAAATCTTATTGCTGACCACAACGTTATTTTCATGATTACGGACAAATCCATACATACGGAGCTGTTCCTGTTCTTCATCATCCGGCAAGTTCTCGAGAACTTCACCTTTCAGAAGTACGTTTCGAAGTGCCTCTTTCAGATCCGGATAATTAATCAGTTTTCCCATGAGGGACTCGAATAATGTATTTTTCTCAGAAAGAAGGATCTTAACGGCCTCATCCACCCCATATGGTGTCCAGGCTTCCCGTAAATCTGAGAACACGTCCGGAACAAGATCCTGGTCTATATGCTGGCAGATGCGGGAAACCAGATATGGATATCCTTCTGTATATCCACGAATCAGCTTGGCAATCACAACAGTATCCATGCCTGTATTGTGGTCGGATTCGTATTCCAAAAGCATTCCCTTTATGCCTTCTTCCGAAAGGCTCATATCAAATGTAAACTCTACTGCAATATTCCATGGACTATTCACTTTGTGTTGCTCATCGTCCCGAAGTCTGCCTCTGAGGTGTTTTACATCTGTTACTCCAGCGAGTATGACTGATTGAAAAGTATGAATTTCATCCGGTGAATCTTCCCTGGCAATATAGAGTCCTCTCAACTGGGAGAGAAAATCAAGGAAGACCTGATTGTTTGCTGCGCTGTCCACTTCATCGATGATCAGGATGACAGATCTGTCAGCTTTTTCACAGTAGGTCTGAATGGTGTCAAAGAGCATACTGAGGGTCACGTCTTTTTCTTCACTGCTGATAAAGCCCTGTAGTGTTTCTATGATGTCCTCAGGAATGCCGGCGCTTTTTCTTTTACGCATCAGCATCCGGCTGAATGACTTTACAAATGACTCTTCTGTTCTGAAATCCGCGGATGATATTAATTGGAAATCAAAATTCAGGATGTTATATTGTTCAGACAGAACTCTTCTCAGTCTGTTCAAAGTTGTCGTCTTGCCATATTGTCGGGCACGATTGATGGTAAAATACTTCCCCGCAGCAACAAGTGTTTTGATATATTCAATACGGTCGTCTATGTTGACCATGTAATGCTTTGATGGATTGCAGGCACCCTCCGTATTAAACCTTTTCATTCACATCTCACCTCGTTTCTGCATCTTCTATAGTAAGAATGATATCCCATTTAGATTTATCCACCCGATTCTGTTAAGAATCTTACTACAAAAGTATATTTGAAAAAAGGCTACCACAAGTGATAGCCTTTTCGACACTTCAATTTTGAAGCTTATTCTTTATTTAGCCTGCTTAATTGCTGCCTGTGCCGCTGTTAGCTAAAGAGGGAAAAATCCCTGTATATTTCACATCTATGACAGACATCCTTCGATTATCAAATAGTTCTTTGCAACTGCTTTGCGATTACCCCTCGTTCTTTTCCTTGTATTCCGCTGGCTGTCAAAGCCTGATCCAGTGTCCATTTCATGTTTTCCATAAGTGATTTAACTATACTGACTTTTGTCTGTACAGTTGCCTGTTCCGCTCTCTGCTCCGCTCTTTCCTCGGCAATCTTGTCTGCCAATCTCTCGAATGATTCGCACATAATCTCACGTCCTTCCTTCGTCTCCTTGAAATGTCTCACACCATCCGCAAACGGTTTATAGTATATTTCATCGGCCTTCGTGCAACTAAAATCATGCGCCAGCTTGCCGAAATTATCCTCACCTTGATAAACGCCATTCACATAAATTGTATATGCTCCGTCATCATACGGTTTCCCATTCTCTCTAATCACCTTGTCTATATGATATACAGGCTCGCCTTCTCCGAACTTGTCATGCTGGCAAATGAAAATCACATAGGCATCCCTAAGCTCCTTAAACTTCTGATTCTTCTTTAGCATCCGGGAGTCCATCATGCTCCCATTAAACCTTGCCCTCCGGATATGGGAGCCTTTTTCGCTGCGCTGCACCTCAACATCAAATTCCGTGCCGTCACCAAGAACAGCATGTATATCAAGCCGTATGCTTCTTCCTCCCACATACGGACTCTTCATCTCTACCTGTCCCTTTACCCGAAGAACCTTGATGTCCTCTCTTTCGAGAACAATTCTGAGCAGCAGCTCCGTTGCCTCAGTATTCCCATCAAAGACTTTGCTCATAAGGTCATCGTCAAACAATGTCAGTTCGTCAATTACCTTATCCAGTTCTGCTGCAATCTGGGCATCAAGACCGGTCATCTCAGTTCCTTCTTTCATCTCCACTTATCTCTTTACAATTATAGTAGCAAAAAAATGTTTGGATTACAATCAATTTCAGAAAAGTCACTCCTGAATAATCCATGCTGCGTTACTGCTCACACTTCCGCACAAAATCGCCTGTTTTTGCGGCAATTGGGGTGTCATCCTGAGCGTAAGCGAAAGATCTTTTACATAAAGCCGCTGCAGATGGTAAAAGATCCTTCGCTGCGCTCAGGATGACAAGGGCAGTACATGAGGTGTGAACAGTAACCATGCTGCAAAATGTCAAATCTCTACCCCTTCTCTTCAAGAAAAATACAATCATCAGCATCTCAGCACTCACAACACACCCCCCTCACATTTTAATAAAGACCATCACCCATGTGATAGCCTCCTCATGTCCTCAGACAAATATATTTACCTTAATATCCTCCCACGTTATGACCCGTCTCCGATGATCAATCGAATAAAGATACCTTTTTGCATCCTCCCTCGTAAAAGTCAATTTCCTGAGTTTCACATGAGTACATTCATCCTCCGTCATTACAGTATCGCCAGTCGGAACAAGATGTGTTTTTGCAAGCTCTGCCGCATGGCCTGATACCTGTTCTGCAATGAGAGGGCCTACGCCAAAGTGAGCGTCCCATACCTCAAGGCCTCCAAAACCGGATACAAACTCAGCCTGACGCACCGAAGGATCGCAGATGCCATTTCTCATGTCATTAATATAGCGCGGAAAGCGATTCATTCCGTGACTATGCACCCCATCGGCAGAATTATCGGCGAATATACGCGCGAGTTTTTCCGCATCTTCGGGTGGAATATATAAAGCCAATCCATTTGCCATAAGGGAAACAGCTTCTTCATAAGATACGTGCAGCATAACCTTTTTCCGATCCGTCAGCTGCATTTACCATAGTCGTTTTCGAGGATTCCACTTTCAGGGTATATACCCTGTCGTTCAGCCTGAAATTCTTGGGAGCGGAGATTTCCTTCACGTAGTACGTCCCGGCTTCCAGCTCGCATTCCTTTGTCGCCCCGGATTCATCTGTTTTCAGTTCCGTGATTTTTCTGGTACACGCTTCATCCGAGTAGATGCCGTACACGGCACCCGCAAGGCTGTAGTTCTCGTTCCCGGCCACATTTTCATCGGAGGAACGCTTTACGACTTTTCCCCTGCCTTTGCTCGGAGTAGGCGTAGGTGTCGGGGTGCTTGTCGGTGTTGGCGTCGGCGTATTCGTCGGCGTCGGGGTTGGGTGATTCGTCTGAGTCGGAGGAACTATTCTTTTTTTCTGAACCATCAGACGACTTTGGAATAGTGTTTTCACCTGAACTATCGGTCTTAGCCGATATAGAATCACCACCTGATTCATCAGAAATGTTTGTAGAAGCATCGCCACCTGAGAGATCGGATGCATCTGCTCCATTCAGCTTGTTATGAGAGTCGTCATCCGGACTCCCATCTCCACCGTCTTTGTCTGAATCGGACTTTCCGTGTCCGCCATCTCCTCCACCCGATGCAGTTGAACTGCTGGGAGAAGTCCCTGCACTTGCTTTCCCTGTATTGCTCGCTGTGCTTTTCCTCGGCTTTTCAGCCTCTTTCACACGGACATTGCGGCTGACCTGATATATCGGATGACCGCTCACAGGTTCAACATGATAATTCGCCCGATATGTGTCGGTGTGGTCCGTAGAGAAATACTCCCCATCCTCGTTATATGCTCCGTCAAAGTAAATATTCACTTTCATCCAGTCGGTTACGTTGAAATTAGTAAAGTCCAGGCTGATGTCAAGGTCGCTCCCAACAGGGACGGTATAATCGCCCGGTCGAACAATCTCGTCCTCGTCCAGCTGATCAATGATTTCTTCAAGCGTGAGATAGCAAACCTCAACCTCTTCAGACGATGCCATGACCGAACCCGGAATACATGTCGAAAGGACGGTCACTGCGGCAAGAATGCCGGAAAAAACTCTCTTCCATTTTTTCATTTTCATTAAGATCTCCTGATTCTCTTTTTGTTTTTATGAAACTCCGTTTTAAACACAAAAAAGGCACCTATCGAATAAAATCCAATAGGTGCCGGGTTTATATCAAATATTCAGTTGAGTGGAATGCCGGTCGGCATTCGGGGGAGTGGGTAGTTTTTCATCTGAGTCTCCTTTCCACATATTTCCAAACAAAAAAGACTACCACGTAAGTGATAGCCTATTCGCTAGTTCTCGTCCATTCCTTAGATTGTTTACTGAAGTTGTTTTGCTATGATTGCCCTGTCTTTCCCCGTAATTTCGATGGTGTTCAGAGCTTCCTCCATACTACATTTTAAATTCTTCATCATTAACCTTATATTATTAACTGTCGTCTGTTCCGCTCTTTCCTCAGCAACCTTATCCGCCAATCTCTCAAACGATTCGCACATAATTAACATCCTGCAATTCTTAGATAGTTCTTTGCAACTGCTTTGCGATTATCCCACGTTCTTTTCCTTGTATCCCACTGGCCGTCAAAGCCTGATCCAGAGTCCATTTCATGTTTTCCATAAGTGATTTTACAATATTGGCTTTTGTCTGAACTGTTGCCTGCTCCGCTCTTTCCTCGGCTACTTTGTCTGCCAATCTCTCAAACGATTCACACATAATCTCACGTCCTTCCTTCGTCTCCTTGAAGTGTCTCACGCCATCCGCAAATGGTTTATAAAAGATATCGTCAGCCTTCTTACAGTTAAAGTCATGCGCCAGCTTGCCAATATTATCCTCTCCTTGATAAACACCGTTTACATAGATTGTATAAGCGCCGTCGTTATACGGTTCCCCAATCTCTCTTATCACCTTGTCTATATGATATACGGGCTCACCATCTCCAAACTTGTCATGCTGGCAAATGAAGATTACGTAGGCATCCCTCAGTTCCTTGAACTCCTGTCTCTTCTTTAACATACGGGTATCCATCATGCTGCCGTTGAACCTGGCTCTCCGAATATTAGATCCTTCCTCACTACGCTGGACTTCAACATCAAACCCAGTACCGTCCTATCGCCTTGTTCTCTTCTTTCCTGTACATAAGTATCTCCTCAAGTTTATAGTAGCAAAAAGCAGGTTTTATTACAATCAGTTTCTGAAAATTTCAGATCATATAAATGGGATGTTACTGTTCACACCTCATGTACTGCCCTTGTCATCCTGAGCGCAGCGAAGGATCTTTTACCATCTGCAGCGGCTTTATGTAAAAGATCCTTCGCTTACGCTCAGGATGACACCCCAATTGCCGCAAAAACAGGCGATTTTGTGCGGAAGTGTGAACAGTAACCACAAAGGGTTATTCTACATATGGATTTCAGCTTTTCGTATCCCCCGTCGCGCGGGAGTGTGAACAGAAACATTCGTATCCATCGTACCACTTTTTCATAGACTCAAAACTAATCCCAGCCTCGCCGCAGAGATTCCTGACTTCCTTTTCCGTAAAGCCTATGTATTCCCCGAATTGCCCGGGCTTAATCATCGTGTATTCGCGAAAATCCGACAGCGGTGACTGTGAATAATAGGGTAGAGGGAGGCTGCGCCGACCTCTACCCCTTCTCGCGAGCCGCGTTCCGACGTAAGCCGGAAATACTCCTTACGCGGCTCTGTGAATAACATAAAGGGGACAGTTACTAACTGTCCCTCTCATCATGGATAGTATCTCGTCGCCGTATTTCTGTAAATCACCCCCGCAAAATCAACCGTCCCGCTCTCAAAGTCAGCGACAACCTTCGCCCTTTGCCCCTGCGCGTTGCGGACCTGCAGCGTGGCGATATTGCCTGCAACTCCACCGTCCATAATCCCCCACATATCATCCGGCGTCACGCCGCTGATATTCGTATAGAACATGTCTGTGCTGTCGCTCCCTTCCTTGTCTTCGTCAAATGTTATCGCCGACTTCCCCGAATCGGAAATAAAAGAAAGAGAACCATAGTTATCGAGGTGTTTGATGATCATTCTCGTGGCTGTCTGCGACCTCATCCAGTTTTCCTTTGAATAATCGCCGTCATTCGCGCCCATGGTCCCGCCGGGCAAATTCCTCTCAAACTCGTCCTGCGAGATAGGAAAATAAGCCCCTTCGCATTCAGCTTGCACAGGATTAAAATCGCAGACAGGGAACAATGTGTCAGAAGCAGGATCATATTTCACAGTCCATCCCTTCTTATATGAATACAGAACAGTTCCATCTGCCTGAATTTCATATGCGCAGTACTTCTCGGACAGTACTACTCCGTCACTGAACTCAAAAGTCAAATCCTTGCCCGAGTTACCGGAAACTCTGCACACGCAATCCCCATCAGACTGTTTCCAGAAATACCTCGTTTCAAACCAGTCCGGATTTCCCGCTTCATTGTACCGCAATGAACCACCGTTCGATATGCCTGCATTTGCAGATACATTTCCGTTTACACCGGCATTTGCACTTGAAGAAGCATTCCCCTCATTGTTTTTTCCTGTGTCAGCAGAGGTATTACCATCCGCGCTGCTATTTGCCACTTTGGGCTGAGTATCCGATATAGTCCTCTCATTTTTCCCCAGCGCCTCTCCAAACGCCCTCACTTCTGAAATCGGCACGTCGCTCTCGCCTTCAGCACCGGGATACACATCTGTGATCCGAATAACAAATGCCGCTGTCTCCACCGGTTCGCTAAAGACCACATACTGGCTCGCACGAACGTTCTGAAGCTCCACTTCATATCTTTCCCCGTTCACCGTTATTTCCAGCCCCTTCGGCTTCAAATTCCGATTCCACTGATTCTCGTCGCGCCAGTTACCGGCATTGAACTCCAGGTAATCCACGCACTGGGGTTCTAAGAAACCAATCGTGAGAGTCTCACCGACCCCGTTTCCAGGCGCACCCTCCTGCCATGACGTGACAGCATCTCCATCGACAGCGCATACAGCTCCGTTATATATCGAGGTATTCGCCTGAACAAGTTCTGATGATGCGGCGGCGGTCGCAAAATACAGTTCTGTTCTGCCTGCAAGCTCATCGGGTACGGCACTGGTAACTATGGCAGTCAGTTTACCCGGTGCTGATGCCTGAGAGCCTTTGACATCATTTGCGTCTCCGGAACCCTTAGCATCCTTGTTTTCAATTCGGCTTTCATCTGTATTAGAGGATTCCGACTGCGTCTTTCCATTCTTGTTTTCCTGTTCTCCAGTCTCCCGGTTTTTGATGTGAAAAGCAAACACAACTGCCGCTCCCAGAAGCACAATCACGGCAACCAGAATGACAATCGGAAGAAGGTTCTTCTTCCGTTTCTTTTCAGGCACCGCCATATCTTCGACCGCGATGGGATATGGGCGATAATAGTTTCCTGCGCCCTGCGTTTCCTCAAAGGCTGCATAATTCCGGGGTTCATCTCCTCCGCGAACATTCTGCCCTTCCTCCACCGATTCAGAGACTCCATGTCCGCAGTAGATGCAGAATCTGGCATCATCCGGCAGTCGTTTCCCGCAATACTTACAATACATGAATATTCCCCCAAAAATATGTCTTCAAAACTCCTTGTTCATGTATCAGTATTATACTTCCAGACATACTAACTATGCAATTCCAACTGCTTTTGGATAATACCTGCGGACTTATGTACAGTTCACATCTCCACACATCTATCGCTGTGTTTGCGACAACCGGGGTGTCATCCTGAGCGTAAGCGAAGGATCTTGAACGTAAAGCATACGTAAACATACACGGAAGGTGGAAAATTCTTCACTTACGTCCATGATAATAAGGGCAGCATTTGAGGTGTACAATAACAATTATGCTTCCCGTCATCCTTTAATCAAAAATACTCCTTGATATTTAGACGTTATGTGCTACTATATAATCGCAGGTGAATCCTACCTTAAGTGGAACCTATAACAGATAGCACTCGCTGATGACGTGACTATGGAAAAAGCTTCCTTTTTTATATGCAGAAAACTGCCGCACGAATATGTGCGGCAGCCTCCTTACCTCAAAACATATAAATCCTTATCCCATGCCATTGCTTACCTCGTAAGATATCCCATCCTTGCGTTGAACTCTTCTCTTGAAATAAGACCCATCTCTAACTGAGACCTGACTCTCCTGATCTCCTCAAAATTATCCAGCTTTTTCCTTGCCACTGCAAGCCTCTTACTATACTCTTCCTGAGTCAGAACATCCATCGCAAGCGCACGGTCAAGAACATTTTTCTCATTGTAGAATTCATGTTCCGCTCTTTCCTTTGCCCGAAGTATGTCTATATCCTTTACTCTCTTTTCAGCCTCAATCAATTTCCTTTCCAGCTCTTTCAGCCGTTCCAGTTTCGGTTCCATCATTTTGAGCATATCCGAAACGTCAATTCCAGGCATTTCTCCCTTTTCAATGACGTACTGGACATATCTGCGGCCGATTACAGAATAAGTAGCATCAAGTTCTTGATTTAAGGTGCCAATCTGCATCTTTAATGCTACGATCTCAGAACTGTCCTGAGCCGTGGTCCCCATTTTTGCGCCCGTATTTGCAGCCCCCATCGACATATTATTCCCCGCATTTCCTAACGCGTTAAGTGCCCTGTCAAAAATTCCCATGTTATCCCTCCTTTTTGCTTTACCAACCATTGATAAAGCTGCCTGTTGTGACTCTTAATCCGCTATTGACTCATTGCTTTCTGTATCCCTGCATGGCATATGACTATCACGATACGCCGAGAGCTTCCCAGTCAATTACATTTGTGTACACACACTGTCATTACACTCTTTCACACGTTTTTATACAATGCTTCTATACTTGTCCCCTTGGTCGTTGCTCGAGAAAGCTGCTACGAACAATCTGGTGCGGTCATCTCCACATTTACTGCATGTTAGATAATTACCGCTTCTACAACTGACAAGCAACAGCAACGGAAAACAGCACAACACAACCAGAATCAGTATCTGCTTTGCCTTGTTTTTGGGAGTATTATGGTTATTTTCTGTTTTCCCATAATCAGAACATTGCGTGGTTCTGTTTTTATCAATACTATCGGACATACTATCATCTCTTTTCCTGATTCTTTTTCATGGGATAGAGGGAGGCTCTGCCGACCTGTACTCTCTCTCGTGAGTCGCGTTCGGCGTAAGCCAAAAACATTCCTTACGCGCTTCCGTGAATACAAAAGGCTAAATTCTAAAGATTATCCTGATCAAAGCTATGGGAATCAAAAGCCATCCCAAAAATGTCCCCGTGATGAGCTTCCTCATAAATATACTATGCATAGTCCCAATCATGATATAATTCCGATAAACAGTGAGTCCTGCTGCCCAGTACCCAAGTGCCATGTACACTAATAATAAAAGTGCCACACTTTCACCCCCTTACACAATACGAGAATCAACCAGATTCATTGCCATCATACATGTCATTACAAACATGTCTGTTTATTAATCCTCCAAAATATCACCTGTATATAATCCCGCCAAACTCTATCGTTCCAGTTATCCTATTTCCTGTCGCAACAATATACTGTCCTTGTAAATTTTTCATATACAGATAAACTGTATCCCCGACTATTTCACCGTCGTATATGTCATAATCATCACTCGGGTTTACTCCGGATATATTTATATAGCCAAACATATACCCGTCATCTTCTTCATATATTGTGACTGCTGACTTACCTGACTCCGATGTCAGGTAGGTGCCAATATATCTTAGAACAAATTGTGCCGCCTGATTTCCATAATACCATTGTTCCTGCCCCGGTGAATGACCGGACGACCTTCGCTGTGAACCGGAATATGATCCTGAAGCCGTTCCCTGTGATGACGATGATCCCTTCTGATCAGGTACAGTCGAATCCGTCGGCGTTGGCTGCGTATCTGATATAACCCGGTCATTCTTCCCCACTGCCTCACCAAACGCTCTTATCTCCGAAATCGGCACATCGCTTTCGTCCTCGGCTCCGCCATACACGTCCGTGATCTTTATAACAAATGTCGTTGTCTCGATCGGTTCGCTAAACACCACATATTGGCTTGCGCGCACATTTTGCAGTTCCACGTCAAACTTAGTACCATTTACCGTTATTTCCAGCCCCTTCGGTTTCAAATTCCGGTTCCACTGATTCTCATCCCGCCAGTTTCCGGCATTAAATTCAAGGTAGTCGACTCTCTGAGGCATTTGGAAACCGACTGTAATAGTCTCACCGATTCCGTCACCTGGTTCGCCCTCCTGCCAGGAGGTAACAACATCACCATCGACCGCACATATTGCGCCGTTGTAAATCGAGGTGTTTTCCTGAACAAGCTCGGAAGTAGCCGTTGCAGTCGCAAAAAACAGTTCCTGTCTACTCTTCAGTTCAGGGGGAACTGTACCGGACAAGGATGCAGACAAATCTTTTTCATTTGCTTTCTGCCGAGAAGAACCTGTTATCTCCACTTTACTTTCGGTGATTATGGATTCTATCTCGGATTCCGTTACTGTCCCTGTAACAGATTCCGCAGCAAGCTTCGCGCCAGTATCACGAATTACACTTTCTGATGGAGGCGTCAAAGTTCCTGCTGTTTTCCCGCATGAAACTAGAAGAGCCAGTAAGCTAACAAAAAACCCCTGCCTTACATAACTTATCATGTCAGATATCCCATCCTCACATTAAACTCTTCTTTTGAGATCAGGCTCATTTCAAACGGTGAGCGAATCCTTCTGATTTCTTCAAAATTTGTCAGACTTTTTTCTTGCAACGGCAATAATTGAATTGTACTCATCCTGATTCAGGACATCCATGGCAAGAGCTCCGTCAAATACTGTTTTTTCATTGGAAATTTCCTGCTCTGCCCTTTCTTTAGCACGTAATATATCATTGTCCTTAACTCTGCTTTCAGCTTCAATTAGTTTTTCTTCAAGTTCCTTCATCCGATTCATCTTCGGCTCCATCATCTTGAATATATCAGCTTGCGGTAGATGGATTAATGCTTTGAAACGCTTCCTTACTCCACAGCATATACCTCAGCTGGATCCCGTTGCTGAACATCCAGCGCATATCTGCAAAAATACTCTTCATATGCATAATCGAGATTACCTTCCTGTGCCCGGTCATAAACAATTTCGCTAGGTTCACAGACCCTGTTCACAAAAACTATTTCTGTTTTCGGATTTACGCAAAACTCAATTGACTCGGTCTCACCCATCAGTACTATATCCATAACCACCGGTATCAGCTCGTCCTCACCCTCATATTCATATACTTTCCATTCCAAGTCACACTCCATTCCGTGTTTCCTGAATGATTCATTCATCATTTCCACTAATTCTTCAACCGCTGTTCCCAACGTTACTCCTGTATTATACTTTGTATCCGTGATTCCTTTCACAAGATTCAAAGCCTTCTGCTGTTCCGGCGAAAGCATAGAAAATGATTCCACCACAAAAACAAGGATAGCGAATGCAATACCGACAACCAGCAGTATCCTCCAGCGAAAACCTCGAGATTTATTCCACAGTGACTGTTTTTTTTCTGTTTGCGATTGATTCCTTTCAACGCTTTGCTCATATAAAGGCATGCCTCCTGCCTCAGGAAGATTCCGGACATGCTGACCGGCATCTGAATCCATTATAGTTGGAACAGTTGTCCTTTGTCCGCAATAAGGGCAGAACAAAGAACCATCCCTGATTTGCTTACCGCAATTCATACAAAACATTAGCTTCTCCTACAGTCATCACGGGATGAAAAAATCATTTTTTTCTTAAATCATGAAAACCATGTAGTCATTTGTTCCCTTTTCCTGCGGGAATACCTCATGATGATACCCGCAACAACCAGAATGGAGCCAACAAGAAGCAAATAACATCCGGGACCTTTATGAAAAAGATATGCATAATACTCTTCATATTCTTCATCTAAGGAACTAAAGTCATTGAAGAACTCCAAAAGGCTTAACGCAACTCCTAACCCTGCTGAAATAGAAAAAAATATGTCTTTTCGAAAATACAAAGATGCAATAACCGCTATTGATAACCCTATAAAAAACCAGCCATCTCCTCCTTGTATCAAACTTGCGGAAACCATTGTTCCCAGAACTGTTGCCGATGCATAAGGCAAAAAACATGAAACAAACCAGATGAAGATACCAATCAATGAAAGGATAACATCCGTGTTTCTTACTTCAATCGAAAAAGGTATATGATTCTGATTCTGAGGTTGTCCATAGGGCTGTCTGCTGTACAGATTTGTAGTTCTCTGGTTCGGTGCGAAAACGTTGTTTCCATTATATGAACCCGGGTAGGGACTTGACATAATAGAGTAATGCATATTCGGATTTCCGTCATAAGCGTTCCATCCCGGCACATTCTCTCTATTTCCACTATATGGAGGATATTGTGAATACACATAAGGTTCCGGTCTGTCGACGGTAAGCCGACTGCCATCATAAGGGTAAGTCTGTGAATTTTCACTCTCAGCCGAACTGATTTTGTTTTCTGTATCTTTGTTCACAGACACAGGCAAAGCGCCATTCCAGACAGAAGCCTGTTCCACATTATGAACGTGTGCAGCCTGATCTTTTAAAAAGGTTTGACTGCTTCCACAATACTCGCAGAAATTTGCATTATCAGGCAGTTCTTTTCCACATTTTATACAAAACATTAGAACACCTCCAAAAGTGCGGCCTTGCACATGAACAAATAAACCATTTCCCGTATCAGTAAAGTATCGGTAAAAAACAATCATATTATGTTGACGAAAATTATAAGTATAATTCGTTTTATCACACTTCTATTATACGCTTACACATACTATGTTTCAAGAAAAATGTATCTTTCACAACCTTGCATTCATGTTCGCATATTTTCATTATACGTCTTCACATATTTTTATACAGCTTAAAACAGCCTAAAATAAACCAAAAAGTAATGCAACGTTCCCACACGAAGTACTTGCCGTTTACACTCAGATGACGCAAATGAAAAGACAGGCAGCTCAACAGCAAGCGGCAGAGTTAGATGCAAATAGTATCCAAAGGAAACCCACATGAACAACATCCTCCAAAAAATCGACTCCCTCTGCGAACAGAAGGGATGGTCCAAATACAAGCTCGCCGAACGCTCCGGCCTCACCCTCTCCACGATGAACGCCTGGTACAAAAACGACTACACGCCGAAAATCGAGTCGCTTGAGCGCATGTGCGGTGCATTTGGAATTACGCTCTCCCAGTTCTTCGCAGATGAAGATGAGTCTTTCAGCCTGACGGAGAATCAGAGGAGGCTCGTTAAGCAGTCTGTCCGGCTGAGTGGGGAACAGCTCGAGGCGGTCATTCATTTGCTGGAAAAAATGAACGAGCAGTTGTGATTTCATATTCAAAGCGGGAATCCCTTCACTTAGCCTACCACATCTCCCAAAAAAAGAGTTCCACCGTCGGTGGAACTCTGATTTTCACACGACATCACCAATCGTCCCGCTGCCATGTGACGGCCTCATACCTAACCTGCATAAAATAGAACAGCTACTCCATGTAAAAGCTTCTTCGCTTACGCTCAGAATGACAAGGGTAATTTTTTGCCATTTTGCGCAGGATAATGTTCCTGAGTGCCTAAAACTTGAAAAAGATACTATTTCCACCGGAAAAGTGTATGCCTCACGGTACCGTAATCGGAATGAAAAAACAGAGAACCGCAAGCACTACCCGGATAACCAGAAACAGCTGGTTGTTCTCCCGTATCCCCCTCGGCACGAGCCGGTAGACGTGACCGACATTCCCGCATATAAAAAGCGGCAGGAAGCACCAGAAAAACACGCAGAAAAGACCGTTGTCCAACATGTTTCCGCGAATGGCTATGCAAATCCAGAATACCATGAATGCGTAATAGACAGTAGCAAATGTCATCTTCCATGGTGTCTGCGTCCGAAACCCGGGAATCTCTCTGATAATCGGTATGGAATTGATGATTCCCTCATGCAGCTCATGCCGCAGAATTTTGATGAGTTCATCAACATTTTGATAACGGAAAGCGGGGTTGACATTTGTGCATTTATCTATGATCTCCTGAACGCCAATCCTTACTTTATCTCTCTCATCTCCCTGACCTAATGCAGCTCCCGTCAGCATATATCTGAGTACGCACCCGATAGAATAGATATCCGTCCTTGCGTCTGTGGAGGATGTCAGGGACTCCGGTGCCTGAAAACCGTAAGACCCGACAATCGTCGTATCAGCAATCCTGCTTTGATCGTAAACCTTGGATGAACCGAAGTCGATAAGCTTTATAAATTCTTTCCCGTTCGTCAGATTCAGGCATACCATGATGTTTTCGGGCTTGATATCACGATGCACGATTCCAATCTCATGCGGAATTATCAGGGCTGCGCAGAGCATTTTGCAAATGCCAAGCGCCTCCACCTCCCCAAGCTTCCCTCCGTGCTGCACAACATACCTTTCGAGTGTACATTCTCCGGCATATTCCGTGACTGCCATGAACAGGTTCGTCGGCTGACTCGGCTTATCTTCTCTGATAAAGCCGCTATCCGGAATTTCCTCGACAGAATAGACATTTGCAATATAGGGACCCGGGTTTTCGGCAAGGACGCGATAGATGACCGCCCGTTTTGCGTCCATCATTTTGACTACAAAGGGCTTTCCCTCGCCATTGCGGGCAAGAAAGGATTGCATTTCCTTCCCGGGCGTTATTGTTTTGATGTATATCAAGTTTGAGCCTTGCATGATTTTTCATAGAAATTCTTTGCTGACGTTTAGGATGACAAAAGTATCGGTTCGACCGTACATCGCATCCAACTACTAAGTAGTTGGATGACATTGAGCCGTTTGGCACAGAATCCTTACTGAATACGCCAACCGTACAGTGTGAAAAAATTCGCAATTAAGATATATGTCTCGAAACACAGTATGACAAATGCCGTCCTAAAAACTGCCGAAGACACCGGTCCCATCCGTAACCGTCTTTCCAGTCTCGAGACAAGCCCGGTCAAATCGAAAAAGAAGGTCACGGGAAGAATGAGCCAGAATAACGGTATAGTAATCATGTCATATATCGCCCGTTTCCGGTAAGAATAGACCCAGCAGGCAGCCACTGCCAGATAAAAGGCAGTCGCAATCATCATCTTCCACCATGTCCAGGAGCGAAACCCGGGTATCTTAGAAAGAACTCCGCCCCTGCCCCCTTCTCTCATGCGAAGGATTATTCCAAGCTGACGGGCAAATTCAGCCGCTGAAGCAAAGCGATTCGCCGGATCTATGTCGAGTGCCTTTTCAATTATGAGTTCAATCCGTCTGTCGCCCCGGTAGCGTATGACCCCCGGTTCATAACCTGTCAGCATATAGTTGAGAACGCAGCCGGTCGAATAGACATCCGTGCGGGGGGAAACCTGCATAATTAATGATTCCGGCGCCTGAAAACCGGGTGTGCCGACTATATCTGCCGGTTTTCCGCGCTTCAGGTCAAATGATTCACTGAAATCGATGAGCTTGATGAATGGACTGTCTCCAGGTGGCGAAGGCTGTATCCCAATACCTGAATCAGGTATTTTGTGCTGTATTCCGACATCTGAACTAAGCGGTTCATGTCGTGTCCCCGCACCCGATTTGACCGAAACGTTCTCTTCCTCTATCATAACATGCCACGGCTTGATATCTCTGTGAATAATTCCTTTTTCGTGTACTGATTTCAGAGCATCGCAGATTTGAATACAGATACGCAGGGCAGTATCCTCCGAAAGCTTCCCCCCGCATTTTTGCAGATATTCTACCAGGCTCTCATCGCCTATGCATTCCGTGACGACAAAGAACCTGTCATCCGCCTGAACGAATTCATGGATTTGAGCGACGTGAGGTGCGCCCGAATCAGCTATTTGTTTATATATGTCAAATGCCCCTTCATTCACTTCCTTCATGATAACAGAACACCACAAATTATCCGGAAATGCTGTGAAGGTTTTCATTTGCTTCCCCGGAGTCAGACACTCAGCGATATGATATTGTTGTTCCAACACGGCAGGCAGTTGCCAGCCCTCACCGCTTCCCAATATAAGGCATCCCCCTCCTTAAGCGAATTCTTTCCTCATCTTTTTTGCCGATTCGAACCGGGATTTCCGGTCAAGAGTTCTAATCCTTCTCAAAATCAAATCCGTTTTCAAGAAGTACCTCGCGGATTTCATCCCCCTTTTTCTTATGCAGGAGTCCCCAATAAATAATACTGTCCTTTCGGTCTCGCACATACAGTTCCTGATTACGTGAGAGCTTCAGCAGTTCATTTGTCTCCTCTAGGGAAGCATCCAGAGCGAGGCACAGGTCAAGAATCGTGTCCCGGCCAGGCTTCTTCCTATTCCTGCTGTTTTTCAGGTTCGCAATGGTAGAATGTCCGAGGTTGGCAGAGCGCAGGAGCTTTTCCTGCGTGACACCTTTCTCTTTTTTCCTGCGTTCAATCAGATCTGATACAGCTTTTGCAAAATCACCGTTTATGAAATGTGCATCTTTCACATCATTGTAGCTTTTGGCTTTCTTCAACATTCGGCGGATTTCATCGGTTGAATAACCCATAACAGTCACCTCTAAAAATAAAATTTCAATTAATGATTCCAAGGCAAAAGACCGTAAAGGGAAACAGTTCATTTTGCATTGTGACCATTCATTTTACCACCTATGCCAAAAGCATAGTTCCACTGTCAGTGGAACTATCTTCTGCTGGCAGCCTTCAGTGTTCATGCTGCCAATCCCGTACTTGCCATCCTGAGCATAAGGCAAGGTCTTAAACATAAAAGATACATTAACCGCATTCTCCCGGTGAATATTCTTCGCTTACGCTCAGAATGACAGGAGGGTACTGAGTTGTTACCTTTCTTTACTATAAGTACTTCTTCACCTTATCATAAATCTCCGAAAAATCAACCTCACATTCTCCCTTCGATATGCCGATTGGAACCGTATCCCCAAATGTATAAGTCATCGGGAGCTCATCGTGCTCAAAATCATATACAGTAATTCTCTGTTTCTCAGGATCGATGATCCAGTATTCCCTCACATGCGCAAGACGATATTTGTTCAGTTTCCGAAACATATCGTGATATCGGTTGGAAGGGGAGAGAATCTCAATGATAAAATCAGGTGCGCCATTTGTTCTCTGCGGATCATTGTCCTGGCTGTTGCACACGATGAATAAATCAGGCTGAACCATCGTCCACCGGTCATTATCCAGACGGACATCCGATGGCGCAATTTGGAGCAGACATTCCGGATGTTCCTTTAAGCATGACGAAAATGTAGAGCTCTACATTTTCGTCATGTATTTGTTTTAAAATATCTTCTCTTTTCATCGTATAAACCTATGTTTGCCCTTTCCCATCCCCTCTACGGGCACAGCTATCTTCAGTTCATCTTTCATCCTTTTAATATATGTCGTTGCCGTAACCTCAGAGCACCCTAATATTTTAACAATCTGAGTATTTCCAAAAACTGTAGTTCCTATCTCATCATATAATCGGAGTATATTATTTTTTGTCTTCCCGGAATAGTTCGAATCCATAATTTTTCTCTTAATATCTATGGTTTCGTTTTCAATCCAAACTTTTTTCTTTGGTTTTGACCCCCTTTTTATTCTTAGGTATTCTTCATTAACCGGAATAACAACAGATGTGATGTTGTCATTTTGCCCAAATTCTTTATAATACAGATCTGGCGAACCGTTTTCTTTCATCCTCCTTTTCGCTTCCCCGATTCCTGTTCCGAATGATTCAATGATACCTAATGCTTTAAACATATCTCTTAGCTCAGGATTTTCCGTGTCTCTTTCGTTGAATATCGTCCTTTCATTCAAATCTTCAATACGTAAAGGTGGCAAGGGTTTGTTATAGTTTACAATATTTATCTGGTCCTCTGAAATGTATATCTGGATCGCCTTGCCATTTTCATAATTATTATGAACAATTGCATTTGCCAGCAATTCCTCTACTGCTACAAATGGGAAATTCTCTATCTTTCTGTTTTCGGCATTCCCTTCCTCTCGGATCGTTAATTCATTCAGATAATTATCACTTATGAAATTCAAAACAGCATAATACTGTTTCCATACTGAACCCTTGAATATCTTGGATTCCATTTTCCTTTTTGTTCCATACATATCAATTATCAATTCACAATAGGAATACGGGATAAAGTTTTCGGGGTGGTTTGAAAACATTAGAACAGCATAGTTTTTAACCCGCAGTCCGGATGGGTCATTTTTATCATTAAATCCCAATACTTTTGCCAGTTTGTTTATTGTAAAATTAAAATACAGAAAGTGCAAAACAAAAATGTAGGTAATTGCACCTACAAAATGTAGGTGATTGCAAAATATATGCAAGTCCCAGGAAAGGGCAGCGCCGAGTGGTAGCTCCCGAGTCGGAATTGCTAAAAATCCATTGCAGGCATATGAACCAATCTGTATCCTTGTCGTTGGTGAGCAGCCAATAAATACAAGGAGGAAAGGAGTATGACTACAATGGATCAGATTCATCGTATCAGAACTTACTATTACGAACAAGGAAAAAATCTGTCCGAGATTGCAGCCCTTATGAACCTCGACTGGCGCACGGTTCGTAAGTATGTGGACATGGAAGACTTTAATCCTGACCCACCAGCGCCGGAAAAGGAGGTCCAACACACTTCAAAACTGAATAATTTTAAGCCATTGATCGACAGCTGGCTGGAAGCGGATCTGAAAGCTCCGCGAAAACAGCGTCACACAGCCAAACGCATACACAGACGGCTCCAGAAGGAAGCGTCGGGATATGACTGCAGCTATCGTCTTCTGGTATCCTATGTCACCGAAAAGAAGAAAGAACTGAGGCTCTCAAAAGAGGAAGGTGCATTGCCTCTGAACCATTTCCCCGGTGAAGCGCAGGCCGACTTCGGAACTGCTGACTTCTATGAAAACGGAAAGCTCCATCATGAGGCAAAGTACCTGGTGCTAAGTTTCCCCTATAGCAATGGCGGTTATCTGCAGCTGAACTATGGCGAAAACATGGAGTGCCTCCTGGAAGGACTTGTCGCGATCTTCGAATACATCGGCGGCGTACCGACGGAGATCTGGTTCGACAACACCCGCACCATCGTCACGGATATCATCAAAGGCGGCGGACGCAATGTAACGGAACGCTTCCAGCGGTTTGCCGAGCATTACCGCTTTAAACCGGTATTCATGAATCCGGATGCAGGCTGGGAAAAAGGTAATGTCTTATACGCATACTTTTTTTATCCGCACGTTTTGGCGAAACGGCTCAGCTATGTAACTGTCTGATAGAAACATGCGGATAAAAAATACTTATAATGGAAAGTACCACATACAAAGGAGGTCCTTTCCATGAACGATGATTTCAACCGCTTATCAGAAGCAGTAATGGAACACATCGCAGCACTGAACCGCAGCAAGTCAACCCGAAATGCTTACCGCCGATGTTTTTGCTGCCTCAGCACATACCTTAATGAAAAGGGGGTGGCCTATTCACAGGATGAAGCAGCGCTATGGCTCTCTTCAGTCAGTTCGCAGGTCAACAAAACAGAGCTTTCTCTTTTCACTGCCGCTGTGAACAAACTCAATGACCTGTACCTTTATGGAGAGGTGCGTAAAGGCCACTATGATCCGCAAAAAACAATTGCGGGAAAGCTTTGTCCCGAATTCAAACACGTCCACGGCCGACTTCTTGAGCATATATCTGGACTGGCAGAAGATACCGTGTCAGCACACTCCTGGCAATGCGCGTCTATCCTGCTCCGGCTCCAGGGGAACGGCATTCATTCTGTCTCAGGGGTCACATACGATATACTCCTTGATGAGTTCAACTGTTCAGCGAAGAAGACCTACTATGCCAGGTGCACGCATCACGCGAACTTAAGACTACTGCTCCAGTTCCTTTATGATGAAGGCCTCGTTCCATATGGTTTTACCCTGTTCGTTGATGCCATGACCCTCCGGACGGGCAGCTACTGGAACCAGATGCCGGAGGATCAGGTCGGCGCCCTTCGTTCATCACAGGATAATACCGGGACAGGCCTGGACGTTTTTCTGGAGATGCGTGAAATGGTTCTTCATGAGCACTGCCATGAGAAGTACTCCCGGACGACCCGGAGGGGTATTATCAGGATCACGAACCTGTTCTATCTTTTCATGGATATGAACCGGCTGTACTATTCCCCGGCTGTTGGTGAGGCCTGGCTCTGCTCTGTAAAGCCTTCCCTGGATGACATCGAGTACAAGCACTTCCGCAGGGTCCTGTGTCTGATGGCACAGCTGCACAGAAAAGAACCGCTCCGTTTGAATTCCTGCTTCGTATTCAGGGAAACTGTTTATCAACGCCTGCCTGACTGGTGCCGTACGGTGGTGGACTGTTTCCTCAGGATAAAGACCGGCGAAGGATGGGATGCTTCGACCATAAGCATGTACGAGCACAGCATCTGCCGTTTCTGTATCAGCATTGACGCCATGGGCGTAAAGTCCTTTAAGTCCCTGTCGGTATGGGACGTGAAACAGTTCAACCTTAATGACCGGCATGATACGCCCGAGGGGAAGAATGCTTACAACTCCAGGATCAGGAAATTCCTGCAGTTCCTTGGGGAGAACCACATTTCGGACAATGCGTTCCTGTTCCTGGCACTCCCCTGTGTAAGCGCAAAAAGGGAAGCCCTGGTGGTAACGCTCACGGAAGACGAACAGGCAGCCCTGCAGCGGATCTTCAGGGAAGAAGATACGACGATCAGCCTCAGGGAAAAAGCCATGATCCAGCTTGGGCTTTACATGGGCATCCGGCAGTCAGACATCATCGGGCTCACAATAGATGACATCGATTGGGACGATGTGACCATACGTATCATACAGGACAAGACCGATTATGAAATCATCCTTCCCATGCCGACGCCCGTGGCGAACGCCCTTTTCCGGTATATCATGAAAGAACGTCCTGATACGGATTCCCGCAGTATCTTCATCAGGAAGTACGCCCCCTTCCAGCAGGTGGGGCGCAACGCCTGCAATAATGCGCTGAACAATGCCCTCCCTGAACGCGATGTCCCGGGTTCGGGGTTCCATGTGACCAGGAAGACATATGCCTCAAATCTTCTGCATAATGATGTGCCCGTACAGCATGTCGCTGAAGCTTTGGGACACCGGGGTTTGGCTGCAGTACACAGATATCTGTCCCTGGAAGAACAAAAGATGCGCCTCTGCGGTCTGAGCCTTCATGACAGGGGCCTTACCATAAAAGGGGGGCTTTGCCATGTGTGAGGAACAGCGATTCAGGAGTATACTTGCTCCTTTTATTAACGGTCTGCTGGCAGAAAAACGCGCCCTCGGCTTTGATTACCATACAGAAGAGCTGATACTGGCCAGGTTTGACAGGTACTGTGCGGAAGCCGGCCTCGACACTTTGAATATCACAAGAGGCTTCCTTGATAAATGGTGCACGCAGACTGATACGGAAGGCCTGTCGTACCGGCGCAAACGTGTCTCGGTCGTAAGGCAGCTGATGTTGTACATGGCCACACTTGGGGCTGATGTCTACCTTCCGAAGAATAATGGACGCAGGGAGACCATCATCCCCCATATCTTTACCATGGAAGAGATCCTTGCCCTCTTTCATGAGATCGACAGTTATGAACCAAAGGCCGCCGGCAGCCCGGTTTACAAACGGCTCGCAGAGGAATACAAGGTCTTGTTCCGGTTATTGTATTGCTGCGGCCTGAGGAACTCTGAAGGCTGCGGCATTGCTGCCGAACAGGTCGACCTTACCAACGGCATACTGACGATCCTGGACTCCAAAGGCAGCAAAGACCGCCTTGTATATATGGCTGATGATCTTTCTGCCCTGTGCGGGGAGTATTACGAATACCTGTGCGATGAGCTTCGTCACCGCGCCCGGTGGTTCTTTCCCGGGAAGGATCCTGATAAACCATTGAAGAACACCTCCGTAGACAGGGTCTTTAACCGTTTCTGGGCAGCAACAAAGTTCTCTTCTGCCTGTAATAATAAACCTACAGTGCACGACCTCCGGTTCACTTTTGTGACCGACCGGATCGACCTTTGGGTGATGGAGGGCATCGATACAGACGTGATGATGCCATATCTCCAGAAATACCTTGGGCACAAAAACCTGCAGGACAGTTATTACTACTACCATAATTCCAGACAGCTCTATGAATCGATCCGGATCATGGATAAGACCATCGATCAGGTCATCCCGGAGGTGCCCGGACATGAGTAGGAAAAGCAAAGTATCCCAGCAGCCCGCTTATGAAAGCCTGTTCTTCTCGAGAACAGCGGACTTCCTGAATCTATATCTTGAGCGTCAGGCAGGCAGGAGCCCTTACACCAGGAAATCATACAGGGCAGGACTGGCCTCTTTCTATGATTACATCGTTGATGTACGCGGTATTTCACCAATGCAGTACCAGTTCTCGCAGTGCACCTATCAGCAGGTGCTTGAATACTCCCAGTACCTGCAGGAAGAACTGCACCGCAAGAACAGTACCGTTAACTCGAAACTGGCTGCGATAAAAGCTTATCTTGAGTATGCTTCGGACTGTGATGCCGCAGTCATCTCAGTCTATGTGTCCGTCAGCCGGGTACCGTTCCTGACAGTTCCGAAAGTACAGATGCCGGTCATACAAAGCCGTGATCTTGCGGTTTTTCTTGATTCGCCCGAGCATACCCGGACAGGGGACAGAGACCGGTTCATCCTGATCCTCCTGTTCGACTCTGCAATCAGGGTCAGTGAACTTGTAGGCATAACATTAGGTGATATCGTTAACAGTCTGCGCCATGAATTTTTGCGTGACAGCTTTCACAGACCACCAGTGTTTTTCGGTTGATCTTTTTCATGAATGCCGCCCACGGTTGAGTTACATCCAGCTCTTTCATCGTTCTCACCTGATGAACCACTAACTTCGGTGTGACTTTGCCACACCATTCACACCTGCCCACTTTCATCCTTGAACCGAGACTCGGCTTCTTCAGAATGCCTTTCGGCTTATGGATAACGTCCGCTTCCTGTCCCAAAGGATGAGGGTCTTTTGCAAGACTTCCCTTCCATAGGAGCCTGACTCGTTCATTGCCATGCTTATCCGTGAACTTTACGCCGAAATCTTTGCCAATTCGGTATTTATTAATGATTTCCCGCTTGGTGGTGGACACCCTTGCTGTTCGGCTGTGTACTTCGTCGTTGCCTACGCGTACTCGGGACTTTCACCCGTTAGAGCGCGCCCATGGCGCGCAAACACAAAAAAGACTACCACGTAGGTGATAGCCTTTCCGATAGTTCTCATCCATTCCTTAGACTGTTTTCTGAAGTTGTTTCGCTATAATCGCACGCTCTTTTCCTGTAATTTTTAGAGCATTGAGAGCTTCTTCTAAAGAGCATTTAAAGTAATCCATCATATTCTTAATAGCATCAATTTTTGTTTGCTCCGCTCTTTCCTCAGCAACCTTATCCGCCAATCTCTCAAACGATTCGCACATAATCCTTTTATCCTTCTCAGATAGATTTCTGAAGCATCTTCGCCATAACTGCACGATCTTTACCTGTGATTTCAAGAATATTGAGTGCGTCCTCTAATGTACATTTCATGTTTTTCATCATTAGTTTAATTACATCAACTTTTGTCTGCACAGTTGCCTGTTCCGCTCTCTGCTCCGCTCTTTCCTCAGCAACCTTATCCGCCAATCTCTCAAACAATTCGGACATAATCCCCATACCCTTATTTCAAATGGATTTCTGAAGTTGTTTTGCGATAATTGCCCTATCTTTACCTGTAATTTCAAGGGTATTCAGAGCCTCTTCCAAACTACATTTTAAATTCTTCATCATTAACCTGATATTATTAACTGTCGTCTGCTCCGCTCTTTGTTCCGCTCTTTCCTCAGCAACCTTATCCGCCAATCTCTCAAACGATTCGCACATAATCTCACGTCCTTCCTTCGTCTCCTTGAAGTGTCTCACTCCATCCGCAAACGGTTTATAAAAAATATCGTCCGCTTCCCTGCAATTGAAGTCATGCGCCAGCCTGCCAAAACTGTTTTCTCCTTGATATACACCATTCACATAAATTGTATATGCACCGTCATCGTAAGGCTTCCCGGTTTCCCGTACAACCTTATCAACATGATAAACCGGATCGCCTTCTCCGAATTAATCATGCTCTCTTATTTTCTGACCAGAAGTATCTCCTCAAGTTTATAGTAGCAAAAAGCAGGTTTTATTACAATCGGTTTCAGAAAATTTCAGATCATATAAATGGGACGAGCAAGTCTATATATAAAAAAGGACTACCACCTAAGTGATAGCCCTTTCGTTACCTTAAATATTTGAGTTTACTTAAGTTAATTCACCTCATAAACTCCTGATTTCAACTTAGTTTCCTTGCTTTATTGCTGCTTGTGGGGCGGTTAGCTAAAGAAAGTAAAGGCTTTCATACAATATTATACCATCTGAAAAGCTACCTATCAAATCAGAATCATGCCTCCTCGATTAGGCATTTATGATGTTTAAAGTCAGATCGGGTATTCGGAATGTCCTTGTCATAGTTTATCGCCACAAGAAGGGTATTACCTTTGTAGTGTTCCAATCTTTCAGGGTATTTTTGTCTCCTGATTTGTGACATCGCTGTATCTGCGCTCTGATTATACTTCAGCTCTACAACCAGTGCAGGAATGGTAGAATATTTAGGTGCGGGCAGATACGCAATATCCACATACCCCTTCCCGCTGTCCAATTCAAGAATCGTAGTATAATACTTCTGCGCAGCATAAAAGGCAAGCTGGACTGCATAACTTAGTGCAGCTTCATCGTTATATGTTTTATTTCCTGCACGATTATGGGCTTCTTCAAGAAGCTCTGCAACCTTTTCAGTATCCTTATCCCACGTTGCTTTTACAATTTCCTCTGACAAGGTAATTGTCCTGAAAGCCGGTACCCACTTCTTACTTTTTGTAGACGTTTTAAACTCGTCCAGAATCTCCCGATTGGGAATAAACACCTCACTCCTCTGATCGTCAAATCCTAAATAGCCTAAATGGATTAACAGAGAAAGCACATCATCCTTGCCATGGAAAGTTGTCATATCATTCTGGTAAGTAGAGGTGTCTATGCGAAGCCTCCCACCATCCATTAAAAAGGCAACCGCTTCCTTCAGACCATCATAATCCATTTCAATGAACTCTGCCAAAGCCTCATAGGTCTCCGTTTTGTTCCAGTAATCCTTAATAATGCCTGTCGTTGTCGCCTCAACAACAGACAAAGGACTGTAAAGCGAATATCTGATCGCCTCCGGGGATTTTCCGGTAGTGCGAAATTCTTCATGTTCAGGATCAGGTGGTATGATATCACTTACCTCATATCCGTCATACCAAGAGCTCACTGCCTGATAATCCCTGCCATACCTGTTACACAGAATCTGAACCTCTTCTTCGGTGAATCCGGTGAACCGGGCCAATTGTCTGGGGAACATCATGGAATACTCGGTGAACATATTCAGAGCAGAATGTTTTCCATATTTTTTTATTGGCAGGATGCCGGTTATATAAGCGAGTGCAATGTAGGGTTTATCTTTCAGCCAGTCACGAAGAAAATCAAGATACATGGTCTGCCCGGTAGTGTCTTCTTTCCATGTTCTGAAGATTGCATCCCACTCATCTATGACAACCACAAACTGGCGTTGTGTTTTCCCATATATTTTGTTCATGACTGTCCGGAGATTAATTCTATTCCCGATTTTTATATCAGGATTATCATCCAACAGCTCTTCTGTCACTTCATCTGTCAAGTACTGAAGCATGTCCTGAACTGTATTACTGCCTTCCATGAAGTCTGTCATAACAAGTCGGATAACATCAAACTTGCCAAGATATTCATCCCAAAAAACTTCTTTTGTATCGGATTTATAAGGCTCACATCCTGCAAGTTTTCTGTTTACAAACAGTTCCCTGCTCTCAGCCTCCCGATCATAGTAGGCACATATCATATCTGCCGCCATCGTTTTTCCGAACCGCCGGGGACGAGAAACACTGACAAACCTTTGCTGCGTGTTCAGCACAGTGTTGAGATATTGAATCATCTCACTTTTATCTATAAATATCTCAGAGTTAACCGCTATCCGATAACTCTGATTTCCCGGATTCAAATACGCTCCCACATCTTTCCCCTTTACTTGTCATCTCATACCCGAATTTGCGATAGCACACATTGAACACAGCAAATGTGTGAACTAAATTCATTATATAGAGAAAAAGACTGCCATACAAGTGATAGCATTCTTGATTTTCTCAGTTGCTATGACCTTCGCTCAAGAAAAGCTCCACTGCTATGGGTTGATATCTTCATGTCGCCTCATTTACATTTTATATTTTGGAAAAACAGTCTCAACAATTCTGCAAAAGCGTTGCGGTCGTTCTTTAACCGACCAGTGCTTACACCCCTTGAACACTGCCACCTTACTATTCGGAGTTTCCTCCGCCGCTTTATAAATGTCTTTTAATGAAACAAGCGGGTCCTTTTCTCCGATTATGTAAATAACCGGCTTTTTAAAATTCTTAAGAGTGTCCAAATAATAAGGTTTTGACCTATACTTATCCGCTGAACTCCGCTGATAGTTGAGCATTGACTTTCCGGCCATATCTCTGTGACAGGATTGCATCACTTCGTCAACTAATGAGTCGGTAATTACGGCCTTGTTTCCAATCAGAGCGTACGATAGCGACCATTTTGCCAGCCATCTGTATTTTGCGCATAACCTATACTGCAGCAACGTCAGATTAGTATGATTCACATACCAGTAGCTGAAACGGTGAAACGGCATTTTCTCTGATAACCCCCAGGAATCCACAGGTATTAGTGCCTTTACTTTTTCCGGATAGATTAGGGCAAAGCCAATCGCAACAGCTCCACCCATTGATAATCCGGCTATGACAAAATCAGAAAGATTATAATGCTCAACAACACTTTTCACACAAGCAATGTGCGTATCATAGAATTTATCTCCTACCAGGTCATCCGCTTTATCGCTGTTACCATAGCCCAAAAAATCAAACGCATACACCGAGAAATCATCCGAAAAAGCATGGAACACTTCTTTCCAGGACAGCATTGTGCTGTCACAGCCTGCACCGTGCAGCAGCAGGATTGTTTTCTTCCCGGATACCTGTTTATAAGCTGCTATGTTTCCATATGGTGTTTTAATGATCTCATTCTCAATCATTCTAATTTCTCCGCTTCGGAATACCACCTTTTGTGTTTCAAAACTCATTTTTCAATAGTCATATTATAACACGATTATTCATTAGCACCTACATCACTCCTGTACGTCAACAGATTCGGTAATTGTCCTAATAGATACATAAAAGAAGGCCACCACCGAAGTGATAGCCCTCTTTCATCATTTCATATCATGCGACATTATGCCGTTAATTATTTCGCCTGTTTAATCGCTGCCTTTGCCGCAATAAGGCAAAGAAGCCATTTTGACATTTGTTCAACAACAATCCGCCTCGATGATGCATTTATGATGCTTGAACTCAGGAGCCGTGTTAGGCAAATCCTTATCATAATCAATCGCCACGAGCAGCATGTTGCCCTTGTAGTGTATGAGTCTCTCCGGATATTTCTGTCTCTTAATCTGTGACATCGCTGTTTCTGCACTCCGGTTGTATTTCAATTCTACAACCAGCGCCGGCAGTGCCGGGTACTTAGGCGCAGGCAAATATGCAATATCCACATACCCCTTTCCGCTGTCCAGTTCCAGAATCGTTGTATAATACATCTGGGCAGCATAATAGGCGAGTTGGATTGCATAGCTTAATGCGGCCTCATCATTATATGTCTTATTTCCCGCACGGTTATGGGCTTCTTCCAGAAGCTCCGCAACCTTATCAGAATCCTTATCCAGCGTGGCTTTCAGGATTTCTTGTGACAAATGAAACGATCGGAAAACGGGCTTCCACTCCAACCCCTTTGTGGATGACCTGAACTCGTCCAGAATCTCCCGGTTAGGGATGAACACCTCGCTCTTCTTATCATCAAATCCAAGATACCCCAGATGAATCAGGAGGGAGAGCACGTCATCCCGTCCATGGAATGTTGTCATGTCATTCTGATAAGTGGATGTATCTATAGCGAGCCTCCCGCCATCCATCAGGAAAGCGACTGCTTCTTTCAGGCCATCATAATCCATTTCAATGAACTCAGCCAACGCCTCATAAGTCTCAGTTTTGTTCCAGTAATCCTTTATGATGCCCGTAGTTGTCGCCTCAACTACAGATAAAGGGCTGTAAAGGGAATACCTGACCGCTTCCGGTGATTTGCCGGTAGCTCGCAGTTCCTGATGATCCGGGTCTGGAGGCATGATATCACTCACCTCATACCCGTCATACCAGTCGCTGACAGCCTGGTAATCTCTGCCATATTTTTTGCACAGATTCTGAACCTCTTCCTCAGTAAAGCCCGTATACCTGGCTAATTGCCTGGGGAACATCATGGAATACTCCGTAAACATATTCAAGGCTGAATGCTTCCCATACTTCTTTATCGGCAGGATGCCCGTCATATAGGCAAGCGCAATATTATTGTTATCTTTCATCAAGTCTCTAAGGAAATCCAAGTATTCTTTCTGGCCTTCTTTATCATTTTGACGTTCTCTGAACACTGCATCCCATTCATCAAGAACAATGACAAGCTGCCTTGAGTTTTCAGAATAAACGTCTTCGATAGTCTGGATAAGATCTTCTTCATCAAAACAATCTATATCCGGGTATTCCTTTTTTATATCCCTTACGATGAGCTTCTGCATCTTTGACAATGCATCTGTTACATTGTTATTTTTTTTAATGAACTTTGTCATTACAAGCCGTATGACATCAAACTTCCCGAGATACTCATCCCAAAAGACTTCTTTCTCTCCGGATTTATAAGGCTCACACCCGGCCAGTTTTCTATTTGCAAAAAGTTCCCTGCTTTCAGCTTTCCTGTCATAATAGGCACAAATCATATCTGCCGCCATCGTTTTTCCAAAGCGCCTGGGGCGTGAGACACTTACATACTTCTGTTTCGTCTTAACAACAGAATTCAGATACATAATCATATCCGTCTTATCCACAAAGATTTTTGAATTGACTGCTTCTTCAAAATCAGCTTTTCCCGGATTCAAATATGTTCCCATATCTTACCTCTTAACGCACTTTTTATTGCTCGCTTACCAAATCATGACTTATCTCAGAACTTATTATATAACACATCAGGACTTAATTTGAGTATTATTTAAAACCATTTTGCACTCATATTCTTATTTACCCTACACTGTCCGCACATTTCGCAACGAAGCAGCCTGTCATTTTCACAGAAATCACCTTCAGTTTTATCCTTTCTACAGGTTTCCAAATAAAAAAGGCTATCACCGAAGTGATAACCGTTTCTTTGATCTCCCAACATTCATTTAACAGAAATATCTGATTTCTCCAAAGTGTTCAATCCACTGTTCTTCTATTTCCTCACTGTTAGCCTCAATAAATCGTATGAGTTTTCTCAATATCTGCATTTTAATATTTGAAGAATTATGGGATAAAATGGCCTTGCCTGTGCTTGTGATCCAAATCTTCGTTGCATTAGCGCTTGCTTTTCCTTCCGAAATATGTACATGGATCGGCTCCAGTGGCATGTTTTCATTTGACCAGAAAAAAATGATATACGATCCGATTCTATACAACTGAGGCATTCAAAATACCTCCCTCCTGAGAAAACTCCATAATCAGATGGGCATTATTCCGTATTAAATTTTTAAAATATGACATTTCTGCATCTGAGTAACCATGACACTCCCATGAGTACTCAGGAAGCCAGCATATTGCACTATGAAACCCATCATTCAAATCAGGAGTCTCAATAAAAACTTTTACACGTCCATCCGGTTTCATTTCGGAATGAGTAATCTCAGTATCATCGTTAAGAGTCATATATGGATACATCATAATAATGTCCCCCTATAACATTGTATTTTGGTATTATTCTACCCTTAGTATATATAGAAAACGGCTACCACACAAGTGATAGCATTCCTGATTTTCTTAGTTGCTATGACCTTCCAATAGCGTAATTAGAAAGGTTGCTTCGCTTCCAAATCCAAATTTCCAAGCAAAGATACTTTTGATTTAATAAATGCCACATCCTTGTCTACTTCTATGGTTATACTATGTAAAATTCTTCACTCGTAACATAGCTATTATATAATAAATAACACTTGGATAAGTAATTTTTATACAACCAAATACATGAAAACGGCTACCACATAAGTGACAGCCGTTTCATTACCTCAGAGATAAGTGCTTGCTTCAATATCTTCTTTAACCAGCTATTATCTTTTTGCTCTTAAAATCAAGAACGCCTCGGCGTTCTTGCCGCGCCGCGCATGGTGCGAAGCACCTTCCTTAATGCTCGGCTGCGATCCGTCGTGCCTAAGCATGCGTAACAATGCTCCGGTGGAGCATTGTGCAGCTGAGGCTTTAATCTCTGACGCAGGTTTGTATCCCACCATGTCAGAGACAAGTTTCATTTTCCGTTAGCAGCCTGACCTTGGCCTGCTTCTGGAAAAACGAAATGCCATAACTGAGAACCTGCTCATAGCCGTAGAGACCCTCTGCGTATTTTTTCGTAACGATCTGTTTAAGTGCCTCTTCGCAGTCTTTGTCCATCTCGGACTCACTTCCAGATTTTTTGGCCTCTATGATAATCGCTCTTCGATTATCCTCATCTTTCAATACGATGTCCGGCCGTCCAAGACCTTTATCCTTATTGGATTCCACCTCATACCCTATTCCAACAAATGCCCCTGCAAGGAACGCATGATAATAATCCTCGTGATAATCATTGTAGCTGATTGTCTTCCAAAGCAGATCGGAAAGCATCTTTCCCGCGCTTTCTTCATCCCGGTTCCAGAAGGCATCCATCATAGATTTCTGTTTGCCCGCATCTAACGTCTCCCTGAACAGCCTGACGACCGTATCTTCAAAAATTGACCGTATCTCCCGGTTCGGAATCTTAAGGCTTACAGTGTCCCCTTCTTCCCCTGAATCCGCCTTGGTAATATAGCCGGTCATGAGCAGTACGCTCCACAGGTTCTCCTCGGAAGAATGCAGAGTATCGTAAGTAAGCTCATCCGAGATTGTCTGCACAATCGTCCCGCCGTTCATGAGAGTCTCGAATTTGCCCTTCACCTTGAAGTCTGTCCGCTTTACAAATGTCAGCAGGATGCCGTTATGGCTTGTATTCTTCCAGTAATTCTTAGGGCGTGCATCCCAGTTCTTTCGAAGCGCGGAAATGTAGTTGATGACATCCCATGGACAGTAAACATAGCTGTTTCCGAATACATAGCCATAATACCATTCTCTGATCAGACCGGCCTTCCCTCTGCTTTCCGCAGCGTCCAGAATTCTCTCGACCTCCTCATTGGAAAATCCGAAATAGCCGGAGAATTCATTATCGAGCACCGAGTAAGATACAAAGTTGTTAGTGCCTGTAAAAATGCTTTGCCAGGGCACGCCTGCAGTGTCCTTTGCTATTCGAAGACATCCGGTGATAACAGCAAACTGGAGATATTCATTATCCTTAAGTGACATTCCCAGTATTCCTTTCATCACATCAAGCATTCTTGAATAATACCGGTTTTTGACAGAGTCCTTCTCGCTGGCTTTCGCAAGCGGAACATCATATTCGTCTATAAGGAGAATGATCTTTTTCTTATAAACTGCATACATCATGCGCATGATTGTTTTGAGAGAATTCTTTATATCAGACAG
>CACYPS010000032.1 GCA_902776305.1 uncultured Lachnospiraceae bacterium | reverse complement strand
CCATCCCTTATAGTTAAAATCGGAAAAAAAGAGTGCCACAGGTGTTACCATAAATTGCCCGGCTCTCTCCAGTGCAAGCAACAGTTTATTCTCGTTTGTCGCATATTTTTCATAATCCTGCGGCTTATTCTTAGTCCACATAATATTGGGAACAAACAACAAAATCAGCCATATCAGCCCTATATATGAAAATCCAAAGCTCATATTACCCCCTTCTTACTGATCATCAAATAATTCTTCTGTATGCTCTATGAACTCTGCAATAATGTTCTCCTCATCTTTACCACCAGGTTTCATCCGGTTTGGATAATTTGATCTAAACTGCGTACAGATTTTGGATAACTTCGATTAATACATTTTATCACTTGGCTTTAGATATGCATACTTACATATTTCACCTCCCGATCACCGGGACATGACAGCATAACTTGGATACATACGAAAATAAGAGGACGGGTTTCCGTCCTCTTTCAGTGTGTTTATCTTCACAATCCACATCAACTTATGTATCAGCGATCTTCATTATCATAGTACCTTCTCCAATACTAACATCATCTGATGGTTCATTTTCGTTTTCATTGCAAACATCCTTTATTTAAGAGCCCTTCCAAACTCGTAGGCTTCGCTTAACTCTTCCGTTTTCTTCAATGCCTCACCCATATCACCTATACCGCCACAGAATAAGGAACCTGCAAACTCAGCCTTCTCAAAGCAGTCAACCCATCCCTGAAGTCCATTGACTGCCTTTTCAGGTACAAACCCTTCATCCTCTGCCGCAACAGAAAGCATATATACTTTTCTGAATTTATAATCTGAAGGATACAGAGGATTGAGTCTGTCCAAGAGAGTCTTCATCTGACCGCTCATCTCGTAATAGTAAATAGGAGTTGCAAATACGATGGTATCCGCATTCTTCACTTTTTCTGCAATCTCTACCGCATCATCACCTATCACACACTTCTGCGAGCTCTGACAGGCAAGACATCCGATACAGAAACCAATATTTTTCCCTTTAAGACTTATGTGCTCCACATCATGGCCTGATGCTTTTGCTCCCTCTATAAGTTTTTCTGTAAGTATATCGGAATTGCTCTTTGCTCGAAGGCTTGTCGAAATTACCAATACTTTGCTCATATCATTCCATCCTTTACCTTGCATCTGTTGGGTCAACAATCTCTATCCTTTTCTCTGTACCCATCTTTGTCTTCTTCCAATTCTAATATTAAAGCCTTAACCATGTTTTCGCTAATGAATAAAATATATATCATGATATTTGTTTTGGGAATAACATGATATTTATTATGAATCTGCGTTTCTGATAAGATCTGTTAGCTGCAAACATAAGAAAAAGGACACCCTCCGTTTGCTATAAACAGAGTGTGTCCTTCACATTTGTCCATACAGGTCCACCAAGGGTTCCCCCTTTTTGGTGTCAAAATGGTGTCATATTTAATTTAAGATGCTTGAAAGCCTTGATTTTACGCGCTTTTTTATTCTAATGTTCTCATCGTTGGGATTTTCTCTCCCGTTTTCCTGTAAGTCTCTGTAACTCCCTGAAACCCGCTAAAATAAAGCACTTCTCAATGTCCCATTTCCTATATGTCTCTAAAACTGACTATCCGCTGTGTTCAAGTTGGCGTAAGACTTGGCGTACGCCATTTTCGGCACTTCATAATGTCGCGGTTTGAAGCCATTCCGAGACGTTTTCATGTGTTAAAAAATGTAATCACAAATCCGGCGTTCGCTTGCAGTATAACCTGTTATAACCTGCCGATCAATGCCTGCATCTGTTCGTATGCGTCACGCTTTGTAAAAGCGATCTCTTCCTCATCATCCAGATCCAGGAAAGCGGCAACATCCGCCGGGCCGGCATGATTTGGTGAGGCAAATTTCTCTGCCAGTTTTTCCTTCATTTCAAGGATGATCTTTGAGTCCTTATAGTCCTCAAACAGCTTTGCCAACCCATCAATTCCAGCCTGATAATGCTTGATCAGAAAATACAGGTCGTAAGCATCCTTCGCCTTTCCTCTGCCCATGGCTGAAGCCTTCATGACAAAGTACGGCACAACAGCGATCACATTGACCCTTGCAACATCCATAGCCCCATCTGTCCGTTCCGCTTCAATCCTTACTTTCTGCGGATCAAACTCAAACGCGAAATTGCCGCCTGTCGCCTTCAGCGCTTTTACGCCCTGGACATGCTGACTCCTTTTCTTTTTCTGCGTTCCGCCATACATCCCCGCCAGGATATCTACGTCAACGTCATACGGAATTCCATCGACCTGCACCTGTTTCACAAACGAAAAATACTTCTCGGGATGCTCCTTGTATCCGTTTCGCAGCAATATTTTGGCCATGGTCAGGTATCCGCTATCTTTCAGCTTTATGTGGTTGATCAGCACATCCACATCGACACTGCCGACATGCCCTTCACCCGGAAACATCAGATCCGGGACCCAACCGCCGACGATGCGGATATCATCCTGGTACTCATTGAACAGATTTACCAGTTCCACCAGCACCCGATGGGCTGCTTCTTTCTGCCCTTCGCTATAATCGAGGCTGCTTCTTAAATCCTCATCACGAATCATTTACAAATCTCCTTTGAAAATACGGCCTCAGCCATTTCTTCTCCCCTTCCCTTCAGCTGCATGCAGTCAAGGTATACCTGTACCGGGGAGGCGACCCTGCTTTCGCCTATTTCCCTGCAATCAGCAAACACTTCATCGCTGTCAGCAACATACACAGCAACATTGGCTCCCGAATCGACCTTTTTACATCCGGTCAGATTCAGGAAATCCGCTATGTCTTTCCTGTCAACCCAGACATGGGCCTTTGTGTACCTTACAACCGGCGCATATCTGACGCCACCTGAAAAACCGGTCAGGCAAAGCGCTACTCCCTGATCCCGGAAGGCTGAAAAACATTTTTCTTCAAAACGTGGAATACTATCGAGTGTATAACAGCTTATGGCTTCAGGGATTTCATAAGCGCGGCTCCATTCCTTCATCAGGGATTCTGCATCCGTAATATGCAGTCCTGAAGAATCCATCTCAGCCCACGACTGCTCGCACAGATACGTCTTAACTCTGGAAACCATCCCTATGCTGCAGCCGACTTTCTCCGCCAGTTCTTTGATTTTCCACCCTTTTGAGACATCCTTCATCAGCTCCCGGAGTATCAGAGAAGTGGTTTTGGCGGAAGACTTGAAAATCGTCTTGGCATGGTTTTCAGCGGGATATTGATTCGGATTACCCTTATTGGAGATATAGATGCTGTCCGTCTGGATCAGGCAATTTCCTGAGAGATCACAATATCCCGCCCCGGATGCCTCACAGATCTTTGCGGAGGCATCGCTTATGTATGGAGCCATGATGATGCAGTATTCCTGCCCATCCGAATGGCTGACTGCATCTTTTACAGAACTGGGAACTGCCCGGTTAAGGCAGATCACATGTATTCGGACACTCCCCTTTCCGCGCTCTTTCAGGATCACAGTGAAATCCTGCTCCGACTGGTCCGTGATCTGTATGTCCTCTACGACCGGAACTCGTCCGAGAAGCTCTTTCAGAACCGAAACGGATTCGGTTATCATACCTTTCACTGTAATCACCCCTTTCAATCATTTATTGAAACTTATCATACCAGTAAAACCTAAGGATTTCAAGAGCTGTTTTACTATTTTTGCCGGTTTCAATGCAGGATTGAAACATCTATAAACTGTGAAACGGCTTAATGTGCCATTTCTGTTGGCACATTAAATGGCACATTAAAATCCAGAGACACAAAAAGACACCCGCCGGGAGGCAGCTCCTCCCTACGGATGTCTCTATGTCTGTTATCACTTTTCCCTTCCCGGAGCGGCTACGAATCGCCTTCCTCCCTGTCACCGGTTTCGGGACCAGTATTCTTATCGCCGTTCTTCTGACCCATAGACTTGGCAAACCATTTATCCAGCCCTTCAAACTCGGCCTTTTTCAGGTCCTTTGTCACATCCGCATAGATGTTCAGCGTCGTGGAAATATCTGCATGTCCCAGGGTGTCCTGGATTACTTTCACATTTACACCGGCTTCGCACATCCTGGTCGTAAAAGTATGCCGCAGGGAATGGCAGCTGAAATGCGGGAGCAATACCTTGGCGTTCGGGTTCTTGCGCAGTACTGCATCATTACAGTCCCGGGTAATCCTGCGGATCGCTTTATTCAGAGTGGACTGGTGCTGAAGCATTCCAAAGCGATTGATGAAAATGAAATCCGTGTACCCGTCTACCCGAACAAGGCATTTGGTGCCTTCCTCTTCCTGCCGCCGCTTCTCCTCCAGAAACGCCTCTTTTACGAAATCCAGCATCGGGACCGACCTCCTGCCGGCCTCGGTTTTCGGAGTATGAATATTGAAATAGCAGCCATTCACTTCATGCTTATAATAGACCAGCGTATGGTTCACATGGATCAGCCCATCCTCCAGGTCAATATCGCACCAGCGAAGACCGGTGACTTCACCGACACGAAGGCCTGAACCGATCATGACCGCAAAGATCGGATACCAGTGCCTGTACTTCTCCGATTTCTTCAGATAATCCAGAAACAGATCCTGTTCCTGCCTGGTGAGCCCACGGCGCTTCTCCGTCTTGAATACATGCGACTGCTTCAATTCCCGGAGCACGTTATCGCACGGGTTGCTGCGGATATAATGATCATCGACCGCCAGATCGAAGACCTGATGGAGCACCGTATGTATTCCGTCTATCGTAGCCGCACTCAGGTTTTTGTCATCCACCAGGGAATTGTAAAACCGTTTCACGTCCGATTTCCTTACTTTTTTGACCAGCATCCTCCCGAATCTCGGTTTGACATTCAGGTTGTACGTGTACTTGTAATTCTGAAAGGTATTGTCTTTCCCCGTTTCAGATTGCACCACATTTCAAATATGTCATTGACCGTGACAGTCTTGCCTTCTACCCGAATACCTTCATACTGGTCATTGGCAACTTCGTCTTCTTTCTCCCGCAGTTCCTCCAGTGTCTTCGCATAGATGGAGTGGCGCTTTCCATCTCTGGTCGTCCAGCGATAATCATATGAACCGTCTTTTCGCTGAGATTCACCTTTTCTGAGAACCATCCTGCGTTTGTCTTTACGTCTGGGTTTTTCCGCCATTTGATATCCCGCCTTTCCTAAAATCTGAAAGGGAGCGCTCCTTCAAGTACGATACTATCAAGAGCGCTCTCTTTTGATAAGTTTGTCGCCGGGCTTTTATTTTCGCGACATCCTTGACAAATCAGATAGAGTACATCTTTTCGGTATACTCATCCAGCTTCTTCCGTTTAATCATCCGTTTGGAACCGACCCAGAGGACAAAAGTGCAATGATCATCATCTGACAGTTCCCGAAGTTTATTTCTGCCAATTCCAGAATATTCAGCAGCCTCTTCCACAGTCAGATTACTTTTTTCCCATATGGGCACTTCCGGTTTCGTTGCCATTCCTCCGTTTCCTCCTCCGGCGTTCCGCCTTTATATTCACAACTGCGGCCCGCTCAATGCCGCACAGGTCCCTGTAATCCAGTTTTCCCAGATATGTCAGGATCCTTACCCGTCTCCGGATTGCAGTATCGTCCGCCGCTTTTCCAAGCACCAGATAATCAAGGCTTACGGAAAAATACTCCGCAATCACGATCATCAGATCAATCGAAGCAGCCCGATCACCATTTTCTATCCGCCAGAGATGCGGCACTGAGATATTCAACTCCTCCGCCAGGATCTCCAGTGTCATCTTTTTGCCGTTCCTGATCCGGCTTTCACGAAGTTCCTTAATCCTGCTCCCGCAGGCTGTCATATCAAACATTATTCTTTCCTCCGAATTCTGAAATTTGTTGATTTGGCAAATTCCAGAACCCGGAGGCGACCGGCAATGAATGATACGCCTGTAAAAGGTCAAAAAAAAGAAAGCGGTCATCTTCACAACCCGCAAAGATGACCGCCAGTACTATTGTTTCTGGTTCCAATGAAAAGCTCCCGTCCGATAGACCTTATAGAGACTGATTTATCTTTGCCTCGCAGAATCTATCAAGCGGGAGTTTGCTTCCCCGTTTGCTGAAGCGTTTGTTTTACCGTTTTTGGAAACTCACGTTGGTTTGCCCGTTTACCCGGCGTTTGCCGGATCATATAGCCAGCGTTTGCTTTCACATTTGCCCGGCGTTTGTTTTCGCGTTTTTGCCGATTTTGGCACCAAATAAAAAAAGCCCTCTGTCGCTCCGGATCAGTTCCGACAGTCGGCAGAGGGCCCATAGTCATATGTTTTATTCAAGCTTGATATTCTGGTTTCCCAGCTGATACAGAACATCCGCATAATCGTCTTCTCCCAGCATCTCTTTCGCTTTTGCAAGTGCCTGTTTTGCGAGTCCCCTGTTCCTGCTTTTCACAAGAGAGGCTGTCAGCCAATAATGTGCCTGCAGGTTCATCGGATCCATCTGGATCGCCTTCGTGGCATAATCTCGGACACCGGCGTAATCACGTGTACGGTACAAAGCTTCCAGCAGTTCACTGACTACCGATGCATAGATCCCGGCCAGCCGGAAGGATTCATCCATCAGCCAGGTCGCAGACTTCTCACTCATATACAGCGGCCCCCTGTTCATCTCCCGGCAGTACATCCGGGTATCTGTATCGCAGTTCACAAGAGCTTCAGATATATCAGCTGTGATCATTCGGTCCGAAACGTAACCCGCTGTGTTATACAGATAATAATCCACGCCCGTATCGAATAATTTGCCCATTTTTGCTATGACCGGAAATGACGGTCCAACGACACCGCGTTCGATATCGCTGATATGCTTTGTCGTACAATCGCATTGATCTGCGACATATTCCTGCGTCATCCGTTTTGCAACCCGGGCATCCTGAACGCGACGACCAATCTCAACCAGCTCATTGCTGGTAAATTTTAAAGCCATTGGCCATGTGATCCCATAGGGAGCGCCACCAGGAGTGTATCCCGCAATAAACGCAAAGGTGCCATCCATATCTGAATACATCTGTGTATAGATATCTTCTGCCGCTTTCTGGTTCTTATGTCTTGGACGCTTCTTTCCCATAAGTTAAGGCTCCAAATACTTTACTGTCTTCCCGTGTATCACGGCATACTCAATCTCCGACCGAGTGCTTTCGCCGATATAGCCACCTACGTTGATAACAAATATTTCATCCGCCATATCGATCTTCCGTTTATGCATATCATCCAGCATTTCCTTGGTGGCAGTCAGCGTTCCTTCGTCCATATTTTCCCAAACCTCATGATCTCCGGAATGACCAAAGAGGGCAACACTGATTACAATGTTGCCCTCAAGGGTCAGGCGCTTCTGTGCCTCCATAAATTCGTCTTTGAATCGGGTGCTGCCGCAAAGCGTAATCACCTTATACTTCCCGATCATATGATACCTTTCATGTCATTGATAATATCTATCTCTGATACTATCCCATTCTTGTGTAATTGCCGGATTTAGATCCTGGTAAATTTTCGTATCAAGTAAAATCGATGCATACGATAAAGCTGTTTCATATTGTAAATATACTTGTAGTACTTCGCTCATCAAAGCATTATCCGCTTCCCATTCCTTAATCTTAGCCTTTTCTGCTATCCGCTTGCACTCTTGCTGTATTGCTTCTGTTTCTTTATGAAGCCTTTTTAATTCAATGTAATCATCCAGTACTTCTTTCGATAACATTATATTTACCTCTATTAAAAAGCTTTACTCCCAACTCACTTTCAAGCTGCATAAGCTGTCTTGATAATGTAGGTTGGGTGACGTGAAGTAAATTTGCTGCCTTGGTAATATTTTCTTCCTTTGCAACTGCAAGAAAATAATTCAACAATCGTATATCCATAATCTAATTATTCCTATTTTGTATTTCTTATAGGGTAGCAAGAATTTAGTCAATAGAAATTTAACATACCTACAAATCCCGATTTATTCTTCCATCAAGGATTATGTATTACATTTCTCTTTCCACTATTGGCAGTTCCTCTTACTTCTTCGTGGTAAATTGTTGGATGTCCTTTCTCTACTCTCTCATACGGAGTTTCATTATCAACAAACCTGCAATCATACTTTTTAGCCAGCTCTTCTGCTTTCTTTTCCAGCGCTTCAAAATAGCTGCGGTTCTTTTTGTTATAAATTTCGTCATACAGCGGCACCAGATCCGGATGTTTATCGGAAATGTATTTCATGATATCTGCCTTAAAACCTCCGCGAAGATTCAGATTCTCAAGCCATACAAGGTCACACTGATCTTTTGTCCTGTCTATGATTGCTTCTATATCCGTAATCCCCGGGAACACGGGTGAAATGAAGCAAATTGTACGAATGCCTGCCGCATATACCTCTTTCATTGCAGCAAGCCTTCTTTCTATGCTTACTGCCGCATCCATATCATCTTTAAACTCTTCATCGAGAGTATTGATTGACCATGATACTGTAAGTCTGCTATTTTCATTGATCTCTTTTAGCAGATCCAGATCTCTTAGTACAAGGTCTGACTTTGTGCAGATAAGTATGTCCGCACCACTGTCCTTTAGTTCTTCCAGAAGTCTTCTTGTATTTTTATATGTTTCCTCTAGCGGATTATAACCATCCGTAACTGTTCCAATGATTACCTTCTGGCCGGCATACTTCTTTGGATTCTTTATTTCAGGCCAGTCTTTCACATCCATGAAAGTTCCCCATTCCTCCGTATGCCCTGTAAAGCGTTTCATAAAAGATGCGTAGCAGTATTTACAGGCATGGGGACACCCCACATAGGGATTCACCGAATATCCTCCAATAGGAGTATTCGATTTTGTCATTACACTTTTTGTTTCTATATGATTTACTTTGATTTCTGGTTGTTCCATATCCTCTGTTCCTCCAGCACTTTGTTAAAAGCATCCGGCATTTCCTGTATCATTTCTTCTCCCATAATCGGAACAAGATCTTCTTTCCAGAATACAGGAATGTTCAGTTCATGAGCCTGTTCTGTCAATGAATAAGCCCACCCGGGATCTGTTTTAACAGTCCTGCTCTTTGCACCTGTCATGGTTCCCACCACAATCCAGTCAATGCCTGTAAGATCAACCTTACCCGGATCATCGAACAAAGGCTCAAAGGTAACATGATATTTTTTTGCCTTCACATTGCTCCGCAGTGCATCAATACGCCATAACTCAGACTTTCTCGTAACTGTAACGCCAAACCATGCATTATCAAGATCTGTTTCAAAAGACAGAAGATCCGGTCGTTTGGTAAGAAAAAGAAACTGGTGCTGAGGATTCTCTGCTATCTTTTTAAAGACTTCCTCTCTCCATTCCTCATGCCAGCCCGAGAGATCGCTCATGCCGGTCAGCAGAAAATTCTGCGGCTTTTTCTTTTCCATCATACGAAGCTTTCCTTGAAAAAACTGTGGCTTTTCAAAATCATCTATGATGTGATAACGCCTCGTATTGTTTCTGGCATAGCAGTACGGACATCCAACAGTGCACCCTATAACAAGATTCATGTTCTGAATCTGATCTTTAATACAGATACTCATTTGTCACTCCATTCCTCAAGGTTTACCCTGATGCGGTTAAGATACTCTTCAAACTGAAGAATCTCTTTATCCGTAAAATCACGATAATAAATATTCCCCATCTCATTGGATACGGAGTCATAAGCTTCTTTAAGTTCTTTGGCTTTATCTGTGAGGAACAGAAGAGTTTTTCTCTTATCAGCTTCATCCGTTTTGCGGCTTATCAGTCCGTTTTTTTCCTTTCAAATATACGATCACCCAGCTGTTTTATTTTTGTAACAAGAAATCCACCATTTGTCTTCATAATTAAATACTCCTATATCGTAGTTTTATACTACGATATAGGAGTATTTGTGTCAAGCACACATATCATAACTTCCAAAATATATGGCTATCAGTGTTTTTGTTTGTTTCGCAAATTTGAAATTTTACTATTTTTGCGAATCAGAAAGCCATCTTTGCTCGCTATTGAAATCAGTTGCTCCACTTGATCTTCCATATATTCTCTATTGTATCCTGTTTAGTCTTTCTGATAAGATAGCATCCTGCTACAAGAAGCGTCACCGAAACCGCCAGTATAATCACATAATACGAAATACCAACATTCCCGCTATCAGAAACTACAACGCCCTTTTCATTGATGGTTGGATCTGTAACAAAATTGATAAAATCATACACAGCGTGAGCAATCATTCCCGGGATTACCGAGCCGGTCCTCAGATATATTCCGGCGAGAACAAAACCGCCACAGGTTGCCATGAATGCCTGTATCAGAGTCATGACAGGATCTGCTCCTACGAATATATTTGTCAAATGGAGCGGTCCGAAGATGACAGATGAGATAATTACTGCTGCCACTGCCCTATTCTTCACCTTCAGATATCTCATTCCTATAGGAATAAGCATCGCCCTGAAAATGGTCTCCTCACTAATGCCAGCCATTAGTGCCAGGCACACGAAAGAAACTGATGGTTTGAAAGCAAGTCCACTATATATAGCATTTATGATTATGCATCCGATAATAAGGATTGCCATCGCAGAGGATACCATAAGTATCTCTTTTACCGGAACATGAGCCTTAAACACGCCATCAAATTCAGGCGAAAACCACTTATTATAAATGATCAGAAGAACCAGGGACAGAGCGGAGACAATAAGTGCGCTTACTACTCCCTGTGGCTGGCCGCTCAATTGAGTTAATAAACCCAGAGGAACTGTCAGTATCATTGCGATTACAGCATTTTTTTCACATAATGAATGTTTCCTTACTTTTTTGTTTTCCATAACCAATTCTCCTTACCATTCTCGTCTGATCTTTTCAAAATCAATAGTCTTACCGACTTTCTTCCACACAATAAACGTCAGAACTGCATTTATTGCAGCAATTATAAAGTATGTGATAAGGATTCTCACGCCATCTTCACCGGTATTAATATACGATGAACCCGAATCTCCAACCGGAACAAACAGGCCTTCTGTATAACCTGCAAAAAAATCAAACAGTCCGTGAGCCAGGCCGCAGGCCCAGATATTTCTTGTCTTCCAATACAGTATAAGGAGGGCCAGACCAAAAACGCCTGATTCCAGTGTTTTGGCGACCGCCTGTCCCCATGCAACAGGCGATGAGGGATCAAATCCCAAAACATGTACAGCTCCGAATACCAGTGAGGAAACCACTGCACTCAGAACAAAGACATATTTCTTTTCCCTGAACTTATAGATAATCGCATCGTTTATAACTGCCCTGAAAGCCAGTTCCTCAAAAAGTCCCACAGAAATAAACATAAGAAATATAATGATAAATCCCAATATCGGATTTTCCTTCAGGGGTACCTTTTCTTCTATATTCGAAATCAGCAATACAGAGCCCATGATAAGGGACATCACTAAAAATCCAATGGTGTTCTTTATGACATATCCTGTAGAAACATAGCAGGAGGCAAGTGTCTTATCTCCGGATATCTGGTAGAGGAAAAAGCACACCGCTCCGCAGAGCATAGTCCTTACTATAAAGAACTGGAAATTTGTCTCTGTAGGTACTGTCTTGAAACACACAACCACGTATACTATGCAGATTGCAGCAGTTATCAGCGGAGATCTTTTCATAAATTCAATATACTTTTTAAGCATTAGTGTTCTCCTGTTCCGCATTTCCGGCATCTGTAAAGGAAAGAGCTACAAGATTTGAGGCGTTTTTCTTAAGGCGTTTGAATAAGTATATCTGAAATATAAATACCGGAATTACCGCAATTAACACCATACCAACCCCAATATATATTGATCTTTGTATTTCTGCTGTCGCAACCTCTACATCATCCCCGGCATGTATTAGCTTGTTTGCAGCAAAAAAGTCAAAAACAGCATGACAGAATACGGGGACAAAATATGCAAGAAGATATTCTTTTATTACAGCCCCACTGCCTGTTACTTTGTTATATCTGGCAAGTCCAAGATGCCTTCCCATGGCAAGCCCAAGCATCATGTGCAATGTTATATTCGGCAGTCTCATCACAAGACCTGAAAGCCCTGCACTATATACAAAATCTTCTATAAGAGTAAATCCGAATCCGACAGCCCCTGCTATCAGCATATATTCATATACATTTCTCAATTTTTTCCTGAAAATGCATAATACAATAAGTGTAATGAGTAGTTTTGCGAGCTCTTCACTCATAGCCGCTGAGAAAAGCGCATGGTTGAAACTGGCAAGTAATGCCGGTCCCTCTGAAGGAGCAAACCCGGTTACCGACCTGAAGCACAACCCAATTATTAAAGCGAAAATAAATGAAATCGGCACAGATAAAAGTCCAAGAAACACCGGCAGCAAAGCTTGTCCTCTTGAAATCCGATAGTCTCCTTCCCAGGCAATCATATTCCTGTAAAGAATACCAATAATGATTAAACACAGAACAAAACTGATAATTGAAATCATAATTTTTCCCCCTTTCTTTGTTGGTTGCTATAACTTAATACAAATTATGGATATACTCAGTCAGAGCTTTTCTGCCAAAATAATGCTCCGGCTGATGGATCACCAGATCAAAAGCCTGTCTTCAGGAGCAAGGTACATATTATCGCCTTCTCTTACATCGTAGGTTTCATAAAACTCGTCAAACTGTTGAACAGGGACATTTGTTCTTAGATAGTCTCTTGGATGCTCATCCTGTAAAAGGTTAGTTAATTCAGAACTGTAAATAGCAAGATTAGCATTGATCTGAGCATACTTTGTAAAAAATTTATCATAATTAAATCCATCTACTTTTGAAGCCATCCTAAGAGCGCATTGAAGTCCGGTTATATCAGCCACCATTTCGGTATCAATATTCGTACCGATGCAATTGTAATCTCCAAAGACAACTATACTATCAAGGTAATCATCCAGCTTTTTTACACGTCTCATAAATTCTGCCTTATCATCTTCTGTCCACCAGTCTTTATATTTTCCTTCAGCATCAAACTGTGATCCATAGTTATCAAAAGCATGTGACACTTCATGTCCCACCCAGAATGCTCCAATTGAGGCATACATCTCTTCCACGTCCATATCACTTGAATAGAAAGGTTCTCCCATCATTCCTATGATCATGTTAATAGTGTTGGCAGACGGATCATACCCGGCATTGCAGGTTAAAATATTAAAGCCTTCTGCCCACATGTCCTTATCAAGGTTTTGGCCTAAACAACTCATATCATGCTTTGTCTCAGCCATCCAGATTCGCCTGGTAGCTTCAATAAGTGAACAATCAGAAATATCAATATCGGAAGTGTCTCTGAATTTATCCGGGTAAGCGGCATGAATGGCTATCTTATCCAGTTTTTCAATGGCTTTTTTCTTAACTTCATCCGAAGCCCAGCTATTCTCATTAAGCAGCTCTCTATAAGTATCGATAACCTGCTGACACAAATCTTCCATTCTCTTTTTGTCTTCTTCAGATCCGTACTTTGCAATGTATACTTTCTGCATTGATACCGGAAGTAAATCTGTGACAATATTATAAGCGTTCTCTTTATCGGATAATGTCCCACTTGTACCAAGATACTTGGCATTCAACTCATTTGTTTTATCGTAAGTTTCTTTATCGAGGTATTTTGCATACTTTGAAAAATAATTGAATAGCAAGATTCCCTTGATGCCATCCAAATTGTCATCTGTGTACACCTCATCAAGAGTTTTAAAATAATCAGGAGTAGTAACAAGATATATGCCATCATATTTATATCCGACCGCCTCAATAATGGTTGCTATAGGAAGCTTCACAGAAAGTGCAGCCAGTTCCTCAAAGCTCATCTCATTGTTTACCTTATCCAGATATCCTTCACCTTTCTTCTCCATTGTGGTATATATTGATCCTGAAAGCTTTCCTTCCAATTCAATCGCTGCATCAAAATACTTAACAGCATCCTCCGATGACATTCCCAGTTTCCCCGACATAAACGAAAACAATTCTTTTCCCGAATTATAATAAATATCTCCAATTTCTGTCCTATTAGAATACTCAGCAGAATCTTTCAGAATAAGCGTCGGTGTATCCACGCAAAGCAGGTATTTACTCGGATCATTAAGGCCGCTTCTTACAGCATATGCCATAAAATTGTAATACTCAAAAGCCGTATCTTTGTCCGTGATAAGTCCGCTTATGTCTTCAACACTACTTGCTTCGAGAATTTTCTCATAGCCTTCTTTTATATCCGTATATCCGGCTTCATTTCTGGCATTCCAGTCTAAAAGCAGATTATTATATGTGCGGACTACTTCAGCATCATGGCCTTCTATGGTCTCATCTTTAAGCAGCTCCATGCACTGTTTTTTTATTTCAGTTTCCCGCTCATGGTAATGAGACCATATCGTATATCCATCTGGGATATCATTCTCCAAAAGCCATCCTTTATTTACATAGAGATGAAAATCATCCTTAGGAGAAACCTCCATGTCAGGAGTAACATTCTCTTTTATGTCCGAGTTTATCCACGGATATCCTCCTGTCGTTACCGTCTCTTTTTCCTCTTCACCTGCCGGTGCGTCTGAATTTCCTTCACTGACGGACATATCTGTTTCTTCATTTTCAGTGCTTTCTTCCACCACTGATATTGCTTGCGGCGCTTCATCAACAACCTCCAAAGGAGCCGCGTTATTACCACAGGCCATAATAGTCCCTACCATAGCCATACATATAATCAGAGATACCGCTCTCTTTTTCATGCTTGAAATTCCTTTCTTCTCCGCCAATAAAAATCAGAAATCCAGCTCTTTTTTCCTAAAGAGCAGATATGCCAGAATAATCGAAATAACACAGATTTTTGCAACGTGCCAAAGGAGTGTAAATATTGCTGTTCCACCAGTTAGAAGCAGATCTACTTTGGCACATGCAAGGGCATGTGAAAAAACGTGCCTGTCTATATGCCAGAATTTTATCACCGGAATCATATTCAGGCCGCTCAGCAGTGTATCTCCCGCAAAAAGAAGAAATGCATCCACCAAAGTTGCATAGGCAACATTCTTACTCCAGAAAAGAATAATCATGGATATGGTTGCATAACCCAGGATAAGAAAAGCATTGGTCAATATCGTACTGTACAAAAAGCTGCTCTCTGACATATTCATGTTTGCGCCCATTATCAGACCTGTTAAGGTGATAAAAAGGGCATAGATTCCATAAGAAATAAAGGTGATGATCACGCAGTTAATGAACTTGGCGATAAGGAGTCTTTTTCTTGAAATTCCTCTTCCAATAAGGCACTGCATAGAATTAGACGAAAACTCATCGGCGTAGACGCTCACATAAATAGCAATCCCTATAAAAAGATTCATTGTATTTATAGCAGTTCCCTGATTAGTGGCAAAAGTAAGGCCGCTTACGGTTCCATTTCTTTTTGCACCCAAGGTCCAGAAAAACGAAATTAACAGACATATTGCAAGCACAATCCAATATGCCGGCTTTCTTAGTATTCTTTTTACATCTGCCAAAATAAGATTTTTCAAAAGTCAAACTCCTTTCTCCGGAAGAAATAGGTAGTGATCGCCAGTGCAGCCAAGAGATAGCAGGCTGCCGGAAGAAGCTGCCACGGGAAAGCTTCCATCTCTATTCCGGTATATGCCCAGTCCAAAAGACCATCAAAGGTATAGTCATATAATGACAGTGAGGAAAAAAATTCTATCATGTTAAACACAAGTCTAAACACAACCGTAAATGCTACACAAGCGACTATACCAAGAACCGTGGAGCCTGAAATGTACATGATCATAGCTGAAAAGACAATGTAGCCAAAATGTCTAAGCCACCTCAGTATGATAAAAATAACAAGGTTCGTCTGCTGCTGCGAGCTTAATATAATTGCTGATTCTCCGTTTATTACTACAAGGGTTACCGCAATGATGACCAGGTACACGCAAAGAAGTACAATTGCCGCATCAAGAAGCTTTGCAACTATGAGCTTATCCCTTGTTATGCCATGACCAAGTACAGCCTGCATGGACTTTGAGGAAAGCTCATGAGCAAAAACAGCATAGAAAGTGGGAAAAACAATAAAAAGAGCTATAGGCGCCCCGCTAAGCGACTTCTGTACACCTCTGACCAGTCCGATTGAGCCATCATTTACAACACCTTCAAGCACCGTATATGAAATATAGATCAGTGCCAGCAAAAGCCCTATATAAATAAGACCAACCCGAAAGATGCGCTTCAAATCCGCTCTTAACAAATTTCTCATTCTGCAGATCCTCCAATGAGTTCAAAGTAATAATCTTCCAGAGTAACTTTCTCTTTTCCTTCTTTAAGAATATCAATACCATTCTCTGCAAGAATACTTTTAGCTCTTTCCAAATTTCCGGCTGAGACTGTAAGTTCCACTTCCGGGCGCTTTGCAGAAAGGTCCTCCTGTGTGATTTCTTTTGCTATAACGCCTTCATGTACTATACCGAAACGGTCCGCGGTATTTTCCAGTTCTCCCAGAATATGGCTTGAAACTATGACTGTCATGCCAAACTCATCTCTAAACCGCCGTATCATATGACGAATATCTGCTATTCCCTGAGGATCAAGACCGTTGGTCGGCTCATCCAGAATGAGAATATCCGGATTACCAAGGATTGCATTGCCTATTCCGAGACGCTGTTTCATTCCAAGGGAATAGCCCTTAGCTTTCTGCTTTTCCTTACCGTCTACAAGACCAACAACCTTTAGAACACGGTCCACTTCCTCCTTTAACGCTTTTCCCTTAAGCCCCTTAGCTGCTGCGTAGTATTCGAGGTTCGCCCTGCCGGAAAGATAACCATAAAAATTGGATCCGACAAAGAAGCCTACCTTTGATCTGTTTGCAAACAGCTCTTTTCGGTTCCGGGAACCGGCTATGGAAACATTGCCTGAAGTGTATTCTGACAGTCCCAGAATCATCTTAAAAATAGTGGTTTTACCTGCTCCGTTCTTGCCTACCAGGCCGTAGATATCTCCCTTATTCACCTGCATGGTGACACCTTTAAGTACGTCATGTTTACCATAGCTTTTGATTATGTTATCAAGCCTTATTGCTGCATTTGAAGTCTCTGATCCCATAGTTTGTCTCCTTCCTAACAGATATCACCAGACATTGACTCTTTTTTCCGGGCTTAAGTACATTCCATCTCCCGGCTTTATATCATAGGTTTCTATAAATTCATCAAATTGCTGAAGAACAATATTTACCCTGTGGAACGGAAGCGGATGCATGTCGCTTTTCATGGTATCAAGTTCATTTTCCTCAGTTGTCTGCTCCGCATATTGCCTTGCAAAGGCTCTGAAAAACTCATCATAATCAAAATCAGGTATTTCCCTTACCGCATAAAGTACTGATTTGACACCTCCCATATCAGCAATAGCCTCATCTTTTACGGCATTTCCATTTACCTTCTGCTGCCCCGGAATCGGCCTTGCCAGTGAGAAGTATCCTGCCAGCTTTGATGCTTTTTCATCCATCTTTGACCTGTCCTGTGGTGTCATCCAATCAATGGGGATTTTATCATCATCAAACTGACGCCCGTAAAGATCAAACTTTGTTCCGTTTGAATCAAATCCATGGGTTATCTCATGGCCAATCGTAGTTCCTACGATGCCTGCAAACTGCTCAAGTGATGCATCTTCTCCAAAAGCAGCATCGCACATAGCCAGATATCCCGCCATTATATAGATGCCATTTTCGTTGCAATAGTACACACAATTGACTTCGGTAGTAGTTCTGGAAGCATCGTAAATATCCCATTTATATCTATCCCAATTTGAATCAGCGCTTTTAACTGCCATGTGAGTTTCTATCATCCGTCTGCCCTCAGCAGCAGCTTCTACAAGATTTCCTCCTTCTTCATAGGACTTTATGTCCGCAGCTGAATAATCGGCGATATTATCAGGCTTTACAAGATGCAAAGCCATATTTTGCAGCTTCCCCTTTGCAGCTGTCCTTGTTTCTTCTGACATCCAGTCTTCTTCATCCAGTATTTGTGCATACGCCTTTATCAGTGCACTTGTAAATTCATTTATCTTAGCTATTTTTTCGTCATCTGTATAATATTTTTCCAGATACAAAGTATCCAGCAATGGTAAAAAGCCACAGATCTTAATGTCATTTCTAAAAAGGACACTATTCTGGCTATCTGAAATTCCCTCATAGTTATCAGCGCCGTTCATATACAGCTTAACCATCTTTTCATATGATTCGCGGTCGAGAAGGTATTTAACTGAATCAATGGTCTGTACAATGAGGAATGACTTGATATCTTCAAGGTTCTTTTCGGTATAGATCTTATGTAAGGACTGCAGATAGGAATAATCCACATAAAAGCTGTCACATTTCAAATAGCCTCTGCTATCCAATATCTGTAAAAGCGGATAATCCCCTTGTAAAGTCTTCAGCCCTTCCCTGGTGTTCTGAGCCTGTGTAAACATCTCCCCAACACCGAAGTTTTCGATATTACTGTTTCTTGCGATAAAAGTCTCTATACGGTAATTGCCTTTCAGGATAGCCTTGATCTCTTTTTCAGAAAAATCAAGCCTTCCAAGGAAATAGAAGATTACATCATCGTTTTTTTCTTTAGCTGCTAATGTATTGCTTGTATACTCCACATATGAGGAATTAGACCCCAGAGAGAGCTTTGGAGCCTGAAGCTTTAACGTGCTCTTGTCCGGGAACTGCAATTGTGTACTCACAGCTTCCGGATTTAACAGCCCCAGCCCAAAGGGATTTCTCGTAGTGTTCCCCTGGTACTGCGTAAGTTCACTTATAGAGGATATGCTCTGTATATCCGAAATATACTTTTCAAGAGGCTTTACTCCAAGCTTGTTTCGCTCATCCCAATCAGAATACAGTTTAACCAATGCTTTATATCTTTCTGCATTATCACCTGACATAGCCTCATCAGAAGCAATCTCCATATATCTTTCATACATCAGCTTATTTGCATCAAGAAATATACTGGCCTCTTCATATGCGGGGTCCAGAACAGCAGATGCAATATAATCTTTATTGGCAGCCGCTGCAAAATCATCCTGAAAACGTATATTATCCTCAGACCTGACTGTGAATACAACGTCAGAATCAACCCATTTTCCTCCCCCGGGAATTCCGGAAGGAACAGAACCAGAGCCATCCTCATTCGATAGATAAGATTCAGCCGCGTTCCCGCCTTTTCCACAGCCCGCAGATATGACCACCAAAGTAGCTGTAAGAATCACAGCTGTAGTTTTTCTGAATACGCTCCATTCTTTGTTTCTCATTAGCTATCCTTTCTCTTATCTGATTTATTACTGCTGTTTCATAAGAAGCTTGATCAATTCCGCGAAGTCCACTATTTCCTATTTAAGCTATACCAATCCTGCAAGACGGTTGCCTGATTCCATGATCCTTGATGACACCATTTTTTTCTGGGAAATAGCAGCTTGAAAAAACCGTCCCAGGTATGTATCTTCTCTATTTCCTGCTTTGTATTCCGCTATATGTTCGTCCTTATCAAAATCCGGAATCGTCTCTCCGGAAAGACTTTCGCCAAAAGCCTTCCAGTCTTTAGAAGCATCAACCTGCCTTTTGGTAATTATTTCCCGGATTCTTTCAATGTGTAGAGCAATCTTATCTGTGGCATAGGTCTCTTTTTCAAACTCATCCCTCCCACCGTTAAGGTAGCCTAGGGCATATACCATCTGAGCAAATGCGTGCTCATAGTCATAAGGATTGTCCTTCACGATTTCTTTATAGCCGCCCCAGGCAGGCAAATAAACATACCGGATATAACTGTAGTCAGGCAGATGTCCTGCTCGTCCATGACCGAGATTCATGATTGAATTCTCATCTGACTGGTATACGCTTCCAACATATACCGGCTTGTCCACATCCTCCGAAGCAGAAGGGTTATGTGAGAACTTTATCTGCCTGCGTTCTGGTTCCCCGTCATCCCTCGGAAATAGTTCATAAAAATACCAGTTCGTATTATTGATAACAAGGGACGGTGTACCTGCAAAATAAGTATGTGCCCAGGTGTCTGCCAGTACATGCATCGCTATGCCTGCGGCTTCTGTCCCTTTTCCCTTTGCAAGCTTAACCGTATCGACAAGCAGATTGCCATTTGGCCCGCATATAAGGCGGTATTTGTCTTTATAGTTCTGTGAGCCCATGTTGATATCAGCATACAGATCCCTCGGCAGGAAATGAAAAGAAGACCAGATCCTTATTATATCGCACAGCCCTATCGGATCAGTCCTTGCCTGCAAAAGCTCAGCTTGAAGCTGTGTTGTGGCAGCCTGCGTGGGGCCGCCGGCTTTTATCAGCCAGGTGCGCGAGCAGTGGTCCACAAGCTGTGCTGCATGGCAAATATCGACACTGTTTTTATGATCGTATCCTGCAAGCACTGCAGCGCAGTAGGTTGCATAATAGTGAAAATCTCCCTGCATTTTGTCTCTGCTCCTGTACTAATCTATCGTAATAACCTGCTGCCTGCGGAATGCATTAGCAATATTCATAACTGCCGAGAAAATGAAACCGACAGCACAGATATCCACTACTCTTGCTCCGCTTCTCATAAAGATCAGACAGCAGACCGCAATCAGCACTTTTACTGTTCCTTCAAATGCCTTGAGTTTCCAGGAACTCTGAATTCCTCTGGCCTCATTGGCTCCAATTATGTTCACTGCACCTGAAAAAGCCAGAGTCCCTGCGAGATAAATAAGTACATACATCCTGGGAACCCAGACAAGGGAACCGGTAAACACACCAAAATCAAAGAAGAGTATTCCTCGAAAAAGAATATTCCGTCCGCCGACCATATGCCTTGCCATCCTAAAGTAAAACCAGAGCATGCGAATCCCCATGATTTCAAGCGCCAGAGAAAAGAAACCTATGATAGCCATATATGCTTCTTCTCCAAAGATGAACAGGGCTGCTCCAATCAGGATCATAGCAATTCCCAAGAGGATTTTTCTAAGCTTCTGCCAAACTGTCATTTCCTCACGCCCCCGCCTTTTCCAATTTTTTAATCTTTCCTGCCGCATATAAAATGAAAATATAGTTTATAAATGCTGTTACTTCCATGATGAAAAATGCTATATCAACGTTTGCACTCGAATCTGTGGACGTCATAAAACTTATGGAGTTCAATATGATCAGCACCGCTGACACAACTACGCAGAATACCGTCAGCGTAAGGTAAAAGCGTTTATCCTTCTTCACTGTCTGACGTCCGGTCCGGAATGCACTCATGCCAATATAATAGTGGAACAAAAAAATGACCAGACTGAAAATCAGAATCACAACCATAAAGCCTGCCCATAATAAGGCTCTCATCACTTTTTCATGTCCGGCGCCGGCAACTTCGTAGGCACCCTGAGCCATAATGCTTTCAATGATTTCAGAAATCGTATTTTCACCCAGGAAGAAACTGATAAATAGTTTAATGATGTCCCAAACGGATAAAACAATCACCATACTTCCGCTAAGAGCTAAAGCATCCCGGTAACGCCGTAGTTGAATTTGCAGCCATTCATTTCTTGGTTTGTACAAAACAGAATCCATTAATACACTCCCTAATATTTATTCATGTTTCAGAAATCAGACAATCATAAACACGATTTCTGACTCAATTTCCTGCTGATGATATTCCGCTAAGTTGCATAAATACTGCATATTTATTGTAAATGATATTGTTTCATATGGCAATCGTGGCATCATCATTTGTCATTTCCTTGATGATTGCAGGAATCTTACGAAGTCCTGCTCTTTTAGCCGCGTGGAGCCTTCTATGTCCGGAAATCATCTCATAAGTTCCTTCATCATCCGGTCTAACAAGAACAGGAGTAAGAACTCCGCTTTCCTTGATACTTTCCACAAGTTCATCCATTTTTTCATCATCCACAACCTTAAAAGGATGATTCTCAAAGGGATAAATAGTCATAACATCGAGATCTACAGTCCCCTCGGTGCTAGGAACACCGAGGAGCTCATCTATACTAGACAGCTTTACTTTCTGACCAACTCTTTGTGCCATTATTTATTACCTCCCTTATAAATGATGAATATGCCGATGCTGCTTTTCCTTTTGGATCATAGACGTAGAGACTACTTCCGGAAGCACTAATCTCAGCGGCTCTCACAGAAAGCGGGATCTCAGTCTCAAAAACATTTATGGTGGATGAATACGCTTCGTAGATCTGAGCCGATATATCTTTTGCATAATTGGTTCTGTTATCCACCATAGTGATGAGAATTCCCTCTATTTCCAGCTTCTGGTTCAGCTGACGCTTAACTCTTCCTATGGTCTTAATAAGCTGCTGAAGGCCCTTTACAGGAAGATATGCGGCCTGTACCGGAATAAGTACGCTGTCAGCACAAGCCAGAGCATTTATGGTCATCATTCCAAGAGAAGGCATCCTCTCTTTCTTCGTTGCATTCATTTTCGATGTAGTCATCAAGTATATCCAGATCTACTAAAGCTGTTTTCCTGAGCTTGATGTTGGCCCCTGCCTGCTTGGCCATGGTGACAAAGGACCAGTACGCCATTGCGTAAAGCCTTGCACCCTGAGCGTAAGTGCAAAAGCGGTGTCTTTTACCTTCCAGGTATTTTTCCAGATTCACTGGTGGGGATTTACTTCGATTCATCTGTAACCTCCGTTTTTTGGTGTTACGAGATGCAATTTAGAAAAAGAGAATTGAGATTTTTTTGCAATAAAACCACATTTTCTCTTTTCATTAAGAGAAATGTGGATTAAGTCATAATATTTTCATGGATTAGAAGATACTTAGAACCGGTTTTCCTCTTTGACGTTTCCCCGGGGAGAAGACTTTTTGAAGCCTTTTCCCCGCTTTTTGCGTCAATATCTTCTATTTTTTCGTCATCACAGACGTCCATGGAAGTCCTGTTTTTCACTGTCAAACTACACGTACACGTCCACTGATGTCCCATGTTGTCCCATGAGATTGTTTTAAAAACAGTGCAATCTATTCCAAATTTGGTCGTCCACGGAGAAACGCGATTTTACTCAAGAACGTGTATCATTTCTCGCTGCGGAGGGTCGGGACGAGCTTATGCTTCATCCACGACGAATCCACCAGAGTCCTTTTTGGCTTATTTAAGCCCTTTTCCTGCTTTTCTTCGTCTTATCCACTGTCCATAAAAGACCACTGAAAGACACAAAAAATATGTCATAAATATGTCAAATGGCTTTTTATGTCAGGGGTGCTTCTTTAAAAAGAAACACTTCTTAACTTTGATTAATAGATATCAAGACTGAAGCCGAGGGACTTAATTGCTTCCTGCTTCGTTTTATCCGTAGCCTCAGCATAGATCCCGAGTGTAGTCTGGATATCTGAGTGACCCATAATTGACTGGATCGCTTTCAGATTGTTTTCCTTTTCACAGAGCCTCGTACAGAACGTGTGCCTCAAATGATGACAGCTGAACGGAGGAAGTAGTACGGGTTTTCTTTTCTGCTTCGCTGCACGGATAATCTCCTCTGCGTTATAGTCTTCACGGATTCTTCGAATCGCCCGATTAACCGCTCCCTGGTTAAAGACATGTCCGTAACGATTGCAAAATGCGAATCCCTTCATACCGTCTATCTCATCCTTGTATTTTAAGTCACGTATGACTTTCTTCTCAATTGTCTCCCGTACAAAGTGATCATACATATAATTGTAATTTGCTCTTGTACTTTCCTTAAGGTTATACTTAAGAGACATATACCGGTCAAATGCCTGATTCAAGGTCGTATGCCCCGCAACATAGGATTGAATCTGCTCCATTGAATCCATTGTGAGCCGATCTTCTTTTTCGCGGAGTTCCTGGATTGTTTTTGCATAAATCGTACGCTTTTCACCGGTTTCATCCCTGTACTGGTATATATAGCAGTCCCGGTCCTTCCGATAGCCTTCTCCTCTTCTAAGCTGTCTTCCTTTCTTGTCTTTTCTTACCATTTTCTACCGCCTTTCTTAATTAAAGACGGCGGAAAGTGTTGCTTATTCAGCCCACTCTGTCTTTCCTATTTTTTCCCAGAATGGCTTCATAAGTATGTCTGTAATAGTCTGCTTATGTTCCTTCGCATAGGCATATAATTCTGCCTTCTGTTCAGGTGTTAATCGAAGGGAGACTCTTTCGGTTCTTGGATTATCGATTTTCGGTCTTCCCATCTTTGCCATTGTTCAGCCTCCTTGAATTAGTATATTTATTATACTTTTTGTCATCCAATTAAGCAATGCTTTTTATGCAGATATTTCCAATTCTTTCCGCCGTTGTTCAGATCACACCCTGAACGTCTCCAGATAGTCTTCAAATATTTTCGTATTCACGAGAATCAGTCTGTTGATCTTATAGACCGCATGAGCATCCGCAGCGAGCTTCATAAATGTGTGCTTACACATTGAATATCTCTCTGCCCCCTCGTCATAGCGGACATAAATTTTTTCCTTTTGCTTCTCTTTTGCCTTCATTTCTATATTTTCCATAATTACTCCTTTCCGGTTTCACCTGTTACATATCGGAAAGAAGCCGAGACATTTGTTTCTGCCGCCCCATTATCGGCCCGACCTTTTCAAATGCCCCGCCTCTCCCATTAGTTTCCTTCACTTCCTCTCCGTGTGAAACAGAAAAACATGACATGCCATTTAGAACTTTTTAAGCAAATAATCAGAAGCCTGTTGATAATTCTCCACACCCTCTTCTGCAAGATAACTGCGCATCTTTTCCTGAGCACTTTTCTTGAGACGTAATACATGCCGTTCGGTAATGTCGGGAATCTTAGCAGCTTCCCGGACTTTGTATCCTGCCATAGCAACAAGGATTATTACTTGGCGTTCACGCTCTGAAAGTCCCAGAGCATCTCTTCAATAACGGCATTCGTTGTGACTTCCTGCTCAACACACGTCTTTCTGTCGATAAGGCAAGAATCCAGCGGCACATCCAATGCCTCAACCTCCGAAAAGAGACTTATTCCTCTATCCTTATACTGATCGAATCACCAACATTGAAAAAAGTATATTTTCTGATGAAAACCCGATATTAAAAAAGAAGCCCTCATATCACTGTTTCTCCAGCAATATATAGGCTTCCTTAATCTTGATGTTTACGCCATATGCTTATTCTGATTTATACCTGCCTGCACTTATTTCATTTTCTCAACTTCGCGCCAAGTTGGCGCGAAGTTAAACATCTGCTCTGACAAGGAATGTCACTTTCCAATCGGAACAACCACAGGAATTGCGGCTCCAATCTGAGTTATGATAGGAGTATACAGATCCACATTTGTTTCCGGTGTGGACAGGGAAACTATCAAGGCATATTTTACCGTATTTTCGCTTCTGCCCAGATACACTCTCTCCTTCCACCATCCTCCTACCGGATATACAGCAACATACTTTGATTCACACAAATCCGCAGCATTTGCGATAATGAAGTCAGAGTGAACAGATCCCACGTTTCTGTTATTTGGTCCTAAATACCAATCATTACCAGAAGAACCGCTGGTGCTATTATCCTCTTCATGATCCTCCGCTCTGGCAATAATGTTCACTTTCGCCATGAACTCTTCCAATGACTGATTCGCGTTATTAATCTCAAATCGCAGACCACAAGACGGGTATTTATAGCGATCTTTCCAACCAACTTCTCCGGGAGAGGGTTCAATATAATATGAAAGCGTGACTCTGAGCTTCACTTGTGCATCTCCAAGTCCAAGAAGTACATCCTTCGGCCAGGGAAATTCGTGAATGTGCATCTCTTTCATTTTTGCAGCACTCTTTTCCTTTACGAATGGCTGGATTTCTCCCTGAACAATCATGTTCACCGAATTATTTGCACACTGAATCGCTTTTTCCAAATCAGGGATTCCATACCCACAATTTCTTAAAAGAACTCTCCTTTGGCTCTTGGTCGTATCATTTTCCTTCGGGCAGAACTGATGCCTCATAGCATCAGTCCAGTCAGCAGAGTGAATGATTAACGCCCTGATTGTTTCAGGCCATAAATCTGGATACTCTGCCATAAGCTGCGCACTGAAATGCGCTGCCTGAGCTGTTGCCGCACTTGTAGCCCAGATTGTTGAATAAAGCCTTTTATTCGGTTCAAAGAATGTGGTTAGTAATGATAAATCATCGCATTCCACATAATCAGATCCGTTGGTAGCCACATTACCGGCATCAAACAGAACTTCCGGCTTTACCGGCCAACTCTTTTTCCATCCAACAGAAGTTGAACTGAAAGGCGAAAGGGCACCTCGCTCAGCAAGTGGTGAAAAACCGTTATAGTCTTCACCTATTATATCTACTTTGTCTGCATATCCCCCTACGGTTATTGCGTTCCAGGATTGACCGGGATTCTGTACAAGTTCAAGCCTATTTCTTTCAGGATATGGCACTCCTTCAGTGTAAACACTTGGATGAACATTCCCAGCACTTACCAGAAAGAGCCGTCGCGGATTTTCAGCTTCTGCCGCACCGGATGTAATCTCGTCAAGAGCGGCTGACCAGGATGTTGGCTTGCCGGCCTCACCAGAATTATCTAATTCTTCCTTTGCGGTTACGGCCATACAGATAATGCGTTTCTCATATGGATTGTCAATCTCGGCAAGAGAAACCGCTTTCTGTGTTATTGCACCATATAAGTCCCTTGGGTTCTGCCCCCTGTTCGGAAGAATCTTTACGGATTCAATTTTGTGATTAACAGTTATTGGTTTATCAGATTCTAATGCCCCCTGCAAGTCATTATACAGGATAACCCCCGCCATTTCCGTCCCATGACCATCTGAACCGTCATAGTGTATATTATCCCTTGTTCCCCATCCCTCTTCTACGGCATGGAGACCATTCGAAAGAACGGCTGGCGCAATGAGGGGATGCTGATCATTCATCCCGGCATCCAACAGACAAACACTCACACCTGAATCTGTGAAAGAGCAACGAGATAATAAATCCTCTGCCCAGGCTCTCTGATCTTCCCTGCGTAATTCGGTAAAGAAACTTGTTGGTTCGGATGCACGGCGTATCTCAGTGATATACTCAAATGCGTCTAACAGATCCTTAAGCATTTGTCTGTTAACAGCAGCCATCTTGACAATACGCTCTGGAAATATAATATGCTTCGATTTATCAACAGAAATGTCAAGTTCATCACAGACATTGTGAAACTTCTCTTCCACAGATTCCCATTGTTCTGATTCGGCTTTATTCATATCATATCGAAGCCAAATTTCACAGTTTATCGGATTATCATTAGGAAGAACCTCCAGTTTATCCGTCCAGAAAGACTCAAGCAACGCTTGCTTTATATCATCTATACTGTTTATCAATTCGGCATGTCTGGGGTTTCCACCTTTTGTTTCTTTTTCAGCATATTCAGTGATTCGTTTACGAAAGAACTCTTCTTTTCCTTCCGGAATGTATACAGTAGCTTTCATACAGCCATCGATAGTTTGTACATTTAAAAGCCTAATGCCCGCCCTTCTGTCTTCGAGGCTTTTTGTAACAAGTTCAAAGTTCTGCATGCCGGAAAACTCTGCATACATGCCCTTCATTTTTATTGCTGCCGCCTGTTTATGACTAAGGGCCTGGCTTACAAAAGACTCGTATTTTCCGCTGATATAACTTGCATGTTCCGAACGATTGCGAGGAGGGATTTTCTTTTTCCCTCCTCCGGTTCCTTTATACTGCATAGATTGTGTAATACCAGTTAGCAGTATATTCCTTTTTTCTACTGCCATTACTTATTATGCCTCCCTGCCCTGATAAATACGATGACGCTCAGTAAGAAGGATGCAAATCGTTGCGCTTGATATAGCGGTTTCATAAAGGATATGTTCCTTAATAGCGTCATCGCATACAAGAGACAACTCGGCATGGCTTAATCCCCTTGCCGTTTCAACCACTTCTGCTACACAGATACTACTATCTGCATATCCTTCAAGTTTATGTTCAAACAATCTTCTAATCTGGTCATCGTCAGGCAAATCGTAATGAATCACATCATCAAAGCGTCTAAAGAGTGCCTTATCCAAAATTGTCTGGTTGTTTGTCGCCGCAATGATTATGCTCTCAGATGAATCCGTTTCCAAAAATTGAAGAAATGAATTCAAGATTCTCCTCATCTCACCGACTTCATTGTCCAGTGCTCTGTCCGCTCCTATTGCATCGAATTCGTCAAAAAGATATACACCCGTATCAGCAGACATGCTATCAAATATTTGGCGAAGCCGGACGCTGGTCTCGCCCATAAATTTTGTGACCAGCTTATCTACTTGAACTGTAAATAGCGGAAGCCCCAGTTCCGATGAAATGATAGAGGCGGTCATGGTTTTTCCAGTACCTGGATGACCCTCTAAAAGAACCTTTCTTCTATTTGATAAGCCACTATTATATAGCTTCCTCTTATTCCTATACTCTACTAAAATTCGCTTAACCTTAGAGATAACCGAATCACTTACTATAAGCTCTGATAACTTCACCGAAGGCATCGAATAATCCAGCATCGAGCTGTGATTAGGGTTTATTCTGATAACAGATGACCCTTTACCAATATTAGCGGCTTCCTTTTTTAATTCCTGTGCTATGCTCCCATGACCAAGTTTCGCTTCGTGGGCTGCGATCTGCAAAACTACAGTCTTGAATTTTTCGTCATCATGAGCACTATGCGCTTTTACCAAACTCCTGATTTGATCAGCTGTAGCCATGCAAAACACCTCCCTTCCGATAGCTCCCCATGGTTATTATAGCACCCTCCTATGAACCCGTCAATTTTCCGCTTGACAAAGCGCAAGCCTTGTACCACCGGCAGTTATCCGCTTCAAATTGATGCTAAATTATACTTTATAAATACTTGTAAGTGGGTAAATAATCAAATAATAAAACGCCTTTATCATCGTCCACAAGGCAATAAATCCGCCGAACAGCCCACTGATTACCAGATGGGCGAACAGAACGCCCAGACTGCCCGTAATATCCATGTTGACCGGAATGACGAACACGGCGAGATGGACAATCCCGAACGGCGCACCTACGCACATCCACAGCCAGAACCAGTCTATCTTCCCATCGACCAGATATGCTCCCTTGAAAAAGAAGAGTAGAAACGCAATCAGCAAAAGCGGCAGCAATCCCTTGAAAATCCAGTTCTTCATAGCATCCTCCTCGTTTTTGTAAATCAATATTCATCCCTGATTGCTGTGGTCGGAAAGACTGTCTCCTTCAACTTCGCGCCAAGTTGGCGCGAAGTTTATCTTGAAAAGAACCTCCGACTCACAGTTTACATCCGGGTGGGCAATCAGAAGCTGCTCTATCGAACCTCTCTGATCCCGGTCGCATTCGATATCAAGCGGCTCTACCCCCTCCCCGCTGAACACCACATGATACTTCTTCAAATCTTCCTGATCCTGATAGAAATCTGCTTTACAGTAATCATTGATCAGCTCATACCTGATCGGGAGACGAGACAAATACGTGTCCCATTTATACGTTGCCGACGTGTAGCCCTCCGTTATAGGCGGTGACAAAGCTGGTATCCTCCACTCCTTGCCGAATTTCACCGCACTCCGAAGCTTCCCCCTCCGGATCCTCGTCACAGCAGTCACATGCTCAATCTTGTGCATCTTTGCATATTCCTCGACCGTGAGCAGCTTGGCTTTCATGGTCAGCAGACAATACCTCTCGTCATTCTTCACATCCATGACGGGAGTACCCTTTGCCGGGAACAGAATCTTGTAATGCTCAAGAAACAGGGATATATCGCTGCTCCTCATTTCTATCGAATATGCCCACCAGTCCTCCGGCGCATCGAAAATCACTTTCCGTTTAATCTCTTTTTCAAAACGCTCAATCTCTCTGATTCTGCGTTTCGTGTACTCGCTTACCCGACCTCCCTTGCTGTCGTCCTGTTTGCGGCACTCCTCTTTCAGTTCCTGAATCCCGCTAAGCACATCATTCTTCGTGATCAGTTTCTGCGATCTGAATGTCCTGCGGTTTTCTTCCATCCTATCCATCTTATTCATTTTCCTCACCTTTGCCTTGTGGCATAAGCCTATCTGCTTCTTATATTTATGTGTTGTCTCTCCATGTACTTTCGTATACTGCTATGGACTTCTATGGACTGTCTCAAGAAAAATACTTCCCCTTTAGCAATCCGATAATCATTCAGGTTTGCATGACCAAATGTCGATCAAGCCGGTCCATCACCGTACATGTCATGATTCACCTCTGCGGTATAGTAGTGATTCATGGTGGATATTGCGTTATACAGTGCCGTGAGCATGTACTGCCGTATATTCCGCACCTTTGTCGTATTGCTATCCAGGCAATTAAGGACGTACTGGATGTGGAAATAATCAAGTTTCAGAAGCCGGCTTCTTACCCACTCCGCTGACACGGCATCCCCGTTAATAAGCAGCTTACTGTGGGTTGTGCAGACCGTATCAAGCATGAGCGTCACAACTTCATCGATTCTCTCTTTGCCGTACATCGAGCAAAGAGCCTCATACCCGATATTCTCATGGATCAATTCCCTATAGGCCATTCTCGTTTCCATCTCATCATCCATCTCCTGCCGCATGACGCTCAGACTATCATGGATAGATGGATTGGATGGATTGGATGGATAGATTGGCTGATGGGATTGATATGATTCAGTCTCGTTCTTTTCAGTATCGTAAATATCAGTATTATTACGGTCTGTTTTCTGGACTTCTTGAAGTCTATTTTCTGGACTTACAGAAGTATGATTTTCATACTTCTTGAAGTCTACATTCTGGACTTCTTGAAGTCTATTTTTTAGACTTCTTGAAGTCTGCTTTCCAGACTTCTCTGGATCTGCTTCCTGCACATCATCGGGTATGTCACTTGGCCTTTTTAATGCAAATCCTCCCGTTTTCACGCATTCTGAACCTATTTTACCCAAAAATCATCATCAGAAGCGTCAAATTCAAGCTTTTCAGCCTCCTCGGAAGCCTCTTCCGGCTCTGTAAGAAATCTATTATTCAGACTTATAGAAGTCTGTTTCTTAGACTTCTTGAAGTCTATTTTCTGGACTTACAAAAGTATGATTTTCATACTTCTGGGAGCAGGTATCCCCGGCCTCCTGAAGCCCATCATCAAATCTTCCGTCATCCCAATACTCCAGATCAGAAGAATCATCGGTACATCCGTCTGCATCCGGTTCACCGGCAACCGCATTCACGATTTCCAGATTCCTTTCCCCCCGCTTCCTCCTGCGTTGCGAAATTCTTGACATAAATGATATTTGCCTTGCCGAATCCTATCCTCTTTTTCTCAATCAGGCCGATACCTTTGTCGCAGTCGAGTTCTGCAAGCAGATTGATCGCCGTCTGCCTGCAACACCCCATATGTTCCCTGACATCCTGCACCGTGAAGATGATGTAAACTCTCCCCTGTTCATCAAACCATTTGTTCTTAATCGAAAGCGACATGCGGTCAAGCATCAGCCCATAAAGAACCTTTGCTTCACAGGACAAAACCTTGAAAATCTTGTCCGTAAACAGAATCTTCGGTATTCTGTAAAAACTGTATGTGTCCGCCTGCATACCATAAAAATAATCAAACTGTCCGGTCTGTCTCATAGCATTCTCCTTCACTCGTTCTGTTCGCTCCTCCAGCGGTCAAGCAGGCTGTAGACAATCTCCTCTATCTGCTCTGCGCTGTAATCCGATGAGAAATACTCATTGATTCTTTTATTTTTCAGGGTTATTTTCCGATTCGGCTTCCGGCTTTCCCCATCATAATGATTCTCAGTTTCTCCGGCGTGAGCTTCTTCTCCTCATATTCCCTGCGGATATTCTCTGCCATCTTTCCGCTCGGAACCTTTCCGGTCGCCATAGCTACATCAAGCACCCAACTCTGTGCCTGTTCGTCCAGAAAGCTGATCTCATGACCCGCCTGAATCGACATTCTTCCTGAATCCACGAAGTTCAGAAGTTCCCTATCAAGATATGAAAGCCTGATAAACCTCTGCACCTGACGGGTGCTGTCACCCGCCTGTTCCGCAATCATTTTCGGTGTGTTCGTGCCTTTCTTCCCCCTGTGGCTTGCGGCTTCCCACTGCATACGGTAGGCAAATGCCTTCTCGCTCGGAAGGATATTCGTCCTCTGGATGTTCGTGCTTATCATGGTGTCTATCGCATCGGCATCCGACAGTTCACGGACAACGACCGGGATTTTATCAAGCCCTGCCGCATATTTCCTCCTGTGTCCGGCTATGACTTCATAGCCGCCATGCTGCATCGGTCTTGCGATAATCGGGACAAGCACACCCTGTTCACGAATGCTGCTCACCAGTTCCTGCATATCCTCGTCATCAACGACTCTGTATGGATGGTTCCGAAAGTCGTGCAATTCGGTCAGGGATATCTTTACCGGCTGTTCGTCACGGTCACTGACTCCGAAAAGGTCGTTATAGGAGTTCAGCTTATACTTCGTTTCTTTAATCATCACCAAGCACCTCCTTCGTCAGATTCTCATATGCCTTTGCCACCTTCCCCCTCGGATCATGGCTATAGATGCTCACGCCCTCCGCACTCGCTTCTGCGGCACGGACGGAGAACGGGATAGTTTCCCTGAAAATATTGATATGCTCCCCATACGTCTCATGGATGAGTGAGATGATTTCCTTTGCGTTATTTGTCCTCTTATCTACCATGGTAAGGAGAATCCCCTTTATCATGAGCCTGCGGTTCAACTGTCTGCGCACCTTGCTGATCGTCATAAGAAGCTGTTCCAGACCTTTAGCCGGGAGATAAGCCGGAAGAACGGGGATAATCAGAGCATCCGCACTTGCAAGCGCATTGATGGTCAGCATACCGAGTGACGGAGTACAATCAATGATAATCACGTCATATCTGTCCCGTATTGATTCGATGTACTGACGGAGAATCGTCTCCCTGCTCATGACGTTCACGAGAGAGACTTCCATCCCCGCAAGTTCGGTGTTTCCCGGAAGAAGGTCAACGTCCTCCGGATGATGGATGATCCCGAAATCTTCCGGGATATCCTCCTCGTTAATGACCATTCCCAGAACTGTTCCCAAGGTGACGTCCAATTCATCGGGCTGCCGGAAGCCGAGGCTTTCCGTAAGGCTACTCTGAGCGTACGCCTCAATAAGGCAGACCTTCTTGCCGGCTCTTGCAAGCCCGATTCCGAGATTTACGCACGTTGCCGTCTTTGAAACGCCGCCCTTCTGATTAGATACCGAGTAAACTTTACACATGATTTTCTCCTTTCGACCAAGAACCGCTTCAATTTTTCCTATGCTGCAGACATCACTGATTCGTTCGGACCGGGATGCTTTAAACATCCAATCCCACCGCGCCGCTCACCGCCAAAGTCAACATTTCGCGGCTTGGTTTTTGACATAAAAAACAGGGGTATTTCCTCCAAAAAGTATGTCTTTCTAGAGAAAATACCCCTGTTTTTAATCGCTTCCGCCGTCTATTTCGTGCATCAAGCGCCATATAAGTCCATATCAGGACATTATTTTTATGTCATTCTTATCATTTATATCAGGCAAGGGCTGAAATGTCTTAAAATTACCGTAAATGTACCAATTTGGAACCATTTTCAGTCCAAGCTCCTCATCGTCGGGAGCTGTTTTTTCGGGGTTCACAAAACCTGTCATAAGTTGTCAAAACCCTGTAATTATAAGGCTCCGCGCCACCTCGACTTTTTCCATAACTTTTCATAAATTTCCATACATCGTGTTCCAAATGGTGTAAGTTTTGGTGTAAGGCTTTGGATCTCATTGTTTTTGAACTGAGTATGTGTCTCAATGTCCACCAAAAAGAGACGTTCTCTATAGTTCAAAAAATGAAGTCCACATGGGATTTTTCCAATTCTCCAGATGGAATACAAAATGGTGTAAGGCTTGGTGTAAGCGCTTCTCCCGGAGTTCCTGCGTTTCCCGGCAGCTAAACTGTATTAAAGGATTCTTCCTTTCTTTAGTATTGTTCCGATCTATCGTAATTGTAATACCGCGAAAAGTCAATTCGGATCTTTCGTTTCGCCGCCGTTATTATCTGCATCTTCCGCCTTATCCTTTGCTATATCCCCGGCCTTATCCTCCGCGGCAGCTTCCTTCTTATACACTCTCCGGCTTTTCCTGAAGTAGCCGTCCAGCCCATCGAACTCGCTCTTCCTGAGCTCCTGCGTAACATCCGCGTAGATGTTCATCGTGGTCTGGATATCCTTATGTCCGAGCGCATCCTGGATAACCTTGATATTCACCCCAGCTTCCACCATGCGGGTGGTGAATGTATGCCGGAGATTGTGGCAGCTGAAATGGGGAAGCAGTACCTTCGGATGCTCATCCTTCTCAAACTGCGCGTCATTGCAGTCACGAGTGATCCTATGGATCGCCTTATTGACAGTTCCCTGATGCTGCGCCTCTCCGAACCTGTTGACGAAGATGAAATCCGTGTAGCCGTCGATCGTGACATTGCATTTAATCCCGAATTTCTCCTGATAGGCCTTTTCCATCTCGAACGCCTTTTTCACAAAATCCAACATGGGGACCTGTCGGACGCCAGCCAGTGTCTTCGGCGTATTGATATTGAAGTAAACGCCCTTCTTGGATCCTTCCTTCCGGTGATTGTAGTAGACCAGGTTGTGATTGACGTCGATGATTCCCTCCTCCAGGTCAATGTCACACCACCGAAGGCCGGTCACTTCACCTATACGGAGACCAGTTCCGACCATGACTGCGAACAGCGGATACCAGTGATGGTAAGTAACACTGTGCTGCAGGAAATCGAGAAACAGCTCCTGCTCGGGAACCGTAAGACCCCTGCGCTTTTCCGTCAGGAAACAGTGGGACTGCTTCAGCTCCTTCAGCACGTTGTCCGAAGGATTGCTGCGGATATAATCGTCATCCACAGCCATGTCGAGGACCTGGTGCAGAACCGTATGGACGTTATCAATCGTCGCCGGCTTCAGCCCTCTGTCATCCGCCAGCCGGTTATAGAATCTCTTCACATCCGATTTCTTCAAAGTGGAGATCCTCATCACTCCGATATCATGGGCGGCAAATGTGTCGTACATGTAAGTGTAATTCTCATAAGTGGAATCCTTGAGTCCGCGCTTGATCTGCTTCCACAGCTCGTAAAGATCATTCACCGTAACATACCTCGCCTCGGCTTTGATCCCGTCATATTTGTCTTTTTCGACCTGCTTTTCCTGTTCGCGAAGCTCCTGCAGGCTCTTCGCATAAAGATAATGTCGGTTTCCTTTTTTATCCTGCCAGCGGTAATAGTAGGTACCATTGCTCCGCTGTCCTTCACCCTTCCTCAGAACGGTACGGGCTTTATCTTTTCGTCTGGCCTGTGCCATAATGATGATTCCTCCTTGCTTTTTCTGGTTTGGGCCCTGTCACAATGATATTTTCGCCCCCCGAAAACAACAAGGATGTCGAGCTGCCCATGGCACAGCACCACATCCTGTTTATATCGAATACATATTATCGAGGAACTGATCCAGCAGCCTGCGTTTGATCAGGCGCTTGCTGCCGACCCACAAAACGAATGAACAGTTCTCGTTGTCCGTCAGTTCCCTCAGCTTGTGTTTCCCGATCCCGGTATAGGCAGCAGCCTCATCAATTGTCAGATTGCTCTTTTCCCAGAATGGGATATGTCTTCGCAAGTCTATTCCTCGAGACTCAGCTGTAATAATAGCCTCAGCCTCCATCTGTCTCACCTCCCTCACGGCGCTTCGACGCACCAGGCGATCTCATAACCCAGATGGCTGGTGATCGCCGCATCCACGCCATTCATATCTCTATCGGATAACCTTCCAAGATAAAATCGCACCTGGCGCTTGTCAATGGTGCCGATTGCCTCGGCCAGCGCCATGGATTTCTTCTTCAGGAAACCCGCCTCTTCCAGAATGTAATGTGCCGGCAGTTCCGGCCGCTTCAGCTGTGATGTCAGCGGGACGACCGTGATCGTCTCCGAATGGATGCAGCCGACATCGTTCTGAACCACCACAACAGGCCTGGCTCCCGCCTGCCTGTGATAATACAGCTCGCCAAGATCCAGCGAGCCAAGATCGGCGAAGAAAACATCGCCCCTGTGATATTCCTCTATCCTCATACGCGCATCCTCCTCATGCCTGGTATGTATAAGGGAGCCGAAGATTGTCCTCGGCTCCCATTGCGTTCATTCATCTTCTTCCTATTTGTCCCCGACACCCCGGAAAGGGAACCCCTGTTCCCTGGGAAGTTCATCAGGCGGCAGACCTGCTCCTCTGCGCTCATGGGACTCTCACCCCTCCGCGGTTCTCGCCGAGCTGCCCTCATTGCGTGATCCCGGCAAACGCCGGGGCTGTGACTGGGCAGAAGTATCATTGTACCCTTTCCCACCTTATGGCCGTCGCCGGGTGCAGACCCGGCATTTGCAGTTGGTTTGTACCGCTCCCGGCGGATTACAGCGACAGAACTTGTATGTCTCACTGCCGGCCCGATCATGGCGAACCCCTGCGAAGGCTCATTGGGAAATTGTTCAGAACGTACCTGATGAAATGCATATTCGGTTGTCAAGGTCCGGAGCACAGCAGCTTTTGCCGCACCCAGAGCAGCAGTTCCTGCTGCTCTGAGGTAAGTTTATTAGGAACCGGCTTTGCTTCTTAGTGCCTCCGAGGCACTGAAAACCGAGCCTGTGAGGTTCTGTTCATGGGCATATATGTGTGTATTTCAAATGGGAAACTGCTTTTCCGATTATTTCAGGATGTTCCATATGGACTTTCGGCAAATATTCGCATTATTGCCGAAAGTCTATTGACTTTTAGGGCGATATGATATATCTTATTTTTGGACTTTTGGCAATTTTAAAGATTTTTGCCGAAAGTACGGAGGTGATGGAATTGAAAATGACGGCAGAGAAGTTTATAGAGAATCACCCTTCCTTTACGACCGGAGAATTTGCGGACGCTCTTCAGAAAGGAGTGCCGGGAATCGGAAGATCCACCATTTACAGCATTCTGAAGAAGAAATGTGATTCCGGAGAAATCTCCAGAGTAAGCAGAGGGCGTTTTGTCCACTCCGCCAGAAAAGATTACTCTTATGAATTGTCAGAAACTGCCAAGGATATAGTCGCCCTGATCCGGGAGAATTACCCGTTGGTGGATTTCCAGGTATGGGAACTGTATCAAATGAATGAGTTTGTAAATCATCTGCTGGCGAAGAATACCATTTTTATTGAAGTTGAAAACATGTTGGACGAAAGCATATTCAACCTGCTTTTTAACCGGTATCCACATGTGCTTCACAATCCCAGCCTTGATGAATATTACAAATATGCCGGCGATGAAACCATCATTGTTCGCAAACTGATTTCCGAGGCTCCGCCGCCATTTGGACAGTACCGGCAGGCATCACTTGAAAAGCTTCTCGTAGACCTGTTTGGCCGGGGAATCTCCGGCTCTATCCTTTCTCGTTCGGAATACCGAGCCATTTACGAGGATGCCTTTCAGAAATACAACATCAATCAGGGTAAAATGTTCCGATATGCCCGCCGCCGGGGCATCGAAAAAGCCATACGTGATTTTATTCACGAAGAAACCCGCATTGTTCTGGAGGACGACAAATGATCGACAAAAGAGTTTACGAGCTTGATTACATCCGGGAACTGCAGAAAAAATACGTCTCCGATCCGGGCCTGATCGAGCGGGCCCTGTATGCCTTCGGCCTGCTGGAAGCGATCAAAAGTGTCGGAATGCCCTTCTGCTTCAAAGGCGGAACCAGCCTGATGCTGATTCTGGATAAGCCGGCAAGGCTGTCCACCGACATAGATATTCTGGTAGAACCTGAGACCGATGTAGACGACTACATCGATAAAGCCTCCCGGATCTTTCCCTTCCTCAACAAGGAAGAAGATATCCGCAAAGGCAAAAACGGGATCGTAAAGAGGCATTTCAAATTCACCTACTTTTCTCCCGTAAGAAATACAGAATTCTATATCCTTTTGGATGTGGTGTTCTCCCATCTTCCCTATGCACAGACCGTGCAGAAAGAGATCCGTAACGACCTTCTTCTGACTTCAGGGGAAAACCTTACTGTGGAAGTCCCTACAGCGGATTGTATGCTTGGCGATAAGCTGACCGCTTTCGCGCCTCACACCACAGGGGTACTTTTAGGCACAAATAAGGAGCTGGAGATTGCAAAGCAGCTGTTTGATACGGCTACTCTCTCCGACTATGTGACTGACTTTGAATTGTTTTCCAGGACATACGATACAGCAGTTATGGATGAGACCGCTTTCCGCGGAGAAGCCTGGAGCAAAGAAGATGTCCTCCTGGATACCATCCGTGCCTGTGTCAGCATTATCAGCAGAGGAACCATCGACAAGGATGACTATGCGGAATATCTCCGCGGCATAAAATCGCTGAGGAACCATATCCTCCTGAGCGGCTACAACACTGATGATGCGACCTGGAAGGCCTGTAAAGTCATGTATCTTGCTTCGTGCCTGCTTTCCGGAAACCCGTTTAAGAAAATAGAGCATCCGGAAAGCTATATCTCGGAACGGCTTGAGGGTGATCAGTATAAAAAGCTTGCCTATGTCCGCAAGCAGCGTCCGGACGCATATGCCTGTCTGGTCGAAGCCACCAGAAATCTGATATGATATCGCACCCATTGGAAACCGGAAGATCCCGCAGGATTCTTCCGGTTTCTTCTTGAGTTCCTGCCCGCGCTTAGAGCAGCTGCATGATATACTCCACCCGCTCTTTGATCGCCGTCAGCTCTTCTTTCGCTTCATCTGTCCGGCCGCCTCTGCCGAGAATCAGATAATCCAGCGAAACATGGAAGTATTCCGCGAATTCAATCAGCAGTTCAATCGATCCTGCCCGGACTCCGCTTTCCAGCCGCCTAAGATGCACGTCCGTGATGTTCATGTCGTCGGCAAGCCTTTCCTGAGTCAGTCCGTTTTTTATGCGGAGCCCCTTGATCCTGGCTCCGCAGCTTTCTACATCAAATGTCATTGTTCTTTCCTCCGAATTCTGAAATCTGTAGGTTGGCAAATCTCAGAACCGGAGGCGACCGGCACCCTGCCGGTAAAAAAGCGCATAAAAAAAAGAGGCGGCTGCTTCTGCAGGTTTCTGCAAAAACAACCGCCCCAGGTTGATGTTCCGTTTCCAACTTCGTTCACCCGTCCGTTTCGTGTGTGATGCTTATTGCTTTTGCATCGCACACTTTATCGGGCAGGCGTTATCGGACCCGTTATCAGATCCGTTACCGAAGCGTTACCGGTAAAAATATTTTACTCTGCCGTTACTCAGCCGTTATCAGAGCGTTACCCAGCCGTTACCGGGCATAAAAGCGACAATTATGGCTCATCTCTGGTCTCATCCAGCATCTGAATGAGCTTCGCACACTCTTCCTCCGTCAGTTCCTCCCTGGCTGTCGCGAGGCACAGGTCCCGCGTAGCCCTGTTCCCGATCTTCTCCGCCGCATGGATCACCCAGTAATAGGCGTCCTGGATTCCCGGCTCCATACGGATAGCCTTGGATCCGTACTCGATGATACAGTGATAGTCCTTCTGCCGGCCAAGGATTGCCAGCAGTTCCCTGGTAACGTCCACGAAGATCTGATTGTAATGCGTGGAAAACGGAATAGCCCATGCTCCGAGCTCCCCTTCGCCGGCTTCAAACAGTCGGCCGCGGTAAAGGTTATACGCCTTCTTCAGGAGCTCCAGCCTTTCCACGATATCCGGCATGCGTTTCGCTCTCTCATACAGCATTTCCAGCTCGTCCGCATCTGTTGTCAGATGGATGTCATCCGCCAGCACATATGCGCCGGCACGCGTATCGATGATCTTCGCATCGTGGTTATAAGCGATCTCCGAATGGATCCGGAAGATCGCCTGACGATTGTTGTTCCTGACCTGGGAAAGTTCCTCATCCGACCACAGGTCCCGCGCTATCACAGCAATGTCTATCGGTTTCTTATGCAGCACCAGGTATAATAGCAGCAGCCAGCCCCGCCGGTTCGGATGATCCAGGTCCTGTTCCCGCATGACACTGCCATAGATCTCCATGCTGTGCTGTCCCAGGATGTTATAGCGGAGCCGAAGCTTTCCGTCATCCACTTCCCCTTCGCTGTTCAGGAAACGCCGCTCCGCTGCCAGCCGGCGCTTCTGCTCCAGCATCATCATCGCGACAAAGCACGCGATCTGAAGCGGTTCGTACTGTTCTATATTCTTTGTCGGGTTCCTCACCACCATGAAGCCCAGAGGATGCTGTCCGAAGGGAACGCCGATGACTGCCCTGGTGTCCAGTCTCTGATACGCTGCGTACTCCTTTGGGCTGCTTTCCTTTATTACCTCCACATCCGGGATCACAAGAGGTTTCTGATCCATGAGGTGTCCTACCCACGTGACGTATTCGTCCGTCATTTCGAATTCATGAAACAGCGTCTCCGTCATCGGTCCGGTATGTACATCGTACCAGATCTCGGGACGCCACATCTGCGAGTGAAGATCCGCTATCAGGATCCCGCTCCAGTCTCCTTCGTACAGGTCACAGGCTGCCTTCATGACGCCGATTGCTATCTCCTGCGGATCCTCCATGTTATGAAGGGCTGCCTCCGTAGCCACGATTTTATGGAACAGCTCCTCATAAAACACATACCTCTGATAATCCGCCTCCGGGATCACCCGCTGCTGTCCGTTCTCGGGGATCAGCTTCTGCGGACGATTTCTTGAAAATAATTTTTCCAACATAGCCATGCACCCCCTCCCTATACCCGATTAAATGTCCGGGTATATAAAAAGCCCACAGAACTGCCTTTTTTATGGCAGCCCTGCGGACATTCTTACATGTGATTATTCGTGGCTGCCAAATTTTCTGTTGACAGCTACAAACCCGACTTTACTTCGATAATCCCCGTATCCTTTTATCGTATTCTGCGATTCGCTTTGCGGTGTCCCTTATCAGCATCCTTGTCTCCTTGTCGCATCCGCGAAGAGCTTCAGACAGTTCAACGTCAATCAGGATATCGGCGTAATAATCCGAAGATTCAGCAAGGTAGTAGTCCACTCCCGTGTTTAATGCTTTACCGATCCTTACCACTAGAGGAAATGATACGCTGGCGACGCCTCTTTCAATGTCCCCGAGGTGCTTTTCAGAACATTCACATCTTTCTGCCAGCTGTGCCTGTGTCAGCTTGGATGCAACCCGGGCGTTCTGGATGCGGTGGCCAATCTGTGTCATTTCTTCCTGTGTAAATTTCAGCTGCATTGGACACCACCCCCCTTCCGACATTTCTTCATCTTCATTATAGAAAAACCGGATTCCACTTAACACACGGCAGAACGGTAGCTTCCACCTCTGTGCGGTAAGTGAAAGAAATTTTTGCGTGGAATTTTCCCCGCAAGTACCAATTGAATGCACTTTTTGTTCCTCCTTCTGCATTCCGCACCGATAACCTGCCGGAATCAGAAAGAGGCACCGTTGCTCGCCAGCTGTCACCCATGCGATTAGTTTTAATCCGAGCAACGTCGGGAAATGCCCCCTTATATGCAATAGCGAAAAAAATACCATCTGCAGCAGGACTCTCACCTGATGCAGATGGTATTGCCTCCATCAACACTATACAGTTTATGATTCGGAAGTCATTCGACTCCTGGTTTAGGCATTATCAGCGGATTTCATTCGCTCCATTCCAGCCAGAAAGAAACGGTGACGTCGCCTTCACCCAGCACATCCAGGAGCTCTTCTTTTGTAACGTAGTTTATCTTTGCCAGACGAGTAAAATCCCATGTGTTCTCATCATAGTAGATCGTGATCTGGTTTCCCTGGTAAAGGATAATGTCTCCGGGAACCGTTGTGATCTTTTCATCATTCCGGGGCAATTCCCAGGGAAGGGAGCCAACTTTTTCGAAATTGCCGTAATCATGAAGATCGACGACCAGTTCCCCCTCCTCAAGCTTTTCAAAGAAAGCTTCGGCAGAAGCATTATCCATAAGTTCCGGATAATAGATCTTGCCGTTCACCTCCATCACCAGCGATGCGGTCGGCTCCATCGGATCATACTCCTCTTCTGTATCAGCCGAATCCATAAAGTTCATTGTCACATTTAGATTCTGATCTACATTCACCATATAGACCGCATCGAAATTGTCGGCTATCGGAGAGCGGGCAAAGATTGTCACCTTTGTCTCGCCTTGTTGTAATCCGGTAAATTCAAAGATAACATCATAACCGGCGCCATCGATATCTACGCCATCCTCATCGTAAGAGCTGCGCCTGATCTCTTCCGTATAGGAAATGATGGACGGATTAGCGATCTTTACTGTATATTCCGGACCGCCGCCTTCAAATGAGTCGTAAGTAATCCTCACGGTTTGGCCGCCTTCGGAAGCCGCTGTCTCCGCCATATCAGTGCTGCCGGTCACGATTTTTCCTTTCCAGTCTGTAATCCCGCCAAATTCATAGATGTTTGTATATCCCATATTAAAGAGCTTATCCGCCGCCTGTTTACTGCGGTTCCCGCTGCGGCAGTAAATCAGGATGACCTGATCCTTATCCGGAAGCTCTGCAGGCGGCTCCGTATCAATACTTTCGTTTGGGATCAATATTGCTCCCGGAATGTGTCCGGCATCATACTCGTCCTGACGGCGCACATCCACGATCACATGCCCGTCATCCTGCTCCATCATCCGTGCTGCTTCTTCCTGCGATATCTGTCGATAGCTGTTTAGCATACCATCACCATCCATGACCAGTCCTTTATCAGAACAGCCGCAGAGCAGAATAAAAAGAGCCGTTGTCAGCAGGAATAATATTCTTCTCATCTCTACTTCACCTCATAATCCCGTCGCTTTACGATCGTCGGATGCTCGCTGTTGATTCTGTGATAGCAGGGGCAATCCTTATCGTGGTCATTGATGATCCCGCAGGCCTGTAAATGGGAGTAGATCGTGATCGCGCCAACGTATTTGAAACCGCGCTTCTTCAGATCCTTGCTGATCTTATCCGACAGACCGTTGCTGACCGGGATCGGCCCTGCGCCGTGTCCCTGATAGAGGATTGTTTTCCCGCCGGAAAATCCCCAGATATATTCACAAAAACTACCGAATTCCTCTCGCACTTGTCTGTAACAGCGGGCATTGTTGATCACTGCCTGTATCTTACGCGGAGATCGGATCATGCCGTCTGTGTTGAGAATGCGGTCGACATCCTCCTCGCTATAGGCAGCGATACGATCATAGTCGAAGTTATCAAAACATTTCCGGAAGATCTCCCGCTTCTTAAGCATCAGATCCCAGGACAGCCCGCACTGCAGGCATTCCAAGGTGAGATGCTCGAACATATGCCGGTCATCGTGCACCGGGATTCCCCATTCAGTATCGTGATATACCCTATTGGCCTCATTCATCCCGGCCCAGGTACAATAGCCCATACTTATACCTCTATTCCCGATAATCGTTTCCCCGGTATCTCTGTCCGGATAAATACGTAATCCGTGTCCGAAGAGCGTGTTTCATCAAAATGATATCCGCTCCAATTGAATGCCTTTATCTGTTCCGGCTCATTGGCATGGATGCCGGCCAGAAAGCACACCATCTCGCCCCTGGCCATCTTGGCATAGACGCCCTTCTGAACGATCTTTCCGCCTTCCATCTCACCGAAAATACAAGTGATATACCGGTCTTCCGGCTGCAGATACTTCTCAATGCATTTGGAATATTCCTTTGACGCCAGATTGATCAGGACGCGGCTGTCATCCATCACTTCCCGATACAGATCATCGCCCCAGAAGTCGTACAGGTTTTTATGCCCGACGACAGCTGCTTTCGCCTGCATTTCAAGGCGGTAAGGAACCACACCGTCCATCGGCCTCACAACCCCATAAAACCCGGACAGGATCGTAAGCGCCTAATAATAAGGCGGTGTGAAAAAATTACCCCAACTTTTGCAAGTTGGAGTAATTCACTATAATTCACATGCAATTTTTGAGATGCTGGAGTTTTTCACTCCACGGAACCAGATCAGCCAGCTGCTCATCACTCCAGTCCCCATTTGGACGTTGCTGAAGCACGTACTCCAGATAGCGATAAATGTTCAGGTCATGGGCTTTGGCCATTTCGACCATCGTATAAACCATGGCACTGGCCTGAGCGCCATCCACACTGTTGCTGAACAGCCAGTTTTTCCGGCCTACGGTAAAGGGCCTGAGTGAGTTCTCGCTCAGATTGTTTGTAAAGCTGCATCGGCCGTCTTCCAGATATGTCTCTGCCGTGCTCCGGCGGTTCCTGATATAAGTGACTGCTTTGTCCAGTCTGGAGTTCCGTACCGGCTGAAGACTGTCAAGCCACGACCAAAAAGCCTCAAGAATCGGTTTCTCCTTCTCGAGACGAAGCTGCCTGCGTTTTTCGTAATCTTTCCCGGCCTGCCGGTTGATTGCATCCTCCAGCCGGAATAAGCGGTCGCAGTACTGTACGCCCTGTACGGCCGGCTGGCTGTAGTCAAACTGTTTCCCTTTGGGAACCGCGTCGATAAAGTATCTCCGTATATGTGACCAGCAGGAACATCGCCGGATCCCGGGAACTTTATTGTAGCCCTGATACCCATCGGCTTCCAGGTATCCCTGAAATCCCTGCAGGAATTCTGCAGCGTTATCACCGCTTCTTGTAGGGGTGTACCCGTACAGGATGATAACCGGAAGTCCGTCTTCCCCACTGCGGAACAGCCACATGAACGACTGGGTCTCTGCCCGGCGCTCCGGCTCGTTCAGTACCTGGATCCTGGTCTCGTCCGCCATGGCGAACTGCCGTTTCAGCAGCAGTCTGTGCAGATAATGATAGACCGGCTGGAAATAGTGCTCTGCACAGTAAATGATCCAGTTGGCCAGTGTTGTGCGGCTGATGGCTGCGCCGTACTGTTTCCAGTCCTTTTCCTGACGGTAGAGGGGCATGCCGTTTGCATACTTCTGATACATCGTCCAGGCAACTGTCGACGAAGAAGCAGGGCTCTTGCAGATCAGGGCATCCGGGGCCTGTGACTTTGCAAAAACAGCGGCTTCCGTATCACCTTTCCCTTCTTTACAGCTGGGACAGCCGTACGTTTCCGTATAATACTCATTGATCTCACAGGTCGCCGGGATAAAGACCAGTTCCCGGCGGACGTATTCCTCGCCGATCCGCTCCATCTGTGTTCCGCAGACCGGACAGACTTTCTCTTCATCTGGCAGGGGAATCAGGACTTTGTTGACCTTCATGCCCTTGAACGTATCAGCATGAGAAGACTTTTTCTTACGGGTATGCTCCGCAACAACAATTGTTTCCGCCGGCGGCTCAGGTCCTTGTTCCTGTTCAGCCTCATTGAAGAGATTCAGCTGCTCGGGGATATCGAGTGTGCGTTTTTCGCTGGACTTTCCAAACAACTTTTTTGTCAGAAAGTCTACCTGCTCCTTCAGGGTATCCCTTTCGCGGCGCAGTTCGGCCTCCCTGGCATTGGCAGCTTCGAGTGCTGTGAGCAGTGCATCGATCCTTTTATTCAGTTGTGAAATACTGTCCTTCAGCTCGTGGAGCCGGAGATCTTTTGCACTGGCGGCCATGATAGTTCCTCACTCATTCGGGATATCACTATTATACCAGACCGTCTTTCCAATTAATTGTCTTTTCCGGGGCCATTGGTATCCGCCTTCTACTGAAAGACGCTTGTAGATAAGGACATATCCGTCCGGTTCATGGAATAATGCTTTGATGCGGTCCCGTCTTCGCCCGCAGAACAGGAAAAGCGCACTGGCGTCAGGATTCATTTTCAGCTGGTCCTGAACAATACTGCATAATCCGTCAATGGACTTCCTCATATCGGTGCGGCCGCAGATGATATAGATTTTGTCCAGGCCGGAGATATCACCTAACATACAGCCTCCCGGATAGCACAGAGTGCTCTGGCCAGCAGGCCGGCATCCGCCCGGTTGGTCAGCCGGAGGGTGACGCCCTTCCAGACAATTTCGATTGTATGTGAATTGTCAAGGTGCGTTTCCGGTTGGTCCGGTAAGGGAACAGCGGCTGACTCCGGCAGCTGGTCCGGAACAAGTTCAATTGCAACAACATCCTGTCTGGGCTCCGGCCTGGCTGAATGGCCATAGCCGGCCGGAGGAATCTGGGCAGAACACGCGGATTTCCTGCAGCGGGCCAACCAGCTGTAGAAAGTACTGGGGTTTACACCGTTTTCCCTGCACCAGTCGGCATCGGTCAATCCGCTTTGCCGGCATTCCGTGATAAGCCGCAGCTGTTCTGACATAGGAGTTCGCTGCCGGTGTAGATTCTTCGCCATTGATATATGCCTCCCGCTTATTGGAGTAAAATACTCCGGATTTCTTACAATCCATTATAAATTGGGAGAGATATCATGCAATCCGCTTGATTATTAGGCGCTTACTTTGTATGTTCCCGGCATCAGCTGTACCATCAGCTCCCGACATGCGCCGCAGGGAGCGCCGGTCTTTCCGTTTG
>CACYPS010000031.1:25040-59360 GCA_902776305.1 uncultured Lachnospiraceae bacterium | reverse complement strand
CCAGTCATGTCTGTTTTTTCTTGCCATGATATTTTCCTCCGTGAGTCTTTATTCTCATTGTATCATGGCTGTGAATAAACCCATTATCTACACTGTACTACAGAGATTCTGTAAATGCTCGTACCGGCCTGAACTCATGATTGGTCCTGCTCGTTTGGAGCTCTAATTATGATTCATGCAAGGCGCGTCGCTCCGACGGACGTCGCTGCCTCATACTCCATCCGCTTCTACCATAATCATGTGGTTTAGCTGATCGAGTGGAACTTCTTCAACTTCCTTGCTCTTTGCCTTCTTAATTTTTAGGAAATAGCGTCCATCGGGCTTTCTAAGCGCTTCACCAATCGGGATGTTGTACTTCGGTGTCTTTACAATTTTAGGTCTGTTTGTCAACTATATGCCCTCCTTATGCATCATTCAAATGGTAGTTTTCTCTCTTCCAAATAACTACTGATAATAGCTCTTGCAGTATAATTTAAGTGAACATGCGCTGCTGCAACTTCTATTTCCTTATAGAGTGCCTCTGTCGCTCCCGACACAGCTGTTCCCGTATCTAAACTACAACAAATCGGTATAACCTCCTCGCCTTTTACAAGATAGACCTCGTAAAACAAAGGTGCGTTTGCCAGCTCCTTAGCGATCCCTTTTTTACAAGCCATGATATATATCTTTGCCGCAGTGCTCATAAGCTCTGCATGATAGCTGCTATCCACTATCCTCACCGTTTCTCTTGGGTAGAACTGAGAATCATAAAAAATGTCATCTTCGTATTCTGTTTCATTGACCTTCATCTGCTGATACTTAAACAGAGGGTGTGTTGTTCTGCTACCAGAACCGATTTCAAAAAGAGGCTCAATATGCTGCAGCATGGTTACGGATTCTTTTTCCCATAAAATATCATCGGAGCGCGTATCATCAATCAAACCTTTCAAAAATTGCAATAAGTATTCCTCTGTTGGTGTCACTATACCAACATCAGTATGTATCAATAAGTCTATAGGAACACTCAGCATTTTGGCTGCGGTAACTACAAATTCAATGCTGGGGTCGGTTGTATTCCCCGACTTCTCCAGCCTTGACATATATCCTGGTTGACATCCAGCTTCCTTCTCGATCTGTCCCAATTTAACGTCGCTGCTTCTTAAGAGTTCACGAATATTGTTAAACAGGATCCATTTATCAAAATTCTTATTCTTTTGAATAACAACTGTCATCGCCAGCAGTTCTTTCTCCAGACTTTCCTGACGCTCCACCACCTGTGAACGTTTCTCGTTTGCTTGAGCAATTGTTAATTCAAGTCTTTTTCTCTGTACTATACTATCGACACCTTCAGCTTTTGCAGTAAGCTCTTCAATTTCTTTTTCTACTCCTTCCCGGACCTCCATTAAATCTTCAAGCTCCTTCTGCTTTTCCATGAATCTACGTATTTCCTTAGATTGATTTTGCAATTCATCCTGAGAGTCATTTATCTCTTTAAGACGCTGCGCAAGCTCTGTATTGATCATTTAATCATCCTCCAACCCGGTCTGTATTCTTGTTGCAAATTATATCACATTGCTCTAATTTGTCAATATAAACAATATTATATTTTATTTGTTTTTATTTTCTATTTTATGCTTATGTTTACTTATATGTCCTTCCATATGCTATTTTTTGTTTTTTTATGCTATTTTATTCTATTATTTGTTCTTTTTATCTTTTGATATAACTTCCTTCGAAAGAACATATATTCGTCAACTGCTCGGTTTAGAATATCTTCAAAAATATATGGACCCTGCACCCGCAGAGTGCACTATCATATCACAAAGCCTTTCTTCCTCATCACGTTCTCGTAGTCCATGCCAAGCTGGAACAGCCGTATCCTGGCTGACTGAACGGACACATCAAACCGTAATGCCGCATACGTTGCAAGCACGTTGTCATAATCCCATTCAGCCGGACAGTTCTCGACGTAGTTCCGGAGCTTTGGGTCCATCACATATCTTATGAATGCACTGCGCGGCATCAGAATGCAGGCACTGAACATCTTTGCCTGGTGCTCCAGCCAGTCATGGTCGGTGACAAGGCGATGTCTGCTGCCAAAGATATCAACCTCACGACATGCGGTTATTCCCTGGTCTGCAATATCAATTGATCGTGTTCCATTCGGACTCAGCGTAAAAAACGCTTTGTGGTAGATCCAGTGGCCGCACTCATGGCCCATCGTAGACCGCATGCAAACCTCATTTCTATCTTCGAGCAGTGTATTATCAAGAACAACTGTCCCCCGTTTGGCAAATATGTAATCCGCCTTCTTCTCGTTCGGAACATATACAGCAAGCTTGTTCGTATTGTTGAACACCATCCTGCCGAGGATCAGCCCACACTGTGTCAGAAAAGTATATTCTGGAGTAAGTCCGAGATAGAACTCCATGAAATTTTCGATATCTACTGCCCTTGGATCTGTAAGAAGTGTCTTGTCATAATCATAGATGAAGTATTCAGCGTCTCGCTCTATTTCCTCGTTGCTAAGTATTGGACAGCCATTCCGCTTCATTCTGAAAGTAGGTATGTACATTATTATCCCTTCCGAGCCCTTAAGTCATCTAACAGCCGCTGCCATTCTTTTTCACCGGCGCCTGTTGCCTTGGACAACCTGAGCGCCTCTGCGACGAATGCATGATCCGCAGCATAATCCTCACAATCCATAGGAAGTGCTGCATTGTTTGCATCCTTCGCCTTATCGTAGAGAGTATGACGTTCCTCCTCATTTAGTACAAGGTAGTCTGCCAGCTTCTCCATCCTGTCCTTCGTCAGAACATTCCTTCTCCCCTTCTCTACTTCGCTATAGAATTGAGGTGATACGCCGATCGCCTTACCGGTCTCACGCAGCGTTCTCTCACGGCTCCTCCGTAGTTGTTCTAAGTACTTCCCAAAATTAATTCTTTCATTCTCTCCCATATCACCACGCTCTTTCTATCAAAACATTTGTTCCCGTCAAGAAAATATTATATCTCGAACGAACGTTTGTCAACTGTTTGGTTTGTTTTCCCTACAAAAAATAATAGTCCAGCGTAACGACTGGACTACTTACACCCTCTTTAGATAATTAGCTGCCATGGCAAATGAATAAAATTTTTATCACTTTTTCTTCCTCTTAAAAGTGCCGTGTTATGCCGAGAAAAGCCCTGTTTTATCGGCAGTTTGGGCGCTTTAACATTTTTGTAACAGTTACAGATTTTGCCATAAATCGGCATAATTTGGCATAACACAGCAGTCTTTAGTAGTAAAAGTAGTAGTCATTTAGGATGTAATTACTACTAATCATTTAGAAGAGAGTGCCCTATACCATTAATAATCTCTTTAGTTTTAGCTATTATCCTCCTCTGCTCATTAAGCGGTGGAATCGGAATAATAGTTTCGACAATCTTTTTCAAATTCAAGTTGGGTTGAGACGTCCCTTCTGCTTTCTTCCTGAGGACATCATAATTAAACATGAAATAATAATATGTATATTCGATCAGTTCTGGATAATAAATATAATACTCCAACACTGCACAAGCTTGATTTGTCGTTGCATTTATTAATAACTCTGATACTTGCCCACGCGTCTTTCCCTGTCCATACATTGCAATTATCAACGAGTGCGCTGGGTACACGGTCAATGTAGTGTTCTCAACTGCATATTGTGTAACAAATGAATTTGCTTGTTTAATGTAACGTTCTGATGTTAATGAGGAAGTTATCCATGGAATAGTACCCCCATCATAAAACAGAGAATTTCCCTTTAGCGGCGTCATGCCTGTTCCGACTTTGAATATCTCACCTATCCTAACCCACTCCCAGCTCTCAGGAATATCGAAAGGAATCTCGTCTTCCGTAATCTCTGGTAGCGGTTTCTGCGTCTTTATCTTCCCTTCTTTAATAAGTCTCTTCTTCTCTTCTGCAATTTTCTTCAGCAGCACACTTGCCGGTTCATCGTTAGGATCCTGCGGTACGAGCTTTCCCTGCACCGCTTCCTGCAGGATCGACTTTTTCATCATTTCTGGGAACGAAGCATTGAGTGTATTCAGCTTAGTGCTGGCAGCTGCGTACTGCTCTACGAAAGGCATCAGCTCCTCGATCTTTGCGACGATGCGTTTTTGTTCTGCGAGGGGAGGTAGGGCAATAATAGAATTAACTATCTTGTCTTTTGAGATATTAGGTTGTGCTCCCCCTGCGCCCATTGCTATATAATTTTTCCTCTGTGATAACAGATAGTAAAATAAATACTTGTTCCACATTCCTTCATAGCAAATGCAAGCGCAGCATGCTTGGTTAGTCGTTGCTTCGATTTGTAAGATTCCCAGTTTGCCAATGGTCGCCCCATACATCGCCATAAGAACGGATCCCACCGGATTCAGTCTTACAGACGAATGCTGCACACCTTCTTCTGTAATGAATTCAGGCACTTCGTATATATCGCCATCATTAAGATCTCCAGTTTTAAGCCATGGGATATTTCCACCATAATACTCCGGATGACTTCTTGATGGAGTAGCACCAGCAGACCAAGAACCAATTTCTCCTACACGGACAGCTTTCCAATTCTGAGGAACTTCAAATGGCAGTTCTTCTATTGTTACTTCTGCCAATGGCTTGTCTTTTTTGATTTTATGTTCACGAATAAGCCTCGTTTTGTCGGCCTGCATCTTTTTATACAGACCTTCTCCTGTCCCTTCTTCTGATCTTTGATCTACAAGCTTCCCACACATAGCAAGCTGCAGAATTGAATATTTTAAATCTTCCGCTGTCATCATATCACTCACCATCCTCTTCTATCCCAAGGATGCCTGTAATCTTGGCAAGAATCCTGTCAATATCCGCATTCAGGCTGGCTCGCTTCTCCTGGTACTGCTGAATCAGCTCTTTGGGAGGCAGGATTTCCTCTTCCTCATGAGGATATCCACAGAGGTCAAGATTGTAGTTGCCATCTGCAATCTCAGTGGCGGTATAGCATTTCGACTTGAAGGTATCGGTATCTGCGTCCTTGATCTCGGTTCGGTTCTCCCACCACTCGCGCACAGCGTCGAAGTGCTCACTCTTCATCGGTTTTGTCTTAGAGAAATGCTTGTATCCATCCGGCATATCCATGCGGTAGAACCACACCTTCTTTGTGGTTCCTTCCCGCTCAAAGAACAGGATATTTGTTGTAATGGATGTATACGGCGAGAACACACTGCTCGGCATACGGATAATCGTATGCAGATTGAACTCGCTCATCAGCTTCTTCTTGATGGCCACCTTTGTATTATCTGTACCGAACAGGAATCCGTCAGGAAGGATCACCGCTGCACGACCTTCCTGCTTTAATCTGTACATGATCACAGTCATGAAAAGATCAGCCGTCTCCGAGCTTGCAAGATCTGCTGGGAAGTGTCCTTTCACGTCAGCTTTTTCGGAACCGCCGTAGGGGGGATTCATGAGAACGACGTCAAACTGGTCCTTCTCCGTATAGTCAAGAACATCCCTCAGCAGAGAGTTGTCATGGTACACGCGGGGAACGTCTACACCGTGAAGGAGCATATTCGTGACGCAGAGCATGTACGGGAACTGCTTCTTCTCGATGCCGTAAATAGACCTGTGCATGGCATCAGAGTCCTCTGTGGTCTCCACCTGGTCTTCAAGTCTCTTGATCCAACTGACTAAGAAGCCTCCTGTGCCACAGGCAAAATCAGCCATTGTCTCACCGATCCGGGGCTTTATCATCTCTGCCATAAAGTCGGTCACAGCGCGAGGCGTATAGAATTCACCGGCACTGCCGGCGCTCTGCAGCTCCTTCAGAATTGCCTCATAAATATCGCCAAACGCATGGCTCTCCTCATAATCACCGAAGTCAACGCTGTCGATGATATTGATGACCTGCCGAAGGAGCACGCCATCCTTCATATACTGGTTGGCATCTTCGAAGGTGGACTTCACAATGGCCTTCTTGATCGGCGTGTCAGTGTCTATTTCAAGTCCCTTTAATGTCGGGAACAGCGTATTATTGACGAAGTTCAACAACAGGTCACCTGTCAGCGCCGTGCCCTTCCCATCGTCCGCTGCCCAGTTCCTCCACCGGCAGTCCTCCGGGATGATAGAGACATAGTCCTCCTCATCAAATTCCCAGTTCTCTTCCTGCGCATCGTACACCTTCAAAAAGAGCATCCATGCGATCTGCTCGATACGCTGGGCATCGCCGTTAATGCCTGCGTCGTTCCGCATAATGTCCCTCAGCCGTTTTACGAAACTTCCCAAATCACTCATATTTCTGTCATCCTATTCTGTAAATTTCTTCTGCGAGCTCTTTGACGGCTTTCAAATAGCCTTCCTTGCCGCCGAAGAGCTTTGCAATCCGTGCCGGGTTCCCCATCCGCTTGAACGGGTCGAGCCTCAGCACCTCTGTCTTTTCTATTTCCGTAATGCCGTCATTGGCATATTTTTCAATTAATGCTTCTATGACTTTTCTGGCCACACCGTTGTATTTATGCAGGAAGTCCCGCTTCTTCACGTTCTCCGCCCTCTCCCGTCTGGTCAGCGGCTTCTGGTCGTAGGCCACATGGGTTATGAAGTCAAAGTCATCAACTTCCTCCATATGTTCTTCCTTCTTAAGCATATTTAGGTCGATGCCGTGTTCCCTGAGTTCCTGCGTGATGGCTTCTTTTTTATCTGCCTCGGACCACTTCCGTATGAACGTCGCAAGGTCTGCATAGCTGCCGAGGATGTTCCTCCTTGTGTAGTCGATAATGTTCTCCTGCCGGAGCAGCTTCCCGTTCGCGTCATAGACCGATACAAGCTGCTGTGTCAGGTATACCTTGGCCCCTTCTACGTCCACATAAGGCATCGGAGGCTTCTCTCCCGGCTCCTTTTCTCCCGGCGTTTTATCCGGCTTGTCCTCCAGCGGATTATATCCGTCTACCTGTTCTACGGGTCCGTCCCAGTCGGGATCAGCAAAGAGCCGTGTCACGGCACGAAAATCCATGATCGTGAAGCTGAGCTTCCCCTGGTCCTCACGAACACGAGTGCCACGCCCGATGATCTGCTTGAACTGTGTCATAGAGTTTATATTCTTGTCCAGAACGATGAGCTGCGTCATCTTGCAGTCTGATCCCGTGGACAGCAATTCGGAGGTCGTCGCGATGACCGGATACTTCTGTGTCGCAGAGATGAAATATTGTAGCTTGCCCCTCCCGTATTCATCCGATCCTGTAATGCGGACAACGTAATCAGGATTCTGCTGGACCATATCTTTGTTTTGATTCACAAGAGCGATGCGCATCCGCTCCGCCGCATCCTCCGTTGCGCAAAACACGATGGTCTTCTGCATTCGTCCATATTTTTTCAAATACTCCGATATTCGATAAGCCACCTCGTTAATCCGGTCTGCAAGAATGATGTTATAGTCAAAATCTTTGTTATTGTAAATACGGTCCTCTATCTCGTTCCCGTAATAATCCTTCTGCCCTTTGTACGGCCTCCAGCCATCGCTGATGTTCATCGTCATGCCAAGCACCCGGAACGGGGCAAGGAAGCCATCCTCGATCCCCGTCTTCAGACTGTACTCATAGACTGGCTTTCCGAAGTAGTCTATGTTCGAGACGTACATGGTCTCTTTGGGAGTCGCCGTCATACCGATCTGGGTAGCACTCTTGAAGTATTCCAGAATCCTCCTCCAGCGGCTGTCTGCCTTTGCGGAACCCCTGTGGCACTCATCGACGATAATGAGGTCAAAAAAGTCCGGATCAAAGAGCTCGCTGTAGTGCTCCTGATCATTGTCCCCGATTAACTGCTGGTACAGGGCAAAATAGACCTGATAAGCCGTTATCGTATTCTTATTGTCTTTTGCAAAATTGACCTTGTGGATGACCTTCTCCAGTGGTGAAAAATCCTGCTGTATTGACTGGTCCACAAGATTGTTCCGGTCGGCAAGATACAGCACCTTGCGCTTTACCCCGCTGGTCAGGAGCCTGTAGACGATCTGGAATGCCGTGTAGGTCTTTCCGGTTCCGGTGGCCATAACGAGCAGGATCCTGTCCTGCCCCCTTGCCACAGCGTCGAGGGTATTGTTGACGGCGTTGCGCTGGTAGTATCTCGGCGGGTACGTTTTCTGGCCGGAGTAATAGGGCTGCTGGATCAGCTTCCACTCCTGCTCACTGAGACCGGCGCCGCCATTCGTCCCTTTCCGGTAGCGGTCGACCAGCTCCTCCATGGTCGGGAACTCGTCCATCTTAAGTTCCCGTTCTGCACCGGTCAGGAAGTCGTGCTCGTAGAAACCATCCCCGTTCGAACTGTACGCAAAAGGAAGTTCCAGCATTTGCGCATAGGTCATTGCCTGCTGAAGGCCGTAGGAGACGCTGTGGTTATTGTCCTTTGCCTCCACAACAGCGATAGGATAATACCTGTTAAGATACAGGAGATAATCGGCCTTCTTCGCTTTTTCACGGTAGGCCATGTTCCCACGGATATTGATCTTTCCGTCCGTGATCTTGGTCTCCATGGTAATGTTGTAGCCGTTCCTCCAGCCGCTGGCGTTGATTGCAGGCGTGATAAAATTGAGCTTGATATCCTCTTCCGTCATGTTCTTTTTATCGAGTATCATTCAGCTCACCCCCGGCTGTTCTTCATGTTGCTTTTTATTATTCTCTTCTTTTTTTATCTGCTCCCAAATTTCTATAAAAAGCTTTCCTCTGCCATAGGAATACTTCTTCCTAAATATTAATACCAATAGTATTGACATTGTTGTTACCAACACTACAATGAATAATCGAACTGTTAACCCATTAGCTGAATAGCCCACATCGAACATCTTATAAAAGGATAATAAAGCACATATTAGTATTAAAACGATATATAACCAATGATTAGGATCACGTTCTATTGTTGTTCCATTTCTTCCCTTTGTTTTGTTTTCTTCAATTATGTTTTTTTCTACTCTGTAATATGTCTTATGGCGTTTTTCCCATAAGAGACCCTCATCACTGTAGAAAACATAAAGGTACATTCCTATCTTTAACTCCTGATTTAATTGTTCTAATCCGAGTCTATAAAGCGGAACGATCATTACTATCGGGACTATGCAAACCATGGGTTCTTTCTGTCCTAATGCAAATGTTAATACCGCTGTAGTTACAGCACACGCAATCTGCAAATATTCATTATACTTAGCGTCTCTTTGAAGGATTTCCTGACGCAACGAATTGTATTCTTCTATTCTTTCCATAAAGCATTCTCAATCTATAATAGATGAGTAGTGATACATTCTGTTCACCACCTATCCTTTTTCAGTTTGCCTCGCTTGATTCAATTTCTTTAAGGGTTCTTCCATCCTGAGTTTTCCAAGTCTGAGGACCACTCACGCTGTAGCCGAGTATGAAATTTGCTGCTGCAGAAGAGCTGTTGAACAATATATCCTCTGTTGTTACGTTATCTTCAATATGACCATCTTTGATATGCTTATCGCGCAACCTGACAATACCAGCACCTACGGACTTAATGCTAATTTTTTCGTTCATAACTGCTCCTTTATATACGACAAAACCCTCCGCTGTTACTATCCCTCTTGCACTTGCTGAACCGGCAGATAAAAAGAATTCTTCACTTGCATCATCAGCCTTCCCATTTGCATTCTGTACCACGAATGGCTCAAGAACTTTATATCCCAGCGCATTAATTAAAACTTTGATGTTTTCTATGAACTCTTCCATCGCAGATATCTGCGACTCTTTCATAACTGTATTTTTGTAGGTATTCTTCGTAAGAACCTTATACCGGTTACTACTACGAGCAATCTCAACAAGTCGGTTTTCCAAATAACGAATCAAGGCTTTGTTCAGATCGCGCCCGGTAAACAAGACCGCCGTGGTCCAATAATACGTTTCCTTCTCTGCCTGGTTATCACGGATATGCTGTACAAGTCGCTCTTTGACATTCTCAGCTTCACCGATGTATACCGCATCAGTCCCATCATCTTCTTTGCAAAAAAGAAAGTATACTCCCGGATCACAGATATCCTGACGTTTGCACGAAGAGACTTCTATGCGAGGAATCTTAATCGCTTTTCCATTCCAGTTTGACAGTTCTGCTGTGATGATGCTGTCAGCGGTTCCGTTCACCAAATATAATTCTATCGTTTTTCCGTATGCCATAGTTTTGCCCTCTATGTGCTGATAGTCACTTTTCCGGTAATATTGTATCATAAAACACACGTCCATGCCGACGACTTATATCCCTTCACCGCAAAAAAGGATTCCCTCTGCCGTCCCCCGACTACAGGAATCCTTTTTCATTTCTTCGGAAAATACATCTGTTTATGCGTTGTAAATTGAATAGAAGTATATAGAGGCTTGTGTTGCTTTATTATCTGCGATAAATTAATAATATACCTTACTACAGGAAAGGAGCTGAATTATGCCAATCGCCCAGACATCATATGATTATATCTCCTCTAAAATCAATTCTCTAAAAGACGCCTATGCGTCTTTAAGAAACAAACCTAATGAGTATGTTTTTTCAGCGTTAGCCGTAAAATCAAGCTATTATAAAAACCCGGCATTGATTCTGAATGAATCTGATTTTGATGATATTGTTGTGGATGGCCAGTACGACGGGGGCGTAGACTTCCTTTTAAGTGACCCGAACACAGAAGCCTCAGATCTTGTCATCGGACAATCAAAATATTACCAGTCTATATCCAGTGAGGACGTTTTCAATGCATTAACAAAAATGGCTTCATTCTATAAGGACATGAAAAGCGGTCACTACGAACAGGTCAATGCAAAAGTACAATCTCGATTTTTATCTTTAGATTCCGAAGTAGGAGAAGAATCTAAAGTTCAGTTTGTATTCTACACAAGCGCTCCTCAGAACAATATTCGCAGGGATCGCCTTATAAGAAAATTTATGGAATTATTTGAAGATTCCAGTAATTTTGAAGTACATATCTATTTCGGACCAGACGTTGTATCAGAAATAAAGGAGTCAGAATCTCGTAGGCCTACGGTTGAGTCTGGCAAGATAATGATCGACGAGTCTAATAACTATCTACTTTATGGAGACAATGCTGCATTCGTCAATGCCTCCGCTTTTTCCATCAAGACCTTGTATGCTCAGCACAATACAAACCTTCTCTCTCGGAATCTCAGGTATCACGTCTCTGGAAGACAAATTGACAAAGGAATTGAAGATACCATTAATAATAGTCCAGACACATTCTGGATCAAAAACAATGGAATCACTATTGTTTGCGATGAATTCTCAATTGATGGACGAGAAGTAAAACTCAAAAATTTCTCTATTGTAAACGGCGGCCAAACTACATACATGATTCATAAGAACAAGAATGTGTCTGAATCCCGGGACTTTTATGTTCCATGTAAAATTATCGAAAACTGTGGGGAAACGGAAGATGAAAAGAACTTGTTCAGTCTTGAAATTGCAAAAGCTACAAACTCGCAAAAAGCAATCAAACCTATTGACCTCAAGGCAAATTCTCCAGAACAAGTAAGGTTCAGCCAAGCTATGCGAGAAGTAGGTCTTTATTATCAGACTAAAAGGGGTGAGACTGTTCCATCAGCCTTTAAAACCGCTTACCTTAATACTGACCTTGCAGAAATTGGAAAGTTGTGCTTATCTGCAATCTTCCAAATGCCAGGAACAAGTAGAAACAAACCCTCCTCACTGTATATGCCACAGTACTACAACCTTGTTTTTGACGGTAACCAATCCACAATTGCCAATCTCTGTAAAGAGCTTCTTTACATTGATTACTATTTCAGGAAGAAATTCCAAAAGCGCTTTGATACAGAAAACAGGAACCGGCCAAACTCGCAGAATAGACTTGCATTCGCCCATAATTCAAGAACAATCTGTATCGCATTTGTAGCACTTGCTGCGCGTTATTATCAAGGCAATATTAATGACGATGATCTTGCAGATGTTTTCGCTGCATCCAGACGCGAACCACCTTACTCACAAGTATATGATGACTTTAAAAACTTGGATGATATTTCCTACTTTATTCCTCCGGCTGTATTTGCAGATAAAGATGCATACGATGATGTTCTGTATAAGCTCTTCATGATCATTATCAATGCCGGCATCAATTATTTTTCAATGATGGCGCGTTTTGAAGAAGGCTTGATCATATCTAATTTCCTTAAAAAAGACAAGAACTATTATGGAATTCTTGAATCAGGGTGGATGGGTTCCATGGAGACAGATATAAAGAGCATATTCAACTCTCTTTCTTAAAAAACAGATGCTTAGTGCAGTCAATTGCGCACTAAGCATCTTTTCTTATAATTGATCCAATATAGTTTACTTTCTGAAAAGGTCCTATAAACGCTGGCTCTTTGAACTTTTGATAGATACTGATATTCGTTCAACGCAAAAAAAGATTCCCACTGCCTTTCCCTGGCAATAGGAATCCATTTTCATCTCTTCGACAAATGATACTTTGACGAAAAGCTGGGGTTTCACAAGTTAATATAGTGCTGGTTCTCCTAATCGAATTACGGGGTGTTGATTATACCATGCACCCCGAAATACAATTTTCATTTTTGTAACGCCTATTAAGTCTGCTTTTAGCTCCACTGGAGCACTATCCGGGATAAGACCTACAACACTATCTTTCACACGATAATCATCACTATCGTTATATTTGACTTCTATGCTGATTGAAGCATTATTTAATTCTGGAGAGTTTTCATCAAAGTATCCATACGCCACCTTAGTAATATAGGCCATTCCCTTGAATTCTCTATACTGACCATCGAGTGCATATTCGATAGATTGTTCACCCGTCCAATCCGTCTCAAAATAATATGAAAATTTTGTACCATTTATGCTTGTGTCAGCTTCGCCAGACTTAACGATATTATCGCATTTCAAAGCCTCCAAATTTGCCAAAGAAATAGGTGCATTAGACTTCGCCTCTTGCGTATATTCATCATATTTTTTCTGCAGTAATTCATCATACTGTATTTGTAACTCATTTTTTTCCTTTTGCAGATCATCCATAGTTGCCTGTAATTTATCTATTTCTTTCTGTTTCTCCTCAAGCTTCTCATTCAAATTATTAATTTCAGTATCATCATTCAGCTGCCTCGTTAAGTCAGCTATCTCCTGATCCTTCTTTTCCAATTCTGCTGTTTTTTCTTCGATATCCGCATTCTTTTTATCTACTTCTTTATTAACTTTATTTATCGCTTCCTCAAGCGTATCTTTTTTCTCAACAATTTCAAGCCGATTTGCCATCAATTCGACGGTTGCCTGTTCAACATTTGTCGCGGTAACATAAGCGGTTACGAGACCACCTAAAAGAGTGCCAACCAGAGTACCGATAATAGCTGTTACCATAGGATGTTTCAAAAAAGCCATTAATAAATTAGGTTTCTTTTTTTCCATATAATCGTACCCCCCTTCATTATTTGTCTTTTTATGTTAATCATGTAGAAAATCCGTTACACTATTACCTTTAATATAACATACACTTCTGATTTTTTGATACAATTCTTTATCAATTTTCAAATAAAGGGTGCAGCGTATGGTTTCTTTGATACAATCTCGTTTGTTTATGCTGGTATCTGCCCCGATACAAATATTTATCAATAAGCAGATAAAGGGTTCAGAATCTCCGCCCTATATCCCACCTTCCTCAGGCATTCCACCATTCTCTCCTCCCCGGCATTCTGCACATCCCCCGTCATAAGGCAGTCGAAGCCGCCGCATCGCAGTGCAAATGTAATACACTGCCCGTTCTCATCCACCGGCACCGTCTCCACGCTCACGTCCGGTCCGAGTATTTCAAAATGTACGGTTCGGTTCCCATCCGGCTTCCCGTTTTTGGTCCCCTCAGATGCAATTGCGTCCGACTTTCCGCTTTTGATTGCCCCGGATGCCAATGTATCCGCCTTCCCGCTTTTAATCCCCTCAAATGCAAATGCATCCCCCTTCTCCACATACAAAATCTTCACGCCGGCTTCCCCTGCCAACTCTTCCATCTGCCTGTAAGCCTCACCGTGCTCCTTAAGTACCGGCAGGACAAGCTTATCGACCCTGATTGCCGTCTCACCGTCCCGAACTGCCTCAAGAAGTTCTATCACGCCGCTCGTGTGATCCGAATCAATATGTGTGAGGAACACATAATCCAATCTCTGAATTCCCTCATACTTCAAAAAGGGCATGATCCGATATGCACCGACATCGTAGACGGTCGAGGAACCGCCATCCACCATCACATTCTGCCCGCCGGGCATCTCCATCACACAGCAGTCTCCCTGACCGATATCCAGAAAATGAAGCGTAAGTCCCGCGCGGACATGTAAGGCAAATATCGCGATAAGCGGAATTACAAGCGGATACAAAAGAAATCTGCGAATCCTCGCGCGCCATTTGTCCAGAAAATAAAGAAACCCGACAAGCAGCAGGTAGTAGAGAATAATCTGCCACACTTCAGGTCGCCCGAGTATAAAATTTGCATAGGGAAGTCGTCGGAAAAATGCCAGAATCGCCATGATCGCCTTCAGCAGTAGAACCGCAGGCAGGGAAAAAAGACCGGAACATATACCGCCGAATATCGTCCCGAAAAGGCCGAACAGCAGCACGAAGGGAACGAGCGGGACCACGATGAAATTGATCAGAATCGTGTAGGATGAGAATTCATAAAATGACCAAAGAATGACCGGAAGAGTAACCAGAAAAAGTATAAGACCTGTCACGATACCGCTGCGGTCATAAAAGACAGTGAACACCGTGACCGCCAGGAAGGAAAGAATGAAACCGCTGTAGAAGACATAAAGGGGCTGCTCTATGACAATGAGGAGTGCCGCAAATGCGATCGCAGTCGGCGGATCATACGTCCTCCCCGCAAAATCCGCACCTCTCATGACCGCAAACATGATCACTGCACGAATCGTCGCGACAGACAGACCGGTGAGGACCGCATATGAGATAAGGATCACAATTGCCAGGGCACCTGCACCCTTTTTTCTGCCTCTGCCAAAGAACGGAATCAGAAGAAGCAGGCGGTATAAACCCTCACCGAACAGAGATATGTGAAGGCCCGATATCGCGAGCATATGGGATACGCCGCCCATGGAAAAACCGTTCCGTACATCTTCGGTCAGGAGCGATTTGTCTCCGAGAATCATGGCGGATATTATTCCGGCTGTCTCCTTCGGAAATGCATCTCGGATGCGTTCCCGCAGCGCTTCTCTGACGATTGCAAGACCCTCAGACGCAGGATGTATATGGGAAGACAATACCTGAATCTGCGGATCTAACATAGTATATCCGATTCCGCGAAGGCGATAATAAAAAGCCCTGTCGAACTGACCCGGATTTGCAGGCTCTTCGATAGGTTTCAGCATGCCAAAAGCACTGACCTGTATCCCGACCGCATAATGCACGGGAACCTTCAGTGTGATTCTTACATTGCTTATATTGTATGTCTGAGAATGTACAGACAGAACTGCCTGTTTAAGAAAAAGATAAGAATAGTCTTCCTGCTCCTCCGACCGGAGGATCTCACCGGTCACCGTAACGTCCCGGGGAACTTCCAGCAGCTTGTAAACAGCCCCCTTTTCGGCCTGCCCCCTCTCAGGGGGAAGGCCGAAATAGGTAAGGACTGCAAAAAACACAATACAGAGGACGCACAGGAAAGCCAAAGGACGTCTGGTCATATGCGTATCGCCTCTTTATCATTCGCCTGAATGCCGATAGCCTTAAGATTCATCTAAAGCATAAGCAGTATCGCGATTGTTATATTCAGGCATCAGGAAAATCAGCCGACCTTTACAAGGAATGTCTGTCTCTGTTTGGTACCTGTTGTATCATACATGCTGACTGTGAGCCTGAAGTCACCGGGGTTCTCCACACCGATGCACTCCTGTGCATGACAGGTCTCGCCCACCGGAATTATTTCCGGAGAACTCTCTACTGTACCGGCATAGGAATAACCCATGAGTCCGGCACTGTCGACGATCTGAGAATCTACCGTCATGAACAGACCGACATCCTCGGAATCCCCGCTCATATCCGACGCTTCTTCCTGATATCCCAGATTCGTATACTCATAATCTACGACGTAAACTGCGGCCGGATTTCTGTACTCGAACTCGTTGCGCTCATCCGTCGGTCTGACGCCGGTGATCGTCAGGGACCACTGGCCATCCACCGTCCAGGGCTCGCCGATTCCCAGAGTACCTGCAGTATCGTTTTCAACCGTCGGTACTGCCATTTCAACGTGCTCCGCATCGGGATCAACGATGAATGACGCCTGATGCTGCTTCATCTTCACGTCATACATAGACATATTGATTTTGAACGTACCGGGATTCTCAACGCCGATCCACGCCTGTGCACGGCAGGTAGCTCCGACCGGTACATTTTCAGGCAGATTGGAAATCAGGCCGGGATAAAAGCATCCCTCAGCTCCGGTCGAATCAAGGATCTCCTGATCCAGTGTGATATAAAGACCGTCCAGAATCGTGTCCTCATATCCGAGATTCGTGTAGGTATAATCCACAACATAAATTACTGCCGGATTCAGATCGCTGAACTCGTTGCGCTCCTCCGTCATCGATGCGCCAAGTATCGTCATGGACCACTGCCCGTCGACAGTCCAGGTCTCGCCGTTTTTGAGCTCCGGAATTTCCTCCTCGACTACAACTTCCTCAACGCTCTCGGCCGTGCTCGTATCTGACCGGTCCGCTGTGGATTCGACTGTGGATTCGACTGCATTTTCAGATTTCTTCTCTTCTATTCCGAGAATCCCCGCCGAATTACAGGCGCTGAGCAGGCTGACTGACAAAAATACCGCAAATGCTGCAATGCCTCTCTTCATACATTTCTCCTTTATCGTACCGGCATCGGAACCACACATCAGGTTCTTCGCTGCCGGCTATTTCATGTTTCGGTAAGCTCTGGTCGGTGTGCCGCTGCTGCGGCACATATCCGACCGGTTAATACTATATCACATACTCTTCATGAACACAAACTCGTTATCTTATGGTCACATTACCCGGTCCGGTACCGACCACCGGATCCCGCGAAGCTTCGATCTGCGCAGCAGCTGCTGCCGCAGCTGCCTCGGCTGCCGCCCGCTGTCTCTCAACTTCCTCTTCTGTCGGAAGTTCTCTTGCCTTCCTCGAAGCCTGGTCAAGTTCATAGCGAAGATCATCGTACTCGCCGTATCCTTCGCAGTGCGTGATTGCCTCCTCGGCTCCCGCAATCAGTGTATCGACTGACGAAGAGTATATCGTCCTGTCATTCAGCGCGGAGACATAATACCATACCGTGTTGACCCAGCTGTCATGTGTGATCTGCAGGGCAGATTCAGAGGACTGGGCTGCCTGCTCTTCATTCCAGATCCGGTCAGCCTGTGCCTGTGCCTCATTTTCGGCGTTCATTGCGTCTATCCAGTTGTTCTTCACATCTCCCGCAAGCAGAGAATACTTGTACTCTGCACGCTCCCGAAGATCCGCCTGCCTGAGATCATCTTCGATCCTGCCGATGACCTCCATGACGGCATTGAACTTGTCATCGATGGCGATCGCCTCGTCCACATTGGCGACCTGATACTGTTCAAATTCGCTGACAGTCGCTTCCGCGTCAGCCATTTCCTGAACGATTCTGCGTTCGCGCTCATTATCGGCTATCTTCTTCTTCAGCTCGCCTGAAGTATAATCCATACCCTCCGGACGGCTCGCGTAGATATTCTCTTTATAGTCCGGTTTCTGTTCGGATCCGTCTGCACCTGACAGAATGATAGTATCCGGAATTTCAAATTCCTTTCTTTCCAGATCCTCATGCATCTCATTCATGAACGCAGACCATACCTGAGCCGGATAGCCGTTACCGACCAGATGATCATCCGATCTCGGCATATCGCAGCCTATCCAGGTAACTGTTGTATAGTATCGGCTGAAGCCGGCGAACCAGGCGTCACGGTTTTCATTTGTCGTTCCCGTTTTACCCGCAAAGCACTGGTCTTCATTTTTGATGGACACGGCAGAACCGTATTCCTCCTGGAAAGCCCCCACCATCATATCGGTCAGAATAAACGCGGTATCCTCACTGAACACTTTTTCTCCGTCTTTCGGACTGTACGAATATATCGTCCCGTCAACCTCAGAAATCAATGAGAAAATGCATGTACTCTCACGCATCACACCGCCGTTCGCTATGGCCGCAAAGCCGCGCGCCATATCGCTGACAGTCTCACCGTTCGTAAATGCTCCCAGCGCAAGAGCCGAGTTGTACGCATCGCCGAACGACATGTTTCCGAATTTCATCTTGTCAAGATAAGACATAGCGGTCTCTGTTCCGACATTGTTATAAATCTGGACAGCGATCGTGTTGACGGATCTTGCGAGAGCTTCCCGCACAGTCATATCCCCGAGATACTGTCCGTCGGAGTTCTTCGGTGAATAGCCGTTAATGTCGATCTCGCTGTCGTTATAGACGGTTGAGGGCGTAACGACACCTTCGTTCAGCGCCGGTCCGTAGACCAGAAGCGGCTTGATTGCCGATCCCGTCTGTCTCTTAGCCATATATGCACGGTTAAACGCATCATCGGTTCCTCTGCCGCCGACGACTGCAATGACCTGCCCGGATTCATTGTCTATACAGATAGCAGCCCCCTGCATATCGTAACGGCCGTCTTCCTGCAGATCCGTCTGCTCCTCAAGTGTCGTATCGAGTGCATTCTGCAGCTTTTCCTGTACATCCTGATCATAGGATGTGTTGATTTTGAAACCGCCGCTTCTTATTCTTGAAGTCGCTTCGTTGTAAGCTTCGGTGTATTTCTCGTGGTACGCGTCGTATTCTTCCTCCGAAGAAAATGTATACTGAAATTCAAACCCATCATGCTCCATCAGTTTGATGGCAGCACAGTAAACCGCATAGCTTGACTCATAGCTCTCGCTGCCGATGTTGTCACTGATCTCGTGTACTTCAGGACGCTCGGCGACTGCGGCGGCATACTCCTGCTCGGAGATGGAGCCTTCCTTCAGCATCTGCCCGAGAACTCTCTCCTTCTTCTGCATACAGAGCTCATAATTGGCTACCGGATTATAATTGTTCGGCGAATTGCTTGTACCTACTATCATCGCAGCCTGCGCGAGATCGACACTCTTAGCGTCAACGCCGAAATAATACTTTGCCGCACCTTCAACGCCGTAACAACTGTTGCCGTAATAGCAGCTGTTGCAGTAAAACTCCATGATATCCGCTTTTGTGTATTCCTTCTCTAGCTGGAAAGCAATCAGTATCTCTAACGCTTTCCTTTCAAATGAACGATCCGTCGAAAGCAGATTATTCTTGATGACCTGCTGGGTGATGGTACTGCCGCCCTGCGTGATTCTGCCACGATGTGTCACAAGGGCGATCGCCGCGCGAATCGTGGCCTTAAAATCGACGCCGTGGTGAGACTTAAAGCTCTTGTCCTCGACATCAATATAACCCTGCTGGATGTAGTGAGAGATGTCTGAGATGTCGACATAGTCATAATGCTCATAACCGAGCTTGCCGATAAGCTCTCCGTCGCGGGCATAGATCATGGTATTCGTCTGTCTTCGGAAGCTCCCTGTGTCCATATCAGCCAGGATGTCGTAGATGCGCTCCCTGGCTTCTATGTAGAGCGGGCGAAGCCGTACAAAGCCGTATATCATGCACACCAGGAAAAGCACGCCTGTTATCCAGAGAAAAGTTTTGAGTATTTTCCTTTTCTTGTTATTACGGACTGCTTTCTTGTTTTGTTCTGCCATTTTCCCCCCTGTTTCTGTGCAGGATCCGGTCCGCACAGAAGTGTTCGAGACTATATCTGTAACTATTCAGTCCCCCGCGAAAATTAGTAAAGCGCCTGCAAATATTGTTCTGAGTAGTTACCTGCATTCGAGTATAGCGCTCATTCAGAGAACGAGCACCCCGGCGACACGTCAGATGAACGGTTACCGCCATTCTATTATTATACTATGGATGTCAAGTTTCTGTGAAAAACCTGTGAACTTTGCCCTCGGGGGGCGGATGTAAACGAAAAAAGGCCGCAGCCTTGATACATTGCCATAAAGCCTGTATCGGAGCAGCAGCCTATTTTTATGGGAAGTTTATGTTATTTAAAGTACTCCACGCCCGACTCAAATATCTTCAGATCCTGCTCGCCGTAAATATTCACCGCGACGCCGTCCCCGCGGCGCTCCACATGCGCCATCTTTCCGAAGACGCGGCCATCCGGCGATGTGATACCCTCGATCGCATTGTAGGAACCGTTCACGTTCCACTCCTCATTGAGGGAGACATTTCCGAACGGATCGCAATACTGCGTCGCTACCTGACCGTTCGCAAAGAGCTTATCAAGCCACTCCGGCGATGCGACGAAACGTCCCTCGCCGTGGGATGCCGGATTGACATATACTCCGCCCGGCTGTGCGTTCATCAGCCACGGGCTCTTATTGGTCACGACCTTCGTATAGACCATGCGGGAGATATGACGGCCGATCGTGTTGAAAGTCAGCGTCGGTGCGTCTGCATCCTGTCCGGTGATCATACCGTTCGGAACAAGACCGAGCTTGATGAGTGCCTGGAAGCCGTTGCAGATACCGAGCGCAAGACCGTCGCGCTCATTGAGGAGCTTTTCCACCTCTTCCCTGATCTTCGCATTCTGGAAAGCCGTTGCGAAGAACTTGGCGGAACCATCCGGCTCGTCACCTGCCGAGAAGCCGCCCGGGAACATGATGATCTGGGCGTTTGCGATCTGTTTTGCAAATTCATCCACAGACTCTCTTATATCCTCCGCCGTCAGGTTGCGGAAGACGGTCGCGGTCACCGTGGCGCCGGCATTTTCAAATGCCTTCGTCGTATCGTACTCGCAGTTCGTACCCGGCATGACCGGTATAAATACATGCGGCTTTGCGATCTTGTTCTTGCAGACATAGATACTGTCGGCATGATAGACTCCCCTGTTGGCGTCGATCGGAGCATCCACGCCCGCGTGTGTACGGAAGACTTTCTCCAGTGTTCCGGTCCATGCACCCAGCATATCGTCGAGCGAAATTCTCGCGTTGCCGTAGCTGAATGTATTGTCATCCGTCACCTCGCCGATCACTCGATATGTAGACACAAGGTTTCCTACCTGTCCGTCCTTCACCTCGACCAGCAGATCTCCGTATGCCGGAGAGAAGAAATCGCGCGGATCAAGATCATGCTCGATCTTTACGCCAAGGCGGTTACCGAAGGCCATCTTGGCGGCAGCCGCCGCGATGCCGTGGCGCTCGAGCGCGTAGGCTGAGACGATGCGTCCTGCCTGCATATCCTCACGGAGTTTTCTGTATGTTTCGAGTACACCCTCGTATACCGGGAGCTGATACTCATTTCTCGGAACGCGGATCCAGACGATCTTGCTGCCCGGGAACTTGAATTCCGATGTGACAATATCCTTTTCCTTTGCGACATCGACTGCGAAAGAGACCAGTGTCGGCGGAACATCGATATGTTCAAATGTTCCCGACATCGAATCCTTTCCGCCGATCGACGGAAGGCCGTATCCGATCTGCGCAGCATAAGCGCCGAGCAATGCAGCGAACGGCTGGCTCCAGCGAGTCGGATCCTCCGTCATTCTGCGGAAATACTCCTGGAACGTAAAGCGGATCTTTGTGACGTCACCGCCTGTCGCTGCGATCTTTGCCATGGAATCCGTGACAGCCCAGACGGCGCCGTGGTACGGACTCCATTTGGAGAGATACGGGTCGAATCCGTAACTCATGAGGGTAACGGTCTCGGTATTTGCACCGAGTACCGGAACTTTTGCTGCCATGGCCTGTGTCTCGGTGAGCTGATATTTTCCACCGTACGGCATTGTGACCGTACCCGCACCGATTGATGAGTCGAACATCTCGACAAGACCGCGCTGCGAGCAGACATTGAGGTCAGCCATCGTGGACAGCCACTGGTTACGAATGTTCTCGGAATCGTTGACATCCGTCGGTGCAAACGGTGATACATTCAGCTCGGAGTCCGCAAAATTCGGGACATCGACCAGCACGGAAGCCTCCTGATGGGCACCGTTCGTGTCAAGGAAATCTCTGGAGATATCGACGATCTTATTTCCTCTCCAGTGCATGACAAGTCTCGGATCCTCCGTGACAGTCGCGACGACCGTGGACTCCAGATTCTCCTCATGCGCATACTGCACGAACTCCTCGACGTCTTTCGGGTCAACGACAACTGCCATTCTCTCCTGGGATTCGGAGATAGCGATCTCCGTGCCGTCGAGACCGGCGTACTTCTTCGGTACCTTATCGAGGTCGATATCAAGACCGCGTGCAAGCTCTCCGATCGCTACGGATACTCCGCCTGCACCGAAATCGTTGCACTTTTTGATCAGATGCGCTGCTTCGCGTCTCCTGAAAAGCCTCTGAAGCTTTCTCTCAGTCGGAGCGTTACCCTTCTGGACTTCAGCACCGCACTCCTCCGTCGACTTTTCTGTATGGACCTTGGAAGATCCTGTCGCACCGCCGATACCGTCGCGGCCTGTCCGTCCGCCGAGAAGGATGATGATATCGCCCGGATCGGAATTCTCACGGATCACAGCGCTTCTCGGAGCCGCTGCGATGACCGCACCGATCTCCATACGCTTAGCGACGTAATCCGGATGATAGATTTCCTTAACAAGACCGGTTGCAAGACCGATCTGATTACCGTAGGAACTGTAGCCGTGCGCAGCCTGGCGAACGATCTTCTTCTGCGGCAATTTACCCTTCAGAGTCTCGCTCTGCGGTCTTGTCGGGTCCGCAGCACCTGTCACGCGCATAGCCTGATATACATAAGTACGTCCGGAAAGCGGATCGCGGATCGCACCGCCGAGGCATGTGGCGGCACCACCGAACGGCTCGATTTCCGTCGGATGGTTGTGCGTCTCATTCTTGAAATTGATGAGCCACTCTTCCTCCACGCCGTTCACATCGACCGGGACCACGATGGAGCATGCGTTGATCTCGTCGGATTCTTCCTGATCGTTCAGCTTGCCCTCCGCCTTCAGCTTCTTGACACTGAGCGTTGCCAGATCCCAGAGGGATACATATTTGTCATCGCGTCCCTTATACATTTCGTCGCGGTGCGCGAGATACATCTTAAATGTATCCTCCAGAGGCTTTCTCATATCGCCTTCTTCGAAGTTGACCTCTTTCAGCTCTGTCTGGAATGTCGTGTGACGGCAATGATCGGACCAGTACGTATCGAGAACACGGATCTCCGTGATGGACGGATTTCTCTTCTCCTCGTTCCGATAGTACTTGCGTATGAACAGGAAGTCTTCATATGTCATGGCCAGATTAAGAGAGTTGTAGAGTACTTCAAAATCTTCCAGAGGCATAGATCTAAAGCCTTTGAGTTCAGCGACATCTGCCGGTTCCGGATAATCCGCGGCCAGTGTTTCCGGTTTCACCTCATCGGTGATGCGGGAGTCTACCGGATTGATGCAGTCGTTCTGTATTTTTGCAAAATCTTCATCGGAAATATCACCGATGACCATATATGTGGTAGCGGAGTGAACAGTCGGCGTTTCCTTCTCATTGAGGAAACGGATGCATTGCTCGGCGGAGTCGGCTCTCTGATCGAACTGTCCGGGCAGATATTCTACTGAGAAGACACGATATGTGCCATCAGCTTCCGGAAGCTGCTCTTCGTAGAGATCATCAACCGGCGGTTCTGCGAAAACCGTTCTCGTCGCTTTCTCATAGGTCTCATCTGTTATGTTCTCAACATCATAACGAATGAATACGCGAATATCCTCAATCCCCTCAACATGCAGGTAGTACTTTGCCTCATGCAGTAGGTCCTTAGCTGCGATTGCGTATGCGGGTTTCTTTTCAACGTATACTCTTCTGACCATTAATTCCTCCTGATACGATTTGGACGTCATTTGTATCCCATGTCAGAGACAAGTTTCATTTTGCGCATTCATCTCACGACTTAAGTCACGAGAATTCTGCGTCAGAGATTAAAATTCACAGTTCGACTTCAGGAGGCCGCATTTTTACCTGCGGGGACCCAAAGCCGAACAAAGTATAGCACAGAAATCTTTCGTGTGCACCAATATTATGATTTCATGAACTGCGAATTTATCCTTTCTTACTTTACAGAATCGGAATCTTGATCACAAGGTCGGACATAGGATACGCCGAGCATGCGTGGAACCATCCGAGCTCCTTATCCATGCGGCGTCTTCCGTCCCCGATCGGCGATACGAAGATCTCACCTTCGAGCAACTGGCTTCTGCACATTCCGCATTCACCTCCGCGGCAGTGCGTATCCAGTGCGATGCCCGCTCTCTCGACCGCGACCGCAACAGGTTCCGAAGCTGCTGCCTGTATGATATCCTCGTGAATACCTCTCATGACCTTGATCGTATAGACCTCGTCTTTTTTATCCGAGGGATAACCGGGAATCAGGCTGACATCGGGCTGAGCAATCGCATCCTTGCGGAATTTTCCGGCCGGTACACCCATCTCCTTCATGGTTTTTTCGACAAATGTATACATAGCGTACGGACCGCAGAACATATACGTTGTATCTTCCCCGGAGTACTTCTCGATAATCTCCCGGTTAACGAATCCTTTCTCGCCCTGCCAATCCGGATCGTCGGACATCACGTGAACAACTTTTACCTTATCGCATTTCCGGTCTATTTCATCCAGTTCTCTGCCGCATACAATATCCGACGAGTGAACGGAACCGTAGATGATCGTCAGATTGACATCAAGCCACCCGGCTGCGATCTCCCTGGCCATCGAAACAAACGGCGTGATACCGCTGCCGCCCGCTATCGCGACAACATTCTTCGAATCGCGGAGCGGTTCATAATAAAATGTTCCGAACGGCATCGAACCCCAGAGGACCTCCCCGACCTTTACATGATCGAAGAAATAATCCGGAACAAAATAAGGTCTGTTCCTGCGTATTGTCACCTCAATAAAAGGATTGTCACACTTTGATTCAAACGGAGCCGATGAGATGGAATAAGGACGGTTCAGAACACTGTTGCCGATCTGCAGATGGAAACATACATACTGTCCGGACTGGAAAATCGGAATGTGTCCGTCGGTCGATCTTAGTCTCCACGTCTTCGATGTCGGCGAAACATCCCTCACATCCGTCACGATAAAACGTATCTTATCCGGATGCAGTGCATCGGACAGAGCGCGGATCGGATCTTCAGGTTCCGGTATCGGGGAGCCCTTCCTGAACTTTTCGCGGCGTGCGGCGGTCACCCTTGAGGCTCCGCCGACATCTTTCAAAAAGCTTTCTATTTTCATTTGTCAGCCCCCTTTCTCCTGTTCAGCATGTCAGCCAGTTTCATGTAACCTGATACCAGTCTGTAATCTTCTTTCTGTTCTTTGCGCGAGTCCAGTACTCCTTTGGCGGCTGCCCGTCCGTTCGTCACAGCGGGTCCCATACCGTTACCTGATATACCGTGTGCGCCGGCAAATTCCAGACCTTCAATAAAATGATCTTCCTCCTTCATCTGAAGGCGTGCGACTGCGTGGTCATCCAGCGAATGAGAGTATCCGTAAATGCTTCCCTTCCAGGCACCGACATAATGTGCGACCGTGACCGGCGTCTCCACTTCGATCTCAACGATATGGTCGTGAATGTTGACCCCTGTTGTCTCCTCGTAATTCGCTATCATCTCCGAGGCCAGACGGCGCTTCAGCGCATGGTACTCCGTCTCCTTCACGTCGAGGAACGGATCGACCAGAGGAAGTGCGGTAATGGAGAACTGTGTATATCCCTCCGGCGTGCAGTCCGGATTGGCCAGATTGAGGCAGATCGATGTCAGGTATCCGTACGGGCCGAGCGTGTGGTAATTTTCCCAGATCTTGTCCGTATCCATCGTATCTCCCGAGAAGACATTGTAATCCCGAATCCCGAGTTCCTCCGGCGTTCCGTCCAGGACCATCATGACCGAGACCGGACAGACGGACAGTTTTCTTGCATTGACCATCTTTATCGCACCTGCCGGAACTTCCGACAGCGGCTCGATCATCTGTGTGTAGACCTTGTTAGGGTATGCGGCGCTGATGACATAATCGGAAAATATCTCGTCCCCTCTCTTCGTGCGCACCCCGTAAACTTTCTTATTGCGGACAAGAATCTTCTCGACTTCCTGACGGAACTCGATCTGCGCACCGTTCTCCTCCACCTTAGCCTGCAGCTTCATGCTCATCTCGTGTGAGAAATTGCGGCAGACATAACTTCCCCCGCGGAAGTAATCCGCCATAAGGAAGGCATAGATCGTGAACGGAAGTGAACTCATCGGGTTGCCGACATAAATCCAGTACGGCGTCAGTATATCCACTATATCCTGCGGGAATTTATACGTCTCCATGACCTGCTTTGCCGAATACCCGACTGTCTTGACAAAATCAGGATGTTTCTTCAGCATCTCCGGTTTACTCATCGGCGTGACAGAGAGGATATTCATGGAATTGTAGACCCGGTTGCACAGATTCATAAAATCATATACTTTGTCACCCCATCCCGGATACTGTGCGTCGATTTCATTCGACATGGTCTCGAAACCTGAATGCAGGGTGATGTCGATCTTCTTCGTCTTCTCAATAAAACGATATGCTTCCGGTACCTTCAGCCAGTCAATATCAATTCCCATCTCGTCAAAGAACGTGCCGACCTTCAGCCGATCCTCCTTGGAACCGATCGACATCATCTCATGGAGTGTTGCCTCGATCTCGATTCCGTTCCTGACATAACTCGTGGCAAGACCGCCGGGAAGGTTATGCTTTTCCAGGATCAGAATGTCTGTGATGCCTCTGGCCTGGAGCTGCAGGGCTGCGGACAGACCTGCAAGACCGGCGCCCATAATAATCACATCATAATGCTCTTTATAAAACTTCATATTTACTCCTGTTTAAGCTCGTGCTCTTCTCCGGATAAAGAGAGGGGTTGTCGCAACAGGTAATAACACTGTCATGAATAGTGGTCATATACCTTATTACGACAGCCCCCTGACCGTTCATCATCAGAAGAATCTGTCCACAAGTTCACGTGAATATTCAGCTGTCTCATCCATATCGCCGAAGGACATAATCTCACCGGCATAGTAGGTCCCGTTCATACCCTGCATAGCCTCGACCTTGTCATACCAGCCTGCCGCATAGTCTTCAGTGAAAACGTGCGGGAAATAATACCAGTTCTTCTCATTGACGACCTTGGATGCTGCATTTCCCATAGCCTCGAGATCCTTAAGAACTATTTTCTTGCATGCACTTGTCTTATATGTTCTCTTTCCTCTGTGATTGCGCAGTGCGTAGGTCGTGATGACCTGGTCCACGCTGTCTTTCCACCGACGGTAATAGACCATCAGATGGCCATATCTCTCCGGAGTCATGTTGTCAAAAATATAATAGGAAATCTCAGGATGATTCTCCGGTTTTGTCTCGACTGCGAGAACGTCATATCTCTCATAATCGATCTTCGAGAAGAGTTCCTTCTCTTCCTCTGTCGCATCAAAATAATTCGGCAGGAACTGAAGAGGTGCCGTAACAATAATCTTGTCATATACTTCGACTTCGTCATTCACAGTCACGAATACTTTTCCGTCATGGCGCTCTACCGATGTGATATCGGAATTCAGTCTTGCCTGGTTGCGAAGCTTGTCATTCAGGCATTCCCAGATATACTGTGTACCCTCTTTCCATGTCCAGAGATTGACCTTGACGAAATTCATGGTCGTCTGGAAATCAAGGTATTTCAGGACATATGCCGCCGGGATTTCATCAAAATATCCGTAGCCGAAGGAAGTGAACGGTCCGATCCAGATATCCTGAACGAGTTCAACACCGTTGAGTTCACAGAACTCTTTGAACGGGAGAGCCAGATCCTTCAGATTCGGGTTCTCGCCGGAGATTTTCTCACGATCCGGCGTTACGGCATATCCGTCATAGCGGCCTTCCGCTACGCCGCGGTGTCCGTTAACATCATATCCCTTGTACTTTGTCTCAAGGAGTTCGCCGAACACCTTCAGCTGCTTTCTCATCTTGAGCAGGCGCGGAATCTTGAGCGGGTTTTTCTTCGGCTCGAACGGCTCGATAACTTTACCCTTCAGATTCTTATAATTACGATTCAGTTTCGGTCCGTCGTGTGTAATACCGCAGAACTCTTCCACATCGTGAACGGCATAATAGGACGGTACTCCCATGATTGCTCCCATCTCATATCTTCTGCCGTTGTAGTGCGGTGAATGACATTTTCCACCGACATGATCCTCCTTCTCAAGGATCGTGTAGTTGAAGTATCCTTTCTGTTCAAGATACATTGCCGCCGAAAGACCGGCCGGTCCTGCGCCGATAATACATATCTTCTCATTAATGTTTGCCATGTGTCTCTCCTTGATTGTTTTGCGTTAATATTTGCCATTTTATGTAGAAATTATCATAAGTTAATTATATAATTGTCACAAGATATTTGCAATAAACGGAGTGATTTTATGCAAATGTGTCATTTATTTCGTCATTTACTCAAAGTATGGAGTACCGATTTCGGTACGGCCGTTCTCTACGGAAACGATCAGAAAAGCATATCGTACGCAGAACTTGCCGACATGATCCGCAGCGCAGAAAGCGAGATACGGCTGTCAGGCATTCGAAGCGAACTGATTGTGACCGATCACGAGCCGGCCACGCTCATCCGGATATTCGCGTGTGTGATATCCGGCTGCGATGTCATCCTGATAGATGAGAATACGCCCGATGAGACTCTGTTTGCGCTGGCCCGTACGGCGGGCGCGGAGAGCATTTACGCGTCCGATCCCGACCTTCAGGAGGAGCTCTGTGAAGCGTGCGGATGCGCGCCTCGGTGGTATCAGGCAGGTGATGAAAACACTCATGAGGGCCGCCTCATTTTCTTCACATCGGGAACGACCGGCAGCTCCAGAGCTGTCGTCCTCACATCGGAGAGCCTTCTTTGCAGCAGCTTCTCCGGACAAGCCATGCTCCCGTGCGGGCCGGGTGATATTATTCTGTCGCTGCTCCCGTTCTCTCACGTCTTCGGTTTTGTCTGTACAATGCTGTGGGGACTGACTAACGGGGCGACGATTGCGCTCGGCAGGGGTACAAGGTATCTCTTCAGTGACTGTGAATTTTTCAAACCCACTATTCTTCCGGTCGTACCTTCCCTGCTTAAGATGTTAATGCTTCAGCATGCTCTTCCCTCAAGCCTCCGGGTCGTACTAATCGGTGCGGCTCCGCTCGATGCCGTTTCGGTGAAAGCACTGCAGGATATGGGAATGGATGTCTATCTCGGGTATGGGCTGACAGAGACATCCAGCGGTCTCGCTATCACGCAGGATCAGAAGGATCCGTTCGCGCTCTACCCATGTCCCGGTGCGGATTTTCGCATCGAGCCGGACGGCGAGATTTCTGTTGTGACGCCCTGTCTGATGCAAGGATATCTGGACTTTTCGGAGACAGTAACAAAAGATGCGGAAAATATTGATAATCCTGCGTATGTGCTCGGCCACCCGATCATTCCGGTTCAGGGCGGAAGGCTCTACACCGGTGATCTCGGTTCTCTGGACACGCGTGGTGTGCTGCGCCTAACAGGACGAAAAAAAGATATGCTCGTGCTCCCGGACGGCACGAAGATATTCTGTCCGGAATATGAAGATGAACTTTCGGTACTTCTCGGGTTTTCGGACCTCACCGTCATTCTGAAACAGGACAGACCGTTCCTGGTCATCGGTGATTCCGAAGAAAATGTACCTGAAAACATAGATAGTCTGCTTGCTGAGTTCAACGATAAAAGAGCGATGGGGCTCCGGATCAGCGGTGTCATCAGCTATGGCGGTCCGCTTCCGAGAACTGCAACGGGCAAGATACGACGCTGGGAAATTGAAAGACGTTTAGTCTGAAGGGAGATAAAAAATGGCAAAACTGTCAAGAGACGAAATTAAAGAGCGAACACTGAAAATTATTTACAATTGTGTTCCGGAACTGAACGGGGTTCCACTCGATGAGAGCTCTGTTGTGAACACGGACATGGCTATGGATTCCATGAACTTCATCCTTGTTATCTGCAAAATCGAGGCCGAGTTTGACGTTAAGATCCCGAACCGTCAGTGGAATCGTCTGAAGACACTCGGCCAGCTCATTGACGCGATTGAAAAATATTCAAAATAAAGAAATTCACTATGGATTATTTCGAGAAAACATTTACTATACACAGCCGTGATGTGACACGGCATCGCGAGCTCAGGCTATCCAATATGCTCGGTTTCTTTCAGGAAACAAGCATCACACACACGGAAGCTCTAGGAGTCGGACGCAATAAGACATTGGACAAAGGTCTTCTCTGGATCATCGCCAGACAGTCTGCGGAGATTACCCGAATGCCACGCTACGACGAGGAGGTTACATTCCGCTCCTGGCCCGGTCCGACCATGCGGATATTTTTTCCGAGACATTATGAAGTCTCGTCGGGAAACGAAATCCTTGTCAGGGGATGTGCCTTGTGGATGCTGATTGACGAGAAGACCAGAAGTTTTATATTCCCCGATGAATATGGAATCGAGATAGACGGTTTTCTCACGGGAAACGAGATCCCCGAGCCGCGTTCTCTTGCGATTTGGTTCAAAAATACTGATGACCTCCGGCTTGTCTCCGAGAGTCTTTACACAGCACGCTTCAGCCACATTGATATCAACGGGCATGTCAACAACTGCCGGTATTTCGATGTGGTCGAGGATATGATTCCGACGGAAGAATATATCGGTTATGATAACACTTTGATTGAAGCGGAGTATCTAACGGAGATCCGTCCCGGCGATACGATCACCATCAGGGCTTACCGGACGGACGATGCCCGACTCTTCGAAGGGCGAACAGACCGAAGCTGCTTCCGGATCCGTATGAAGAAAATGTAAGAGATTGTGAAAATTCCCTGTTTCATGAAACTCACTATCGCAGGATTTGAAAATCTATAGTAAAATAGGGTTTGTCACTTAACTCAGATATACACGACATATCAGTCGAGCAAATAAGATAAATCCATTTACTTAAGGAGGATATATTATGAAAAGACGACTTCTCGCAGTTCTTCTGTCGCTCACTCTCGCAGGCACATTCATGGCGTGCGGCGGCTCCAAAGAAGGGGCTGAGACAGCCACTGTCGCAGATCAGAGCATATCCGATATCAGTACAGTGCCAACGGTAACACAGGCTCCGACTGACAGTAAAACTACTGCCGGCGACGCAACAGCATCACAGGTCACAAAACCTGCATCAACCGATTCCTCTACCACAACAGAGAGCGGACAGAGCGATGTTATCACACCGATCCCGGCTCAGGAGATTACAGACGGCACAGCCGTTGCCGGCACGACTGCAGGCGGAACTGCAGGAACTGCTGCAGGCAGCACTACAGCTGCTGACGGCACGACCGCTGACGGCACAACAGCTGAAGGGACCCAGGGCACAACTAATTCACAGCAGATGGTCACGACCGCTGATATCAATGTCCGTGAGGAGGCCGATTTCGAAGGCGATATTCTCGGAGGATACGATGAGGGAGATGAGATCACAGTCGTAGGAGCCGAAGGTGAGTGGTACATCGTTGAGTATAACGGTGAAAAGGGTTATGTCTACTCCAAGTATCTCAAGTCTGCCGGCGCTTCCACCGGTTCGACCGGCAGTTCCTCGGAGAGCAGCGAAGACTCCGATTCCGAGTATTCCAAGTACGGCAGGCTCGTTGACGGCGACGGAGATCCGGTAAATCTTCAGTATTATGACGGTTCATATGAGATCTACGATGAGGACGGCAATCAGGTCTTCATCGAAGGCGTAAATGACTGACCGGGACTAAATCCGAAAAATTCAAAATAAAAGGAGGCTGTCGCATTAGACAGTTGCCGCAGCCTTCCCCAAACATAATAAAAATCCGACCTCAACGGTCGGATTTTTATTATTATTATTTTTTATTTAGTTCTTATAAAAATCTTCCAATGCATAGCGCTTATGCATATCCTTATACCTCCAGCGGATTATCTCATTTCCCGCAAGAACTTCCTTCTCGGTTCCGTGGAACTGGCAGCGCATGCAATAGTATTCCTTTTTATCCTTATCATAGAACATATCTATATCCAGATCCCTCTGAAAGCAGGAGGGGCATCTGAAATTCAGTTTTCCCTTGCCAGATTGAGCCATGTTGCAAATTCCTCCTTTCCGGTGATCCGAACTGTATATCCGAGTGTGAACATCGGTGAAAATGCATATCCCTCGCGCACATAACCGACTGCATCTTTATCCTCCGCGCGAAGAGCCGCACGGGTCTTGATGGCGGGAATGAGAGCGGAGACTTCATTTGCACCCTGAAGAGATTCCTCACGGCACTTGTACTCATAATTGATAGTCTTTACTTCATCGCCGCTTACCTGCAGCGTGATGCCTGTCATATCTTCCGTGTATTCTGTCGTGCCATAGCAGGCGACCATGTACTCATTGATCGTCACATCGGCATTCGGATCGCTCATTTCGAGGATCTTTCGTGCGATTTTGATCTCGGAAGATCCTTCTTCAAATGTTATGACCGTCTGAATCTTCACTGTCAGATCAGTGAACTTGATGTCGACCGGATCCAGTGTGAGCACTCTCTTTGTTCCGACGCCATCTTCCGTTCTCTCCTCGGAAAAATGCGCTTTTGTTCTGCAGAGACACAGGTCGACTTCCTCACCGTTGTGGCAGATCTTGGCGGAACGAATCGTTCCCTCACCCGCATAGTGTGTGAAATAGCCTGCCCTGTATTTCTCCTGAATCAGGAAAGGATAACTTGCGTCCTGAATATGCGGCGTTCCGATTCCGATCGGCCACTCGAGTTTTGCGGCGTACGGACGAAGGTCGACGATTGCTCCGCCCTGATCCATGTTGACGCATGCACGCATGTAGGGATCGCAGTACCAGAAAAGCTGCTTATCGCTTCCGTAAAGTATATCTCTCCAGAGTGCACATTCCGGTTCGGTGTAGTGCTTCTTCTGTCTGTAATAATCCGCAAATTCGGACATCGTCATATCGATGAGCTGACCTTTTTTCTTGAGGTCGCCGTAATACTTGCATCCGTCCGAATAGGATTTGTAAAGGAGCTCATACGGTGCTTCCCAGCGTCCCATCTTGTTCATCCAGCCGGGACCTACGAACATCATGTTGTAAGCGTAGCCGTTGTTGTACTGCTCAAGGCTCCTGTACTGATCGATCAGATTGTAGAGGTACGGATATTCCCATGTCTTCGAGTCATAAATCATACCGCGAAGTACGTTCTGCGGATGTGTTCCGAAATTGGATCCGTTTCCGTCATAGCATGCGATCAGGTCGCGGGAGAGGTGCGGGATGGCGACAATTCCGCTGTCCTCTGCGGCATTTGCAGCCGGAGCATGCGTATTGACTTTGGACGGGATCCAGGGAGCCCACGGACCGCCATCCATGAATGTGTACCAGCTGTTATTGCAGGTGTGGTACGCTTTCGGGCCTTCTTCCCAGCATGTGGCGACAGCACATTTTACGGAAGGATACTGCTCCTTTATGTAGTTGATGAGGTCTGCATCCATGTAGTAGGATCCGGTGGATTCCGGATAGAATCCGAATGCATCGTAGAACTTTCCGAAGACATCATTCACGATAGCCTTCTTATCTTCCATGGAGAACATCCAGATGCAGAAATCCTTAGTCTTGTATTTTTCACGGAACTCTTCGCAGGGAAGTCCGAGGAGCGAGAGCGCGATCTCATCTCCGTATTTTTCTTGATCTTCCTTCGCAATTTTTACCGCTTCCTCGTTGAAGAGAGAAGCGTATGTCATCTGGATCGTGACCTTGAGGCCGTTCTCATGGGCCAGTCTCTGCTGTGTTTTAAAGATGTCCAGTGATTCTACGAGAAGGCTCGCATCACCGAGATCTCCTTCTTTTCCCTGTCCTGTAACGGTTGCGGAGTACTCCGGAACCATTTCGGGGCGATGAATGATGTTGACAATGAATTCACTCATGACCTTATCCTCCGTAAAGCAATTATGTAAGCGCTTTCTTTATGGTGAGATTATAAGACCGGGAGGGGGGTTTGTGCGTTCAAATACAATCTGAAATTGTGCAATTTCAACCATGTAAAATATGCACATATTGACTCTCTGCCGGATTTACGTAGTAGAAGCAGGTTTGCCGTCTGCTTCCGTAATTTCTTGACTGACGGCATTGATTCCTTGCTCGATTTACGGAAGTATGAGCAGGTTTGCCGTCTGCTTCCGTAATTTCTTGGCTGACGACATTGATTCCT
>CACYPS010000031.1:0-25005 GCA_902776305.1 uncultured Lachnospiraceae bacterium | reverse complement strand
CATTGATTCCTTGCTCGATTTACGGAAGTATGAGCAGGTTTGCCGTCTGCTTCCGTAATTTCTTGGCTGACGACATTGATTCCTCTGTCCAATTTACGGAAGTATGCCCAGGTTTGCCGTCTGCTTCCGTAATTCTGACTTACATGTCAATACAGCAACTTATTCATATAGCTATGCTCAGCTTCCCGAAATAATATCCGCTATCTCCTCCACCGTACGTGCAAAAAACAGCCCTCGCCTCTCCTCGCGGAACAGGAACTCCTCCTCGGTCATTCTCTCTATCATCGCAATAAGCGGATCATAGTAACCGTCCAGGTTAAAGAGTATGCTCTTCTTGTCAGAAAGCCCGAGTTTTGTCTGGGATATTGCCTCCGCTATCTCCTCCAGGGTTCCGGTCCCTCCCGGAAAAGCGATATACACATCTCCCATTTCCAGCATGATTTTTTTCCGCTCCTGCATCGTCTCGGTCACGATCAGCTGTGTGATACCTTCATGTTGAAGGGCGTCGCGCACGAAAAAGCCAGGCTCAACACCGATCACCTCACCGCCGCCCGCAAGTACGGCATCTGCGAGGACGCCCATCAGCCCGACCGCGCTTCCGCCGTAAATCAGGCGGTGTCCTGCAGCTGCGATCCAGGTTCCGAGCTCCCACACTCCTTTTTTATATTTCTCATCTTTTCCGGGGTTCGCACCCAGATACACGGTTATATTCATATAATCTCCTGTCTCAGGTTCTCTATTTACATCTCAGCGCATATTACAGCAATTAACTTAGCGTCCCACTTGTCTCTTCAGAGTAGACCGAAAGAGTAATTAATTATGTCATGAACTTCACTCTTCCGCTTCTCCCCCGCTCCAGAACTCGTCCAGCACCCCACGCACCTGCTCAGCCTTGCACGGCACATAGGAGCTCCACTCGCGCGGAAACATACTCTGGCATTCTCTCGTCAGGAACCTGTCATCAAGAAGCACGATGACTCCCCGGTCTGACGCTGTCCGAATGACCCGGCCGGCCGACTGAAGAACCTTATTCATACCCGGAATGAGGTAAGCATAGGAAAATCCATTCTTCTCCCTGCCCTTTCCGTCAGCGTCCTCGTGGTCTTCGTCATAATACATGCGCAGAATCTCCGTCTCAGCCGAGACCTGCGGAAGTCCGCATCCGACGACAATCGCCCCGATCAGACGAGAACCCACAAGGTCGATTCCTTCCGCAAATATCCCGCCCATCACACAAAATCCCACCATCGTCATGGATGGATCTTCGTAGAAGTTTTCAAGGAATATCTCCCTGTCGATCTCACTCATATACCTGCTCTGGGCTACATAATTCACGTCTTCCTCATCAAACTCTTCCCGATACACATCGAGAACGTCCTTCATGAACTTATAGGACGGGAAAAATGCCATGTAATTTCCCCGTCTCGCCGTCACCGTCTCATGGATATAATGCGCGATCCGCTGATACATGTTCCGGTTGCGGCTCCGGTACCTCGTGCTGACATCCGTACCGACCAATATTATTTTCTGATTGTCCTGAAAAGGCGTTTCCGCATAAACAGCATATGTGTCGTCTCTCCGGCTGAGGAGCTGCTTATAATAGTTCACCGGCAGAAGCGTCGCCGAAAAGAACACGGCGGAGACTCCCTTATCCACCATCTCCTGCAACCGCCTTGCAGGATTCACACAGAAAAGCTTCAGATGAAAATGCTTATCCTCATCGCGAAATGAATAAATCACATAATCGTCATCCATCGCCTCATATGTGGATACGAAATCTCTCAGATGAAAATAAAAGTCACGCAGAACCTCCTGCTCTTCTGCACCGCCCGCATCTTTTTCTTCTTTAAAATAGACCTGCAGCTCTCCGTAACTGCCGAGCATTTCGTTGACAAATGTCTCCTCAAGTCTCTCGATTTCCTCATACACGTTGAGCTTTCCGGGCTGCTCTTCTTCCAGCACCTCCAGCGATTTCCTCATGATAAGAAGCTGTTTATTCAGCTTTTCGAGTTGTCTCGCAGTTTTCGGTCTCTTCCCTTTGACTGCATTTTTCGCTGCCAGCACTTCCTCCTTGATGAGATCAGCACTGTACATTTCCCGCGCTCGGTCCACCAGATTGTGAGCTTCGTCGACAAGGAAAATGTATTTTCCTCTCGCTCCTTCCCCAAAGAAGCGGCGCAGATGTGCGTTCGGATCGAACGCATAATTATAATCACACAGAATCGCGTCGCACCACGAAGAGGTATCCAGCCCGAGCTCAAACGGACACACTTTCCACTTCTCCGCCTGCGCACGAATGCTGTCTCTGTCGAAAAAGTCGGCATTTTCGAGATACTCAAATACCGCGTCGTTTATTCTGTCAAAGTGCCCTCTCGCATACGGGCAGTCATCCGGGTTGCAGGAAGGCTCATTTAAAGGACAGATTTTCTCCTTCGAGGTGAGCTGAATTGTCTTCAGGCGTAGTCCGTTTTCCATCAAGGTCTGAAATGCCTCGGCACCGACTGTAAGGGTCTGGTTCTTAGCGGTCAGATAAAAAATCTTCTCCGCCATACCCTGACCGACCGCCCGCACAGAAGGATAAACAACAGACATCGTTTTCCCGACGCCGGTCGGTGCCATGAGAAAGAGCTCTTTCTCCTCACGGATGGTGTGGTACACAGAGGAGACAAGATTCTTCTGGCCTTTCCGGTATTCGAACGGAAAGCTGAGCGGTCCCATAGAAGCGTTGCGGCTATCCTGCCATTTTACCTGCCAGTCCGTCCACTTTCGATAAGCCAGACAGACCTCATCATACCATGACAGGATTTCCTCGCGGGAATACGTGCTCGTAAAATACCGCATCTTCTTATCATCTTCCAGATTGACATACGTCATGCGCACGCCGACCCGATCCGTCCGGCACGGGGCGTCGTTCCACCCGTCTCTCAGATACTTGCGCAAAAGTATAGCGCCGTAGCACTTTGCCTGGGCCAGATGAACCTCGATGGGCTCATCCAGTTCGTCCGGATCCATATATATACCTTTTATCTCATCTACGATGACGAGCGGCAGCGAGTTGGCGGCTTTATCTTCCGGCAGAGCTTTTGTATCATCACACATGCTCGCAGGCATAGAATCATCTCTACTGTCATTGCCACCGATTTTCTCCAACGGCAATAAGCTCTCATCCACCCCGGTATTTATTATCGCCTTATGAGACGCCTCCTCTATCAACAGCTCAATCTCCGTCAGACCGACGTCAGCCTTCTTTTTTCTCCTGCTTTTTTTGCCGGATTTCACAGATGCCTTACGCTTACTTTTTTCCTTATCTCCGTCATCCGTGAATACGCCGTCCGCCCGTCCCTCAATTCTGAGCGTGTAGCCTCCGCAATCAATCTCGTCGAAAAGTGACAGCTCAGCCTGATAGTCTCCGGCCTTTCCTTTCTGGATCTTTCGATGAATGCGTCCGCCCGCCAGCATGGCCTCGACATCAAAACCGCCGCCCTTTCGGGTATCGATATCTCCGCTTCGCAGTATGAATTCGACAAGAGAGCGGACAGAGATTCTGATGAGAGGATGTGCACCGCCATCCTCCATATCAGGATGATCGGTACTCGCATCAATCCCGCCTGGAGCCTCGTCAGATGCATTATTCCGTTCTTGCTTTTCTTTTTCTATATAGCGATCCATTTAGTCCTTCCCGAAGACTTAATCAGTAAGCATTTCCCCACATAACAAAACTTCCCGCTTCAGTACTCCACCAGTCGAACCGTATAATACTGCCAATCGGCGTGGCGTCGTCGAGCGGCCGGTACTTTAAATTTTCAAGCGTAAGCGCCGAAAATTTATTAGTACCGCTGCCAGCGAGACCGAGCGAAAGCGTCCCGCCGATGCAGTATTATAAGGTGAGACTGGTAGAGTCCCTGACTGCGAGAAGTTTCCCCTACTTCTTTTTTTTCCCCGGATTATACGACACCTTCCTATCGTTCTTATCCCCCTTCACCGACAACTCCGGAATACTGTCAATGAACTTATACAGCTGACTGTACCCATACAGCTTCACATTAAAACTCCGGTGCTTCCTGCGAATCTCCTGCCCCAGCGTCGCAAGCGCGATCGGCTTCGCCCGCCTCCTCACGATCTCCACGATATCCTGTATCACCTGATCCGCCTCGCTGTCCTCGTCCTTCAGCCTGACAGTGATCGCGTTATTCTCCTTCAGCACCTCGATAGCATCCATATCTTCCAGAAACTTGGACAGCTGGCTGTAACCGAATGTACGGATATCGAAATCCGGATACTTGTTCTGCAGTTTGCTCCCGATCTCGCCCGAGCCGGTAAGCTTGCCCTTGTTATCATTCTGTGTGATGATATTGATGATATCCTTCTCTATTGCCTCCTTGTCCGTACCGCTTGAGGCATTCTCATTCTCAAGTAGATTCTCAAGCTCGGTGAATACCGTACAGGCAGCTCTGAAAGAATCCGGTGTTTTCTTTTCTCCCATCCCGATGACGATCTTTCCGGATTCTCGAAGCCGGCTCGCCAGACGCGTAAAGTCGCTGTCCGACGAGACGATACAGAACCCGTCCACGTTGGAATTGTAGAGCAGGTCCATCGCGTCAATAATAAGCGCCGAATCTGTCGCGTTCTTTCCCGTTGTGTTCGAGAACTGCTGAATCGGAATGATAGACTTCTCGAGCAATCTGTCACTCCATCTTGCGTTGGCCTGCGTTGTGAAATCACCGTAAATTCGGCGGTATGTGATGATTCCGTACTGAGCCAGCTCATCAAATATTCCGTTCAGATATTTTGCGGACACATTGTCCGAATCAATCAGAAGGGCGAGTTTTCTTTCTCTTTCTTCCATAATCTCCTCTCTTAAGGTCACCTCCCGCCAGCCGTGAAATATTTCTCACAGTCTCGCGCGATTTTCCTTTTACAGCTCGATTCCGTTCTGCGCGCAGAGCTTTCTCGCACTTTCCACGGAATCCACTCCAGTTTTGTTCTTGATCGGAGCAAATTCATATTCCCTCACGACCTCATAAGGCAGACAGCCCTCAAGTGCCTTCAGCAAGTCAAATATGAACAGCTCAAACTTGCAACCGTTCGGCTCCTCAGGTTTCACCTCGCTGCCGTTCTCATCGATACAGCTGATTTTCTTTCTCGCGATGTGAATAGTCAGCTCCTCATCCAGCGCGCGCATCAGCCCCTTCACGCTGAACAGGTAATTCAGAATGACTCCGAAATAATACAGATAATCGCCATTTTCATCAACCGAGTTCCTGAGCTCATCTGTCATCTCCGAATACTCAACGACAGCGGTACGCCCGTCTTCCTTGCATATGACGCCAACCTTCTCGTCCGGATTTGCTTTCCGGATCACTTTGGAGCCGGCCTCATAGCCGGACAGGATCGTTGCTCCGACAAATGTCGGATCGCAGATTCTCTGCAGTACGTTATCGACGGCAAATACATTAAGCCACTCAATCCCCTCATCTTTCAGGATGTCGCCGATACCGGCGCGCACCATAGAAGAGAACCATCCGCCGTTCCCGTTGGGTGATGTGGATATCCTGCCCTTGTTTTCAAGAAGAACTTTCCCGTCAAAACTGACAGTCGGAGCCATGTCCTGCTTGAAGAACACAATTTTGTCCGCTTTGTAACCGAAATAATCGTGCTCGGCGAAGAAAGCCCTCGTCTTCGCATCATTGACATCACTCGTCATGACAAAGAGGCGGATCCAGGTACCGGATTCCTTCACAACATCCATAAGGTTCTCAATCAGACGCTGGAAGATGTAGACATGCTTTGTCAGACCGATATCATACATACCCTTCGGGTCTGCGCTTCCGAGGCGCGTGCCCATCCCGCCTGCGAGAAGTACGGCACAAACTTTTCCGTCGCGGATCGCCTGAAGACCGACGCGCGTGAACTCCTCTTTTCTCTCTTCAATCTGTGCGACAGTCATCGCGGATAACGGTGAGAGCTCGCCGCGGGCTGTGTTGGCTTTCTCATTGGCCAGTGCAGATATAACGGAGAAATCAGTCTCCTCGATTTGATCGAGCAATGAAGCGCGCTGTTCATCGCTTAACGAATCATAAAATGCAAGCAGATGTTTCTGACCGTATGAGCTGAGTTTCTTCAAAGCTTCTTCGTAAACCATTTCATTTTCCTTTCTCGGTTGCTCGATTTATCAATATCATACTGCGACGTAACCGCACTGCTTTTGATTCTCCCCGGCATTGTTTTCGGTGTGCATCGCTCGCTATGTTAGCCATTATTCCGCCGTCACTTTCCGCTTCCGTACTCCGCACTCACCACCTGGAAAATATAAAACTTCAGGTATGAACTCTCCTCCGCCGCCCAGAGGATCGGATGGTCCGGTGCCTGTGTGCGCGCCTCGATCTGGCGGAGACGTACGTGAGCATCTCTGGCTGCCTTTCTCAGCATGTCCTCAAAGAGCTCCCGCGTCATAAAATGAGAGCAGGTGCACGTCGCGAGATATCCGCCATCCTTCACTATGCGCATGCCTGCGCGATTAATCTTGCGATATCCCTTCTCCGCATTCTTCACATTCTGTCTGGATTTTGCAAATGCAGGCGGATCCAGTATCACGACATCGAACTTCTCCCCGGCTTTCTCCATCTCCGGAAGCATCTCCACAAGATCCGCGGTGACAAATCTCAGCCTCGTTCCGGCTTCGTTTCTCATCCACGGGTGTTCCGGCTGGTCAATAAAATATTTTCCTCCATCCACTTCACCGGATGAGGCATCCGCCACAAAGCCGTTCAGGCCTGCATTTTTCTCCGCCATGTCAACCGAATATTTGCTTCCATCCCCCTCATCGGACGGGGCCTCTGCCGCAAAGCCGTTCAGATATGCATTTTTCTCCGCCTGTTCGATTGCCCTCTCCGAAGCGTCCACTGCGAGAACACTCGATGCCCCTGCGAGTGCCGCATTCAGCGCGAAGGAACCCGTGTGCGTAAAGCAGTCAAGTACTCTCTTTCCCCTGCATATGCCGGCTATCGCCGCCCGGTTATACTTTTGATCGAGGAAAAAGCCTGTCTTCTGACCGTCTGCGACATCGACAAGGTATCTTACGCCGTTCTCGATGATCGGGACCTGCGTGTCAAAGGGCTCCGAAAGAAATCCCTTTGTCCGCTCCATTCCTTCCTTCGTCCGCTCTTTCGCGTCGCTTCTCTCATAAATGCCCCTGATCATCACGCCATCAGCAGCAAGCACATCGACAAGTTCATCGAGGATCATGCTCTTCATCCGGTCCATCCCAAGAGACAGGGACTCGATGACGAGTACATCTTCATACTTATCGATCGTGATACCGGGAAGAAAATCCGCGTCACCGAACACGATACGGCAGCTGGATGTATCAACGGTATCCTTGCGATAGTTCCAAGCATTCTGTACCCTCTCCCGGATGAAAAATCTGTCGATCTCCTTTCCGCTATCTCTTGTGAGCATACGAACACGGATCTTGGAATTGGTATTGATCACACCTTTTCCCATGGGAAAGCCGTCAAAGTCGGATACCCGGATGACATCGCCGTTCAGAAAACTGCCCTTTACCTCCGCTATTTCGTTGTCAAATACCCAGGCTCCTCCTGATTTCAGCAGACGCCCCTCCCCTTTTTTCAAGACTACTTCCGCACTTGATTCTTTCATGTGAACCTTTCCACAATTATTGTTAATTTTGTATTAATTTTTTCGTTAAAATGCCAAACTTTTTAACATTTTAGTTTTGTTCATGGTTTGTTCAAACTTGTATGGTATATCTTTATTGTGCTGAAAACAGCACTCACTTTTTCAATGCCGATTCATTCGGCATCCCCGGAAGGCCGCAACCCCTCATAGCGGCCTTCTTTTATTTTTGCTGTAATCTCTGACGCAGAATTCTCGTGACTCTTCTTCGCGTAGCTGTGACCCGCAGTATCAGACATCAACTCTCTGTCTCTCGACCAGATCGGAAAAGAATCCGTTCTTTTCGATCAGCTCATCGTACGTTCCGTCCTCAATAATCTTACCGCCGTCAAGGACTATAATTCTATCGCAGTTGCGGATCGTCGACAGTCTGTGAGCGATCACGATTCTTGTGCATTTCAGTTGATCAAGAGAGTCCGAAACGACCTTCTGCGTGATATTATCGAGCGCACTGGTCGCCTCATCGAACATAAGGATCTTCGGTTTCGCAGCGACCGCCCGCGCAATCAGGATTCTCTGCCTCTGGCCGCCGGATATCCCTCCCTGGCCTTCGGAAATCAAAGTATTCATTCCCATCGGCATATTTTCAATATCCTCGGAAAGACCCGCCATATCGGCTGCATCCCACGCATCATCGAGGGTAGCTCCCGGAGCGGCGATGACAATATTTGAAAATATATCTCCCTGGAAAAGCTTTCCGTTCTGCATAACGCAGCCGATCTTGCTTCTCAAGGATTTGACATCCACAGACTGGAGGTCTTTTCCGTCATAGAATATGGCGCCGCGATCCGGTTTCTCGAAGCCGAGAAGGAGACGCATCAGAGTCGATTTGCCGCAGCCCGTCTTCCCGACAATCGCCACATACTGGCCGGGACGAATCTTCAGAGAAAGATTGTCAAGGACAAGCGGCATTCCCTCATTATAGCGGAAAGAGACATTGTTGACCTCGACGCCGCCGCTCAGGCTGGTAATGACCTGCTTGTTCTCGGAAATCTCCGGCACTGCCTTCAGAACAGGTTCGACCATCTCAAGAAGAGGCCGGATCTGCGCTGCCATGAGACCCATGGACATGAGCGCACTGAATGCGCCTTCGACATTTCCGTAGGCTGCCGAAAAGGCCATGTAATTTCCGTATGTGATACCTGCCCCGATTGCCGTGTAGAACATAACAACATTTCCGACCATCGTAATGATCGAAGAAATCGCGGGACTGAGTTTCAGAAGGAGCTCAGGGTCATACCTGTACTTTGCTGTCTTGGAATACTGGTGTGCCCATTTTGCAAATGCTCTCTTCTCCGCACCGGCATTTTTTATCTTGGCAACGCCTCCGATCAGCTGGTACACAAGACCGCTCTCCTTACTGCCCTCCTCCATCATCGCTCTCGATACTTTGATCTGGCGGAGCGTAATGATCATTGTCGTAGTGAGGGACAATGCAGTGATAACGAGCGCGGGAGCAAGCAGCGCAGCCGCATACCTGGTGATCTGAAAGATATAGACCAGCGAGAAAAGTGCTGTGAGACCGGTCGAGAAAACAGCGTCAAAAATCGAAGAGCACAGTGAATTTATGCCGCTTATACGATTCGAAAGCTCACCGGCGCTGTATTGCTTGAAGAAAGACGGCTCCAGAGACAGGACTCTCATCATCGTCGCGCTCTCCACGGAAAGAGAGATTCTCTTCTCGATCGAACTCTTTAAGATCTGATGTACCTGCGTCACCAGCATGGCAGAGAGCGAGGCGAACAGCATAGTGCTCAGTGTTGCAGCGAGCAGCGCTTCACTCCTTGAATTAAGAACCGTACTGTTCAAATACCCTGTCAGATAAGGATAGAGCAGTCCGATACCCGTGACAACGGCCATCAGCCCGATCATCAGCACATAGTCTCTCGGCAACAACAGGGAAAACATATATTGTATGAGATCCTTAATGCCCAGCTCACGCAGCGGGAACGATTTATAAAAGCATATCGCTTCCCTGTCGATCTGGTCGACATTTGACCGCGTGATCTTTACAGCCTTCTTTGTGTCCGGGTCAATGTAATCATAACCGTGGACTCCGCCCGGAACGAGCGCGACAAACCGACCGTCTTTTAATGAGCCGAGCATGGCTCCGGAGGCGTCTTTGTACCATTTGTCTCTGAGACGCACATGTCTCCTCATAATACCCGACGGTCTCAGCAGATACTCCAGGACCTCATCCAGCGTCGTCAGATTTGCCGGAAGCTCCTGTGCATGTACATGGTAAAACTTCAGTATCTCGCCGATTGCTTCCCCTGCGAGTTCCTGATCTGTATGGAAGCGTATCTCAAGTTTTCTGCTCCCGTTTACCAGGTTCGCCAGCTGCGCAAAAGAATCGGCGAATATGTCATCGTCATTCTGCACTCTCTGGCGAATCTGTTCATCAAACCAACCCATAAATAAATCTTACTCCTTTAAAGGCTATGAACATTACTCACTTGTGATGAGCTGCTCATACAGACCGTGATTATCCATAAGTTCCTGGTGCGTTCCGCGTTCCACAACAAGTCCGCGATCCATAACGATGATCTCATCGCAGTCACGGATCGTGGAAAGCCTGTGCGCTACAACGACACAGGTAATACCGCGATTTGTGACAGACTGCATAACTTCATACTCTGTCCTTGCATCCAGTGCGGATGTCGCCTCATCCATAAGGATGATCGTAGGATCCTGAGCAAGTACACGGGCAATCTCGATGCGCTGGCGCTGTCCGCCAGAGAAATCGCGTCCGTCTTCCATCATCTTATAGCGATAGCCGCCGTCACGCTGAAGTATATCCTCATGAAGGCTTGCATCGCGGGCAGCCAGGATCATCTCAAAATCTTCGATGGATGTATCCCACATCTTGATATTTTCGGCAATCGTACCCTCGAACAGCGTGATGTCCTGGTCTACGACCGCCACAGATCCCGTAAACATGTTATGATCGACTTCCTCTATAGGCTTGCCGTCATAGAGAATTTCTCCGGACCATGGTTTATACAAACCGGAGAGCAGTTTCACCAACGTCGATTTTCCGCACCCCGAACCGCCGACGAAAGCTACTTTCCTGCCGGGCTCCAGCGTCATATTGAAATCTCTGATGAGCGGTTCCGCAAGAGGAGAATACCCGAATGTCACGTTTCTCATCTCGACCTTTCCCGACAGCTTAATGTAATCGATGTCATCGCGGAGCTTCATCTGATCTTCTGTGACATCCGCCGGATAATCAAGGACATCCTCAATGCGCTCCATATTGGTGCGCATTTCTCGGATCGTGGCCTCTGAGCCTATGAGACTCAGTGCCGGGGATGTGAAGGATCCGAGGAGCGAACGGAAGTACGCAAGAATACCGGGTGTAAAATGCCCCCTGAAAATCAGGAGGAATCCGATACTCAGAATCGCCATCTCAGTGAGCGACGAGACGACCGACGTCAGGATCGAGAAAGATGTGCTGAGTCTTATGCTGTTTACTTCCTGAGAATTGACGGAAGCCTGATATCCTGCCCATTTCTGGAAGAATCCGTTCTCAGCTCCGCTCGATTTTATCGTCTCGATCATCTCTATGCCGGATACGGTCGTCGACTGCAGCTTGCCTGCATCACGCATCTGAACGCGCTGGATATTGATTTCCTTGTCGGAAACATATCTGGCGAGCGCCCAGTTTATCAGAATGCTTGCGACGCCTACAACAGTCAGAATAACACTGTACTTGATAAGGAGCACAAAATACACGACGATCAGCACCATGTTCAGAACACCGGGGGCCAGCGTTTTGATCAACGTCGTCGTAATACCCGAGTTGCTCTCCTTTCGCATGGCAATATCCCCCACAAGTCTCTGCGAGAAGAACTCTACAGGCATGCGGAGTACGTGCCACATATATTCGGAATTGGCCATAATCGCGAATTTGCCTTCAAGACGCAGGGAGAACAGCGTCTGCACAACTGTCAAAATGACTTCCAGCGAGACGAACACGCTGTAAATCACAAGGAACGGAATTACCCAGTTCGGCTCTCTTCCGGGAAGCAGGTAATCGTAGAATACGCGGGTGAAGGCAGGGCTGATAATGCCCATGATTGAAGTAAGAATATATGTCACTATAAAAAATGTAATTGCTTCGGAAGTTCCGGTGAGCTTTCTCCTGACGAACCCCCAGATGCTCTTTGGCTTACCGGACTGAACAAAGTTCTCAGTCGGGAAGAACTGCATACAGACACCGGTGAAGGATTCGTCAAATTCCTCCATGGAAACTTCCACGGTGCCCCTCGCGGGGTCATTGAGAACAGCTTTGTTCTTCTTGAATCCGTTCAGGACAAGGAAATGGTTAAAATTCCAGTGAATGATGCAAGGAAAGACACCGTTCTCCTTCAGAAATTCCGGCTCGAACCGGTATGCTTTTGTCTCCAGTCCGTATGATCTTGCGGCGATGAGAAGATTTCTCGCATTGGATCCGTCCCTCGATACACCGCAGTCCTTTCGGACCTGTTCAAGCGGGAGCCATTTACCGAAATATGCCAGTATCATGCACAGAGAAGCGGCTCCGCATTCGAGTGCTTCCAGCTGCATGACAATCGGCACTTTTGCAACATGTCCCGCCGTGACCGGCTCCAGCGGAGCCTGCTTGTTTATTAATCCCATGTTTACTTACCCTCATCTATCACAAATGAAATCGGGGCGATTTCCTCTGTTGTCACTGTTCCGTCCTGGTGTGTTACGCTGATTTCAAGTCTTGTTGCGATTCCCCAGGTGATTCCCGCGATCAGAAGGAGGGTTATGGCCGCAATGATGAGCCACAGTCCGGGCGTGACTACACGAACATAATCATCTATCTGCTCCGGAGACTGAATCCTCTCCAGACTCTTCTTTCTGAAAATATCCTGTTTCATGTCGCTTCCTTTCTAAATTACTGCCTTCGCCGGCACTGCCGCTCCGTTTGATATACGGACGCAGTCAGATATCTTATTTTAGCATACATACTTAATAATCGAACAACGAAAATGAAAAAACCTAACAATTCTTACCCTATCCATGGTATCATATACATATCAGCTTTAGCGGACAAGGATTCGCTGTGCGTGTGTAAAAAATGATGAAAGGAAAGAAGTGATGAAGAAAAAAGTATTTGCAAGTGATTTCGACGGAACACTGTATTTCTACAAGGCAGAAGTAAAGCTTCCGCCCGAAAATGTCGCTAAAATCAAGGAGTATCAGGCAGCAGGAAATTATTTCGGTCTCTGCACCGGCAGACAGGTCGGCGGTCTCACTCCGTTCATCGGCGGCTATTTCGATCCTGATTTCTGGATCACCAGTACTGGCTCCAATATTATCGATAAGGATATGAAGGGAATCCGCAAGCTCTTCGTTGACCGTGACGTTATTGATAAGATCGTGAAAGACGTCAAGCCGAGGGGCAACAGAATCTCCATCGATATCGATGGCGTCATCAACGTATTTGAGGAAATGGATTATCCGGGCGAGTACAATGTCATCACAGGTATGGACGATGCTCCGCAGGGCATGGTCCACGGCGTCGGTATTCACTGCGAGACACTTGAAGAGGCAGCTGCCCTCACCAAGGAAATCAATGATAAATACGGTGACTATCTGAATGCTTTCCAGAATGTCATCGAAGTAGACATCGCTCCGAAGGGCACATCCAAGGGTGAGGCCGTTTCCGTTATCCGTGATTATTTCGGTGACTGCAAGATCTACGGTATCGGCGATTCGCTGAATGACCTTCCGCTCCTCGAGGCATCCGATGTCTCCTACACATTCCCGTATGCACCGAAAGAGGTTCAGGAGAAGGTTACCAAGGTCGTTCCGACTATCGTTGACGCTCTTGAAGACAGTATGAACGATACAGACGTATAAAAAACCACATATGCCGGTTTGCATTTGCAACACGGTCGCAGGAACTGCATGTGGAAAGTTTTAGTTGATAAGTATAAAGCAGGCTGTACATCTTATGCTGAATATGCATAAGATGTACAGCCTGCTGTTTTATTCTAAGAATAAAAGCCTCCGGCGGATCGCAGACATGCGCAGTGGAAGGCGCTTGCGCGCCGCGCATGTCGCGGCAAGAACGCCGAGGCGTTCTTGAATCTTCACAACACTTCAAGAATACGGAACCCGCTGCTCTCCATCGACAGTTGGTACATAAGCTTTTTCATGTGTATATCATTCAAATCGCCTATAATTGTGAGGTCAAATGTCACCGTACCGCTCTCCGTCTCTTCTTCAACCTGCTCCATACGTTCCATGTTATAGCCGTAATCTCCGATCATGGAGAGGATAGCCGACATGGAATTCGGACGATTCGGACGCGTAAGGCGCAATTTAACTCGCGAAGCATTGTCCGGAATCCGGATTCCGGCAAAGAGCTTCTCTGATACTTCCTCACAGTTATCATAGATCATACCGTACTGGTACATACGGCTTATTTCCATTATTTTTCGGACCATAGCCAGATATTCGGCTTTGCGGTCCTCCGATATTCCGTTCCCGAGTCTCCTCAGAATCTCCTCCTCGCGGTCAGGACGGTATATCGTAAGATCGCCGGATCCGATTTTTGCCCGGGCGACATCGTATGAGCAGTCCATCCTCTCCATCAGAAGATTTCTGATCTTAGAATCGATCGCGTCGATCTCAGCTCTCACTTCAGATAATTTTCTAATGTCCGACATGTATTCCTCTTCATGGTTCTGTTTTCTTTATCCGAAAATGATGTTATTTCACATCCATGTCATACTTGACAGCAGATACCGTTGCCTCTCCGCCTTCCGCAAAGAACTCGACACCGATATCCTCAGGATTCGGATACATGTTGCCTGTGATCGTATATCTTCCGTCGTTGATAAATACTTCGGCAGAAATGACGTCAAGGAATACACGGAACTTGATCGTATCTGTCTTCTCGACATCGCATGTGCGGATATTGATGTTCTCTTCCTTGCCTGTGAGCGGAATACCCGCATTGGTGCGGTCCATAACTACGGTTCCTGCATTCCTGTCATAGCGGATGACCGTCTCATGCTCGGTGCCCTTGAAGAAGCGGATGCCGACTGCATTTGCGCTGTTCAGTTTGAACTCTGCTGTGAGATCGATTATGCTCCCCTCGATACCCGGAACGGTCGCTGATCCGTCTGCAATGACCAGGTCCGAGATCTCGACCTTATTTGCATGATATTTCTCAACTTCGCGGACCGGTGCCTGATACACTCTTCCGTCCTTAAAGGACAGCTCACGCGGCAGCGTGTATGTGCCTGCCCAGTTGTCTTCCTGTGTCGGATATGAGCGATCCCACATTTCCTTCCATGCGATCATAATATTTCGGCCGTCAGGCATCGGCAGATTCTGCGGCGCATAGAAATCGAAGCCCGCATCCAGTTCCTGGATATCCCTGATATCAAAGTGGCCGGTCTCAAAATTCAGCTTGCCGATGAGTGCGAGAGACGAATGTACATTTTCATACATATTGCCGTCCTGCGGAAGGTTCTGCGGACTTGCAAGGATTACATCCGTATCGCCGAAATTGATGTAGTCAGGACATTCGTATACGCCGTCGAGCTTGAAGTAATTCTCGTTGAATCCCGGCGTGCGATCGATCAGCTTGCCCAGATACTCCCAGTGATAGAAATCTCTGGAACGGAACAGGATCATGTTACCGTAGCCGTTGGCCGGCTCGACTGTGAATTCCGACACGCTTCCCGAAATCGGGCCGTCGGGATCGAATTCCATGGATGGGTTTCCGCCGCTCATATATCGCAGATATGTCGAATAGCTTCCGCTTCCCTCATCCGGTTTATTCGGGTCAATGATTCGTGTGCCGGCAAGGCAGTAGAACCATCCGTCCTTGCGGAAAGGTTTCGGATCACGGAAATCGCTTTTTGCCACCTCATCGGAAAGCTGTTCCGAGCGAAGAATCGGATTGTTGGCAACTTTTTTGAAAGTTACACCCCCATCGGAAGAGATGGCATAGCACTGTCTCTGGCGATCCGGCTGAGCAGCTGTGTACATGAGATACAGTTTATTATCGATCGCGATTGCGTTGCCGGAGCAGCATCCGCAGATCTGTTCATAATTCTCATCCGGCACAAGAGCTATGGGCAGTTCTTCCCATTTGATAAAATCGTCTGTCACATAGTGTCCCCAGTGCATGGTTCCCCATGACGGCTGATGCGGATAGTGCTGGAAAAACAGGTGCGCTTTGCCGTTAAAGTAAATCATTCCGTTGGGGTCATTGGACCACCCGGATGAAACGTTTGCATGATAAGCCTGCTTATATCGTGTGTTAACTTCCAACTTTTTAATTTCCATGACGCTCCTATGGCCTTTCATTATTTTTTTCACTTCTTATCATTATATACAGACTTACACGTAAAAGCACGCGATTTATTCAATTCTTTGAGAATTCTTTGGCACCTTACACATTTCTGTATTTTTGACACATATCGAGAAAATACTCAAAGACCGGCTGCCCGCAATCCGTGTCATTTCTCTCCTTCTCAAAGCACATACGCTCCGGATGCCACTGAACGGAAATGACCGGCAGCTCCTTGTGATAGCACGCCTCGATGATCCTGTCTTCTCCCCACTGGCACGGCACCATGCCCGCGCCAAGCCTTTTGACCGCCTGATGGTGCGCACTGTTGGTCCGGATATCTGTCTTGCCGTAAATCTTCGCGATCCACGACCCGGCTGATGCCCTCGTCGGGTGCACCTTATCAATGCCCCAGACACTCGGAGTGTGCAGCATCTTTCCGCCGTATCCGATATCCTGAACCAGCGTTCCGCCGAAATAAATGTTAAGAATCTGATGTCCGCGGCAGATGCCGAGGACCGGCTTTCCGGCTTTCATAAACCGGTCAAGGACCATGAACTGAAGGTTGTCCAGCTCTCTGTCCATCTTCAGGCTGCCGGCGATTTCCTCCCCGTACCATTTCGGATAAACATCATATCCGCCGGGCATAATCAGACCGTCAAATTCATTGACCTCGACATCATAACTGACGGTATCGGCATATCCTCCCAGGTACTGTACCGCATTAACATAGTTTTCAATCTTTTTTCCCGCAGAGGGGATGGCGATCCTGATCTGTCCCGTCATAAGCTCCGCTCCATCCTCTGATAGTTCTGTCTGTACTGCAACTATCATTATAACACGTTTATGGTGTTCTTGCAGAAGATAGATACATTTCCTAACGCAAACCCCTCATTATGCGTTATAATACATATATGTGTGATTTTTCTAACAGATCAAACCATAATATTTTGAAAGGCTGGAAAATCTATGAAAGTCTGCTTATTAAATGAATCATTTCCTCCCGTCCTCGACGGTGTCGCCAATGTACTCATAAACTACGCGAACTATCTCCAGGATGACTACAATGCTCAGATTGTGGTAGGCACCCCTCGTTATCCCGGCGCAATCTATAACCAATACAGATACCCAGTCGTCGCCTACAGCAGTTTTGACACTGCTGCCCAGGCCAACGGCTACAGGACCGGCAACCCGTTGGTCGAAAAAGAGGTATCCACGCTTGCTGAGTTCATGCCTGACATCATCCATTCCCACTGCCCGGCAACAGCGACCATCATCGGACGTCTCCTCAGAGAGCGCACCGGAGCTCCTATCGTTTTCACATACCACACAAAGTATGATATCGATCTTCGCAGGTATATAAAGCTCAAAGCCATGGCAGATGAAACGATCAAGGCCATGGTCGGCAACATCGAAGCGTGTGACGAGGTCTGGGTCGTTAGCCGCGGTGCAGGTGAAAGCTTAAAGGCCCTCGGATTCCGCGGAGATTATATCGTCATGAACAACGGCGTTGACTTTGACAAAGGGCGTGTAAGCGACGAAGATGTCGCAAAGGCGATCGCCGGCTATGATCTGCCGGAGGATATCCCGATGTTCCTCTTCGTCGGCAGAATCATCACCTATAAAGGTATCCCGCTCATCCTCGACGCTTTAAAGCAGCTTTCCGATTCCGGTCAGGACTTCCGTATGGTCTTTATCGGCAAAGGTCCCGACATGGACGATATGCAGGCAAAAGCACGCGAATACGGCTTCATGGATGACAATGATGTTCCGGGCAAATGCATTTTCACCGGCCCGATCTATGACCGCGACGTCCTTCGCGCATGGAATACGAGAGCGGACCTGTTCATTTTCCCGTCAACATTTGATACAAATGGCCTTGTCGTACGCGAAGCTGCCGCATGCGGCCTCGCCAGCGTTCTCATCGAGGGTTCATGCGCCGCGGAGGGCATCACAGACGGACGAAACGGTTTTACAATTGAAGAAAATGCAGATGCCATGGCCGCCTTCCTCAAGGAAGCATGCAAGGATATCCCTCATCTCCATGAGGTCGGTGACAACGCCATGAACGAAATCTATATGTCCTGGAAAGATGCAGTCGGCGTAGCGTACGACCGGTATCAGGTCGTGCTTGAGAATTATAAGAAGGGGAATAAGACACAGCGCTACCGTCAGGTCAGCGATTACCTGATTCAGGCTGTCGCTGCAGGCATGACCCAGGGCGAGAAGTCCAGACTCCTCCAGCAGGAAGTCATAAACAGTTTTAAGGACACCGCGACCGGCATGATGGAGAACTTTCAGGAAGCCGGCGATACGATCGGTTCTGCAATAGATGAGCTGACTCGGGGCGTAAGCTCCAAGATGACTCTGAATAAAGAGACTCCCGGAGCATTTTTCCGTCAGTTCATAATCGAGCCCGGTCAGACATTACAGTCCAAATTAGATGAAACGACTGCCGAAATCAAGAATTCGATGAGTGAGACACAAGCCGCCATGAAGAAGGGTATAGAAGATGCCTCCAAGGCTTTCAAACAGACCGTAAAAACTGCTACGAGTGTAGAGCTGGATGCATTGGAGTCGATGAACAACGATAGCGAATAATCGCAGCCCCTGTCTGAACAATACATGTCCGATACCCGCCGCCTTAAGCGGCGGGTCAGCTTCCACTGAGATTAACGATACCGGCTATCACACGATATGGCCGACGAAGAACGGTTGAACCTATGAAAAAAGACATAGATTTTCGACGCTTGTCCTTCTATCAGATCTGGATCCGCAGTTTCGCTGACGGGAACGGAGACGGTATAGGAGATCTGTACGGCGTTTATGACAAACTGGAATACATTCACTCTCTGGGTGTGGATGCGATCTGGTTCTCCCCGATCTATCCCTCGCCGAATGCAGACTACGGATATGACATTTCCGACTACAGAGACATCCATCCCGATTACGGTACACTGGAGCAGTTCAAAAAAGTTCTGAACAAGGCCCATGAACTCGGAATGTATGTCCTCATGGATCTCGTCATAAACCATACATCCGACGAGCATCCGTGGTTCCTGGAGAGCAAGAAAAGCAGGGACAATCCCTACAGCGACTATTATATCTGGCGTGACCCGCTCACTATAAAAGGAAAGCGTTTGCCGCCCAACAACTGGTTCAGCCAGTTCGAGGGACTGGCCTGGGAGTATTGCGAGGAGAGGGAACAGTTCTATCTCCATATATTTGCAAGGAAACAGCCTGACCTCAACATGGACAATCCGGTCGTCCGCAACGAGGTCAAAGATATCATGCGCTTTTGGCTCGACATGGGAGTGGACGGATTCCGGGAAGATGTAATTACCTTCATATCCAAGGTGAAAGACCTTCCGAACGGAATCTCTTGGCTGCCTGCCATCAACGGTCTGCCCTATTATAAAGACGGGCCGAAGCTCATGGATTACCTGCATGAATTCCGCGAGGTTGCAAAAGAATATAACGCCATTCAGATCGGCGAGGCACCCATGACGCCGGTTAAGACCGCCCTGACTTACATCACCGGCGAGGATCGTGTCCTCGACATGATGATCCAGTTCGATACTATGATGGCTGACTGTATATTAACTGAATATGTATGGCACAGATTCAGTCTTCTTAAGCTAAAATGGGCATTTTCTAAGTGGCAGAACACACTTCAGGGCAAGGCCTGGAACGCACTGTATCTGGAGAATCACGATCATCCCAGAGTAATAAACCGCTACGGAAGCATCAGATACTGGAGAGAGTCCGGCACGTGTCTCGCCGCCAGCTATATCTTCCAACAAGGCTGTCCATTTATCTACCAGGGGCAGGAGATCGGCATGACGAACATCCACCTGCCGTCGATCGATATGTATGAGGATATTGCTTCCAAAAATGCGTACCACACATTCCATAAGCGGGAATCAGAGGAGATGCGCCTCCGAAGGATCCATATCTCGAGCCGTGATTCTTCCCGCACGCCGGTCCAGTGGGATAATTCGAAAAATGCCGGCTTCTCTGAGGCCAAACCTTGGTTCTATGTGAACCCGAACTACAAAAAGGTCAACGCCGCTGCCGAGGAGGAAGACCCAAACAGTATCCTGAACTTTTACCGCAAATGTCTGGCTCTCCGCAAGAGCACGGACACACTGATCTACGGTTCTTATAAGGAATACTGTCGCCTAAGCTCAAAGCTTTTCATGTATGAGCGGTCCCTTGACGGGGACAGGTACCTGATAGTCTGCTCCTATTCGAAACAGGATACCGGACTCAGAATGCCGAAATTCTGGCGTGATGCGGAGAAGGAGATTGTGCTCTGCAACTATAAAAAAAATGGGCCTGAGTTAACACTCAGACCTTACGAGACAAGGATTTATCATATGTTGAACCGCTGATAAGATGATTGCCGCGCCAATATATCATTCAATACTCTCATTCAATAACGATCAGCGTTCTTTATTGAGGCGATTGATATCCGCCTCAGCAACTGATTTATTGGGGTTGTTGCATTAGAAAGTGCCGTCACTGTAAATGTCAGACATTTGCAAATAACGTCTGACATTTACAGTGGCGGCACTTAATGCTACAGCCCGATAAAGGCTTCATTTCACCCAAAAATTCACCGGCTCATAATCTCTGAGCGGCGCAAGGAAGCCCCGCTCCGCCAGCTTCTCCTGTATGAGATCCAAAGTCTCCTTGGAATCCGCACTGACCGTGTGATAGTGGTAGCCGCTCGTGACTTTCATGAGCAGGCTCGACTCTCCGCTCTTTATCTGATCGAGGTATCTCTGAACCTCCCAGCGGGATTTCAGGTGAAGATCTGCCCTGACCACATTGTAAACTTTGTGGTAGACAAACACATCCTCCACTCTCCCGCCAAGATCCACAATGAGATTCAGCTCTTCCTCTACTTCCTCTTCTGTATGTCTCACCTTGAAAACCCTGCTCAGAGACTCTGTGGACTGAAGGTAATACCCTCTGCTGGTGGAAAAGATCTGCATTCCGTTCGCGCGAAGGAGTGCTATGTCCTGAACGATCACCTGCCGGCTGACTTTCAGGCTTTCCGACAATACTCTTCCGGCCACCGGCGATTCACTTTTGCTGAGAATCTGTACAAGCTGCTCTCTGCGTTTCTCACCATTCATTTTCTCTGCCTCATAAAACCAAAGTTATCTATAGATCCATCTTTCATGAATATAATAACACATTACGGACAAGAAAAAAACGAAAAGCGACAATTGTCTTGTCAGGTAATTTGACACCTCCGATTTTGCACCGGAATACTGTCAGTTGACGCCTTTTTTTCACCCCTGTTTTGTCATCAAAACGATAGTTTCCACATTCTCGGTGAACGGGAACATATCATAGGCCACAGCTTCCCTCGCCTTGTAGCCATGCTTCTTCAGCCACTTGAGGTCTCTCGCCAGCGTCGTCGGCTCGCAGGAGATGTAAATTATCCTGCCCGGTCTCATATCGACCGCTGCCTGCATGAACTCCTCAGTGGAGCCGCTTCTCGGCGGATCCATAAAGATGACCTCGCACATTTCCTTCTGCTCCGCCATGCCCATGAGGAAAACGCCGGCGTCATTTTCATAAAATGATATATTGCGAATATCGTTAGCACGCGCGTTTCTCACCGCATCCCTGACCGCATCGCCGTTCAGCTCAATTCCGATGACTTCCTTCGCTTTCGCAGCGGCTGTGATGCCGATCGTGCCGATACCGCAATACGCGTCGATCACTCTCTCACGGCCGGTCAGATTCGCGAACTTCATGGCCTGGCGATAGAGCTTTTCCGTCTGCACGGAATTCACCTGATAGAACGACTTCGGTGAGATGCGGAACGTGTTTCCGCACAGCTTGTCCTCGATATAACCCTTTCCGTAGATGACGATTTCCCGGTCGCCGAGGACCATGGAGGTATGCTCGTCGTTCACGCTGATCACGATCGTTGTGATCTCCGGATGCTTCTCAAGAAGTTTCTCGACAAAAGCGTTCTTATTCGGCAGGACCGCTGACGCCAGCACAAGGACGACCATGACCTGCCCGGTCACATGTCCCGTACGGACCATGACATGGCGAAGAAGTCCGTATTCGCTGTCCTCGTCATAAATCTTGATTTTGAAATCACGGGTCATCTTCAGGATATCCTGAATGATTGCATCCGCTCTCTTATCTTCCAGAAGACATTCCTTTACGGGAACGACCTTGTGCGTACCCTGCTCATAGATGCCGCTGATATTTCTCTCTCGGCGGCCATCCTTAACATGTGCAAAAGCAGCGTTCACCTTGTTCCTGTAATGATACGGATCATCCATGCCGACAATACCGCTCAGTTTGACGAACGGTTTCAGAAGCTCGGAAACATATTTCTCCTTGTACTCCAAAGTCCATTTGTAATCGAGACCGATGAAACTGCAGCCGCCGCAACGCTTGCGAACCGGGCACTTCGGAAAACTCGACTCAGGATCTACCTTCGGAATTTCCGGAAGTCCGCGAACAGCCCTCATACCTGTGCGGGAGGCCGGGGATTTTCTTCGGAAATCTCCGCGAGAATCTCCGCGGGAATCACTCCGGGAATCTCCGCGGAATGTACCCTTACGATTGTCCGCGCCGCGGTCCCTGCGTCCGCTCTTTCGATCTCTCTCTCGTGCGTCAGCGGAAGCAGCCTGTTTTCTGTTCGCCTTCTCGCTTGGCTGTCTGCCGGTTTCCTTTTTCTCTGTCGCCTCATCCCCCTGAATAGGCTGCCCTTCTTCGAGCCACTTCTCATACGCGCGCTTAATATCAAAGCTCATGTCATCTTCTTTTCTTCTGGACATTTTTACCTCTGTTCAAATTCTTCCTGTGATGTTTTCCTTACATGTCTCGCTCTCGGGACTTGAATTTCATCCGTATCCATAAATCTGCACAGTCAGAAATATTAGCGGATTCCGGGCAGAATTGCAACTGGATTTTTGCCTCCCGGCACATGCTCTGAGCAGCTCAAATGCCCTGCCTCTGTCCGCGACATCCATGAGTCAGGAATGCCCCGCGATGACTCGCGGGGCATTCCCTTTGCTGAAAGATGACTATGCAGATATATGAAAAGGCATTTCTGCCTATACGTCAGTTCCGTGTGCCGTGCATTTTATAAATATTATAATACTGTAATTATACCATCATTGCTTGACAAATCCATACCAAAATTAGTCAAAACTTGCAGCATCTCTGCAAAAATACGTCCAATCACTATTTTTTTTTTGCTGTGAACCGCTCTTGTTTAAGCAAAAAATGCAAAGTAGACAAAACTTGCGGTCTTTTTTAATTGTTCAGTCAAAAATCCTTGCATTACCTGCCTGAATACGCTTATATTAAATTTACAGACATATGCGAAATACTCTCATAAGCTGCCTTTCGATTGTTTTAGTTTCGTTCCATGTATCGGGAGGACTACATGTATTCATTACACTATAAAGAAAAAAATGATTTCGAAATCTTCCGGATGAACTCCCAGCACATCCCGCCGCATCTTCATAAAAACATTGAATTCGCCTACTGCCTCGAAGGAACTCTGGCCGTCGGTGTCGGCACAACGCTTTACGGACTGGAAAAAGGAGATCTGGCCGTCATATTTCCGGAACAGATCCATCACTATCAATCCTTCGGAGCGGAAGGCAGCACGCTTTATATGCTGGCAACTCCATCCCTGAGCGGTTCATTCATGCAGACGATCACAACGCTCGTACCTGTCGATCCGATCATACGCGCCAAGGATGTGCATCCTGACATCTACTATGCACTTGAGACGCTCGATGTGGACAAGGACAGCCCGCACGACGATATCCTGCACCAGGCTTATGTCATGATCATCCTCGCCCGGATACTGCCTTATCTCCAGCTCAAAGAAAAAAGCACCGGTACCGGCGAAAACCTTGTCTACCGGACCGTATCCTACATCGCAGAGCACTACACAGAGGAAGACCTGACGCTGACAAAAGTTGCGCATGACCTATTTATAAGTCCGTTCGCACTTTCCAGGATTTTTTCAGGCACCTTCCACATGAATTTCAACAAGTATCTCAACATCACAAGACTCGAATATGTCCGATACCTGCTTGAATACACCGACCAGTCTATCACAGAGGCCTATGAAAATGCCGGCTTCGGCAGCCAGCGCACCTTTAACCGGGCATTCCGGGAGCATTTCCACATGACCCCGAAAGAATACAGAGAATTGAACCAAAAAGAATGGGGCAGTCGCATTTAAAATGCGATGCCCCGTTTCATTTTGACTTTTATCTCAGCTATCGCTGACCATAAATCCCGTTCAAGTTTAGCGACCGGGACTTGAAGCATGACCGTTCACCTTTTATTTGACCGGTACACAATGTTTGTCGTTGATATCCTTGACTTTCTGAACACGCTTCACATACTTTTCAGCTGTGAAAGCATCTGTTGTCATCCAGGTATTGACGATTTCTGTCGAAATCAGAGTTCCGATAATCTTAGCCCCGAGGCAGAGAACATTGGTGTCATTGTGCTGACGTGAAAGAGCAGCGCAAAGTGTATCCTGGCAGACTGCCGCATAGATGCCGTTGATCTTGTTGGCGATCATAGCGCTTCCGTATCCGACGCCGTCTACAAAGATTCCTCTGTCGCATTCGCCTTTCGCGACCGCGAGTGCTGCGGGATAGATGTAGTCCGGGAGATCAGCCGGCTCTGTGTCATAGGTACCGAAGTCAACAACTTCGTGTCCCATCGCCTCGAGCTGTTTCTTGATCTCGTTCTTCATGTTGGTGCCTGCATGGTCATTTGCCATAGCAATCTTCATAGCATACCCTCCTTAATCATAGTTTATAAAGCTTCCCACTTCGCATTTCCGTTACATACGGGAAATTTGTGATTTATTAACAAAAACTTCCCACTTCGTTTCTAAGTTGCTGTCGAAACCATAAATAATGCAATCGGAGCGGCGTCGTCGAGCGGCCGGCACTTTAAATTTTCAAGCG
>CACYPS010000030.1 GCA_902776305.1 uncultured Lachnospiraceae bacterium | reverse complement strand
TACATTACTGTTTTTTGGTTTGTTCCGTTTTACGAAACTGTAAAGAATTTTCGAGTCTTGATGTGTTACGCTGTTCAGTTATCAATGTTCTCTTCGGCGATCATTTTGTGTTGTTCGCCGCAACTTCTATAAGATAGCACATGGTTCTTAATCTGTCAAGAACTTTTTTAATCTTTTTTCAGATTTTTTTTTGAAGATCTGAATTGGATTGTGGTTTTCTACAAAAGTTGGTGTTTATTTTCCTGCTTCATTTGTGAAGCTTTTCAAGCATATCAGATATTCTCATCCTGTGCAAGCACTTTTTTCAGGAAAATAATTATTTTTTTCGAAAATAGTTGAAATAAAAAGTTCACCACAATATCTTGTGGTGAACCCCTGGATTTACTAAATCCGAAACGGAGAAGGGGGGATTTGAACCCCCGCGCCGGTCACCCGACCTACACCCTTAGCAGGGGCGCCTCTTCGGCCTCTTGAGTACTTCTCCAAAGTCCGAACCGCCTTGTCAAGGGATCTTAGGTGACCCCATAACTGCTGTTTCGTGCACTGCTAATGCTCAATTATTATACTAAACTGCATTTTCCTTGTCAACGATAAATTGGCTAATTTCTATTCAGCTATATACTACATCGCAGTCGAATCATTAAAAATGCGATCGGAGGGCGTCGTCGAGCGGCCGGTACTTTAAATTTTCAAGCCAACGGCGCAGAAAATTTATTAGTACCGCTGCCAGCGAGACCGAGCGCAAGCGTCCCGACGATGCATTTTTTTATGATGAGACTGCTCAGCCGTATCACTTAAGAAATTTACTATTTTTTTATCCTAAACTCCGCCGTGAGCTTTCCACCACTCCCCCAGTAAATTTCTACATAGCTCCATACTACAGTGCAGTCGAATCATTAAAAATGCGATCGGAGGGCGTCGTCGAGCGGCCGGTACTTTAAAAATTCGAGCTTCAGCGATGAATTTTTATTAGTACCGCTGCCAGCGAGACCGAGCGCAAGCGAGACCGAGCGCAAGCGAGACCGAGCGCAAGCGTCCCGACGATGCATTTTTTTATGATGAGACTGCTTAGCTGTACCACTTAAGAAATTTACTTTCTTTTCCCCTATATATTGTACCCCCTCCCCATTTCTCCCCACTATATATAGGAAGAAACTCATACCCCAACACAATAAAAAAGGATGCAGAACCCTCTCCGCATCCTTTTCTCACGAGCAGGTAATGGGAATCGAACCCACCTCTCAACCTTGGGAAGGTCGTGTTCTACCGATGAACTATACCTGCGAACGAGTGTATTTTACCGCTTTTGCATATCTACGTCAAGATATTATTGACGAATCAGATCCACAAGCCCCGTATACACCGTTTCCGGATCCTTGACATATCTCTCCGACATCTCATATATAACTATATCAGGATTATATTTATTAAAATAATCCTTCAACTGCTTTTCCTGATAACGACTCACGATTGACACATGCGAAAAATACTTCGGCAGTATCTGCATCCCCACCAGCATATTGCGGAAAGAATCTCCTATGAAGACAACTTCCCTGTCATCAGGAGCATTTGAATCATAGCGAACACTGATTACGATATTGTCAGGAACACTATATTCCTCATCCTTCGCATGCACTTCTATTTCGGGTTTATAATCAACAAGCACAAGGTCTACATCATCCGTATAGGAATCCTGTAGATTAAGTATTTTTGCCAGATCGTTCGAATAACAGGGAGTTATTTTCTCAAATTTCTGATCTGTCACCTCTTCTGCTTCTATGCCCACCGTTTCAAGAATCGGCTGTATACCGACAAATGCGCCGGGCTGGTTCCAATGTGTATCATACTTGTAAAACAGATTTATGCTATCCCGATATTTCTTCATATAATCCAGAGGATAAATCATTTTTACATCAGTATGTTCATTCACATAATCTGTCAACTGATTCGCTCTGGTATAATTTGTTATATGTCTCTGATACGTTTCCGGCAGGTACTGATCATAAACCTGTTCCTTATTTGGTACCACGTAAGGAATAAATTCTGCGCCACGATCTCTGAAGAAATCATTTGTATCCTTTATCATGGAACTTATGGAAGCAAGTTCATCTTCAGAATACATGTTTCTGCCAAACATTTCTTTTATGGAATTTTCTGACTCCCCGTTTACGGTGTAATACATCCAGCCGTCTATTCCCAATGTTACGCCGCTTACCCCGCCATTCAAAATCTCATAAAGAGAACGATACTTTCCGAGTCCTATATCTACTTTAGAAGTGACGGATTTTATTTCATTTTTGAACGGAACCCTGTCCATATAATAATTTTCGAGACCTTCGGGAATTTCCTCAATATTTTCAAATGTAAACGCAGGCATCTCCGCATACGCCCTGTTCTCATAGTTTTCCGTATCGAAATGATCACGAAATACATAATAGACTATGTTAGGCAGCACGATAGCCAGGGTGAAAATAATGATAAACAGATTTTTTTTCATATAGTTTTCCTGATGTATTTAATATACTCGCGATGAAAAATAAAAGCTTCCGGCGGATCGCAGACGTGCGCAGTGAAAGGCACTTTCGCGCCGCGCACGTCGCGGCAATAACGTCGAGGCATTATTGAATCTATCAGAATCTAAAGTATATAAACGGATTATAGAGTCCTCCGACAAGAAGCATACAGCTCACAGCCAGGCAAATGAAGGATATTATTATTCCCGCAGCACTTAACTGTTTCTCATCAAAAATTCTTTTCTCAATAACAGAGACTCTCGTCTGCAGGAAACCGCAGAACACAAGTCCAAGTATCAGTATAATAATCAATCTCAACGACAGAAAATCTGCTAATCCGTATTCTCCGCTTCTAAGCAGAAGCATCTGACGAAGATATTTCACACTTGCTCTGAAGGAAGCAAGCCGAAAGAAGACCCACGCTATCATAACAACAAAAAGGGTATATATATGATTTAAAATGCGGAAACGGTTCCTCTCAAGCATCTTTCCTAAGAAAATTCGTTCTATGATCATAAAGAAACCATGGAACAATCCCCAGAAGACAAATGCAAAGCTGGCTCCATGCCATAATCCCGTCAGGAAAAATACAATTCCAAGATTAATATAGGTCCTGAATTTTCCCTTTCGATTTCCTCCGAGCGGTATATACACATATTCCCTAAACCATGTTGAAAGGGATATATGCCATCTTCTCCAAAACTCACGTATTGACTGTGAAATATAAGGATATCTGAAATTTTCACTAAAATGGAAGCCGAACATTCGACCTAAACCAATAGCCATATCCGAATAACCGGAGAAATCATAATATATCTGCAGTGTGTAAAGAAGTGTCCCCAACCAAAGCACAGGGCCGGAAAATGTTCCGATCTCCGCATTGAATATTATATCTGCATATTCCGCAAGAATATTTGACAATATAACTTTCTTTCCGAGTCCATAGCAGAAACGTTTTATACCATAAGCCACCTCGTCTCTGTCTATCACACGGTTGGTTATTTCTTCAGCAACCTCAGAGTAACGAACAATCGGTCCCGCTACAAGCTGAGGAAACAGCGACACGTACAGCAGCACATTAAAGAAATTATAACATGGCTTCACATTTCCGCGGTACACGTCGATTGCATAAGACATTGCCTGAAAAGTAAAAAAAGAAATTCCCAGAGGCAGGACAATTTCTTTTGGTGCTATCTTCTCCGCCCTTAAAATACTATTGACTATTCCGATTAAAAAATTGAAATATTTAAAGTAACCGAGAATCATAAGATTCCCCGTCACCCCTATTATAAGAGCGACACGTCCGAATCGGACAGATAAAAGAGCAGTCACATAGTTTATCAAAACTACGAACAGCATGAGAAAAATATAAATCGGTTCTCCCCATGCATAAAATATAAGACTTGCTACAAGTAAAACTATATTTTTCAGACGAATCGACGGGGCCATCCAATACAGAATAAGTACTGTAGGAAGAAACGCCCATAAGAATATCATCGAACTGAAAAGCATACATTCCTCCATGATTCATAGAAAAGCGAAGGATTATTTTTAAACAGCATTTTTTATCCTTCGCTTTTCTCGTTATTATTTTTCTTTATTTGTCAGAATCATCTTCAGCACGCTGAATCAATTCATCTATTCCTTTATCTATAGTCGGAACATCGTCTGTAGAAGCATCTTCCTGAGAATCATCAATTTCAGCATCTTCATCTGAGAAAGCATCTTCCTGAGAATCATCGATTTCAGCATCTTCATCTGAGAAAGCATCCTCCTGAGAATCATTCATCTCAGAGTCCTCATCAAAATCCGTCTCCTCAAAATCAGCTTCATCAATGCCCTTGGAATTCTCTCCGTCCGGCTCATCCGGACGATCGTCATTCTTCACCTTTGAGAAGCTCGCTACCTTCACGCCCTCCTCCAGGTTCATGACCTTAACGCCGGATGTGATCCTGCCGAGTACGGAAATATCGCTGACGGACGTTCGAATCATGATTCCCTCCGTCGTGATGAGCAGCACCTCGCTCTCGTCAATCACAAACTTGGCTCCGACGACCTTTCCTGTCTTTTCGGATATCTTGTAGCACTTGATACCCTTTCCGCCGCGCTTCTGAGGTCTGAAATCACTGAGTGCCGAGCGCTTGCCGTAACCCTTCTCGGATATGATCAGCATATAATCGCCCTGAATTCCGAGCTGCATAGATACGACTTCGTCACCTTCATCGAGCTCAATGCCGCGAACGCCCATGGAAGACCTTCCTGTCGGACGGATATCAGTCTCCTTGAAGCAGATCGACATACCGTTGCGCGTGACAAGGTAGACATCCTCATCCTTCTCGGTAAACTTTACTTCGATCAGCTCATCACCCTCGCGGAGAGTCATGGCAATGATGCCGGTCTTTCTGATATTTGCAAATGCCGACAGCTCCACTCTCTTAATCATGCCCATTTTCGTCGCAAGGAGCAGATATTTGTCCTCTCCCTTATAATCACGAATCGGCATAACAGTCGTAACGTACTCATCAGGCTGCAGCATCAGCAAATTGATGAGCGCAGTACCGCGGGCAGTTCTGCTTGCCTCCGGAATCTGGTAAGCCTTGAGCATATAAGCGCGGCCTTTATTCGTAAAGAACATCATATGATGATGATTTGTCGTCATCATGACATCAACGACAGCGTCATTTTCGAGAGTCTGCATACCTTTTATACCACGTCCGCCGCGATTCTGGTTGCGGAAATTCTCAACTGTCATACGCTTAATGTATCCGAGCTGTGTCGCCGTGATGACTGTCGGTTCATCCGGGATCATATCCTCAGCGGAAATATCGAACCGGTCGAATCCGATCTGTGTTCTTCTGTCATCTCCGTACTTGTCGGAAATCTCAATCAGCTCCTTCTTGATCACGCGAAGAAGCTCATGTCTGTCGGAAAGAATCATGCGAAGACGTGCGATTGTCTCCTGCAGAGCCTTATATTCACCCTCGATTTTACTTCTCTCCAAACCTGTCAGAGCACGAAGACGCATATCGACGATGGCCTGTGCCTGCGCTTCGGAGAGACCGAATCTCTTGATGAGTTCTGCTTTGGCGACCTGAACATTTTCCGAAGAACGAATAATATGGATGACCTCGTCAATATTATCGAGCGCAATGAGCAAGCCCTCCAAAATATGGGCACGCTCCTCAGCCTTGTTGAGGTCATATTTTGTGCGGCGTGTCACGACATCTTCCTGATGTTTCAGGTAGTTGTCGAGAATCTGCAGAAGATTAAGGACCTTCGGCTCGCCGTTTACCAGCGCAAGATTAATGACGCCGAATGTATCCTGCAGCTGCGTATGTTTATATAACTGATTGAGCAGGACATTGGCATTGACATCCCTGCGGACTTCTATACAGATTTCCATACCCTCACGGCTGGAATGATCGTTCAGCGCAGTGATTCCGTCAATTTTCTTGTTCTTCACCAAATCGGCGATCGACTCAATGAGTCTCGCCTTATTGACAAGATACGGAAGTTCCGAAACCAGGATTTCTGTCTTGCCGTTCGGTTTTGTCTCAATTCTTGTGATTGCACGGACTATGATCTTGCCGCGACCGGTCCGGTAGGCATCCTCGATGCCTTTTCTTCCGAGGATCATAGCACCGGTCGGAAAATCCGGACCCTGCACGATATCCATAACTTCCTCGATTGTCGTTTCGTGCCCGTCTATTTCATTGTCCAGCATTTTGACACATGCACCAATGACTTCTCTGAGGTTGTGCGGAGGCATATTGGTAGCCATACCGACCGCAATTCCCGTGGTTCCGTTGACCAGCAAATTCGGAATCCTTGCCGGAAGAACCGTCGGCTCCTTCTCCGTCTCATCGAAGTTCGGCATAAAATCTACCGTGTTTTTATTGATGTCAGCCAGCATCTCCATGGATATCTTGGAGAGACGAGCCTCAGTATAACGCATGGCTGCCGGTGAATCGCCGTCAACGGAACCGAAATTGCCGTGTCCGTCGACCATCGGATAACGCATGGACCAATCCTGGGCCATATTTACGAGTGAGCCGTAAATGGAGCTATCTCCGTGCGGATGATATTTACCCATTGTATCACCGACGATACGGGCACACTTGCGGTGCGGCTTATCCGGACCGTTGTTCAATTCAATCATTGACCAGAGTACACGTCTCTGAACCGGCTTCAGACCATCGCGAACATCCGGAAGGGCTCTCGCTACAATGACGGACATGGCATAGTCAATGTACGAGGTCTCCATCGTCTTTTTAAGGTCTACTTCCCGTATCTGGTCAAATACTTTATCGTCCATTCCTTCTCCTCTTATCTAGTTGATAAATTACGTGCAGGAACTTATTTGGAAACATTTAAATCATAAATCTAAATCATTATCAGGAACCATTTCTGGATTCTCGGTAAGCGTTAATATCACACATCGAGATTCTGTACGTACTTCGCATTTTCCTCGATGAACTCGCGCCTCGGCTCGACCTTGTCGCCCATAAGCGTCGTAAATGTGAGGTCGATCTCAGAAGCCGCATCTTCATCCATGTTAACGCGCTTAAGAATTCTCTTTGCCGGATCCATCGTCGTCTCCCAGAGCTGGTCGGCATCCATCTCACCGAGACCCTTGTATCTCTGAATCTTATTATTCTGATCACGCCCGATTTCACGGAGAATCTTGTCAAGCTCCGCATCCGAGTACGCATAATACTGTTTGCGGTTCTTTTCTACCTTGTAAAGCGGCGGCTGAGCCAGATATACATGACCCTGCTTGATGAGTTCCGGCATAAAACGGTACAGGAATGTCAGCATCAGGGTAGCAATATGCGCTCCGTCGACGTCGGCATCCGTCATGATAATGATCTTGTCATAACGAAGCTTAGAAATATCGAAATCCTCATGAATGCCGGTTCCGAATGCCGTGATCATTGCCTTGATTTCAGCATTTCCGTAAATTCTGTCAAGACGGGCCTTCTCAACATTCAGGATCTTGCCGCGAAGCGGTAAGATAGCCTGCGTCGCACGGGACCTTGCCGTCTTGGCGGAACCGCCGGCGGAATCACCCTCAACTATGAATATCTCACAATTTTTAGGATTCTTATCTGTGCAGTCTGCCAGTTTTCCCGGAAGAGCCATTCCGTCGAGCGCTGACTTTCTTCTTGTCAGGTCACGCGCTTTTCTCGCTGCCTCGCGGGCACGCTGCGCTGTGAGGGACTTGTCGACCGTCTTCCTGCCGACCTCCGGATTCTGCTCAAGAAAAATCTTCAGCTGCTCGGAGACGATCGCGTTCACCGCGCCTCTGGCCTCGGAATTTCCGAGCTTCTGCTTTGTTTGACCCTCAAACTGGGGATCCTCGATTTTTACACTGATGATGGCTGTCATACCCTCGCGGATATCCTCACCGGAGAGATTCGGCTCGGATTCTTTGAGCAGCTTATTGGCGCGGGCGTAATCGTTGAACGTCTTCGTAAGGGCTGTACGGAAACCTTCCACATGCATACCGCCTTCCGGCGTAACGATGTTGTTGACGAATCCGTAGGTATTTTCCTTGAATCCGTCGTTGTGCTGCATGGCCACTTCCACATAGACATTGTTTCGGATACCCTCGCAGTAAATGATCTTATCGTAGAGGGCGGTTGAGGAGCGGTTCAGATATTTTACAAATTCAACAATACCGCCCTCATAGTGGAACGTCCTTACCTTCGGCTCCTCCTCGCGTTCATCCGTGAACGTGAACTTGAGTCCCTTGGTCAGGAATGCCATTTCGCGGAAGCGCTGCTTCAGGGTGTCGAAGTCAAATTCAATATCGTCAAATATCTCCCGATCCGGGAAGAACGTAACTTCCGTTCCGTGCTTTTCAGGATCACATTCTCCGACAATCTTCAGAGAATACATGGTCGCGCCGCGTTCATACCTCTGCTGATAAATCTTTCCCTCTTTGAAAATGCGGACTTCCAGCCACTCGGAAAGCGCGTTGACGACCGACGCGCCTACGCCGTGCAGACCGCCGGATACTTTGTAACCCCCGCCGCCGAACTTGCCGCCGGCGTGAAGGATTGTGAACACAACTTCTACGGCCGGGATTCCGGCCTGATGATTTATACCAACGGGAATGCCGCGTCCGTTGTCACAGACGGTGACGGAATTGCCCTTGTGAATTGTCACTTCAATATGGTCGCAGGTACCTGCAAGAGCCTCATCAACCGAGTTGTCCACTATCTCATAGACGAGATGATGGAGGCCTCTGGTAGAGGTGGAACCGATGTACATACCCGGTCTCTTGCGGACTGCCTCAAGACCTTTGAGAATCTGAATCTGATCGGCGCCATACTCTTCATTTTTTTCTTCTAAGCCCATATTCTCTCCTGTCTTATTTATTATTCTGTATTAATTGAGAAGACTGTTGTAAAACTTTTTCTTAGAAAATTTCTCCATTTACCACCCTAAACGTCCTATCCGCCTCAAACCTATTCTGCACGAACTCATCCAACCCCGTACACGTTATCAGCGTCTGTATATCCCTTATATTCCCGAGAAGATAATTCTGTCTGTCCCGGTCCAGCTCCGACAGCACATCATCGAGCAGAAGCACCGGCTTATTCCTTATCCTCTCCTCAATAATGCGGATCTCCGACAACTTCAGCGAAATCGCCGTCGTCCTCTGCTGCCCCTGCGACCCGTAAAGCCGCAGGTCCATATCGTTTACCTTTATGCAGACGTCATCCCGGTGCGGCCCGACCGTCGTACTCTTGATCTTGCGGTCCGCATCCCTGCTCCTTGCGACTTTATCCGCAAATTCCTCCACAGTCACATTCGGCTCATAGACCAGCGTCAGCTTTTCTTTTTCACCGGTCAATTCCGCGTGAATCTCGGAAGCAATATTTTCAAGCATCCGGACAAATTCTTCCCGCTTCGCAATGATGCGGCACCCGTAATTCACCAGCTGCTCATCCCACACGGGAAGCTCGCTCTCAAGGGAAGGATTGAAATACAAGTCATGGAGAAGACGGTTTCTCTGGTTGAGGCATTTTCCATACTGCGTCAAATCAGACATATAAATGCGGTCGATCTCACACAGGATCCTGTCAACCAGCCTTCTTCTCTCAGAGGGACCATTTTTAATGATATTCAGATCTTCAGGCGAGAAGAAAACGATGTTCACGATTCCGAAAAGTTCTCCGGCCCTTCGGATGGGAATGCCTCCGATCGCAATCCCCTTCGATTTATTTTTGCGAAGATGCATATCGATTCGATAATCGCTGTCGTTCTTATCCACATGCATACGAATATGCGCTTCGCTCTCACCCATTCGAATCATATCCCGGTCTCTGGTACCGCGATGAGATTTGGAAGTGCCGGCGAGATAAACGGCCTCGAGAATGTTCGTCTTTCCCTGAGCATTTGCCCCGTAAAATATATTGATACCGGGATCCAAAGTCAGGGAGAGCTTCTCATAATTCCTGAAATTCAGAAGATCGAGAGATTTAACGTACAACTTTTATCTCCGTTCCGTCAAACTCGACTACATCTCCTATGTGCAGCTTCCTGCCGCGGCGGGTATCCACCTCACCGTTGACCTTTACCTCTCCCGACTGGATGCGGATCTTAGCTTCCACGCCGTCCGATACAAGAGATTCAGCTTTGAGAAGCTGTCCGAGAGTAATATATTCGCCTTTTAAGTGTAATTCTTTCATGGTTTACTCATTCTCTTTCTATCCGGTTTCGTTTCAAGACTCGTGCGCGGTACCCGGCACGAAATTCAGTTCAACTGACATTTTCCGAAATCGTTACCTTGTAAAATTCACCGGAAGCACAAGATATGTATAGTTATCTTCATCATCTCGGATGAAACACGGTGACTTGGCATTTGTCATATATAGGGTGATATCCTCATCCTCTATCGCCTTAAGAGCATCGATCATGAAGCGGGGATTGAATCCTATTGTAAGATCCTTGCCATCCTTCTCGATATCAATGTCCTCATTCATCGCACCGAGCGGTGACTCGATACTGAGGTTGCAGTTCCCCTCCGTAAATTCAAGAATAATAGGCTTCTTGTCACCCTCCTTCACAAAGAGGGTAGCGCGGTCAATACAATCCTGGAAAGTCTTCTTATTGATTTTGACTTTTGACTCATAATCTCCGGATATCATCTGGTCGACTGCGAAATACTCACCGTCAATCAGGCGGGACACGATTGTCGTATCCGGCATTTCAAATAAAATATGATTCTCGGTTATGTATATATTGACCATATCATCGTGATCGCCGGTCATGATTTTACTGATTTCCTGCAGAGTCTTTCCGGGTACAATAACTTTATTGTTCGTGTTGGATTCCTTGATATCCACTCTGCGAATAGAAATTCTATGACCGTCCAGTGAAATCACACGAAGCCTGTCATTTTTGATTTCGAACAGTTCACCTGTCATGAGCTTATTCGTTTCGCCGCTCGCTATGGAGAAAATGGTCTGCAGAATGACCTGGCGAAGCGCTAACTGGGAAATGGTCACACATGTGTCCCTCTCAACAACGGGCAGATAAGCAAAATCTTCGCCTGACTCACCGCCAATCGCAAATTTTGCCTTCTCGCAGTTGATTCTGACATTGTAATTCTCATCAGAACTGATGGTTACGTTATTATCCGGCAGCTTCCTTACAATATCGGAAAGCATCTTGGCGTTGATTGCGAGTACTCCGGGTTCGGATATTCTTCCCTGAACACGGGTCTCAATTCCCATCTCCATGTCGTTGGTTATGAATCGAATGTCCTGATGTGTGGCATCGATCAAAATGCATTCCAGGACCGGCATGGTAGAACGGACAGGAACAGCTCTGAGAGCGATGTTAATACTTTTTAAGAGTTCCGATTTTAAGCAGGTAATTTTCATCTGAAGGAAGCGCCTCCCGCGCTAAATAAATATATAATTATTAAGAGATTAGAAGCAGTCTTAGTATTAAGGGCTGTGGATAAGTGCTTTCGGATGAACATACACATATCGTACACAGGTTATCCACAGCATTAATAAATGTCTGAGCCTTATATCTTACAGGCAGCCGATGCTTCCAAATAATAATATTCCGGACAACATTTTCATTTATAAAACAGCAGTTTTCCGATGATTTTGAATTTCTTCGGAGAGAAGTATCGGAAATACTGAAATAATTGTGGGTGGTTTCATGAGAGATCTCGTCTGCATTTGCACACACATGTGTATTACGATTTATCCACACAAAATTTCGTGGACAAGTATGTAGTTAGGTCCTCGAATAGGCTGTGTACAAAATGTGCTTTAATCCGGAAACACATGCTGTCCACATCCTGTCAACGTGGACAGTGTGGACGAATGCCTCAAACAGGTGAAATCTTCTTTCTTATTATATTCACATTCTGTCTGGTCTCCTCGGAAGTCCGCATTTCCTTCTCAATCTTGCGATGCGCACTCATGACTGTTGTGTGATCCTTCTTATTAAGAAGAGATGCGATCGTCAGAAGAGAATCTTCCGTCATCTCGCGGCACAGGTACATCGCAATCTTTCGCGGGTAGACAAACTTGGCGTCTCTCTTGGAGCTCCGAATCTCAGATGTTGTGATGTGGAAATGCTCAGCCACAACATTTATGATCATTTCGGAGGTGACGTTCCGGCTCTCCTCGGGAGATATGAGATCTTTGAGAATCTCCTCCGCCAGCTCCAGCGTTATAGTTCTCTTTTCCAGTATACTCTTGGCACGGATACGATTAAGGCACCCTTCCAGCTCTCGAATGTTGGAATTTATGTTCTTCGCAATGTAATCTAAGATTGCATCATCGATGTGATATCCGTCGGCCTCCTCTTTCTTTCGGAGAATAGCCATTCTTGTCTCGTAGTCCGGAGAGGAGATATCGGCGATGAGGCCCATCTCCAGGCGGGAGCGAATGCGCTCTTCCAGAATATCCAGATCCTTCGGAGGCTTATCCGAGGAGATGATAATCTGCTTTTTGGCTCCGTAAAGAGCTTCAAATGTATGGAAGAATTCCTCCTGCGTACTCTCTTTACCGATGATGAACTGGATATCGTCAATAAGGAGCACGTCAATGTTTCGGTATTTCTCGCGGAACTTGGACATTGCCATGTTGTTGCCGTTACGGATGGAGTCGATCAGTTCATTTGTAAAATCTTCACTGGTGACGTAGAGGACCTTGGCCTCCGGATTGTTCTGAAGTATAAAATGAGCAATCGAATGCATCAGGTGTGTCTTTCCGAGTCCCACTCCCGCGTAAAGGTACAGCGGGTTGTAGATTTCACCCGGAGATTCCGCTACTGCTAGGGAGGCTGCGTGTGCGAACATGTTATTTCCGCCCACGACAAATGACTCGAAGGTATACTTCGGGTTCAAATGCGCCTTCTCCATCACACTGCGCAGAGGATCTTCCTTTTTCTCCTCGATAGGATTCGTCTGATCCGGCGTGAGATATCGTATATTCAGGGAAAGACCGGTGATTTCAGCGATGGCTACTTTTATTGCAAGCGTGTATTTTTTATTGAGAACATTGATTCCCATGATTCCGGAGGGAACTATGAAAGTAATGTTCTGATCGTCGACGCTCTTTATTTCCAAAGGCTCGAGCCAGGAAGCGAAAGAGACCTGGGAGAGCTCATGATCAACCTTGATCTTGCTTAGTATTTCCGGCCATTTGTCTTTTACCAGTTGAAAATTGCTCATATAGATTTATACTCCGTCCGTGCTGTTATGTGTGCTCTTTAGAAAGTCCGATAGTAAGCCCATTCTATGAACACAATCATACTAGTATATAATACTAAAAAAGCGGTATATTTACAATAATCAAACTTTGCAAAAAACGGTGTGGACAAACTCAAAAGTTATACACTTTATACCCATTTTTATCCACATTATACCGTGTGCAAGTGCGCCAGGTTACCATAACATGTGTGGATTAGGTAAAATAATCCAAAAAAAGTTCTCCAACGTATCAACATAGCCGAAAATGGCTTAGTTACAAGCAAAATGGGCAGACCGCCCCGGAGATGACCACTTACATAAACACAGAAATCCGTGAACTTATCCACAACTTGTCCACATTTTGTGGATAAGTTTATGTAAACAAAGGTAACCGGATGCCTATGCATAAATATGAGAAAAACTAGCTTGACACGTATAGAAGCCAAAAGTATAATGATAGGGCACATTTGGAAAAAAGTTCCTGTTGGCAGAAAGGAAGAGTGTTATTATGAGCAAAATGACATTTCAGCCTAAGAAAATCTCAAGGTCCAGAGTTCATGGTTTCAGGGCCCGCATGAGTACAAAAGGCGGAAGAAAAGTTTTGGCTGCCAGAAGAGCAAAAGGAAGAAAGGTTCTCTCAGCCTGAAAAAAAGAAGCCCAAGACCACATGTTATGTGGTCTTTTCTTCTTTTTTCTTTATTTCGCGTTGGAATAAGGGAAGTACCATATGAAATTTACCGAGAGTCTAAGAAAAAATTCGGATTTCAGCAAAGTATACAGACAGGGAAGATCCAAAGCGAATTATACGGTTGTTCTCTATGTCAAGGAGAATGACAGCGAACAAAACAGACTCGGCATCTCAGTCAGTAAGAAGGTAGGCAACAGTGTTGTCAGACACAGAGTAAAGAGGCTTATCAAGGAGGCCTACCGCTTGAATGAGGATGCGTTTGTATGCGGGTATGATCTTGTCTTTATTGCCCGCGTCTCATCAAAAGATAAAAATTTCAAGGATATAGAAAAATCAATATTGCACATTGCGAGGAAGATGGATATCCTGCGCAAGACGGAAGAAGATGGGAAAGAAGATTGTTAAGGCGGCTATCCGCTTTTATCAGAGAAACATTTCTCCTTATAAGGGTACGAAGTGCCCTTATATCCCTACCTGTTCGAATTATGCACTTCAGGCAGTAGAAAAATACGGCGTGATCCAGGGAGGCTTGCTGGCTCTCTGGAGAATTTTGCGTTGTAATCCGTTTTCGCATGGGGGTTATGATCCGGTTCCGTAAGAGATTAACTAAAACTTCCGATTGAATTTTTAATGATTCGACTGAGCCTTCAATGTAAGGTGGAAGTTTGAGTTAATTGAATTGTTTTAATAGCGTCAGTATTGGGCAGGTAGTCCTGCTCTTTAAATGCGGTATTTACCGCCTGAAAACCACGAAAAAAGAAAAGGAGGAAAAAACGTGGGAATTGCATTAACTAAGAGTAACTGGATCTTTTTCTTGAATTGGATCCCGGAGTTACTCGGATTCCTGATGAACGGAGTGTACGGTTTTATCAGCAAAATCGGTATTCCGAATGTTGGTCTCGCCATCATCCTGTTCACAATCGTCATGTATCTGCTCATGACGCCGCTTCAGGTCCAGCAGCAGCGTTTCACAAAACTGAATGCTGTCATGAATCCTGAGCTCCAGAGAATCCAGGCCAAGTACAAGGGGAAGAACGATCAGATTTCCCAGCAGAAAATGGCGGACGAAACAAACGCCGTCTACGCCAAGTATGGCGTCAACCCGATGGGCTCATGTATTCAGCTTTTGATTCAGATGCCCGTACTCTTTGCACTGTATCAGGTTATTTACCGCATCCCGGGTTACATCACTTATATCGGTGATGTTCTGAGAAAGGTTGCTGAGGACAGCGCATTTGTAAAGTTTTTTACAGATTATATCACAAAGCTTGATAACAACGCCCTCTCTGCTGCTCTCGGACTCAACAGTGAAGTCACAACAGAGAGAGTTATGGATACGGTCTATAAGCTCAATACCGAGCAGTGGGCCGAAGTCCTGAAACTCGGAGAGGGAAAAGAATTTGAAGCCACACTGCAGAGCGTACACGAGTACATTCACAGAGCTACATCTTTCCTCGGTTTGAATATTTCCGATTCACCGATGAATATTTTCCAGTCTGCTCTGAAGACCGGCGCATACGGTCTTGTAGTTGTAGCTGTTATGATCCCGATTCTCGCGTGGGTCACACAGATGATGAATATCAAGCTCGCTCAGGGCGTATCCGGAAATAACAATAAGAAGTCCGATGACACCATGAGTCAGACTATGAATTCCATGAATACATTCATGCCGATCATGTCGGCAGTATTCTGCTTCTCTCTCCCCGTCGGTATCGGTATTTACTGGGTCATCGGTGCCCTTGTAAGAAGTATTCAGCAGCTCCTGATCAATAGATATCTGGATAATCTGGGAATCGATGAGATCGTTCGCAAGAACCAGGAGAAGGCGAACAAGAAACGTGAAAAGAGAGGTCTTCCGCCTCAGAAGATTACAAATACAGCCAACACCTCCACAAGAACCATCGCCTCTGAGGAGAAGCGCATTGAGGAGAGCCAGAAAGAAAGAGTCGCCAAGGCTCAGGCTGCCATAAAGGATTCTACCGCATATTATAATAAAAATGCGAAACCCGGATCCATCGCTTCAAAGGCAAATATGGTGAAGCTGTACGATGAAAAAGTAGCTGCAAATAAAGGAAAGAAAAAGTAAGAGGGGTGTCTTAACAAATGGATTATCAGGAATTCAGGGCAAAGACAGTTGACGAGTGTATCACGTCGGCCACCGTAAAGTTCGGTGTACCATCTGACCGTCTTGACTATGTTGTAATCGATGAAGGAAAAGCCGGATTTCTTTTCGGAATAGGAAGCCGCGATGCGGTCATCAATGCCCGCATAAAAGAGAAAAAGGTCGTCGAGATAGTCAAGAAGACTGTCGAGGAAGTAAAAGCAAATGTTAAGCCTGCCGCAAATCAGACTCAGAAGAAGAGCGACAGGAAACCGGAAAAGAAGGTAGAAAAGGCTGTCGAGAAGGCAGTTGAAAAGAAATTACAGGCTGCCGAAAAGGCGGAACCGGAAAATGTAAAAGCCGAAAAGAAAGCTGATAAAAAAATCGATAAGCCGGCTAAATCTGAGAAGAAGCCGGTAAAGAATATCGAGGAAAAGAAAGCTGATAAGGCTGCGGGCAAGGCTGAGAGGAAGGCGGAGGCATTTGAAAAGAACGAAGCTTCTGCTGAGACACCAAAGAAGGCTGAAACCAAAAAGTCTGCCGGTGGTATCGTTACTGCCGATGAAATCGAAAAGAGAGCTGCTGCAGCGGCCGCTCGCGCAAAGGCTGAGGGCATTGATCTGTCCGACAACAGCGAAAATGAAGAGCGTCCGAAAAAGAGAGACAGACGCGACAGACGTGACCGCAGAAATCGTCGTGACCGCGGTGAAAGAAAAGGCAGAAAGTTCAACGAACGCGTGGAGAGTGCTCCTACCGAAGTTCCGGAGAAACAGCACAAAACGTCACAGCCGAAACCGGATCGCGTAGTTCTTCCGAAGACAGAGGAAGAAGTCGCTGAGATGAAGGAGAAGGCACGCACATTCCTTGAGAATATATTCCGTTGCATGGGTATCAATGTTGAACTTACAATGGAATATGATCAGAAAGAGGGCTGCCTGGGATGTACATTCTCAGGTGATGAGATGGGCATCCTGATCGGTAAGCGCGGACAGACACTGGATTCTCTCCAGTATCTCACAAGCCTTGTCATCAACAAGAATAAGAATGATTATACGAGAGTTAAGCTCGATACCGAGGACTATCGGGCACGCCGTGCGGATACGCTGGAGAATCTCTCCCGCAACATCGCTTATAAGGTAAAGAGGACCAGAAGGCCCGTCGCCCTTGAGCCGATGAATCCGTATGAAAGAAGAATCATCCACTCTTCTCTTCAGGGAAATCGCTATGTTGAGACATACTCTGAGGGTGAAGAACCGTATCGTCACGTAGTTGTGGCACCAAAGAGACAGTGAGAGAGACGATCGCAGCAATTGCAAGCGGAATGACAGCATCAGGCATCGGAATCATCAGGATTTCGGGGCCTGATGCTTTTCGCGTCCTCGGAAAAGTTTTTCGCTTTGCAAATAAGAATAAGACGGTAGAAAATGTAAGGCCGAATACGATTCATTACGGACATATTATTGATTATGAAGTTGGAAGTAGATCTGATGGTCAGGTTTCAGATACGCGGAACAGATATGTCCGGAATGAAACGGTTATAGATGAAGTTCTGGTCATGATCATGAAAGGACCGCATACATATACCGCGGAAGATACGGTGGAAATTGACTGCCATGGCGGACCGTTCGTTATGCAGAAGATTCTGACGAGTGTGCTTAAGGCCGGTGCTCGTGCAGCGGAACCCGGAGAGTTCACGAAGAGAGCTTTTCTGAACGGACGTATTGACCTCACTGAGGCAGAGGCTGTCATGGATGTAATCAGCAGCGGCTCTGAAGATGCTCTGAAGAGTTCTCTCATGCAGCTCGACGGTTCTGTGCGTCGGAAAATCGAGAGTCTCAGGGAGAGAATTCTCACTGAGATGGCTTATATTGAGGCGGCTTTGGACGATCCCGAGCATTATGATCTGGAGGGATATCCGGAGAAACTGGATAAAAAGCTTGTGAATCTTCTTGAGGAGCTTGAGAGGCTGCTGGCTTCATTTGACGAAGGAAAGCTTATAAGGGAAGGAATCTTTACAGTCATTCTGGGAAAACCGAATGCAGGAAAGTCTTCTCTTCTCAATTATCTCACCGGCGAGGAAAGGGCTATTGTCACGGAAATAGCCGGAACTACACGGGATTCACTTGAGGAGACTGTTAGGCTCGGCGGCTTGATCCTTCGAATCGCTGATACGGCGGGTATCCGTTCAACTGGCGATATCATTGAGAAAATGGGCGTCGACCGCGCCATGTCTCTCGCAGAGAAGGCTGATCTTCTTCTGGCGGTCTTCGATTCCTCACGGCCTCTTGATGGAGATGATAGAGAAATCCTTTCATTCATTTCGGGTAAGAAGGCCCTTATACTTCTGAATAAATCGGATCTTGAAACTGTAGTAGACGAGGCAGAGATTCGCAAGTACAGTAATGCACCGATCGTGGTAATATCTGCCAAAATGAATGAGGGTCGGGAGCTTATAGAGGCTCAGATCAGGGAGATGTTCTTCAGAGGCAAGCTTCATGTGAATGAGGAAATCATGCTTACAAATGTGCGCCATAAGGAAGCATGCGAGGAGGCGTTGGCGTCTCTCAGGCTTGTGCGTGACTCGATAGAGAGCGGCATGCCGGAGGATTTTTATGTCGTGGATCTTATGGATGCGTATGCGGCTTTGGGAAGAATTATAGGTGAGCAGGTCGGTGAGGATCTGGTTGATATGATTTTTGCGAAGTTTTGTATGGGAAAGTAAGAGTTGTATTTTTAATGATTGTGGCTGTGTTTTGTATAGTGAAATAATTATTTTTTTAAGATTGTAACTGTGCTTAGAAATGAAAGATAAAGTTTCAGAAATAGATAATATGATATAATTTCTGAGATTTAGATTGCGAAATGAAAGTTTTATGGTAGCATGGGAAAGAAAAACAGAAGGTTGGGAGATTAATGTATGCCTGTCATAGAAGAATTTTGCGATGTTGTGGTAGTCGGTGCGGGACATGCCGGATGCGAAGCAGCGCTTGCCTGCGCGAGACTTGGTCTTGAGACATATATATTTACGGTCAGTGTTGAGAGCATTGCTCTCATGCCCTGTAATCCGAATGTAGGAGGGAGCTCGAAGGGTCACCTTGTAAGAGAACTTGATGCACTCGGCGGTGAGATGGGAAAGAACATCGACAAGACCTTCATACAGTCTAAGATGCTTAATAAGTCGAAAGGCCCTGCCGTTCATTCGCTCCGTGCTCAGGCAGATAAATCCGACTACTCTCTGAGCATGCGTAAAGTCCTGGAAAATCAGGAACATCTTACAATCAGACAACAGGAAGTCGCGGAAATAATAACTGAAGATGTTATAGATAATTCCGATAATGGAAATATTTATAAAAGAATCGCAGGTATAAAAACCGTTTCCGGTGCTATTTTCCATGCGAAAGCAGTTGTTCTTTGCACAGGCGTTTATCTTACGGCTCGCTGCATTTACGGCGATGTAAGTCAATATACCGGCCCGAACGGACTGATGGCGGCAAATCATTTGTCTGATTCTCTCCGTGCCAACGGTATAGAACTGAGAAGATTCAAGACCGGAACTCCTGCCCGAATCGATAAAAGAAGTATTGATTTCTCAAAAATGGTTGAGCAGAAAGGCGATGATAGAGTTGTTCCATTCTCTTTTTCGACAAATCCGGAGGATGTACAGATTGATCAGGTGTCTTGCTGGCTGACCTATACAAATGAGGATACGCACAAAGTAATTCGGGAAAATATAGACAGATCTCCGCTTTACGGTGGCGTAATCAAATCAACAGGACCGCGCTACTGCCCTTCAATTGAAGATAAAGTTATGAAATTTCCGGATAAGGACAGACACCAGGTCTTTATTGAACCGGAAGGCAGATATACAAATGAAATGTATATTGATGGAATGTCAAGTTCTATGCCCGAAGATGTGCAGTTCGCAATGTACAGATCCGTTCCCGGACTTGAAAATGCGAAAATTGTGCGGAATGCTTATGCTATCGAATATGATTGTATTGCACCTAAGCAGCTGAAAAGCACATTGGAGTTCAAGAAAATCAGTGGTCTGTTTTCCGGAGGACAATTCAACGGAAGCTCAGGTTATGAGGAAGCGGCAGCGCAGGGACTTATAGCCGGTATCAATGCTGCTCAGTATATTAAGAAAAAGGAACAGCTTACTCTTCTGCGCTCTGAGTCCTATATCGGAGTTCTGATCGATGACCTGGTAACAAAGGAAAATTTTGAGCCTTATCGAATGATGACAAGCCGCGCAGAATACAGACTCCTTCTGAGACAGGATAATGCAGATCTTCGCCTCAGAAAATACGGTTATCAAGTTGGTTTGATTTCCAAAGAGCAGATGGATTATGTGAATTTCAAGGAAGAGGCTATCCGAAAAGAAATTGAGAGAGTTTCAGGAGTAAATGTATCCCCTACCGCTGAAATCAACACTTTTCTTGAGGGTAAAAACAGTACAATACTTGAAACAGGCGCTAAGCTCATTGAATTGATCAGAAGACCGGAGCTTTCATATCAGGAACTTGCTTTTGTAGATAGAGGGAGACCTGAGTTATCGGAAGACATTATAGAACAGGTTAATATTGAAATTAAATATGATGGATATATTAAACGCCAGAAAAAACAGGTTCTTCAATTTGCTAAGATGGAGAAAAAGGCTATACCTAATGATTTAGATTATGATGATGTGAAGAGTCTGAGAATTGAAGCGAGACAAAAATTGAAGGAATTCAGGCCTTCAAGTATAGGACAAGCTTCAAGAGTGGCAGGTGTATCGCCGGCTGATGTGAATGTACTTTTGGTGTATTTGAAACAAAATAAGATGTGAAAATGCGCGAATGTTTCACGTGAAACATTTTTTGATCTCTGACGCAGAATTCTTGTAAGAAAGGTGTTTCGCACTATACGCGGTGCGGCAAGAACGCCGAGGAGTTCTTGATGCTTTATAAATTCGGAAGGATATATCGTACATGAATGATTATAATACTTTATTATTCGATGAAACGAAGAAAAACGGTATGGAATTGAGTGATAAGCAGATTGCTCAATTTAATCTGTATTATGAACTTTTGACTGCAAAGAATAAAGTAATGAATCTCACTGCAATCACAGAATATAATGATGTAGTGAAGAAGCATTTTATCGATAGTATGATGATTTCTCGAGTTCTTGATATGAAAAAGATAAGTTCACTCTGTGATGTAGGAACAGGTGCCGGCTTTCCGGGAATTCCATTGAAGATAGTTTATCCACATTTACACCTTACACTTGTGGATTCTGTGGGTAAAAGAGTTAATTTTTTATCCGAAGTAGTGGAAAAACTGGGCTTAGAGGATGTAGAAGCGATTCATTCGAGAACAGAAGATCTTGCACATAATTCAAAATACAGAGAAAAGTATGATCTGGTGACTGCAAGAGCCGTGGCATCAATGAATGTTCTGTCGGAATATTGTATCCCGTACGCGAAGATAGGCGGTTATTTTGCCGCTTACAAGTCAGGTAATATTGAAGAAGAAATAGAAAATGCTAAAAATGCGGTCAAGACACTGGGTGGAAAAATTGAAAAGACGGATGTGTTTGAATTGTATGATATGGGCAGGAGTATTGTATTGATCAAAAAAGTAAATAGTACTCCGAAAATATATCCTAGAAAGGCCGGAACGCCAAGTAAAAATCCACTGTAATCAATATTTTATATATGACTCAGATTCTTGTGACGAGAGTATGTGATGAATGAATAGAAAAACAATAAGGACAGCATAAGCTGTCCTTGTTGTTTTTCTAAATACATTATTATACTTTATTATTATAATACTTTATTTTCTGTTCTTGAAAGATTCCTCTCTCTTTTTTGCTGCAGAAGCAATACTCTTCTCTATGATGGATGCTGTAAGTTCCGGTTTCTCAAAATGAGGAAGATTTTTCGCCTGATGGATTGAATAAATTTTAATATCCGGTTTTAATCTCTTCCAGGTTCTTGAAATGAAATTAGCATTCGGAAGCGAAGAACCGATAAGAATATCGGCATACACTGGCGTATTTTTAAGTGCATGTTCAATATTCATATTTACATAATTGCCGGAAATTGAAGCCTGAAGAAATCTGCCGTTACCGTTAGCGAGATGTGCGCTCTCATAATATGTATCTATGAGCTTTGTATCAACTAAGAACGGATTATACAGATAATCTTCTGTGAATTTATCATCAATCACTTCCCTTGCATAAAGGATATTATATATTAATGATCCTATCAGCGGCAGCTCGAGTAATGATTTAGCTATTTTTGATGAATTATTCGGGAAGCGTGATAATGTACTCATCGAAGGCGGGTTAATTAATAACAGCCCTGAGAATTTTGTTGCATCATACGCGCTTGCCATAAGAGCTATGGAAGACGAATAACCTGAAGCAACAACAAAGGATTTCTCACATACTCGTGACTTAATAAAGTCAATTAAGAGTTGTACAAAATAGAAGCTGGTATATGTGAGCTCCGGCTTATCAGATCTTCCGCATCCGAGCAAGTCAATGCTATAGACTCGGTGGTTCTTAGAAAGAACTTTCTCTAATTTTTCCCACTCTGCCGTTGAAGCTGCAGGATTTAGATCATGAATGAGAATAATAGGGCTGCCAAGTGTCCCTTTCTTCGTATAGTAAATCTTTAGATTCTTCCATTTAAAATAATTTTCAGGTTCAGCTTTTAAGATATCCTTAGAAACTGCGTACTTATTTGCGTTATTATTAATAAGATAAATTCCAGCTGCTGATAAAGCGGTGAAGGCAATAGTATTTCTAAATGTTTTTCTTTTCACATCGGCCTCCTGTTTAGTATCCCCTACTTAAAGATTCGATTTTAACATGCCTATAAATTATACTATATGAGATGTCAATTCTCAAGTGGGACATTATTTCATATATAAAAGAGAAAATTCAATAAAGCTACAGCGCTCTTGATGCTATATGTGCGGCTTGAAAGCGTCTCCTACTGGTATGTCTGTGATCTGTCGGAGAATTTTTTCGCGAAAAGGTATGTGCGATCAAATGAATGCCAGCGTGCGTGAGTTTCTACGACAGAAGTTACGAATATTGCGTGATGAATAATAAGAGTAATGTTTCACGTGAAACATTCTTATAAGGACTAAAAATAAGAGCAATGCTATAGTTTTATCTCAGTTCTATTAAGATATATGCGAAACAAACTTATATTTTGTTAAAATCAGCGGTTTATGAAGTACTTTTCTTGTATTTTGAGTACTACATGGTATTACATGATTAGAAATTAAATGTTTCACGTGAAACATCCTATTAATATCAAAAATTTCTTGGTATTTTGACGCGACACGCATGGTCTGAAGTCCCTTCTTTAAATGTGCAGCTGTGATCGGCCTGAGATATTTCAGCTTTGAATCGTATTTATATCCTATTTCTGAGAAAATTTTCAGTTTGTGCATTTATCTCACGTTGCTATAGTTACGAAAGCGCTGTGTCAGGGATTAAAAATGATAGAAAAGCATATTTATTAACTCCACGGAGTTTTATTCTAACGTAACCAGTGTGTAAGTGCCTTCAATAACGAATATTTGCAATGTGCCTGAAATATTCATCACCTCCTTGAGTTTGTATCATAAGTCTGAGAAAAATTTTATTCTGCGAGTTAATTTTTATGTTCAAAAACAATAAGATTATGATTAGAAATAAAATGTTTCACGTGAAACACAGGAATGATGGAAAGTTAATGAATGCTTCAATCAAAATATAGAAATGATAGAAAAATTAATGAAATGTTTCACGTGAAACATTGTTATCGATATAGCACAGCTTTTATATAAGTGATATAATGTGTCTACGCGCGAAAATGTAATATAGAATTCGCGCAAGATTAAATAATAAAGGAGAAAAAATGGGTAAAATCCTTTCTATTTCTAATCAAAAAGGTGGTGTTGGTAAGTCAACAACCGCCATCAATCTATCAGCATGTCTCGGCGAAATCGGCAAGAAAGTCCTGGTCATAGATATGGATCCTCAGGGAAATACAACCAGTGGACTCGGAATCGACAAAGATGATCCGGAAATCTATACAGTTTATGATATGTTAGTCGATGAATGCAGTGTGAATGACTGTATACTTGAAACAGGTTATGATAATCTCAGTATCATTGCATCTAACAGTAATCTTGCCGGAGCTGAAATTGAGCTTTTAGATAATGAAGACAGAGAGTATACTCTCAGAAATCACATTGAATCAATTAAAGATGACTTTGATTACATTATAATTGATTGTCCTCCCTCTTTATCAATACTCACTATCAATGCTATGTGCGCATCTTCCGGTATCATAGTACCTATTCAGTGTGAGTATTATGCCCTGGAAGGTCTTACTCAGATATTGAATACAATTAATCTTGTTAAGGAAAGACTGAACAGTGAAATCAAGATTGAGGGCGTTGTATTTACAATGTTTGACGCAAGAAATAATCTATCTTCAGATGTTGTTGCAAATGTTAAAGAAAACCTCGACATAAATGTTTTCGATACAATCATTCCGAGAAATGTTCGTCTTGCTGAAGCACCGAGTTACGGAATGCCTGTTATAGAGTACGATAACAGATCTACCGGCGCTGCAAGCTACAGATATCTCGCTGAAGAAATAGTAAAACATCATGAAGGTTGATTACGACAAGATAAGGAGATAACAGGATGGCTGTAAAAAGGAGAGGAGGTCTTGGAAGAGGTCTTGATAAACTGATTCCAAACAAATCGGCGTTTTCTGATTCTGTAAAAAGTAAAGTTTCTCCCGATAACGGAGTAAAAACTGCAAATGCGGAAATGGCTCCGGAAGATAGTTTAATACGGAATGAAAGCCAAAATAATGAGCCTGAAATGGTAATAAGTGAACCAATTCCGGAAAAAATGGAAGAAAAATTGGAACCAAGTAATCAATCAGGTTCTGATATGATATCTTCTGAAATGCCTACAGATTCAAATGATAGCTATTCAGAAACTGAAGACGAAAGTGTAAGTCATACAGAAGATGTAAATGACAGTTCCTCGGAATCCAATGACAAGGGAGACTCTGTTCTTATAATGAAGATATCTTCTGTTGAGCCGAACAGAGATCAGCCAAGAAAGCATTTTAGCGAGGAAGGTATAGAAGAACTGGCCTCTTCTATCAAACAGTATGGTATTATTCAGCCTCTTCTGGTCCAGAAACGCGAAGATTATTATGAAATAATCGCGGGTGAAAGACGTTGGAGAGCTGCTATGAAGGCCGGTCTGAAGGAAGTCCCTGTGATAGTTAAAGATTATTCGAACAGGGAAGCTGTTGAAATTTCCCTGATAGAGAATATCCAGCGTGAAGACTTGAATCCTATTGAAGAAGCATTGGCTTACGACAGGCTTATTCAGGAATTTGAATTGACGCAGGAGCAGGTAGCGGGACGTGTGTCAAAAAGCAGATCTGCAGTGACGAACTCTCTCAGACTTCTGAAGCTCGCAGATGATGTGCGCCAGATGGTCATCGCCGGTGATATATCGGAAGGACATGCGCGTACTCTCTTAGGTCTTCCAAATGAAGAGATGCAGAGACTTCTCGCAGAGCGAATTGTGAAGGAAAAGCTTTCGGTTCGCGAAACAGAGAAGCTGGTGAAAAAGCTTACCAGTAACACTCCAAAAAAGACGAAAGCGAGAGATTATCAGAAAGAGGCTATTCTCGGAAATCTGTCGGAGCAGTTGAAGATTATTCTCGGTACAAAGGTTTCCATCACGGAGAAGGGAAAGAGCAAAGGAAAAATCGAAATCGAGTATTATTCGGATGATGAGCTTAACCGAATATTTGAAATGCTGCAGTCTCTTAATAAGTACTGAATAAAAAGTACCATACCTAAAAAAGGTGATTCGTCTTAAAAAGGAACTATACTTTAAGAAGGTATTTTGCTATAAAAGGTGCTTTGATATCTTGTACGAATCAACGAGAATATTAAGGGGTTCTTGAAAAATTAAATATAGAAAGATCGGAGATAATTATGAGCGAAATATTTGATGCTATGGGTATTGATCCCGGGATTATAATTATCATCCTCATGGTAACGACCGTCGGATTGATCATTGTGGTAATGAATCTGTTTAGTATTGTAAAGAAAACAGAAGAAAAATACCGCATCTTCATGAAAGGCGAGGATGGAAAATCTCTGGAGCGAGGGTTTATTCGTAAGTTTAATCAGATCGAGAAAATGAGCGATATCACGGACAAAATCTCCGAAAACATGGAGAGTATGGAGAATGTCCAGAATCGAAGTCTGATTAAGTACGGCATAGTAAAGTATGATGCATTTGATGATGTCGGTGGCAAGCTGAGTTTTGCGCTTGCCATGCTGGATCAGACAGATACGGGATTTGTCCTGAATGCAATCCACAGTAAAGAGAATTGTTTCCTTTATATTAAGGAAGTAATGAATGGCGAGTCCTATATCATCCTGAGCGATGAGGAAATTCAGGCGCTCAGAATCGCACGTAAATATGGCGATGACGCAGATGTATAAGAGTCTTAAACTTATAATTTGCAGACTAAATGTAAAATCTGTGTTATAATTACACTTTGCAAATATGAATTGATTACAGGATTGTGGGAGTGCGTAAGTACGGAACAATCCGTAATCGACTTTTGGTAACTATATCATGTAATAATAGACGGCATTTTCATGCGCTGAAATTCAAATATCGTTTACGAAATTTGGCGCGGGATACAGGTCAGCTTCTGCCGGCCTGTTAATGAGAATTACTGCGAATGCCAGTGAGCCGTCAAAACGTAAATAAATCGGGAGGAATTATGCTTGACATTAAATTTTTAAGAGAGAATCCGGAAATCGTTAAAGAGAACATTAAGAAGAAATTCCAGGATAGAAAACTTGAACTGGTCGATGAAGTAATTGAGCTTGATAAGAAGAATCGTGAAATTAAGCAGGAAGTACAGCAGCTTCAGGCAAATAGAAATAAGACCTCAAAAATGATCGGCAAGCTCATGGGTCAGGGAAAACGCGATGAGGCTATGGCTATCAAGGAACAGATTGCCAAGGAAGGTGAACGTATCGACGAACTCACCGCAGAAGAGAAAAATGTTGAGGAAGAAATCAAGAAGAGAATGATGGTCATCCCGAACATTATCGATCCGTCTGTTCCAATCGGTAAGGACGACAGCGAGAATGTTGAGGTTACAAAGTACGGTGAGCCGGTTGTTCCGGATTTCGAAATTCCATATCATACAGAAATTATGGAAAGATTTGACGGAATTGATATGGAAGCGGCCGGACGCGTTGCCGGAAATGGATTCTATTACCTTATGGGTGATATCGCCCGTCTTCACAGCGCAGTCATCGCATATGCAAGAGACTTCATGATCGACCGTGGATTTACATATTGCATACCTCCTTTCATGATCAGAAGCAACGTTGTCACGGGCGTTATGAGTTTTGATGAGATGGATGCCATGATGTATAAGATCGAAGGCGAGGACCTTTATCTGATCGGAACATCTGAGCACAGCATGATCGGAAAGTTTATTGATCAGATTATCCCGGAAGCTACTCTTCCGCTGACACTGACATCTTATTCACCGTGCTTCCGCAAGGAAAAGGGTGCTCACGGCATCGAGGAACGCGGCGTTTACAGAATTCATCAGTTCGAGAAGCAGGAAATGATCGTTGTCTGCAAGCCGGAAGAGAGCCCGATGTGGTTCGATAAGCTGTGGCAGAACACAGTAGATCTCTTCAGATCTATGGATATTCCGGTCCGTACACTGGAGTGCTGCTCAGGTGATCTGGCTGACCTGAAGGTCAAGTCATTTGACGTGGAAGCATGGTCTCCGCGCCAGAAGAAATACTTTGAGGTTGGTTCCTGCTCTAACCTCGGTGATGCGCAGGCCAGAAGACTCAGAATTCGCGTAGCGGGTGAGGATAAGAAGAAATACCTTGCTCATACACTTAATAATACTGTTGTTGCTCCGCCGCGTATGCTGATCGCGTTCCTTGAAAACAATCTGCAGGCTGACGGAAGCGTAAGAATACCGGAAGTGCTTCGTCCGTATATGGGCGGAAAGGAAGTTCTCATTCCGAAGAAATAATGGAGTGTCATGCATAAATATCTTGAATCGGTTGGTTTCAGAAAAATAAGGAGCCGTCGGGAAATGGATAGGTTGGTCAGCCAGACGGTCCTGCATTTTGACCGGAGGAATCTGTTCCGCGATGATAACGGAAGAATGATTGGTGAGTTCTCAAGGGATTACGCTCCGGATATGGGAATGACGGTGTGTGGTGAATTTGATGAGAACGGAGACTTCCATCCGGATTATTCATTTCCGTATCTGAGAGGAAACCATATAACAACATTTGATGATGTAAACCTTGAGAGACATGCGGACAAGCAGTCATTTGCAGGCGCGGTCGATGATCCGAGAGTAGGGATAACGATCATTTTCTATGTGATCAACATGGGTCAGATTTTATGCAAATGCGGCCTCGTCTCTCCGGATGACAAATTCGAAGGGGTAAAAATCACCGGTCTGGCGCGCGAAGGAAAAATCATTCTGCCGGCTATCAGAAATGAGTGGTGGGATAAACAGGTAACAAAAAGTCTCAAAGACCATATAAAACTCGTCAATGAAGCCAGAAAAGGCGACGAGGATGCAATTGAAAATCTTACACTTGAAGATATGGATACTTATTCCATGCTGCAGCGCAGAGTGGAAAAAGAGGATATCTTATCTATCGTTGAGACAAACTTCATGCCTTACGGAATCGAATGTGATCAATATACGATCGTCGGGACCATCATGGACGTTCAGAAATTGAAGAATGACATGTCGGAAGAAGAGGTCTGGAAGATGGAATTGTCGGTCTGCAACATGTCCATAGACGTATGTATAAATGCGGAGTCGCTGATCGGCGAACCGTCGGTCGGACGCAGATTCAGAGGTCAGATATGGCTTCAGGGAACAGTTCAGGTGTGAGCCCATTCAGTCTTCATCGCAAGATTGTACTCACGGTGGAGAAGTATATCTTAATGTGAGGTGCCCAGCCTCTATAGGTGGTGGGCAACAAAATAGTATCAGTGGCGGGTGTCAATCCCCACTGAGATATACGCTCCGCTACACAATGCTCCACCGGAGCATTGCTCCGCATGCTTAGGCACGCGAGGATGCGCAGGAATTCGGTAAAATGAATGAAGGAGGCTGTCGCATCAGACGGCGACCACAACAGTGCAGATGTTATCTGTAGATATCTGTTTGTAGAGTGGGAGTTGTCTGATGTGGCAGTCTTTTTTTGTAGTGGCGTGAGTTGAAGGCGGTTTAAAAGAAGAATAGAAAAGACCACTCTCTCGAGTGGTCTAATCCATCAAAAAGGGGAAGGAGTTCCGCCTCCCGGCGGATATCAAAAAAAGAAAAAAGGAAAAAGTTTTTTTTAAGGAGGATTTTGTTCCGTCCTTATGTTTCATTATATTAATGGAAGTCTGTGAACGTTTTGTGTTTAATTTATTATCAAATTGAGAAATAAAAAGAAAGAAAAAGAAAAGCATTTTCTTTGCAATTAAGGTTGTTGTATTATTATATCAGAAAGTGTGCATTATTGATTGAGACAGTATATCATAAATTGAATAGCAGGTTTTGTAATCAAGATATACGCTATGCGAGGATGCGCATGGATTCGGTTTGGAAGATGTCTGCAAACGCTGACCAAAATCCGCGCCAACTTTCGCGAGCGAGACTTGAATTAGGTATAGGTAATTTTTAAAAATCAATAGGAGATATTATTTGCATATAGAAATAGATAAAATCACATTTGTTGTTCCCGTATACAATCCTGATCTGAAATACTTCGGTATGTGTCTGGATAGTCTTGCTCACCAGACATACAATAATTACGATGTGATCCTTGTTAATGACGGTTCGACAAATGGAGCTGAAGTATTATGTAGCGACTATGCCGATGCAAATGACAATTTTACCGTCATAAACAGAAAAAATAAGGGCGTTTCTGCTGCTCGAAATGCCGGCATTTCATATGCAAGCGGAAGCAAATGGATTGCCTTAATAGATAGCGATGATCGTATCAGAGAGGATTCGGTTGAGTTTCTTACGGAGTACCTGAAAGATAAAGAAACGGATATTGTATTTTTCGGCTCGGTCAAGTGTGAGGGTGATTCGGAGAGTGTTCACTGCCCTCTTACCTATGAGGAGAACGAATCCCTGGGATCTGAAGAAAAGAGAGAGATTCTTCTTGATCTCATAGCAGAAGGATTTCATAAAAAGGGAGTGCCTGAAGGCTTTTTGAATGTGTGGAGCAAGGTGTTCAGAACTGAGTTCCTGAAGGAAAACGGTATTTGCTTTAATGAGAAAATGACCGTTGCTGAGGACGTGACGTTCCTCATCGAGTGTATGCTGAAGGAGCGAAATGGGGTTTCATTTGTAAAAGAACCTCTCTACATCCGTCAGATCGACCCGACTTCGGCAGGACATCGGTATCACCCGGAGATTGTTGAGAACGACAGAGAATTTCTCAAAAATCTGAAGGAGCTCGTCGGCGACTCTTTTGATGAGGATATTACAAAGGCGATGCGAAAGCGCTATGTGGTCTGTCTCATCGGCGTGGCGAAGTTCGATATGTGCCACAGGGATAATCCCAAAAAGCTCGGAGAGAGAGTTCAGGATTTGAAGAGACTCGCGAAAGCAAATCCTTATAAGATAGGAATTAAAAAGTGTGAGCTCGGGGATTTTTCGAAGAAGAATCAGATGAAAATTATGCTGCTCAGGTGCCACATGGAGAGTTTGTTTGTGCTCGAGCAGGATTTAAAGAGGCGCAGGTAGGACGGAAAGCAGTATAAAAAAGAGATTCGGTCATGAGAGAGAATCATATTGTCAGTTTGTATCTGATGGTAATTTCTATGTATTCAAGAACGCCTCGGCATCGCGATATTGTATTCTTGATGAAGAATAAAAAGTATTTTCTATCATTAAGTATGATATAATATTTCTTAATTTAGAAGATGTGTCAGCAAATTTCGATAAAAAAGAGCATTTATGCATTGAATTACGATAATCGGGTTTGTGAAGCATTACCGAAATGACAGCAAAGTATTATTTACAAAGAAAGGAGTTCACAATGTCTGTATTCAGAGAAGGCTTTTTATGGGGCGGAGCGGTCGCCGGCAATCAGTGCGAAGGCGGTTATCTTGAAGGCGGAAAAGGACTTTCCGTTCCGGATATGCTTCTCGGCGGCGACGTTAACACACCGAGAACATTTTGTCCGACCATAGAAGAAGGCGTATTTTATCCGTCTCATGAAGCAATTGACTTCTATCATCATTTTAAGGAAGACATCGCTCTCTTCGGAGAGATGGGATTCAAATGCTTCCGCCTCTCAATCAACTGGGGCCGCATTTTCCCGAACGGCGATGATGAAGAGCCGAATGAAGAAGGTCTCGCATTCTATGATGCTGTATTTGATGAGTGCAAGAAGAACGGTATTGAGCCGCTTGTCACACTGTGCCACTATGAGATCCCGTGGGCAATCGTGACAAAGTACGGCGGATTTACCAACAGAAAAGTTATCGATCTGTTCGTAAAATATGCTACGACCTGCTTTAAGAGATATAAAGATAAGGTTAAATACTGGCTGACATTCAATGAAATAAATATCGCTGTCATGGAACCGACCATGGGTGCACTTTATGGTCTCGGCTATTGTTCACCGAAGGATCTTGCAAGAACAGAGCGCTGCACGATTCCGGAACTTGAGGTTCCGGATCAGCTGAGATTTGAAGCTCTTCATAATGAGTTCGTAGCTTCCGCAAAGACCGTTATTGAAGGTCATAAGATCAATCCGGATTTTATGATCGGCAATATGATCTGCCACATCACATGGTATCCGCTCACACCGAATCCGAAGGATATTCTTGAGTGCCAGAGACGCGACGCAATCTGTAACGATCTCTGCGGCGATATTCAGGTTCGCGGCGAGTATCCGTTCTTTGCTAAGAAGTATTTTGATGACCTTGGAATTGATTCGTCATTCATGAATAATGAAGAAGACATGGCTATCATCAAGGAAGGTACTATTGACTTCTATACATTCTCCTATTATATGTCCAACTGCGTAACCGTTCAGGAAGGCGTAGATCAGGTCAAGGGCAACATGATGGGCGGAGCAAAGAATCCGTACCTCAAGGCTTCCGACTGGGGATGGCAGATCGATCCGGACGGACTTCGCTATACTCTGAACCTGCTTCAGAATCGTTATCCGGGACTTCCGCTTATGGTTGTTGAGAACGGATTCGGCGCATTTGACAAGGTAGAGGAAGACGGATCCATCCATGATGATTACAGAATCTCTTACTTCAGAGAGCATATCAAGGCTATGAAGGAAGCTGTTAAGGACGGCGTCAACCTGATCGGTTATACGACATGGGGACCAATTGATCTTGTATCAGCGGGTACGGGCCAGTATGCTAAGAGATATGGTTTCATCTATGTTGACAGACATGATGACGGTACGGGCGATTTCAGCCGCAGCAGGAAGGATTCCTTCTTCTGGTATAAGAAGGTTTGCGAATCGAACGGAGAAATCATTGAATAATTTGCTTCAGACAGGGAATGTGGCTTTTCATGTAAGAGAACTTCAGGCTTAACGAAGAGGTTATTGAGTAATATATAATACAGAAAAGGGGCCGGGTCATCAGCACTTTGCTTGATGGTCCGACCCCTCTTCCTGTTAAAAGGGAGTTTATATCAAATATTAGTAAGTTGTCTTTATTAAGGGTTACGTGCCTATAAGTCACGTATTTTTAGTTCGGGTGTGAACGATTGAGTTCGTTCACATCCGGGCTCTGAGTGGCTGTTGATTATTTATCTGAAAATAATCAGTCCTCCAGTTCTACTTCGACGTACTCTTCGCCGTCATCCAGATCGCCGCTGTTCTCAAGAGCCTTCTCCTCATCACTGAGGCCACCCTGCCATTCGTCGTCGCCCTGCATTTCGAAGCCGACTTCTTCCATTGTCTCGGTGTCGATTACTCTTCCGTCAGGAGAGAATACTGCACCGTCGGACGGTGTGCCGTGTGAAAGGATAGATGTTGCATAGTTGATACCGTGTTCTCCGCTGTAGAAGTAAATGGTTGCAACGTCGCCGTCTTTGAGATCACCGCTGATTGCTGTACTGCCTGTGACGTTTACTGTTACGCCGCCTACTGTGATATCGCTGCCGGTGAAGTTCTCGATTACACCTGTCATGGATGAGTACTTGGACTCATCAGACTCTTTCTCTGATTTCTTCTCTGATTTCTTCTCTTCTGCCTTCTTCTCCTTGACCGGCTTGCTGTCGTCAAGCAGTGATGCGGAGATGAAGCCTGTGCGGCCGTTCATGCCTACACGGTACCAGCCATTTGCAAGACCTGTTACTGTGATGTCCTGTCCCTCGCCGATTCCGTCAAAGGCTGTGCTGAGAGTTGTAGCTGCGGAGCGGACATTTGCATCCTGCTGTGCGTACATTGTGTGTGCGCCGCTGTTGGAGAAGGATACATTTGCCAGATCGATGGAATGGCTCTCATCTACACCGATCTTGCTCAGTCCGAGATTGTTGTCATATGAGTAGTAAGCAACATCCTGTGTGCGGATTGAGTTCCAGAGATCTGAGTAGAAGTTTTCAGAGTATACATTGAATGCTTCGTCTGAAAGACCTGCACCGAAGATCTGATTGAAATCTTCCTTGCTTGCGTTATCCGGAATGTCCTGATAAGAAGCGATTGAGAAGGTTCCATCTTCGTTCTTGTTCAGGACGAAGTGACCTGTGCTCTTTGCGAACATGCCGTCCTCTATAAGAGAGGCATCGTCTTTTGTGTACTCCTGGATGCAGAAGCCACCGTATACGTCGAAGGAGGATCCGTTGTCCTTTGTGCTGATGATGTCCATGTGCGGGATCACTACGCTGTCGTCTTTAATCGGTGCATATGTATTTACGAAGTAATCAGAGATAGCGCGCTCGGCATTTGTTCCGTTGATGACGTAAGCCGGAAGCTTTGCATCATCTGCGAGTACGTTTACACTTCCCATTCCGAGGAATGTCAGAGCCGTGATTGCTGCGAGTCCTGATATTGTTGCGATTTTTACGATTCTGTTAAACATATCTATTTACTTCATTTATCAATTCTTCGTTAGTGTTTTTTTATTTCTTTCGTTTTGCAACTGTATATACGGCGGGAGGGGAGGGGGAGGCTAAGAGTTTTTTAAATTCTTTTGTGCTTCTTTCTGTACAAAATTGAAGGCAGCGGCAAAGAAATCAGGACAAGGATTACGGAAGTGTGAGAAGGAATGGTGTTCACTTCCGTAAATGAAGGCAGCCGCCAAGGAAATCAGGACAGGAATTACGGAAGTGTGAGAAGGAATGGCGTCCACTTCCGTAAATGAAGGCAGCGGGCAAAGAAATCAGGACAGGGATTACGGAAGTATGAGCAGGAATGGCGTCCACTTCCGTAAAATGCAGGCATCCGGCAAAGAAACCGGGACAGGGATTACGGAAGTATGAGCAGGAATGGCGTCCACTTCCGTAAATGAAGGCAGCCGGCAAGAAATATAGGACAGGGATTACGGAAGTATGAGCAGGAATGGCGTCCACTTCCGTAAATTGGAAGAAATCGGCATGAAGTCGGAGGAGTTTGAAAATGATGACAAGAGGAATGTAAATCAAGAGTATTGCACGATGAAGAATAAAAATAGGAGGCTTTACATTTCAGCGGCTTCGTGGTAAATTATATTGCGAAGTTCATGTCTGCGTAGCTCAGCTGGATAGAGCACTCGCCTCCTAAGAAAATATCGATCATGCGGCAGAAAAAATTTGTCCGCTCGATTTTCAGGGGGTAAAATGACAAAAGAAAAATCTAATAAAGTCGTGTGTTCCATAACACTACAAACGACAATATTAGAAATTTCTAAAAAACATCTAAAACTTCTAATGAAAAATGGACGATTTGGAGCCCGGGGAGCCCGAACCCGAAAGGCCGGAAAGCCTTGAAAATACGGGAAAAAACCACATACGTTTCTGTAGCTCAGCAGGATAGAGCGTCCGCCTCCTAAGCGGAAGGTCGTGGGTTCGAATCCCGCCAGGAACGCTATTTCAGAGGGCGGGGACCGAAAAAATCGGTTCCCGCTTCTTCTATCTCACAAGACGATTTCCGTCTAAAATCCCCCTTTACATATTAGCTGGAATCTAATATTTCGCCGATTCTTCTAACGAGCCGATCTTTACCCGATTTCCGGGGTTCCGGTTCAACGAAGGCGTTTGTAGTGCTGATCACGCGAGTGCACCGGTGATAATCCGCGATCATTAAAGATCATTTCTCGCAAATGCCTGAAAAACGGGCCTTTTCCTATTCGTTTTGATTTTTCATCCCATAGACAGAGTTCCTCCCATTTCCATCTTCAGTCCGTTTCAGGCACAGATTCCGGCTAATATTTCTTCATCTTCATTGAACTTTATGCCGGGAAATATTAGTTCTTCTAAAAGCACTCGCCCCGTATTGAACCTCCGTACATAGCCCGTTTCTGATCTGCAGCTGCAGTAACGAAGCGGGCGTTTTCTTTGGACTTTTAAGAAGATGGAGGTATCAGATGAGAACAAGACAGAAACTGCAGAGAAAAACCATTATGATCGACGGCGTCCGCTATTACGCAGATCGGCCACATGACTGCAGAAAGTGCTTTTTCTGGAAGAATAGGAAAGTCGGCTGCACTCTTGGCAAGGAGAACTGCTATTACCTGGCCGAAGTCATAAAGACAGAACAGGAAAAGAAATGTGAGAACTGCCCTTACGCAAAAGGTCAGCCCTGCGTTACGGCGAGCTGTTATAAGGATCTGGAGCACTGGCTTCAGGAACGCCGGGCCAGAGCCGTGAAGCTGATGATGAAGGAAGAAAGGAGTTCAGCCTATGTCGGATAAAGATCTGCAGAGATATCGTCACTATGAATCGATGATTAAGAA
>CACYPS010000029.1 GCA_902776305.1 uncultured Lachnospiraceae bacterium | reverse complement strand
GAAAGAGACACTGTATCAGCGCGGCATCTTCAAGAGCGCACTTATGAGAAAGCCGGTCCTTCCGCTCGATCAGGAAGAGAAAGACTGGGTAGCAGAGGGTATCAAGAAGTCCGGACTCGGCATTGTTGATATGACTCAGTTCCAGTAAATAAACGCAAAAAATCTCCCCGCCTGCATTCCTTCACGAATTTGACCGGTGAAGCCACGGGGTGGGGAGAATGTAACTTATAAAGAAGTTCGGCGCATGGTAATATATGGACAGATATGCTGCCATGCGCTCTTATTTACCCTTAAAAGGGAAGGTTTCCGCAAAAAAGGTAACCTTGAAGGAAGGCTGAAAGAAAATATCCGGCCGACAGGCTATTACTTATAATGAACGAGGGAATCTGCTATGGCAAATACAGACAATTTTGATCCGAAGAGCGTCAAGAAGCTCTCGGCTCTGGAAATACTGAAAAGGGTCGGACCTGGCATCATCATGACCGGTATCGTCATCGGCCCCGGCAACATTACGACATCCGCCATGCTTGGCGCGAACTACGGCTATGATATGATCTGGATCATCATCCCGATCATCCTGATGGCAATCATCTTCATGATGGTATCCTATAGAATCTCCATGCTGACGGGTATGCCCCTCCTGCATGCGATCCGCCACTATTACGGCAATGCTGCTGCCGCCTTCTGCGGCGTCTGCCTCTTCCTGACCTGCTTCTTCTTCACAATGGGCAACGTATCCGGTACCGGCGCAGGCATGAACCTTCTGTTCGGTCTTGACTGGAAGATCGGCGCAGCTATTATGCTGGTCGTCCTGATCATCGTTTATTTTGCGAAAAATGTTTATTCCAAGATCGAGATCGGTATCACGATCTGTATCTTCGCAATGATCATCGCTTTCTATGTCACACTCGTCGGCGTAGGCGGACCGGACCTGGGCAAACTTGGCCATGGTCTTACTCACTGGAACTTCAATAACGGTTCACTGACGACCGCACTTGCTTACATTTCCACCAATGCATCCGTTACAGCCGGTATCTACGGCACATATCTCGGACTTGAGAAGAAGTGGAAGAAAGAGGATCTCTTCAACGGAGCGCTTCTTGCAGATGCGATTACACATGTTATCCTGGTCGTCCTGATCTCCGGCGCAATCGTACTCGTCGGTGCGATCGTCCTGAATCCGACAGGAACAGCCATCAAGGCTCCGGCTCAGCTGGCAGAACTCCTTGTTCCGATCATGGGCACTGCAGCCCGCTTCATCATGGGTATCGCTCTTGTCGGCGCAGGCTTCTCATCACTGCTCGGTAATACACAGCGCGGCGTCGTTCTCCTTGGTGCAGGTATCGATAAAGAATACGGACTTGAGTCCAAATTCGTCCGCTACGGCTGCCTGATCTGCATCGTGGTCGCAACCATCATCTGCTTCTCTTACGGCGGATCTCCGACACAGCTGATCTTTATCGCGAACGTGCTGACATCCATCGCTACACCGACCGCAGGCTTCTTTATCCTTCGCCTGATCTTCCGCAAGGACGTCAACGAGGGCTACGGAACACCGAAGGTGCTGCAGTGGGGCATGGTGGTCTGCTACATTTTCGCAGTACTCATGACGATCTCCGGTCTTTCGACACAGATCCCGAACCTGCTGCGTTCGTTCGGACTTATCGCATAAGACTGACTTAGAACATCAAAATCAGAACATCAAAAAAGGGACGGTTCCCGGAAAAGGGCCGTCCCTTCTTTTTAATACAACAGACTTTTCAGGATCGGATCGAATAATCCGAGTATGCCGGCAATCGCCAGCACTGTGAGAGGAACGCCGAGGCATTCTTGAATGTGAAAGTTTTTGAGCTCTAATTCAGCACAGAAGCCGCATAAAGCCGGGCACCGTAGCGCAGGGCAGTGTCGTCCGTGTGGAACCGCGGCTTATGCAGCTCTTCCGGGACATCTCCTTCCGCAGTGCTGCCGAGCCAGTAGAAGAAAGACGTGACATATGCGCGATACAGTGCGAAATCTTCGCTGGCGAGAGATGGCGGAGCCTCTGTCAGACGGCAACCTGTTACTGATGCACATTTTTTAGCGAGGGCTGTCATTTCCGGTGAGTTCCACACAGCGGGAATCCGTTCCTGCCAGATGATCTCCGACTTGCATTCGTAAGCTTCCGCAGCTTTGCATACTATGGTTTCTATCCTTGATATCGCGCGGTCCAGAGCACTGTCGGAGAGAGAACGAATTGTTCCTTTCATCATCACATGATCCGCGACCATATTTGCCGGGCTGCCTCCTTCTATCATGTTTATGGACAGCACTACGGAATCCAGCGGGTTCATGTTTCTGCTCACAACGGTCTGCAGAGACTGAATGACGGCTCCGGTGCACACAATAGGGTCGACATTCAGGTGCGGCATTGACCCGTGTCCGCCGGCTCCGTAAATAAGTATCTCAAAATTCCGCTTGCCTGACATGAGCGCGCCTTCATGACATACGACATCTCCCGTCTTTACGGATGGCCAGTTGTGAATGCCGAAGCAGAAATCGGGATGGATCATGTCGAACAGACCTGCGTCGATCAGCATTCTTGCTCCGGTGGTTCCCTCCTCTGCCGGCTGGAATACAAAATCTACCGTTCCGCAGAGTTGGCTGTCCATTCTTGCCTTCTCAAGGAGAAGAATGCCGCCCAGAAGAGAAGCGGTATGGAAATCGTGACCGCAAGCGTGCATGACCCCCGGATTTACGGATTTCCAGGGGCTCTCATATTCCTCTGTCTGCGGCAGTGCATCGATATCTGCCCGAAGCATGATTTCCGGACCGTCGCCGGTTCCCTTCATCCTGGCGAGGACGCCTGTCTTTAACGGGAGTGGCAGGACTTCAACAGACGGGATATTTGCCAGGAACTCTTTGATCTTTTGCGTCGTGCACACTTCGTTGCGGGATAATTCCGGATGCTGATGAAGATCGCGCTTAAAAGCCAATATTGTGTTGTATTCTTCAGAAGTCAGGTCGTATGATTTCAATGATTAGCCCTTCCTTTTATCACATTTTTTCAGATTATACTACATTTGGAATTGTCCTTCTGCTTTTTATCGACAAAACCTCGTACGGATGCGCTGAAAGCGAAGTTCAATATAATGGGAATTCTTGAAATTATTTTTCCGATACGATATTCTTAATTTGTTTAGATAAATTTCTTTACGAACCCGATCATCGAAAGTTACTGTGCAGCTTCCGAAAAGTGTATTAAGGAAAATCATGTTAAGAATCGCAATCGTTGAAGACGAAGAAGAATATATAAAGCAGCTCCAAAAGTATGTCCGCAGATTCTCTGAGGAGAACGGGCAGGAGATTGAAGTCAGTGTTTTCCGGGACGGCAATGAGATCGTCGCAAATTACAGCCCGGAATTCGACATCCTGCTTCTGGACATCGAAATGCCCGTTCTTGACGGGCTGAACGCAGCAAGAAAGATCCGCAAAGTGGACGAAAAAGTTGTTATGATGTTCATCACAAATGTCGCCAACTACGCTATCCACGGCTATGAAGTCGGGGCGCTGGACTTTATCACCAAACCGCTCACCTACTACACCTTCCAGCTTCGCTTTCAGAGAGCGGTGGATCGCGCGAGGCAGAGAGTGGATGACGAGATCCTTCTTACGCTCCGCGACGGTGTGGTCAAAGTCAGCGTCCGCCAGATATACTATGTGGAAGTACAGAACCGCATGTTGATTTATCACACTATGAACGGTGATTACACGATGCGGGGCACCATGAAATCGGTCGAGGAGCAGCTGGCTAAGTATCATTTTGTCAAATGCAACCACTGGTACATCGTCAACCTCAGCCACGTGGAGCGAATCAGCAAAGATACGGTGACTGTTGCCGGGACGGAGCTTGAAATCAGCAGGCGATCCAGGACTTCCTTCCTGAATGCGCTAACGGACTTTATGGGAGAGGCGAGATGAGTCAGATGCTGCCGGGAATTATAGAAAGCCTCATAATACTCTTGACTGCATATGCGGGGGCAGTGATTTTCCTGTTCCCCGGTGACCTTCGCGAAGGTTGGAGATGGCGAATCATAGCCGCCGGGGCAGCTTTCATATGTGCGGGAGAGCTCCTGTTCATTTGTATTACCCGCCTCGGAGTGTCGCGGGCATTCTGGGGAGGCGGGATATTTGCCCTGCTCCTTGCCTGCGGATTTTTTCTTTCCGAAGAGCCATGGAAAGAAGTGCTCTATTGCGTGATATGGGGAGCGCTGTGCAGCCAGTATTTATTGCAAATGCGCACCCTGCTCTCAATAATGCTCTTCGGTCCGGAGCACATTCCCGGTATTCCTGATATTCTTCTGATGATTGTCCTGCCGGCAGCAGGTCTCTGCATGCTTTACAGGTTCGTATCTTCGACGATCAGGAAGGGCGGACAATTCGAGATCGGACCCAGACAGACCGCGTTGGCTTTGCTGGGAGGAATTCTGTATGAAATCATCGCTCTTCAATATCCGATCAGTACGTCCGAAATCATATCGAATCATGACTGGATGGCCGCACTGCTCGGAGAGCTTTGTCTTCTTATTATGCTGTACATGGAGAATGAAATGTTCCGCAACTCCGCCATGCAGCAGGAGCTTGCGACGCTGAACGTACTTTGGCAGCAGCAGCGGGATCAGTATGCACTGACAAAGGAAAATATAGAGCTGATTAATCACAAATGCCACGATCTCAAGCACCAGATCCGCGCCTACAGAAGCGCGGACAGGAACACGGAGCGTGACAGGTATCTTGATGAGATTGCCGGTTCAATCCGGATTTACGAGTCAATCGTGAAGACCGGCAGCGAGGTCCTTGATACCATCTTGACTGAGAAGAGCCTTGTCTGCACAGAGAAGGGGATTAAGATAAATTGTGTGGCTGACGGAGCGCAGCTTTCTTTCATGGACCCGGTGGATCTTTATACAATTTTCGGAAATGCCATCGACAATGCGATCGAGGAAGTCTCCAAAGCAGAGACAGACGCTGAGCGCCAGATCGATATCATGATATTCAAGCAGAAATGTTTCGTAGCGGTTCAGATCATAAATCCTGTCACGAAGACGCCGAAGTTCGTCGGCGGCCTGCCGCTTACGACGAAGGAGGACAACGGCTATCACGGATATGGTGTGAAGAGTATCCGCCATACTGTGGAAAAGTATGGCGGGAATATGGTGGCCAAGGTGGAGAACGGGTGCTTTGTGCTGAAACTCCTGATTCCGGTGCCGTGAGTGAATTTCTTACTCAGGAACAATGATTTGGAGATGTTCCAAAGCCTTCCACACCCCATCCTCGTCTATATCTGCCGTCACATAATCAGCGGCAGCTTTCACCTCGTCCTCGGCGTTTCCGAGAGCTACGCCGATGCCGGCGTATGAGAGCATGCCGATATCATTTTCCCCGTCTCCGAACGCGATGATTTCGTCCTTCGTTATATTATTGAGTTCGATATACTTCCGGATCCCCTCGACTTTATCACCGTTTCCGGGGATAATGTCGAGGCCGTGTCTGCTCCATCTTGTTATATTGCAGCCCTGCAGCTTTTCAGCGAACGGTCTTTCTGCTTCCTTTGTGCAGTAGATGACGCCCATATAAATCGGTTCGCCTGCATATTTTCCGACTTCCGGAATGCTGGTATGAATCTCCCTGTGAGCTGAATGTACAGCATTGTTTACGAAATTGATATACATGCGGTCTTTGGAAAGCAGAATTGCCGGAACCTCACGGCTTTCAAAGATGTCTACCATCGCTCGAAGGTTATCTCCCTCCATGGGCGATCCGAAAAGTGTTTCCAGATTGCTGTCCAGACAGAGCTGCCCGTTCAGTGTGAGATAAGCATCGAACCCGTAATTCAGAAAATTCATTTCCTTCATCTCGGATATATGTCGACCTGTCGCAATTGCGCAGAGGATACCCTTTTCTCGGAGGTACTTCAGCGCGCGAAGGGTGCTCTCCGGGACGCACTGCGTCCTGTGCGAGAACAGGGTTCCGTCTATGTCGAAGAATGCTGCTTTGATCGCCGGTTTCTCAATCAAAACGGCAGGCTCCTCGTCCCGGCCGAAACAACTTTCAACTGAAACAGCAGGCTCCTCATCCCGGCCAATGTCGCGTCCTTTCGAAACCGTAAATCTTTCTTCCTGAACTGTTTGTTTCATTTCCTGCATACATCCACCCACTCTTCGTAGGAAGTAAATCTTTCCAACTGATCGATCGTAGTCTCAATCGCACTGTTCTCAGATCCCGCCGCGGGAAATACTGTCTCGTGAGCCCGAAGCGAAACGTCGAGGTATACCTTCACGCCCTCTTTCAATGCAAATGGGCACACTCCTCCCGGCGGATGTCCCAGATATTCTTCCACAGCGGCGAAAGGAATCATCTTTGCCTTTGTGTGGAACTGTGCCTTGAACTTCTTATTATCTATTCTGGACAGGCCGGATACGACGATCACAATGGCTTCATCTCCGAGGAGAAACGCCATGGTCTTCGCTATCCTGTCGGGCTCTGTGCCGACGGCGTCCGCGGCAAGTTCGACTGTGGCTGACGAAGTGGGGAATTCCAGGACCTTTCCCTCAAGTTCGGTATTCTCAAAATATTTCTTGACCAATTCTACTGACATATCTTTATCCTCGTTTCAGTGAGTTCTCATTTGAAAAATTCGAATCCTTGAATTAAATGTGAATCGGCTGAACAATTGCCGACTGCCACTATTTGAAGGCACATACTGGTGATTCGATTTGAAGACCATTTTACAACAAATCGTTAAGTCTGAACACTCAAAATAGCCGAGCATCCGTTTTCATCATTCATGTCAGTTGCCGTGCCTGAGATTTTCATCATTGTTTTTTCAAAAAATGACCACTTATGTCGCGAAAATGACCACTAAAACCAAACCGATTGATAAAAAATTTCCGATTTTATAAAGTAAAGACAGTTAGAAACCAAGTATGTCTGGGAGAGGGAAAAACATGAGAAAAGAAATCATTCTGGACAAAAACTGGATGTTCACAAAGCCGGGGAAAGACCCGATTCAGGTGGATCTGCCGCACACCTGGAACGCCCTGGACGGTCAGGACGGAGGAAACGATTATCTCCGCACCACCTGCAACTATGAGACATCCTTTGAGAGACCGGACTTCGATCCGGAGACAGAGCAGGTCTATCTCGAGCTGAACGGAGCAAATGCCTCCGCCGAAGTCTTCGTGAACGGCACATCCGTCATGCAGCATGACGGGGGCTATTCCACCTTCAGAGCGGACGTCACGGAGCTCCTCGCAGAAGAGAACGAGCTGCGTGTGAAAGTGGATAACACCGTGAACAGCCGTGTCTATCCGCAGAAGGCAGACTTTACATTTTATGGCGGCATCTACAGACCGGTAAAGCTTCTGGTCGTAAAGAAGAATCACTTCGACATGGATCATTACGGCGGACCGGGCGTGAAGATCACCCCGCTCGTCAAGGGCAGCAAAGCCGAAGTGAGAATTCAGAGCTGGATCACCGGGCAGGGTGAGGTCAAAATTGAGATTCTCGATGCAGAAGGCGATGTTGTCACAACCGGTGAGGGTCAGAAGGCGATCCTTACCATTGATGAGCCGCATCTCTGGAACGGTGTGAAGGATCCGTATCTCTACACGGCACACCTCATGCTGATTACGGACGGGCAGGTCATGGATGAGAGAGAGATTCGGTTCGGCGTTCGCTCGTTCGAATTCGACACCGAGAAGGGCTTTATCCTGAACGGCGTACCGTATCCGCTTCACGGCGTATCGAGGCATCAGGACCGCAAGGGCGTTGGAAATGCAATCGGCAAGGCCGAGCACGACGAGGACATGGCGCTCATCCGCGAGGTTGGAGCAAATACAATTCGACTCGCCCATTATCAGCACGATCAGTATTTCTACGATCTGTGCGATGAATACGGCATGGTCGTCTGGGCTGAGATTCCTTACATTTCCGAACATATGCCGGAAGGGCGCGAGAACACGATCAGCCAGATGAAGGAACTGATCATTCAGAACTATAACCATCCGTGCATTGTCTGCTGGGGTATCTCCAATGAGATCACCATATCCACAAAGGATCACGCGGACATGATGAGCAACCACAAAGCGCTCAACGATCTCTGCCACAAGATGGACAGGACGAGACTTACGACACTTGCATGCTATGCGATGTGTAATCCGTTTGACAGCGTTGTGCACAAGGTCAGCGACCTGGTCGGATACAACCTGTACCTCGGCTGGTATGTCCCGTGCCCGCAGTTGAACGACCTGTTCCTCGGTTTCTTCCATAAAAAGTGGCCGAAGAGGAGACTCTGCTACAGCGAGTACGGCGCGGAGGGCATGCCGAATCTTCACAGCGAGACCCCGAAGAGAGGAGATCATACTGAGGAGTATCAGGCGATTTATCACGAGTACATGCTCGAGTGCTTCAAGCGACATCCGTGGATGTGGGCGACATACGTTTGGAACATGTTCGATTTCGCGGCCGACGCGAGAGACCAGGGCGGCGAGCCGGGTATGAACCATAAGGGGCTGGTGACATTTGACAGAAAGACCAAGAAGGACAGCTTCTATCTGTATAAAGCTTACTGGAGCGATGAGCCGTTTGTTCACATCGCATCAAAGCGCTTTACGGACAGGGCGAAGGACACCATCAAGGTCAAGGTATATTCCAATCAGCCGTCCGTGACACTGTATGCAGATGGCGAGCCCGTCGGTACTCAGCAGGGAGAGCATATCTTCACATTTGACGTGAAGCTCTCAGGCGAGACGAGTGTCAGGGCCGAGGCCGGCGAATGTGTCGACGAGGCGGTATTCAAGAAGGTATCTAAGGCAAATCCGGCGTATACGCTCAAGAAGTCAAAATCGAAGAGCGCGAACTGGGTGTGAGTTTTACAGAATAAGGAGAGAAAAGAAAATGGCTAAAAAGGCAAAAGTCGCAAAATGGGGCATCTTAACAGGCCTCACCGCCGCCCTCACAGTCGGGTCGGTAGTTGGCAACGTGATCGCCAACCAGTATGCCACAACAATCAACGTGGCACTTAACACCTCATATTCGAAGATCGTCGGATATGATAAGGATTCCATGTATTTTACAAGTGATTTCGAGTCTGAAGATGCAAGATGGGATTATGAAAAGGAACTCTGCGCGCAGGTCGAGGCGGAGGGTGCTGCTCTTCTGAAAAATGACAACGCGGCCCTTCCGCTCGCCGACGGCGCAAAAGTATCCCTCTTCGCACGCGGAAGCGTTGACCTTTTATACGGCGGAACAGGTTCAGGATCCGTCGATACAAGCCAGGCTCCGACCCTGAAGGATGCACTGACTCAGGAAGGAATCGAGATTAACCAGACACTTTGGGACTGGTACACATCCACTTCCGATAAGTACAGCAGACTCACACCGGCGTCGATCTCCGACTCGCTCGCAGCCAACACACAGTACGGCGTGAACGAGGCGCCGTGGGCGGAGGTTGAGAGTGCGAACGAGTCTACATTTGCAGATTACGGCGACGCAGCAATCGTTGTTCTCTCAAGATCCGGCGGTGAAGGTGCCGATCTTCCGGACGGCGACGCATCCGTATCTTTGATGACACAGACCAATGCGGAGTCTGCCCTGCAGCAGAGAGAAAATGCCGAGAACGGTAAGGAGGAGGCTGAGGCCAAGCTTGATAACGTAAATTACGGCATGGGCACGGAAGGTGACGGCGATTACCTCGCACTTTCCCAGGAAGAGAAGGATCTGCTTGCAGGCCTGAAAGCCCTGAAAGATGACGGAACATTCAAGAGAATTGTTGTCCTTCTCAACACATCCAACGCCATCGAGATGGATTTCCTGAATCCGGAAATCTGCGGCGAGGATTACGGAATCGACTCCTGCATGTGGATCGGCGACGTAGGACAGACAGGCGCGATCGGCGTGGGACGTCTTCTCTCCGGTACGGTTGCACCGTCAGGCTCTCTCGTTGACACCTACTGGTATGACAACATGAAGAACCCGGCAGTTGTGAACTTCTATACGGTTCCGTACGAGGGCTATGAGAGCTACGGCCTGAATACAGAGGGTGCAGATGTCCAGGCTATGTACAGCGTATACCAGGAAGGCATCTATCTCGGATATCGCTACGCGGAGACCAGATACGAGGATGTCGTCATGGGCACAGCCAAGACCGGCGAATTTGACTATGACACGACAGTGGCTTATCCGTTCGGTTACGGCCTGAGCTACACGGGATTTGACTTCAGTGATTATAAAGTCACGGAAAACGGCGACAACTTCGATATAGAAGTCAAAGTCACAAATTCCGGCGATGTTGCGGGAAAGAAGACGGTACAGGTCTACTTCCAGTCCCCGTACACAGAGTATGACAAGACAAACGGTATTGAGAAAGCTTCCGTAGAACTCTGCGGATTCGGCAAGACGCAGGTCCTTGAGCCCGGTGCTTCCGAGGTCGTTAAGGTCAGCGTTCCGAAGAGAGAGCTTCGCACATATGATGCAAATGCAGCCAAGACCTACGTATTAGACGCCGGCGATTATTACTTCACGATCGGCATGGGCTCTCATGAAGCTGTCAACAACATTCTTGCTGCAAAGGGATATACGGAAGCAGACGGAATGGATGCAGCGGGTAATAAGGATCTTGTATGGAAATGGACAAATGCCGAGCTCGACACGACCACCTATGCGAAGTCTGAGGCGACAGGCGCTGAGATCACAAATCTCTTCGACGAGTCCGACCCGAACAAGAGCAGCCTGAAACCGGGTGAAGTCACATACTTAAGCCGCAGCGACTGGGAGGGAACATTCCCGACAGCACGCCAGAAACTTACAATGAACGACGATCTTGCAGCGGCTCTTGATTTCGTTCAGTACAAAGCAGAGGAGCATACCGATGCGACTATGCCGACACTCGCTTCCGGCGGAACGATGTCCATCGCTGAGCTGATCGGCGCAGATTACGATGATGAGCGCTGGGAGCAGCTGCTGGATCAGCTTAAATTTGAAGAGATGGTCAACACCATCACACTCGGTTTCCACAACACAGCAGCCTGCGAGAGCGTATCCAAGGCAGCTACAAAAGATGAAAATGGCCCGCAGGGTCTCACCGCATCTCTGGTCGGCGGCAAGTCCGCTATGTGCTACACATCAGAAGATGTCATGACCGCAACTATGAACCTTGAACTGATGGAAGATGTCGGACGCTGCATCGGCAATGACTGCCTTGACATGGGTTATTCGGGACTTTACGGACCGGGTATCAACATGCACAGAACACCGTATTCCGGTCGTAACTTTGAGTACTATTCGGAAGATCCGTTTGCAGCAGGTGCGATCTGCACGGCTGAGACGAAGGGCATCCAGTCCAAGGGTGTGTATGTATACCTGAAGCATGTGGCACTGAACGATTCCGAGACATCAAGACGAGGCGTTAACACATGGCTCAATGAGCAGACAGCACGTGAGCTTTATCTTGAAGTCGCAGACCGCGCGATCATCGACGGCGGCGCATGGTGCGTCATGTCCGGTTTCAACCGCTGGGGTGCTCAGTGGTGCGGCGAGAATTACAATCTGCAGACAGCTTATCTCCGCGGCGAGTGCGGTATGCGCGGCATGTCCATCACGGACTTCTCCGGTCTCAGCCAGTACATGGACGTATCGGATGGTCTGATCGGCGGTTCCGATATCTGGGACAGCCCGATGCCGATGATCCACACTGCGGCAGCCGGCAAGATGGCAGGCGATCCGTACATGGTGACGGAGATGCGCGAAGCAATGCACAACATTCTCTACACAGTTGTTAACTCCAACGCAATGAACGGCTGGAACGCTGATACACATATCGAGCCGAATACACCGTGGTGGCAGATGGCGATCTACGGACTGATCGGAGTGTGCGCGCTGCTGACATTGCTGAGTGCATGGCAGCTTGTTAAGAACATTAAGCTTAAGAAGCAGGGAAATTAAGTAACTGAAACATTCCACAAATAATTTCTAAGTCTCACCATACGAATACTGCATCGGCGGGACTCTCGATGAAGCCACGACGATTGGCAGTATTCTATGGTTTCGACTTCAGAAAGTACGGAGTGGATGTTTCAGACATGGAAACTCCAAAGAGGAACGGCTCAGGTCGCTCCGGCAAGGAAAACAATTCAAAAGGAGCTACGAATATGGCAACAGAAAACAATGGACAGCAGACGGGCCTTAACCGTGCGAAACCATATCAGCTCATGCTGTTCCCGCTGAATAACGGTGCGACAAATGTCTACTTTGTCCTCGTTTTGTCCTATATCGCTACGTTCGGATCCAATGTTCTGGCCCTCGGCGTTATCTTTGCATCGCTGATGGTAACGGGTATGCGTCTCTTCGACGCAGTCACGGATCCGATCATCGGAGCCCTTATGGACCGCACCAGCACACGGTTCGGAAAGTTCCGTCCGTTCATGCTGATAGGCAACGGCATTATGGCCTTGTCAGTTATGGCGCTGTACACTATGACGCCGCTCATTCCGGCGTCGGCGCAGGCGCTTCGCTATGTGGCATTTGTACTTCTCTATGCAGTGTGGGTCATCGGTTATACCTTCCAGACCTCATGCACGAGAGCAGGCCAGACGGTCCTCACAAATGACCCTAACCAGCGGCCGCTTTTCACCATTTTCAATACGATTGGATCTCTTGCGGGTATGGGCGCTATGCAGTTCCTTGCACCGATCCTTCGTGCAAATGTAGCAGATTATGCAGATCCGCTTTTCTACAGAGTGTTTACCCCAATCGGCATCTGCATATCGATAGTTCTCACCATTCTCGCCGTCATCGGCATCGCCGAGAAGGACAGACCCGAGTTTTACGGCATCGGCGGCGAGAAAGCTGAGAAGGTCAAGGTCTCAGAGTACATCGAGATTATTAAGAATAACGATCCTATGAAGCGCCTTATGGTGGCCGGTGCGGGCTGTAAGCTCGCACTGGGCATCGCGACCAACACGACCGTTCTGTGTATGCTTTACGGTTGCATGATGGGGAATTATGACGGGCTGTATCTGCCGATGATGATTCTGGGATACATTTGCTCGGTACCGTTCTTCCTTCTGACAGTCAGAACATCGCAGAAGCAGGGTCAGAAGGCGTCGTTGCTGAGGTATGTGAGTCTTGCATTCATTTGCTACATCGGCGTATTAGTCCTGCTGCTCCTCTGGAGGCAGGGTGATCCGGCAAGAAATCTGACGATATTTGCAAACGGCGGAATCAGCCTCAATCTCTATACCATCCTGTTTATTATCTTCTTCGGTATAGGGTATGGCGCTTACTATGCTACCGCTGATATGCCGATCCCGATGGTCGCGGACTGCTCGGACTATGAGACATACCGGTCTGGCAAGTACATTCCCGGCATCATGGGTACTCTGTTCTCGCTGGTCGACAAGCTGGTTTCCTCCCTTTCCGCTACGATCGTCGGTCTGGCGGTCAGCGTGATCGGTCTGGCGAATCTGCCGACGGCCGAGACGCCGTATACGGAGGGTATGAATGTCGTCGTCCTGATTCTGTTCTGTGTGATTCCGCTGATTGCGTGGGGGCTTACGATTTTTGCGATGCGCGGTTATATCCTGACGGGCGAGAAGATGAAGGAGATTCAGAAGATCAACGGCCTGCGCAGAGATGCGGTGGCCGAGGGAATGTCGCTGGGTGAGGCGATGAGGAAATTTAAATAAAGCTTGAATTGAATATCAGGTGCTTGAGATTACGGAAGTGGGCGGAAATTATGCGTCAGCTTCCGTAATTTTTTGATTGAATTGAATGCCGCTGACCTTGGATTTACGGAAGTAATTAAGGATTTGACGGCTACTTCCGTAATCCGCAATGAAATTCACTGCCATAAATGTCGACAAAAAATTAAAGGGAGCCACACCAATTATCCGTGAAAAGTACCAAAATTTTCTCAGCGTTCAATTGAAGCGCCTGTCTTATTGTAGTAAAATAGATGAAATGGCTCAAATATATTTCTCCGTTTACGGGAACGCTTAAGATAGGAGAGAAAGGCAAAATGAAATTCAGAGACGATTTTGTCTGGGGCGCTGCCACCAGCAGTTATCAGATTGAAGGCGGACAGAATGAGGGCGGCAAGGGCGCTCATCTGTGGGATGAATATGTAAAAGAAGAAAATGGCAAAGTATTCGAGAACCAGCGAGGCGATGTCTCCTGTGACCATTATCACCGGTACAAAGAAGATGTCCAGCTCATGAAGGAACTGGGAATCAAAGCGTATCGCTTCTCAATTGACTGGACCCGTATTATCCCGGAAGGCATCGGCGCGATCAACGAGGAAGGCATTGCGTTCTACAACTCTCTCATTGATGAGCTGGTCGCAAATGACATCGAACCGTACCTCACCCTCTTCCACTGGGAACTGCCGATGGAACTCTACAAGAGAGGCGGCTGGATGAACCCGGATATGCCGGAGTGGTTCGCAAATTATGCGCGGGTCATAGCGGAACGCTTCTCCGACCGTGTCAAGAATTTCTTCACCATCAATGAGCCGCAGTGCTTCGTCGGCCTGAGTTTCTCTGAAGGCGTCCACGCTCCGTGGCTGCAGCTTCCCGACAGCCAGACGCTTCTCATGTCCCACAATGCTTTGAAGGCACACGGACGTGCTGTCCAGGAGCTGAGAGCACACGCGAGACAGCCTCTGAACATCGGCTATGCTCCGACATCGGGTATCGCACTTCCCGCAACGGACAAGCCGGAAGATATTGAGGCTGCAAGACAGGCCTACTTCGGAATACCGCAGGAAGGCACATGGGCATGGAATACGGCATGGTGGTCGGATCCGGTCATCTTCGGAAAGTATCCGGAAGAGTTCCTCGTTCACTTTGAGAAGGACCTGCCCAAGATTACCGATGACGATATGAAGATCATCAGTGAGCCGATCGACATCTATGGCCAGAATATTTATCTCGGCTATCCGGTCCGCATGGGCGAAGACGGTAAGCCGGAGCTGCTCAGCCGTAACACCGGCTATGCGAAGAGTGCATCGAACTGGCCGATGACGCCGGACGCACTGTACTGGGGACCGAAGTTCCTGTATGACCGCTATAAGAAGCCGATCTTCATCACAGAGAACGGACTTGCGTGCCACGACTGGGTCCACCTGGACGGAAAGATTCATGACTCGAGCCGTATCGACTTTACGGCAAGATATCTCGGAGCTCTGTCCCGTGCGGCGGAGGAGGCGGATATCCGCGGTTACTTTGCATGGTCTCTGATGGATAACTTCGAGTGGGCTGAGGGATTCGGACAGCGCTACGGTCTGGTTTATGTAGATTTCCAGACGCAGAAGAGAATTCCGAAGGATTCGGCTTACTGGTACAGAGAGGTAATCAGGACAAACGGGGCTTGCATCTGACAAAAGCACAGATTACCTGAAAACGAAAAGGACTTCCGCAGTTGAAATTCATTTGTAATTGTCGTTCGGGATAATTACTGCAGATTCTCAGAGAAATATTATCAAATGCGGGGGATCATGAAAAAAGAGCTCTACACAAAATACATTTGTGGAAATATTATTAGATAAGAGGTGTTTTGTACTTTAAGGAGGACGGGAGAATGAAGGTTTTATTTTTTGACATCGATGGTACGCTGATCGACTCGGCGCACTTTCATTTTGACATTCCGGAAGCGGTCATGAAAGAACTTGCCAGAGTTCAGGCTCAGGGCCACAAGCTGTTCATCTCCAGCGGCAGACCGGCTCCGCTTATCACACCGGAGATCAAGGCATTTCCGTTTGACGGATATGTTCTGAACAACGGCGGATGCGTATTTGCAGACGGCAAATCCATCTATGAGGAGCGCATGGGCAAGGAACTGGTCAAGGATGTATGCGATTGCCTGCTCGACATCGGTTGCGAGTATCTGCTGGATACGGCCGACAAGGCTTATATGCGCAGGGACTTCAAGGATATCGAGAAAAACTTTGAGGACGCCGGCGTTGAGGCGGAATTCACAAGAGACTATGTCGAAGAGGATATCATGGACCTGGTCGTTAAGATGGAGTGCCTGCCGGCAGACAGAGATGCTTCCAAAGCGGCTGAGGCATTGAATGAGCGCATCGGCGACCGCTATCGCTCGGACGTCAACGGAGCGCTGGGTTCATTTGAGATTTATGCGCCGGCTCTTTCCAAGGCAACAGGCTGCAAGAAAGTTCTGGAGTACTACGGCGTTCCGATCGAGGACTCCTATGCGTTCGGTGACGGCGTCAATGACATCGACATGCTTCAGGCTATGGGAACTGCGGTAGCTATGGGCAATGCAGTTGACGAAGTCAAGGCAGCTGCGGATATCGTCTGCCCGCCAATCAGCGAGGATGGTCTGGCAACGGCTCTGAGAGAGCTTTTCCCGGATTGATTATGAATAGTGAGAGGGGCTGCGAAGCGGCCCTTCTTTTTTTGTAACTACTCAGCACCCGGCTAAAATGAATGATTTACAGGACGAAATTCTCGCATATCGGACAAAATCCTTCATTTTTGCCAGGCGGACAAGGCGCGAAGCGCCTCTGAACGCCAACATGAGCAAGGTGCAAAGCACCTGCGAAGGGGGTGCTGAGTAGAATTACCTTTTTTACTGAAAGGAGACTATTATGAATATTAAGATAGCCTACATTGGAGGAGGTTCCAAAGCCTGGGCCCTCAAGTTTATGCAGGATCTGGCACTCGCGCCGGACCTTACAGGTGAAGTCGCGCTGTATGACATCGACCCGCCGGCAGCCGGGCGCAACCGGATCATCGGGGAGAAATTGCAGGAAATGCCGAATGCAGTGTCAGACTTCCGCTACACGGTGGCAGGGACACTGGAGGAAGCTCTGCAGGGGGCGGATTTCGTAGTGATGTCGATCCTGCCCGGGACCTTTCGGGAGATGCACTCAGATGTTCATGCTCCGGAAGAGTACGGGATCCTGCAGTCTGTTGGCGACACGGTAGGACCGGGCGGCGTCCTGCGCGCGCTGAGGACTGTGCCTACATACGAGAAATTCGCGGAGGCGATTCGTGACAACTGTCCCAAAGCCTGGGTGCTCAACTTGACGAACCCGATGAGTATCTGCATCAAGACCCTTTATCGTGTGTTCCCGGAAATCAAAGCAGTCGGCTGCTGTCACGAGGTCTTCCACACGCAGGAGTTCCTGTGCTGTGTGCTGAAAGAGCTGACCGGCATCGAAGCCCGCAGGCGGGACATCTATACGGACGCTTCGGGAATCAACCATTTTACATGGATTACGGAAGCCCGCTACCGCGATATAGACCTGCTTGCGCTCATGCCGGAATTCATGGACCGCTATTTTGAGAGTGGATACTATGAATACGGGCCGGCGGATACGTGGGAGAGGGATACATTTGCATACGGAAACCGCGTGAAAATGGATCTCTTGAAACGCTACGGCGCTCTCGCCGCAGCCGGAGACCGTCATCTTGTGGAGTTCATGGACCGGAACTGGTACCTGAAGGATCGTGAGACGATCCGCAAATGGCACTTCAGCCTCACGACCGTCGACAGCCGCATTGAAAAGCAGGACCTCCTGATACAGGAGTCCATCGCGATGGCCGAGGGCAGGAAAGAAATTGAGCTGGAGCCGTCCGGCGAGGAGCTTGTGAGAATGATCCGCGGAATTCTCGGCCTTGAAGTGGTCGTTACAAATGTCAATCTTCCGAACCGCGGTCAGATGCCCGGACTTCCGATGGGATCGATTGTGGAGACGAATTGTGTGTTTACAAATGGCTTTGTCGACCCCATCGTCTCGAAGCCGCTTCCAAAAGGGGCGCTCGCGCTGGTGCGCCGCAACAGCGACAACATTGACCTTCTGGATGCGGGCCTCGCTGCTCGTGACCGCGAGATGGTGTTCAATTCGTTCCTCAATCAGCCGCTTTGCGACGGGATTGCTGTGGAGGAGGCGCGGGAGCTGTTTGGAAAGATGTGCGACAATGTGAGGGATGAGGAGTTTCCGTTCTGACCCGGGGCTTCGAAAGTCAGCTTTGGAATACGGAATGACCCGGGGCATTCAAAGTCTGCCTTGAAGCGTGAATAAACCCGGGGCATCGGAGGTCTGCCTTGGAATACGGAACGACCCGGGGCATTGAAAGTCTGCCTTAAAGCGTGAATGACCTTGGTGGCATCGAAAGTCTGTCTTGGAATACGGAAAGAACTGCGGGACATCGAAAGTCAGCCGGGAAATCATTGAATAACCTGCCGTTCCCGTTTATACTGTAAGTAGCATCAGATTGGAGGTTCACACTATGTCGGATAATATTCTGGATGACATCTTAGGTTTTTTCTCCCTTGAACCGGATGGCATGAGCCCAAAAGATAAAGAAGCAAAGAACGACGATAATCTCGAGGCTTCGTCCGATAATCTTGCCGTTCCGGAAGTTCATGTCGGAAAGGGCCACGGAGAAAAGAAAGAGAAAGCCGAAAAGAAGGATATCGAGTACGATATGCTGGCGGTGCCGGAAGTGCACTTGGGTAGTAAAAGAAAAAATAAGAAATAAAGGAATTGGCTACTAAAACTCAGAGGATGAGTCTGTGTAGGAAATGCAAGCAGATAGTTTTAGTAGCAAATGTCTGTGCAGGAAATGCAAGCAGAAAGTTTTAGCAGCAAATGAAAAGAATCATGGTAATGAAGAAGAGGGGCGCTGCCCCTCTTCTGATTTCTTTATGGATCGTTAAGTATGAGTTACTTTACAGTTACTTTTACGTTGTGTGGATTTGCACCTTCGTACCGGTACAGATAACCTTTCATGTTTACTGTCCGCGGTCTATCTCAGGTTATCATGCGTTTTGTTTTTTCCTTCTCACGAAATCCGTACCTGCATATATACCGATCAGAATCCAGATCACGACCAGAGTGCCGATGAGGGCTTTAGAAGTCGCCGGAAGCGGCCCGAGGTCGACTTTGCCTCCGCCGGCTCCGCTGATGGAATCGAGTCTGTAGAGCTGAGTCGTATCCTTATAGAGCTTGGCGATGTATGCGTCGTCGATTGTTTCCTTTCGGCGGACTGACTTAACGGTACTCTCGATGAGCTGTCCTGCCGCGTCACGCAGTGAGGCGGAGCCGTTGAAGACTGCGGTCGTGAACGTGTTTTCCGTGTTGTCGATCAGCATCTTTGTCGCGTCGATCTTTACACTGTAGTGCTCATTGTTGTCCACTCCGCGATCTTCAAGGTAGTGTTGGTAATCCTTCGTTTCGCGGGCTTTTGATGTAACGGGCACATAACCTTCGGTCTTTGAGTAGGCGATCTGTACATCGTTGGTCAGAAGGAACTGAGCGAACAGCCAGGATGCCAGAACCACCTGCGGGTCATCCTTGTTGAATATGCAGACCGACGGACCCTGTGAAATCATCTTCGGGTTGTCCACGTCGAACTGCGGAACCGGCAGCACGGCGGTTTCAAAGTCTACAAATTTATCTTCCGCGATATCCGACAGCGGTGCATCAGAGCCCATCCAGGTCGAACCTGCGGTGGAGTCGATGGCAAATATACACTGTCCCGCATCCAGGAAGTTTGCAGGATAACTGGAAATCTTGAATGTCGAGAAGGACTTCGTCGCAGCGTGCTCCGCTATATCGAACAGGATTTCCTTGGTCGTGTCGTTGAAAAGCTGGATTTCACCGTTCTCTGTCGAGTAGTCAGCCCCCATCTGTTTCAGCATCTGGATCATCATGTTGTCGGTCGACTTATAAATGATCGGCACCATGACGTTCTGTCCGTTGACCAGGAACTTTCCGTCGGGACCTTTCTCCATGGCTTTTTCACCGACTTCGAACATCCAATCCCATGTAATCATATCGGGCAGCTCGTAGCCGAGTTTTTCGACATACGTCTTGTTGACATAGACGGCTTCCGTCGAGCGCATGAACGGGAGTGCGTAGTAGTGACCGCCGATTGTGCACTCGTCGAGATACTCCGGAATGATCTCATTAACATTCGGTGAATCGAAGAGGATCTTGTCTCCGCCGAGACCGAATTTACTGTCCGTGAACAGATCATCCATAGCTACGACAGCGTTGTTGCCGGTCATATATGTGGCGATGTGGTCCGGATACGTAATGCAGACATTGGGCGTTGTGTTGGTCGAAATATTGGTGATGACATCGTTGTAGATCTTACCGTAATCGGTGTAGAGCCGCATGTTCACCTTGATATTCGGGTAGAGTCTTTCGAAGCTGCTGATTGCATTTTCATAGATTTTTGTCTGTGTCTTGTTCGTGTCATTCTTGGCCCAGAAGGTGATCTCATGTTTGACATTTTTGTCAAATTCCTCCGGCACCACGAATTCCACTCTCTCCGGAGAGCCGTGGCAGCCCGTGAGCAGGGAGCTGATTCCTATGATTGAGGCAGCGGCGAGAGCGAAGCAGCGTTTTGCATTTGCTTTGAAAATGTTTCTCATCCCTTCGTACCTCCTCTCGAAACGCCTTCCATGATCTTCTTGTGGAAGAGCAGGAACAGCAAAATGAGCGGCAGAGATACGATAACGACAGCCGCCATCATGGCCGGGATGTTCTCTCGGCCGAGACCGTTCTCACGGATCTCCTGAATACCGTTCGAGACCAGGAAGTAGTTGGAGTCGTCTGTGATCAGACGCGGCCATACGTAGGAGTTCCAGCACTCGATAACTTTCAGAATCGTGATCGTGATGATCGTGGGCTTGCAGATCGGAACCATGACCTTCAGCAGATATTTCAGGTCACTCGTACCGTCGACCTTCGCCGCATAGTATAGTTCGGCAGGCACCTGTGCGAAGTTTTCCCGCAACAGATAGATGTAGAAGACCGATGTGATGGACGGCAGGATCAGACCTGCAAATGTATTTCTCATGTTCCAGTTCGTAATCGTCACGAAATTGGTGATGATTACGAGTTCGTTCGGGATCATCATGAGTGCGAGGAAGATCATGAAGACCAGCTCGCGTCCCGCAAACTGAATACGTGAAAATGCATATGCAGCCAGCACCGTCACCACCAGCATAACAGCTGTTGTGACGACCGTGAACAGGAGTGTGTTCATCAGGTATCTTCCCAGATTGACGGCCGTGAATGCATCCGCATAATTCTGCATCGTAGGATTTGTCGTGTAGAATTTCGGTATATGCTCAGAACTGTAAGCGCTGTAGCTCTTGACCGATGTCAGGACCATCCAGTAGAACGGGAAAAGAACCATGAGTCCCCAGATCGTCAGCAGAAGATAAACGAATGTGTTCTGGATTGCTTTTCTTCGCTTTGCCTGTTTTTCTATGATAGTTAGTTCTTTCTGTGATTCCATTGCTCTTCCCCCTTAAATGTAGACATGCTTCCTTCTGACCAGCATGTTGATGACTGTGATGGTCAGAACGATGACGAACAGGATCAGAGCCGCGGCGGCTGCGTATGACGGATATCCGCCGCTGTCGCCGTACAGCATATCGTAGACATAGCCTACGATGGTGTTCATGCCCGCAGCGTTGAGGTCAGTACCGAACAGAGCGACAACATCGCTATAGGCTTTGAACGCGCCGATGAATCCGGTGATGATCAGATAGAAGATCGACGGGGAGATCATCGGGAGAGTGATTTTGGTGAAAATGCGCCATTTGCTCGTACCATCCACTCTCGCCGCATTGTAGTAATCCTGGTTCACCGATGCGAGTGAGCTCGTCAGAATCAGGATCTTGAACGGCAAAACGACCCAAATGGTGTAGAAGCAGAGGACGAACATCTTTGCCGCGTAGGGACCGTCAATGAAGTCGATCGCGTGTCCGCCGACCGCCATGATCAGCATATTGATCATACCGTCGGAATAGGCTGTCTTCTTGAAAAGGATCATGAAGACGAGACCGATGGCAAGCGTATTGGTGACGTATGGCAGGAAGAAGATCGTCTGATAAAGGTTCCTGAACTTTTCAATCGATGTCAGCGCGATTGCGAGAAGCAGCGCGATGCCCGTGGAAATCGGGACCGTGATGACAACGAGCAGGAACGTGTTGCGGATCGCCTGCAGGAAGTACGTGTCGTGCAGTACATACGAGAAGTTGTACGCGCCGTAACCGTAGAATGTCTGCGAGGCTGAATTGTAGCCCTCTTCGACGGAGTAGATGAAAACATCTATCAGCGGATAGACCATGAATACGCCCAGGAAGAGGAGCGCCGGCAATAGGTAGAGCCAGCCTTTTAAGCTTTTGTTTTCCATATTTGCTCCTTCTTATGAATGTGGATTTCACATGCGGCATTTAATCCGGGAATGTTTAGTGTGTTGCGGTATGCGTGCCATGTTGCAGGATGTATCTTGCGTATAAGTATATGCATATGTGTCATGGTGCACCATATACCGGTTACATTCCTTCGGAATTTGCCTTCCCGATTAGTCTATGTATATGCGTTGTTCTGTCTTCCTGTTGAAGATGTGGATCTTATGCGGTTTGACAGAAAAACGGACTTCCGAGCGGGTAGGATCCACCTTGATGTCACTGCTGACGATGGAGCGAATGGTCGGACCGGAAGCAGCTTCATTTTCGGATACGATACTCACGTCACGGCCCATGACCTCAACACGGAGCAGCTTGCAGCTCATCGGTCCGTTGTCGTCGGGGATGAAACCTTCGGGTCGGATGCCGATCCACAGCTTCTGGTCTTCAACTTTCGGGCAGTCTGCGACGGCTTCGTTGCCGATGTATACTTTACCGCCCTTGGCTTCGCCTTCAAAAACATTGATAGGCGGAGTTCCGAGGAATTTCGCGACGAACAGGTTGATCGGATCATCGTAGACTTCCTGCGGTTTTCCGATCTGCTGGACATAGCCGTCTTTCATAACGACGATCATGTCCGAGATGCTCATAGCTTCTTCCTGATCATGTGTGACGAAGATTGTCGTTACGCCGGTTTCCTGCTGGATGCGGCGGATTTCCTCACGGGTCTGCAGACGCAGGCGCGCGTCGAGGTTCGACAGCGGCTCATCAAGGAGCAGTACGCGCGGAACTTTGACCAGAGCGCGGGCGATGGCGACACGCTGCTGCTGACCGCCGGAGAGCTCGCTCGGCTTTCTGTCCATGAGGTGGTCGATCTGTACCAGTTTTGCGGCTTCGAAGGCTTTATCTTCCATGACTTGCTTCGAGAGTTTTGCGCTGCCCTTCAGGTTTTCAAGCGGGAACGTGATGTTCTGGCGCACGGTGAGATGCGGATAGAGGGCGTAGTTCTGGAAGACCAGGCCGACTCCGCGGTTTTCCGGCGGCAGGTTCGTGACATCGGTCTCACCGAACCAGATCTTGCCGCTTGTGGGTTTGATCAGGCCGCTGATGAGGTTGAGCGTGGTGCTCTTGCCGCAGCCGGAGGGACCGAGCAGGCCGATGAGCTTGCCATCCGGGATTTCAAAGTTGAAGTCACCTACGGCGGTGACGTCACCACCGATGCGCTTGTTGCGGTTGGGGTATTTTTTTGTGAGATTTTCTAATACTACTTTCATGGCGGTGTGTCCTTCCCTTGTGTGGAATTGTAAACCAACAGTTTTATTATAAATAGAATGGGAGGAAATGTCACCGTTTTTTGGTAATTTATGGTGGCTATGGGGGGTTTTGATGCGGGGAGTTGGGCAGATTTACTATGGAGGGGGCTTTGGGAGGGGGCTTACGGCGGCAGGTCACGGCAGATGGACGAATATTCACGGTGAAACTCTTGCCCTGTCCTGCGAAACGAAAAAGGTTCACGGCGGCAAGTCACGGCAGATGGACGAATATTCACGGTGAAACTCTTGCCCTGTCCTGCGAAACGAAAAATATATCTGCAATTTATGTTCCCGCGTGTCGCTGCGCATACACTTGGTCACATAAATCGCAATATTTTTCGTTTCTCGGTCGGGCTGCGAATGTTTCCCGTTGGAATATTCGTCCATGTTGCCTTGGTGCCGGCGTGGGGAGGGTGGGGGCTATCAAGTCAAGGAGGGGAATACCGAAGTGGGAGCAAGAATGGCGGCTACTTCGGTAAACGGGCAGCAGATGCAAGACAAACAAGCCCAAGGAATACCGAAGTAGGAGCAAGAATGGCGGCTACTTCGGTAAACCGGGAGCAATTGCAAGACAAACAAGCCCAAGGGATACCGAAGTAGGAGCAAGAATGGCGGCTACTTCGGTAAACCGGGAGCAATTGCAAGACAAACAAGCCCAAGGGATACCGAAGTAAAAGCAAGAAGGGTGTCTGCTTCGGTAAACCGGGAGCAATTGCAAGACAAACAAGCCCAAGGGATACCGAAGTAAAAGCAAGAATGGTGTCTGCTTCGGTAAACGGGCAGCAGATGTAAGACAAACAAGCCCAAGGAATACCGAAGTAGGAGCAAGAATGCCGTCTGCTTCGGTAAAGCGGATATTTCCACACAAAACAGGTCCGCAGAAGCAAGAAAATTTGCTTCTGCGGACCCATCCCTTATCAGAAAATTAGCATCATAGTTAAGTAATAGTATTATAGCTAAGCGATGCATCATAGTTAAGTAATAGTATTGTAGCTGAGCAATAGTATCGTGGCTAAGCAATAGAATTATAGCTAAAGCATAGCATTAAGCGCAAATTAACATCGCCGCCAAACAGCCCGCAGGATTACAGAACCACGCCATCCTTGAAGATGGAGATCTCACGGCAGCCATGCTTCTCAGCCTTGGTCTGCTCCCCGCTCGCCACGCGGAGCACATACTCAAGCAGACGATCGCCCGCATCATCAAGGGACTCACCCTCAGCTACGGAGCCTGCATTGAAATCGATCCAGCCCTTCTTCTTCTCGTAGAGAGCCGTGTTCGTGGAAATCTTAACTGTCGGTGCCGGTGCGCCGAACGGTGTGCCGCGTCCCGTTGTGAACAGGATCATGTGAGCGCCGGCAGCCGTCAGGTCCGTTGCGCTGACGAGATCGTTGCCCGGTCCGGAAAGAATGTTAAGACCCTTCTTTGTGACCGGCTCAGCGTAGCGAAGCACGTCGACGATCTGAGCGGAACCGCCCTTCTGTACGCAGCCACAGGACTTGTCTTCGAGAGTTGTGATGCCGCCGGCCTTGTTGCCCGGGCTCGGATTCTCGTAAACGACCTGGCCATGATCTACGAAATATTTCTTGAAGTCGTTGACCATATCGACAGCCTGCTCGAATACTGCCTGATTCTGGCAGCGGGAGAACAGGATATTCTCGGCACCGAACATCTCCGGAACCTCTGTGAGGACGGTTGAGCCGCCGAGAGCAATCAGTCTGTCGGAGAAACGTCCGACTGTCGGGTTTGCCGTGATGCCGGAAAGTCCGTCGGAACCGCCGCACTTCATGCCGACGACAAGCTCGCTTGCCGGAAGTTCCTGGCGCTTGAACTGACCTGCGTACTCTGCGAGTTCAGCGAGAAGTTTGCTGCCTGCCTCGAATTCATCCTCGACCTGCTGACAGACAAGGAATTTTACGCGGTCTTCGTCATATTCTCCGAGTCCTTCTTTGAAAAGGTCCATTGTCAGGTTTTCGCAACCGAGAGCGAGGCAGAGGACTCCGCCTGCATTCGGATGTCTGACCAGTGCGGTCAGAAGTTTTCTGGTCTGCATCAGGTCGTCGCCGAGCTGGCTGCAGCCGAACGGATGACCATAGTAGTAAATTCCGTCAATCGAACCCTTGACGAGATCCTGATTTTGCTCGACGAGCTGCTTTGCGATTCCGTTGACACAGCCTACGATCGGGATGATCCAGAGCTCATTACGAATGGCAGCGCGGCCATCCTTTCTCAGATAGCCCATGAAAGTCTTCGGAGCAACTTTCGGAAGATCATAGACTTTGTGATCGTAATAATACTCGCCGCCCTCAGAGAGACCGGTCTTGACATTGTGTGTGTGTACCCATTCGCCGACTTCGATGTCGCGGGTCGCAATGGCGATTTCATTGCCGTACTTGACGATCGGGGTACCTTCCTCGATTTTCTTCAGAGCGATCTTATGACCGCGAGCAATGTCTTCTACAGCAGTGACGGAAAAACCTTCAACTGTGACAAGCTCGCCTTTTACGATATCTTCAAGAATGACGGCGACGTTGTCGGAGGGATGAATTTTAATAGTTTTCATAGCGTTCCTTTCAAAAAGTATTTATTCAAATGCAGGCAAAAGTTCTGCTTCAATAACAGACTGTATATCTCAGCGGCGGATGGCAACTAAGTGTCACATATTCTTCAATGAAATGCAGGCAGAAGCTCTGCTTCAATAACAGAATGTATATCTCAGCGGTAAGTAACAATTAAATGTCACTGATCCTTCAGCTGTAAGGGAACTTCGTTAATATTCCGTAAGTTCAACAACAGGTACCGAACCAGGCACTTATCTGCCTTCTCCGGTACCTGAAATTGTCTTGGGTGTAACTGCCAAAGTTTTCATGCGCGAAGCATGGCTTAGGCAAATAGCGAATCCGAATTCACTAAGCCGGTATTAGTCGGGGCTTCACATGTACATGTAGCTTCGTTATATGCAGCTGTCAGGCAGTTACATTTCACTTAATTACACAAATTACAGAACACTTGCATAAGCAGCCTCTGCACCCTGCTCACGGATGAGCTGCAGGTCTTCGACTACCTTGTCCTCAAGTCCTTCGATCTGGGTGAGATCCTGTCCCCACATTTTCTCATTTGTCAGAACGTCATGTACAAGAGTCTTTGCATCAGCATCCTTGTGATCATAGTAGAACTGAAGGACCCATGCGTCGTCGTTGACGGTGTACTCGTTGCCTGCCGGACGCTTGCAGACGAGACCGGTCTCATCGAGGCGCTGGATGTCATTTGAATAGAATGCGATGTAAGCCGCAAGGCTCATGGTGAGGGCCTCCGGAAGCTTGTCGAATTTCTCGATGTACTCAAGGAAGGACGGCATATTTCTTGCGCGCCACTTGGAGCTCGAGTTCAGGGAGATGGACATAAGCTGATGATCAACGAACGGATTGTTGAATCTGTCCGTAACAGCTGCCGCAAATGCATCGCAATCTTCCTTTGAAAGCGGCAGAATCGGGATGATCTCATCGTAGAGCATCTTGTTCATGAAGTCATGGATGTTCTTGTTGAACATGCAGTCACGAACGATATCCTGACCTGCAAGGTATGCGCCGAGAACGAATCCGGTGTGTGCGCCGTTCAGGATGCGGACTTTGCGCTTCTTATACGGGATGACGTCCGGAACAACGTGAACGTTGAGGCCGGCAGCCTTGAACGGAAGCTTCTCTTCGAGCCATTCCGGTCCTTCGATGTACCATACGCCGAAGACTTCGCCGACAACGAGAAGCGGATCTTCGTAGCCGTTCTCTTTCTCAAGCTCAGCAACTTCCTTCGGATCGCGGATGCGGCCCGGAACGATGCGGTCTACCAGAGTGGAGCAGAAGAGGTTCTCTTCTTCGATCCATTTTGCAAAGTCTTCGCCGAGACCCCAGTCAGCAATGTGCTGCTTGACGCATTTCTCGAGCTCTTTGCCGTTTGCATCGATCAGCTCGCAGGAGAGGATGACGACGCCCTTCTTGCCGGCTTTGAAACGCTCATAAAGGAGAACGGTCAGTTTAGCCGGGAAAGAGTTTGGAGGGGTCTGTTCCATTGTGGATTGCGGATCATATACGATGCCGGCTTCTGTTGTGTTGCTGGCGATGTACTCCAGATCGTCGCTCTTTGCGATCTCAATGATCTTTGCCCAGTCTTCAGCTTCGTACGGATTGTAGCATGCATCGACGACGGAGATTACGCGCTTGCGGTTGATCTTCTCGCCGTTCTCGGAACCGCGAAGATACAGTGTGTAGAGACCTTCCTGCTCATTGATGAGCTTTGTGAGACCCTGAGCGATGGGCTGTACGAGGGCAACTTTGCCGTTCCAGCCGACTTTCTCATTGGACATGTCGAACCAGTAGTCAACAAATGCACGCAGGAAATTTCCTTCGCCAAACTGAAGGACCTTTACCGGAGCGTCTTCGAGGATGTATCCGTCGTAGCCTGAATTCTTCAATACTTCATAATTTAATTTTGCCATAATAGTTCTCCCTTTTTGGAATTATACATTATTATGCAGCATGTACTCTGTTGCATGAGACGCCTTGTTGGGTGCGGCTGCTTTTATTTGAGTGTTAATTTTTCAAATGTAGCCTGTACTCTCGTGTATAAGACACTTTGCTGGGTGCAGCTGCTTTCATTTGAGTGTTAATTTTTCAAATGCAGCCTGTGTTCTCGTGTATAAGACGCCGTGTCGGGTGCAGCTGCTTTTATTTGAGTGTTAATTTTTCAAATGCAGCCTGTACTCTCATTTGCATGACCACCTTGAGAGACAGGCGCATTTTCATTATTCAATACCGAAATATCTTGCTGCGTTGTTGAAGCTGATGCCTTCGACGATCTTCTTTAAGGAAGCTTCGTTGTTCGGATACTCGCCGTCCTCGACCCACTGGCCGATGATGTTGCAGGCAATTCTTCTGAAGTAGTCATGTCTTGTGTAGGACAGGAAGGAGCGGGAGTCTGTCAGCATGCCGACAAAGTTGCCGAGCAGGCCAAGGCGGCCGAGAGACTTCATCTGCTCTTCCATACCATCGCGTGTATCAAGGAACCACCATGCTGCGCCGAGCTGCATCTTGCCCGGAACCTCATCGGACTGGAAGCATCCGAGGATAGTTGTGATCGGGTCGAAGTCGGAAGAATTCAGTGAGAAGACGATGGTCTTCGGAAGTTCGCCTGTAGCATCGAGTGCGGAGAAGAGGCGGCCGAGATCGTCTGTGCAGTTCGTCTTTGCAATCGTGTCGAATCCTGTATCCGGTCCTTCGATGCCGAACATTCTGCCGTTCACGTTTCTTGTGCAGGAGAAGTGGATCTCCATGACGATATTTTCTTTATGATACTTCTTTGCGAGGGAGAGAAGGATGGTTGTCTGATACTTCTCAGCTTCCTCTACAGTGATGGATTCGCCTGCCATGACTTTGGCGAAGACGGCATTTGCTTCCTCGATCGGGCACGGACGATACATAACATAGTCAATACCGTGGTCGGATGCGCGGCAGCCGTGTTTCTTGAAGAAGTCGATTCTCTCGTTCAGAGCATCGCAGACATCCTGAGCTGTCTCGAGCTTTCTGCCTACGACTTCGCCGAGTTTCTCGATATATTCCTTGAAACCGGGCTTGTCGATGTTGATGGCTTTGTCCGGACGGTAGGACGGACGAACTTCGAAACCGAGGTCGTCGATTTCAGCGAGCTTCTCATGCCATTCGAGTGAGTCGACCGGGTCGTCTGTTGTGCCGATGAATCTCACGTTGGACTGGCGGATGATGCCGCGAACGGAAAGGTTCGGATCATTCTGAAGCATGTCGGAGGTCTTGTCCCAGATCTCTTTTGCATTGTCGACTGTGAGGGCTTCTTCGATGCCGAAGTATTTGTGAAGCTCGAGGTTCGACCAGTGATACATCGGGTTGCCGATTGCCATCTCAAGAGCTTTTGCGAACTCAACGAACTTGTCATACGGATCTGCGTCGCCGGTTACGAGATTTTCCGGAACGCCGTTGGAGCGCATGACGCGCCATTTGTAATGGTCACCGAAATAAGAGCCGTCTGCGGAGCGGCCGCCCAGCCATACTTCCGCGATGTTGTTGTAGCGGCGATCCTCGTAGATCTCCCGCGGCGGGATGTGGCAATGGTAATCGATGATCGGCATTTCTTCCGAATAAGTGTGGAAGATGTGACGCGCGGTCTCGTTCTTCAGCATGAAGTCTTTACCCATGAATGGCTGCATAATGATCCTCCTTTATATGTGAAAATAATAGACCTTATCGGAAGTTGCTTCGGCAACTCCCGATAAAAGGACGATGAAATCGCCCTTTATTTGATCATTGGGACCGCGATGCGGTTCCGATGATATGGATAATCTGACGGTTTGCGCTTTGATTGTAAGCGCTTACAATGTATAATTTATACCATGCGAATATACTTGTCAATACAATTTTTTGTGAAACAGGGATTCTTTGTTGGGAGGGCTTTTTTGGGAGAGCTGTTATTGAGGGGCGTGGCGGTTTGCGGGGGAAAAGTTACGGAAGTGGGAGGAAAATATGCCAATACTTCTGTAGATTGGGGCGAGCTTCAGTGGCCAAAAGTTTCAATGACGTCGGGAGAAGGATTACGGAAGTGGCGGGCATTCTTGCTTAAACTTCCGTAAACCGGGCAAAGATTCAATAGAGCCGACATTAAAAATACGGAAGTAAAAGCAAAATTCGCCCTTACTTCCGTAACGAACAATCTACATATTATATAGTGCTATTATAATCTCAACTATAAATACGAGCTTGACTATAGATACAAGCTCAACCATCAACACTGAAACAGACCAAGCTCAACCTTTATTAAAGGCCGCCTCAAGATACGCGCAATCCTCCACGAACCTATCCGGTGACGAATTCTCCAGAAGTCCGATTATGTGCGGCTTCTTCTCACGAATATGACGCATCAACGCCTCGTAATGGAAGTGTCCCTCGCCCGGATGTCTGTAAAACTGCTTCTCACCGTCGAACACGAAATCCTTGAGGTGGAGCACTGAGATCCTGTTGCCGTAAAGCTCAAATGCCTTGTCGATGATCGCTGCCTGACCGTCCGTGTCAAACTCCACATCCGGTGTCATCAGGTTCACTGCATCAAGAATAATTTCGACAGCCTCGGAATCGATATCATTAAGGAAGCGAGCCATCATCTCCGGTGAGTGCAGCGTGTGGTCGAACACACCTTCAACGCCGACTGTTACACCGAGCTGCTCTGCAGCGCGCACGATCCGACGGAATGACTTCAGAATTGTCTGGTAGCACTCTTCTGTCTTTGTGAGCGGCGTTACCTTGAAATCTGTAGAGAATCTGCCCGTCTCAGTACCGACCATATCTGCGCCGATGCGCTTTGCATATTTCAGATGCTCTATAAATCTATCTACAGCTGCTTCTCTTGCTGCTTCATCCGGGTTCGCTGGGTTGATGTAGCATCCGAGCACCGCGATATGAATGTCGCGCTTATCAAGCTCGCGACGGATATAGTTGCCGAAGCCCGCGCTGTAGTGCCCCGTGGAGAAATTGTAATCTGATACAGACTTGCCGAATGCCAGCTGAACATGTTTTATATCAGCATCATGGATGGAGTCAAGGACAGTAAGAAGCGGTCCTTTCGGGCAGAGATCGTGAACGCGCATGCCGAATTGAATCATAATTGCCTCCTTTATATTAGTGAATTCATATTTGGCTTCTATATTATAATCCCATGAGTTCAAGCCCATGGGCTTGAACTCGTGGGGAGTTAACTATATTTGTATGTTTTCTTGGCATGAACCAAGAACCGCCGGCATTGAAATACCGAAGCAGAGCAAGATTAAGCGGCTACTTCGGTAAAGCTGTCTTGCCATACCATATCCTACAGGGTGAAATACCGAAGTAGAACAAGATTAAGCGGCTACTTCGGTAAACCATCCATGCCATACAGAGCCCGCCGACATTGAAATACCGAAGTAGAGCAAGATTAAGCGGCTACTTCGGTAAACCATCCATGCCATACAGAGCCCGCCGACATTGAAATACCGAAGCAGAACAAGATTAAGCGGCTACTTCGGTAAACCATCCATTCCATACAGAGCCCGCCGGCATTGAAATACCGAAGCAGAGCAAGATTAAGCGGCTACTTCGGTAAACCATCCATTCCATACAGAGCCCGCCGGCATTGAAATACCGAAGCAGAACAAGATTAAGCGGCTACTTCGGTAAACCATCCATTCCATACAGGGCCCGCCGGCATTGCAATACCGAAGCAGAGCAAGATTAAGCGGCTACTTCGGTAAACCATCCATTCCATACAGAGCCCGCCGGCATTGAAATACCGAAGTAGAGCAAGATTAAGCGGCTACTTCGGTAAACCAGCCATTCCATACAGAGTCCGCCGGCATTGAAATACCGAAGCAGAGCAAGATTAAGCGGCTACTTCGGTAAACCATCCATTCCATACAGAGCCTGCCGGTATTGCAATACCGAAGTATAGCAAGATTGGCCGCCTACTTCGGTAATCCTTCCATGCCATACAGTGCCCGCCGGCATTGCAATACCGAAGCAGAGCAAGAATAGCCGATTACTTCGGTAATCTTCCCTGCCTTACAGCACCCCCTCAGCATTTATAATTCATATACCGAAGCAAAACAACCCTATTCATATACTTATAATAAGTAAATATAAAAATAGATATTTAGAGCATAAAACATCATTTGACACCATGGTGAATTATGTTTAGGATACAATTAGATGTTCAGAATATTTAAACAAGTCTTGTACTCCCTACAGCGACACCTTCGGATTCCCGTCCTGCTGCGACAGCATGAAGACCTCGTCCTCGCTCTGTCGGTACTGCCTCGGCGGCATGCCGTAAGCGCTACGGAACGCGTCTCCGAAATAATTGGAGCTGTTGAAACCGCAGCGTCTCGCGACCTCACTGATCGGAAGATGGGTCTTGCGGAGCAGCGAAGCAGCTTCCCTGAGTCTCACAAACGTCAGATAATCCCGGAAGCCGGTGCCCACGATTTCCTTGAACTTTCTGGAAAAATAGGTCGGCGCCAGCCCCGCTGAAGCGGCCGCGCCCTCCAGCGTAATATTCTCCGCATAGTTCTCGTGGATATACTTGACGGCATCCTGCATCGCTGCCGTGACGGGCGCTGTCTCCTTGAGTTCCGGCTCGTAGACATGCCGTGAAAGATACAGCAGGAAAGCCGGAAACATGTAACTGAGCATAACATCTCCAAATGAGCTCGCCTCACGGTAATAGCTGAGCATATGCTCGAAATAATCCTGCACAATCGGCCGCACATCTTTGCTGACATGGAAAATGGCGGCACTCGCATCCGCCTCCGCAAAAAGCGGAAGCTGTTCTCTAAGATCCTTTGTGAGCACATGATCGTCGAAGTAGAGCGCGAAGCGATCGTGGATCGGCTCTTTCTCATATACATTATAGTGGTACTGCCCGGGCGGAATGATCAGAAGATCCCCGGCGTTGAGTTCTACACTCGCACCGTGAAGAAAGAAACGGCAGTGCCCTTTCATCAGGTAGAAAAACTCATAAAACGGGTGATAGTGGGCGTGCGGCTGAAAATGCTGATTCGTCCGTCGCTTCTTATCTATATTGAAGTGATTTCTCAGTCGTCCGGCGTCTCTTGAACTTGGACGGATCTCTCTTGTCGTGGTTTGCATATTTTGACCTCGTCATCCGAATTAAAGTAAGCGCTTACAACGGCAGGATAAAGAATTTGTTAAAATGCCTTCTCTCTGTCTTGAATTATATAAGAAATACAGGTTTTTTAAAATAGGGAAAGCAAAATATCTGTAGTATTTATTTAACTTCGCATGAAATCAGTAGTCTTTACATGTTTGCGGTGCTAACATAGAGTTAACAAAACAAGCAAGCCGCAGGACGTAAACAAGGCGGAATGCAAGAGAACAGCGATTCGCCCGTCAGAAACAAAAGTGAAGGGTCAAACGCAAAAAGCAGCAAAAAGAGGAAGAGGAACACAATGGACACAAGCAAAGTTGAAGCTTTTCTGGACCGATACCTGAACGACTACAAGTCCTATCAAACTTACTGGAATTACGAAGACAGCTGCCTGCTGATGGGATGCCAGCGGATGTTCGAAGCCACCGGCGACAGAAAGTACGCAGACTACATCATTCACTACCTCGAAGGTAGAGTAGAGCCGGACGGAAGCATTCCGACCTATCACAAAGATCAGAACACACTCGATGATCTGGCATGCGGCAAGCTCCTTTTCTTCGGACTTGACCAGACAGGCGATGAAAGATATAAAACAGCAATCGAGTACCATATGGAGCGGCTTCACGCACATCCGAGATGCAAATGCGGCAGCTTCTGGCACAAAGACATCTACCCGAATCAGATCTGGCTCGACGGCCTTTACATGGCAGAGCCCCTCTACATGGAATATGAAACAAGATTCCATAAGATGGAAAACTACAACGACATCATGACTCAGTTCCGCAACGTGAGGAAATACCTCTTCGACGAAGAGAAAGGCCTCTACTACCACGGATTTGACGAAGCGAAGATTCAGCCCTGGGCAAATAAGGAAACAGGACGCTCGGCAAACTTCTGGAGCAGAGCATGCGGCTGGTGGCTGATCGCTCTGGTCGATACGATGGAAGTCATGAATAAGCAGATCTACGAAAACTATCGCGAACTCGAAGATCTCTTCAGAGAATCCATCAACGGAATGATTCCTTACCGCGATGAGAAAGACGGTCTCATCTATCAGGTAATCGACCGAGCTGATGTTCCGGGTAACTACACAGAGGCATCCGGCAGCGTGATGATGGCATGCGCGATCATGAAAGGCTGCAGAATGGGAATCCTCCTTCCGGAGAAATACCTGGCAATCGGCAGAGAGATGTTCGAGAGCTGCGTAGAGAACAAAGTAAGACCGGATGACAAGGGTGTGGTGAGATTCCAGGATATCTGCCATGTCGGCGGTCTCGGCCCCGGCAACAAGCGCGACGGCTCAGTAGCCTACTACCTGTCCGAGCCGATCTCGGCGGACGATGCGAAGGGCGTTGGCCCGTTCATGATGGCTTACTCAGAATATCTGAGGACTGCAGATCTGGTATAAAGATGCAAATGAGCATAACCGCTCATGAACATAAAAGACAGCAAGATACAACCGGAAGACAGCATAAGCGGACAGCAAGATACAACCGGAAGGCAGCATAAGCGGACAGCAAGATACAACCGGAAGGCAGCATAAGCGGACAGCAAGATACAATCATAAAGACAGCATGAACCGGCAGATGAAAGCAGGGACCGGGAGTTGAAGCGGCATTTGAATAAAGATCCTGCACACAAGAAACAGTATATTAGCAGAGAAGAATCTGCCTGATATAAAAAAGTAAAAGTAAAAGGTAAAGGTAAACAAAGGAGGGACTATGAAAAACGTAAAAAGATTTCTCAGCCTTGGCATTGCAGCAGCAATGACACTCTCACTCGCAGCTTGCGGTGGCTCTTCAAGCTCATCTTCAAGTGCACCGGCAGACGCATCAACAGCAGCAGCTACAACTGATGTAGGCACAATCGAAAACGACGGCAACTATGACGAATGCACCATCAAATTTTCATGGTGGGGCGGCGACTCAAGACATGAAGCTACACAGCAGGCTGTAAAGGCATTCATGGAGAAATATCCGGGCATCACCGTAGAAGTTAACTTCGGTGCATGGTCTGATTGGGAAGCTGCAAGAGCTCTTGAGTTCCAGAGCGGCACAGCAGCAGATGTTAACCAGATCAACCAGAGCTGGATCAACGAGTTCGACAGCGACGGAAGCGTATTCCTTGATCTCAACCAGGTTTCCGCAGTTCTCGACCTTACACAGTGGAGCGAAGACAGCCTTGCACAGCTCAAGGACGTCAAGGGCGGTATCGCAGGCGTTCCGGTTGCTATGACAGGACGTACACTGTATTGGGACAAGACAACATTTGACGATGCAGGCATCGCAGTTCCGACAACTCTTGAAGAGCTTCGCGCAGCAGGCAAGACATTCCAGGAGAAGCTAGGCGATGAGTACTATCCGCTGGCACTCGGCGAATTTGACCGCGCAATCTTCATGACATTCTATCTGCAGGCTAAGTATGGCAAGGCTATCATCGAAGACGGCCAGCTCAACATGACAGAAGAAGAACTCAAAGACGGTCTTGATTTCATCATGTCTCTGGAAGCAGATCACGTAATCCCGTCCATCAAGACAATCGACGGCGACGCAGCTGCATCTCTTGACCAGAACCCGAAATTCATCGATGGCCGTTACGCAGGCATCCTCGAGTGGGATTCCGCTCCGCTTAAGTACAAGAACGCTCTTGCAGAAGGCAGAGAATTCGTAGTAGGCGAAGAGCTCAAGAACCTCGGCGGAAATGACAAGACCGGCGTATTCACAAAGGTATCTCTTGGATTTGCAATCTCTACAATATCACAGCATCCGAAGGAAGCAGCAATGCTCATCGAGTATCTCTGCAACGATCCGGAAGGCTCAGCTATCATGGGCTCCGAGCGTGGTATCCCGGAATCCAAGGCCGGTTATGAAGCAGTTGAAGCAGCAGGCGGCATCGACGAGACTATCGCACAGGCACACGACATCGTTATGGCAGCTTCCGAATACAATGAAGATCCGATCTTCGAGAGCAACGATCTGAAGGGTTCCGAAGGAACATACAAGTATGTATTCGGCGGATTATCCTACGGCGAGTTCGATTCAGCTGAAGCAGCTAAGGAGCTTTATGACGGCATGTCCGCAGCATGCGGTGCATAACGAAAGCATCCGGCAGATATAATCAGACATAAGCATCCGATCGCACAGACGGAAATATGAGACGGAATAGAGCGATCGGAACATGACCGAAAGCATACATCACCAGGTAGACATCATAGAGTGACCGGCATATGACCTCAAGACATGTAAGTGACCGAAAGCAGACATCACTGAGCAGACAACATGTAAGTGACCGAAAGCAGACATCACTGAGCAGACAACATGTAAGTGACCGAAAGCATACATCACAGAACAGACATCATAGAAGAGGCAGCACTTAAGTGATCGGCATATGACCAAAGTACGGACATCACAGTAGAGACAGCAATGGCACTTTAATAGTGGACTACAAGGCATTTTAAATGCACAAATAGGGGTAAAGGCGGCCGGCCCGAGACAGTCCGGGTCGGTCGCTTGTTTTAAACAGGAGATTCTTAACTTATGAAGAAATGGGCAAAAAATAATGTGGGATTTTTCTTCATCATTCCGTGGCTGATCGGATTCCTTGTATTCAAGGCATATCCGTTCGGATCATCCCTTTACTACAGCTTCACAGACTACAACCTGTTCAAGGGAATGACAAAATTCGGTCTGATGAATTATCAGGAAGTTCTCACAAAACGTCAGAATGTTACCGCACTGGCAATTACTTTCAAATATGCATTCATGACAGTTCCGCTTAAGCTTATCGTTGCACTTCTTATTGCATACATTCTTAACTTCAAGCTGAAAGCAGTTAATCTTTTCCGTACAGCATATTACATTCCGTCAATCCTCGGTGGTTCCGTTGCTATCTCCGTATTGTGGAGAGCGCTTTTCAAGGATGACGGTCTGATTCAGCAGATGATCAGAATGTTCGGCGCAAACCCGCCTTCATTCATGACAGATCCGAACTGGGCGCTTTTCATCATTTGCTTACTTCGTGTATGGCAGTTCGGTTCCACAATGGTCATTTTCCTCGCAGCTCTGAAGGGCGTTCCGGAAGATCTTTACGAGGCAGCTTCTCTTGACGGAGCATCAAAATGGAGACAGTTCTTCTCCATTACAGTTCCGCTCATTACGCCGGTTATTTTCTACAACCTGATCACACAGCTCGTTCAGGCGTTCCAGGAATTCAACGGCCCGTTCATTATCACAAACGGCGGTCCGCGCGGCGCTACAACACTTATGTCGATTCTTATTTACAACGCGGCTTTCAAGGCTTATGACATGGGTCTCGCAAGTGCGATGGCCTGGGTGCTCTTCGTAATCCTGCTGTTCTTCACAGCGATTTCGTTCTGGAGCCAGAAGCATTGGGTCTACTATTCGGATGAAGGTTAAAGGAGGTAATTTAATATGACAAACTCAAATAAACCTCGTACCGCAGAAGAGATCAATGCAGAGGTTATCAGAAAAAGACGGATTCAGACAATCGTTCGCTATGTTGTTCTGATCATCGTAGGTATCTTCATGGTATACCCGCTCGTATGGATGGTCGGTGCTACATTTAAAGACAACAACGAGATCTTCGCAGGTTTGAATATTCTTCCGATGCATCCTACACTTGAGGGTTATCGGAACGCTGTAAAGAGCTACGGCGGCGATATCAACATCTGGAAGGCACTCATCAATACCTTCACAATCGTTATCCCTAAGGTTATCTTCACGGTCATTTCCGCTACGATTACAGCTTACGGTTTCGGACGCTTTGAGTTCACAGGCAAGAAGATCCTGTACCCGATTATGATCAGTACACTGTTCCTGCCGCAGGTAGTTCTGAATGTTCCTCAGTACATCCTGTACAACAAGCTCGGATGGGTCGGCTCTCCGCTGTACCTTCCGCTGATCGTACCGTCACTGTTCGCTTGCGACACTTACTTCATTTTCATGCTGGTCCAGTTCCTGCACAACGTCCCGAGAGAACTCGAGGAAGCAGCCAAGATTGATGGATGTAACGTTGTTCAGACACTTGTACAGGTCATCGTGCCGATGCTTATGCCGGCTATCGTTTCCTGCGCACTGTTCCAGTTCATGTGGTCATCCAACGACTTCATGGGTCCGCTGCTTTACGTCAATACACCGGCCAAGTACCCGGCTTCCTACTTCGTAAAGCTGTCCATGGACTCCGATGCAGGTTTCAGTTGGAACCGCGTGCTTGCAACATCACTTATCTCGATCATGCCGTCGATCATCATCTTCTTCGCGGCACAGGATCAGTTCGTGGAAGGAATCTCCGCGGGTGGTGTTAAGGGCTGATTTGAATACAGCTTGTTTAGACAGGCGGGTGGATCCGGTCCGCCCGCCTGTTTTTTCAACGATTTAGTGCGGAGGAAAATGCATGGAACTCAAAGTTTTATTTAATACCGCTCGCTCCGCGACCATCGAAATCGCCGACGGCGGCAAGTACCACACCCAAAAGAAGTACCGTCTCACCCTGAACGGGAAAGACTATGGCACGACAGATGTCGTGATTACCAACCTGTTCGGGCTGAAGCCGGATAAAGAATATGAGCTGAAAGTTTATTCGATAGATTCGGTCGCGGAAAATGAAACCACGACCAAAGACAAAGTGGCTGCCGGAGAGATCGATGCGACAGAAGACGGGCAGGAGGCAGCACATGAAGCGGCAGACGCCGGCAAAGAAGCTGCCGCCATCACCTTCCGTACTGACTCCGAGTCCTTCACTCTCAATGTACGCGCATTTGGCGCGAAGGGTGACGGCGAAACGGACGATACCCTCGCCATCCAGACTGCCATCAACGCGTGTCCTCCGAATGGACGGGTCCTGATTCCGAAGGGTGTGTATATGTTCACATGCCTCTTCCTTAAGAGCGGTCTCCGTCTTGAGCTTATGAGGGACGCGATCCTCAAAAATGATGGCCGTACAGATCGCCTGCCCCTTCTCCCCGGCGTCATTCAGTCTTATAATGAAGACAGTGAATACATACTCGGCAGCTGGGAGGGAAATCCTCTCGACCAGCACGTGTCCCTGATCACCGGGCTCTGCGTGCAGGACGTCGTGCTTTACGGCGAGGGAACGATCGACGGAAATGCTTCCGTGGATGGCTGGTGGAACAAGGCGCGCATCAAGACGCCGCCGTTCCGGCCGAAGATGTTGTTCCTCAACCACTGTGAGAATATCCGGCTGCAGGGCCTGCTATTTGCAAATAGCCCCTGCTGGACTCTCCACCCCTATTTCTCCAAAGATCTTGCCTTCTACGGCGTAGAGGTTCACAACCCGGCGGATTCACCGAACACAGACGGCATCGATCCCGAATCCGTAGACGGTCTGCAGATTTACGGAGCAAAGCTCTACACAGGTGATGACTGCGTAGCTATCAAATCCGGCAAGATTTACATGGGCAAGACCTACAAGTCACCTTCCCGTAACATCACAATCCGGCACAGCCTGCTCATGCGTGGCCACGGCTCGATCACAATCGGTTCCGAGATAGCCGGCGGTGCGAAAAATGTGCTGATCGAGAACTGCGTATTTGACGGCACGGACCGCGGACTTCGAATTAAGACACGCCGCGGTCGCGGCAAGGATTCCGTTATCGATGACATCACATTCCGTGATATCGAGATGAAAGGCGTCCTGACACCGGTGGTCGTGAATTCCTTCTATTTCTGCGATCCCGACGGCCATAGCAGTTACGTTCAGAACCGCGAAGCGATGCCGGTCGATGCGCGGACGCCTGAGATAGGGAGGCTGACATTTGAGCAGCTCGACTGCCGCGACTGTCATGCGGCTGCCGCCTGGATCGATGGGCTTCCGGAGAAGAAGATCGGGGAGATTGTGATGAGAGATGTGAGGGTTTCATTTGCAAATGATGCCCAGCCCTCCGTTCCCGCCATGGCCGAGGGGATAGACCCGTGCTCAAGAGCGGGGCTTCACATCACGAATGCGAAATCCGTAGTTCTCGAAAATGTCCGTGTTTCCGGATGCGAGGGCGAGGAGATTGTGGCAGAAAATGTTGATGAGATAAAAAGATAAGAGAAAGCGATGCGAGTCGGTTGACGGCATAACTTAAGTCAGAAGCGATGTATGTCGGTTGACGGCAGAGCTTAAGTCAGAAAGTGATGTATGTTGGTTGACGGCAGAGTTTAAGTCAGAAAGTGATGTATGTTGGTTGATGGCAGAACTTAAGTCAGAAGCGATATATGTTGGTTGACGATAGAGCTTAAGTCAGAAGTGATGTATGTTGGTTGACGATAGAGCTTAAGTCAGAAGCGATGTATGTTGTCGCTGGCAGAGTTTTCAGGTGAGGTAAGACAATGAAATTCTTTAGTGTAGACAATGTAGTATGGAGAAGTATAGCGAAGCTCGGACAGATCTGGGTTCTCGATCTCATCTGGCTTCTGTGCTGCCTTCCGGTCGTTACGATCGGGGCATCTACAACAGCACTCATTTACAGCTGCATGAAGCTGCATAAAGATGAGGGACATATTTTGAGCAATTTCTTCAAGTCCTTCAAGGAGAATTTCCTGCAGGCTACACTGATTTGGCTGATTTATGCGGTCATCGGGGCGCTCCTCGCCGGAAACCTTATCTTCTGGAACCAGATGGACAGCTCCAGCGTCAAGTTCATGTGGATTCTGACGGTCGCGCTGCTAATACCGTATTTTGCATCGCTTGTGTATGTATTTGCGATTCAGGCGAAGTTCATCCACTCTGTCCCGCAGACGATTCATTACGCGATCGTTATGGCAATCAAGCATTGGAAGACGACTATACAGATGCTGATTATCCTGGGATTGGTGCTTTACCTCGACCTGTTTACTATTAACCTTGCCGCTTACGCCACCCTGTTTTTCGGGGCGGGGGCGATAGCTTATATATTTGCGCTATACCAGTTGAATGTATTTCAACATTATATTCCGAAAGAGGAGCCGGAGTGGGACGAGTGAGCTTTTTCGGATGAAAGTTTGAAAGTAAACTTTCAAACTTTGATTGGCGGGTCAGATGACCATGCAAGCATGGTCGCCTGACTCTGGAGGAGCAAATTACGGAAGCCTGCTAATAAAAAGTCAATAGAAATCTAACAAAATTTATGAAACTGATTTTGGATACAACAATAAAGCCACCATGCAGATGGCTTGCCTGAGAAGTTATCCACAATGCTTAGTTATCCGCTTCTGCCTGAGCCCGAAGACATTCTTTGACCTTGCCATAGTAGATGCGAAGGAACTTATTGGAACCGGCAGTCATGTAGACATGATAGGGCTTCCCCTCGGAGCGCTTCTTGTCCAGAAAACAATAGACGGGATCGTCAATAGGCTGCGTCTGGAGAAGACACGACATAATGAGGAACAGTGTTTTCCTGAGGCGGGCAGATCCGCATTTAGAAGCCTTATTGCTTTTGCTCTTGAACTTGCCCGACTCATTCACGCCAGGATCCACACCTGCAAAGGCTGTGAGGGCTTCCCGATGAGTGAACCGGGAAACATCTCCGATCTCAGCAATCAGCTGGGGCCCGAAGGTAGGTCCAACACCACACATGCCCATGACAGTACTGTATTCCGGCAAGGTGGAAGCAAGCTGATTCATTTTTTGGCGGGTGCGCTCCACATTGGCGGAGATGACATTGAGCTGCTTGATGCACATCAGGATCATCTCCTTGTACTCCTTTTCTTTCGGAAATACTGGGACAAGCTCTTTTGAAGCATTGTAAAGCTCCTCCGGCTTTGAAGGCTGGAAGCAGTAGCCGTGCCGCTTGCAGAAAGCGCGGTAACGTTCTGTAAAGGCATTCAGGCTGATCTTCCGGACGCAGTCCACATGCCAGAAAGAAGCCGCATAATCGACCCATTTCTCGCTCCCATCATCCCGTGTCGGGGAGTCAAAGAGATCATTAACGCCCGGATAAGTCATATCCAGGAGCGAGATCAGGTTGGATTTGGCAGCGACCTTCTGATTGGTAAAGAAGGACATCTGTGTATTCAGGGTCTTGAGTTGTTCGCGTGTAGTATCCATACTGGAATATTCACGTAATTCTGTCCAGTTGTCAAGCGTATACCGGGCAATCTTCCTGGAATCGATAGGATCGGATTTATTATTGCGGAGGGTATTATTGCCATAGTTCTTGATCAGGTGCGGGTTTACTGCACTGACAAAGAGCCCGGCACCGGACAGTGTGTGGAGTATCGGTTCATGGTATCTGCCGGTAGATTCCATCACTACTTTCGTCTCCCCATCCAGGGACCGGATGTAATCAGTAAGGTCTTTCAGGTCACTGGCAGTGTGTGAGACGTCATAGGGTTTCTTAACAACAATGCCTCCCGGCTGCAGGACCGCTACGGTGCTCTTACCCTTTGAAACATCAATACCAACTGCGTTATACATGTTCGTACCCCCAAGAATAATGAATTGCATGGTACCAGCGGCTATCCATTGCTTATTCAATCTCCTGGGTATCATGCGGACATACACAAGGCAGTCCAACCTGCGTAAACCGAACGGCTGCGAATGGAGGGCTGGCTGACTGGCTTCCGTACGGACGCTTACAGGTCCAAGTAGAGGAGTGTCATACCGATGCCCACCTATTCTAACAGCTTTAGCAATGGAACGGTTAGTCCTTTCTGGCTGAGAGGTATCTAACCACCACAACTATATAATAGGAGTAGAAGCGAGAATGCCGTTTACTTCGGTAAATTGTCGGCTCGGGCTGGTGAAACTAAGAAGCGATTACGGAAGTAGAAGCGAGAATGCCGTTTACTTCGGTAAATTGAAGGCTCGAGTCAGTGAAATCAGAGAAGAATTTACGGAAGTAAAAGCGAGAATGCCGTCTACTTCGGTAAATTGACGGCTCGAGCTGGTGAAACTAAGATGGCTTTACGGAAGTAAAAGCGAGAATGCCGTCTACTTCGGTAAATTGACGGCTCGAGCATTGAAAGCATAGAAGAATTTACGGAAGTAGAAGCGAGAATTACGTTTACTTCGGTAAATTGCAGGTTCGAGTCTGTGAAATCAGCTAAGAATTTACGGAAGTAAGAGCGAGAATGCCGTTTACTTCGGTAAGTTGGCGGCTCGAGTCTGTGAAACCAGCTAAGAATTTACGGAAGTAAAAGCGAGAATGGCGTCTACTTCGGTAAATTGGCTGCACGAGCATTGAAACCAGAGAAGAATTTACGGAAGTAAAAGGGAGAAAACCGTCTACTTCGGTAATTCAAAGACCAAATAAAGAAACACATCTACATATAAGAAAGGACACACCATGGACATCAGATACTCGGTAAATCAGAGAGATTTCAAGAGATACACCACACAGGAGATGCGCGATGAATTCCTCATCACGAATCTTTACCGCCCGGACGAAGTCGTATGCGTATACTCCCATGTTGACCGTATGGTCACATTCGGATGCATGCCGGTCAACGAGGAAGTTCCCCTCGAAAAGGGCATCGACGTATGGCACAACTTCGGCACCGACTATATCCTTGAGCGCCGCGAGATCGGCATCTTCAACATCGGCGGAGCAGGCTGCATCACAGCTGACGACGATACTTTCAACATGAACTACAAGGACTGCCTCTACATCACTCAGGGAACAAAGAAAGTTACATTCAAGAGTGTTGATCCGGAGAAGCCGGCCAAGTTCTACATGGTCAGCGCTCCTGCACACTGCGCTTACAAGACAACCTTCATTCCGATCGAGAAGGCAAACAAGCGCCCGGTAGGTGCTATGGAGACATCCAACAAGCGTACGATCAATCAGTTCATCCATCCGGACGTTCTCAAAACATGCCAGCTTTCTATGGGTATGACAGTTCTCGAGCCGGGCAGTGTCTGGAACACAATGCCGGCACATACACATGAGCGCCGTATGGAAATCTACATGTACTTCGAAGTTCCGGAAAACAACGTTGTATTCCATATGATGGGCGAAGGAAACGAGACAAGACATATCGTTATGCAGAACGAGGAAGCAGTCATAAGTCCGTCCTGGAGTATCCATTCCGGTGCAGGTACAAGCAACTATACATTTATTTGGGCGATGGGTGGAGAGAACCAGGCATTTGACGACATGGACAACATCCCGACGACGGAGCTCAGATAATTAAATCCTATCTACAAAATACGTGTCAGACCTTGCAACAAAGGAGGAAAATATGAAGATAGCACTTATCAATGAAAACTCTCAGGCAGCAAAGAACTCCATGATCGAGAGCTGCCTCCGCACCGCAGCGGAGCCGTTTGGACATGAAGTATTCAACTACGGCATGTACGCAGCTGACGATGCATGCCAGCTCACTTATGTCAAAGCCGGACTTCTCGCAGCCATTCTTCTCAATGCGAAGGCAGTTGACTTCGTAGTGACCGGCTGCGGCACAGGCGAAGGCGCAATGCTCGCAAGCAACATTTATCCGAACGTACTCTGCGGTCATATCGAGGATATTGAAGATGCATACATGTTCGCCCGCATAAATGATGGAAATGCGATTGCGCTTCCGTTTGCCAAGAAATTCGGCTGGGGTGGCGAGCTCACCCTCACATGGATGTTCGAGAAGCTTCTCGGCACAGAGTTTGGTGGCGGCTATCCGCCTGAAAGAGTGGTTCCGGAGCAGGCTAACAAGAAGATTCTTGATTCTGTAAAGGCAATCACACACAAAGATATGCTTACGATCCTAAAAGAGATTGATCAGGACTTCCTGAAAGAGACGATTTCCGGCGAGAAGTTCGCAGAGCTGTTCTATCCGAATTGCCAGGTTCCGGAGATTGCTGAGTATCTGAAGGCTCTGTAAAGAGAGAGTTTTTAAGAGATAAGTCGCAAGATTACGGAAGTAGAAGCCAAACAAGCCAGTACTTCCGTAAATTGAGCCGGCATCCCTCGGGATAAAGAGCAAGATTACGGAAGTAGAAGCCAAACAAGTCAGTACTTCCGTAAAGCAAGCCCAGCATCCATAGGAATAAGCCGCAAGATTACGGAAGTGGAAGCCAAACAAGCCAGTACTTCCGTAAAGCAAGCTCAGCATCCATAGGAATAAGCCGCAAGATTACGGAAGTAGAAGCAAATCAAGTGAAAACTTCCGTAAACCGCGTCGAATCCCCATGAGATAGACCAAATATTTACGGAAGCAGAAGCAAAATTAATCAATACTTCCGTAATTCACACATAACCACACGCACAAATAAGGAGAAACACCATGAATATCGAAAAAGCATTTTCACTTGAAGGTCGCGTAGCCCTCGTCACCGGCGCAGCTTATGGCATCGGTTTCGCCATCGCAGAAGCACTCGCAGCAGCAGGCGCAAAGATCGCTTTCAACTGCCGCTCACAGCACCACATGGATGCCGCGCTGGCTGATTATGCCGCAAAGGGCATCGAGGCTCACGGCTACATCTGCGACGTCACAAAAGAAGACGAAGTTGCAGCCATGGTCGCAAAGATCAAAGAAGAGCTTGGCTCCGTTGACATCCTTGTAAACAACGCAGGTATCATCAAGAGAATTCCGATGCATGAGATGACAGTTGATGAATTCCGCCAGGTCGTTGATATCGACCTCAATGCAGCGTTCATCGTCTCCAAGGCAGTCCTTCCGGACATGATGGAGAAGAAGAAAGGCAAGATCATCAACATCTGCTCCATGATGAGCGAGCTCGGCCGTGAGACAGTTTCCGCATACGCAGCTGCAAAGGGCGGTCTCAAGATGCTCACCAAGAACATCGCTTCCGAGTACGGCGAATACAACATCCAGTGCAACGGCATCGGACCCGGCTACATCGCTACACCGCAGACAGCACCGCTTCGTGAGAGACAGGCAGACGGATCCAGACATCCGTTTGACAGCTTCATCATCGCAAAGACACCGGCTGCTCGCTGGGGAGATCCGGAAGACCTTATGGGCCCGGCAGTATTCCTCGCTTCAGATGCATCCGATTTCGTGAACGGACACATCCTGTATGTTGATGGCGGTATCCTTGCTTACATCGGTAAACAGCCGTGAAAACAATAAAAGTAGGAGAAGGGGGCTTTCCGACGATCGGGAAAGCCCTTTCCCATGTTAAAGAGATCAGGGAAAATGCAAATGCCGCCGGCTCTCCCACAGCCAGCCCGACGGCATGTTGCGATTCGTCAGTAGCCAGCAACAAAAAAGAGTCAATCGTCCATGCAGAAAATGATATGAGTCCGACGGCATGTTACGGTCAGTCGGGAGACATATATGCAATTGAACCTGTTGAAATCCATATCGCCCCCGGCATCTACCATGAACATCTTGACATCACAGAGCCCTACATAACACTTGTCGGTGCCGGAGCCGATCAGACGGTTATCACCGGAAATCTCGGCGGTTATGAAATATTGGAAGACGGACTGAAGCGAGGCACATTCCGAACGCAGACCGTCTTCGTTCACACGCACGATTTCACTGCGCGCGACCTGACTATCGAAAATGTTGCCGGACCCGGTCACATTGTCGGGCAGGCTATTGCCCTGTACGCTGATGGTGACAGGCTCTGTTTTGAAAATGTTCACCTCAAAGGCCTCCAGGACACCCTGTTCACCGGACCGCTTCCTGCCAAAGAAGTCGAGCCGGGAGGATTTAGGGGTCCGCTCGAGCATGCTCCGAGAATTAACGGACGGCAGTACTACCATAATTGTACAATCGAGGGCTCGATAGATTTCATTTTCGGGAGCGCGACGGCTTATTTCAAAGAGTGTACATTAGTTTCGAGGGATGAGTACCGAACTCCAAACCAGAACATACCCCCTATTCGCAGCTACGTCACAGCCGCCTCGACCCCTGAAGGGCAGAAGTACGGATATGTCTTTGCAGATTGCACTTTCACAAGCGATTGTCCCGCAGAATCCTGCTATCTTGGCAGACCCTGGCGTGAATATGCGAAAGTGGTCCTCATACGATGCAAGATCGGTCCGCATATTAAACCGGAAGGATGGCACGACTGGGGAAAAGAAAAGTCACATGACACGGCTCTGTTTGCTGAATACGAAAGCCGCTATGAAGGAAGAGAAGTGGATGTTGAGAGAGGGATGAGGAGACATTTGTCTTCTGATGAGATTTCAGAATATGAGATCGAGAAGGTCATGCAGTTCTGCGAACAATGACCGGATATGGCCCGTCTGTGTGAGACGTTAAACAAATAGCAGTCATATTAAGAAAAGTCTGCCGCAACAGGCAGTGTTGCAACGATGCAGCTACTTAAATTTACAGCAGCTGTATATCGCAGCTTCACGATCTGATGCGATGGACTTTTTCTTCTTTTTCCTTCCAGCATATTTCTTCACAACGTGTTACTTCCATCAGTTGACAAGTCCCCTCTCTTTATTTACACTGAAATGTAAGAACTTACATTTTGAAGTTATGGGGGTTTACCTATGAACATATACGATATCGCGAAACTTGCCGGCGTATCCATCGCCACCGTATCCCGGGTCGTCAACGACAGCCCCCTGGTGAGCGAAAAAACCAAGGCCAAAGTCCGCAAAGTCATGGAAGAAAACAACTACACCCCTAACGTCTTCGCGCGCGGACTCGGTCTCGGCACCATGAAGACCATCGGGATAGTCTGCCCTGATGTCGCTGACGCATACATGGCGCAGGGGGTAGCTTTTATAGAGAGGAACCTGAGGGAATCCGGCTACGACTGTATTCTTCAATGCAGCGGCAAAAATCCGGAAGATGCCAAAGCTGCCGTCACGAACATCCTGAATAAGAAAATAGACGCACTCTTTCTCATCGGTTCGTTCTACATGTTCAACGGGGATAATGACCCAAACACTGACTACATCCGGGAAGCCGCCAAAAATGTCCCGGTTTTTCTGATCAACGGATATGTGGAGGGACAAAACATCTATGGGGCGTTATGCGATGACAAAGCTGCGGTGGAACAGGCTGTAAATCTGCTTATCAGCGAGGGAAGAAAGCACATTCTTTTTCTGTATAACACCGATTCGCACAGCTCACGGCTGAAACGCGAGGGATATATCGAAGCCCTGAACGCGGCCGGTTTGCCGGTCGATGAAAATCTTTTCTTCTTCGCTCGTCCCGGAATCGAGGACGTAAAACGGGACCTGCTGATGACGTGTCCAAAGGAGGTTGACGGTATATTTGCTACAAATGACCGCCTCGCCGCCGGTGCATTAAAATATGCCCGTGAAACGGGCATTTCAGTTCCGGAGGATCTCAGCATTATCGGTTATGACAATTCTGAGATCGCAATCAGCTGTGAGCCGGAGCTCACCAGTGTTGACAGTATGTGCGAGACCCTATGCAGAATAAACATTGATTCGCTGCTCGGCCTGCTGCATGGCTCAGTTCCGGATGCAAAGACATATACGAAGGGGATACTGGTCAGGAGAGCGTCTACAAAGTTGTAAAATGCAGTAAACCGACATGGTTCAGTTCCAGATGCAAAGACATATACGAAGGGGATACTGGTCAGGAGAGCGTCTACAAAGTTATAAAATACAGAAAATGGACTGTTGCAATTAGGAAGGATGCGCAGGATTCGGTTCGAAAATGTCAGCTGACGTTGCCCGAATCCCGCGCCAAATCTCGCGAGCGAGACTTGAAAAATCCTATAGCCTAATTCAACGGCCCACTTTTTTTATACAGCAAATATGAATAGACGATCGGAATAATCGTTGTTACGAGAAGCAATCCAAATATCAGGATCGGATTCCAGATTCTGCATAATGCGCACACAAGCAAGAGGATTCCACACAGTACCCAGAGGAAACCTGCCATGCGATGTGTCCTATTCCAGTTTTCTTCATCCGCCAATGTCCAGGGAACCCTGATGCCGACAGTGTAATTCTGACGGGATTTTGGAAGATAATTGCCGACGATGATAAAGAGCAGTCCCATAAACAGTTCCGCAATAAAAGTCATGTCAAACTTATATCCCAGATTGTAGGGATAAATTATAGCGGCTACGAATACAGAGACAACAGGAACGATCCACAGTACAAGGGTAAATATCTTGGGGCTGATGTTCTGCTTCCTTGGATCGTTCGATGTGACAATCGCGCATATCCATTCCATGACAAGGAGAAAAAGGGGAATACCAATGACAGTGAAGGGTTTACTGCTGAAACCGTCGGCTTCATTTGAAAAACCGAAATGTGTTGCCATTGTATCCGGGAGCTGCTTCCATAGAAATAGACCAATCATCATAGGAAGCAGTGTGATGGCGCTTGTCAAGATCAGAGTCTTTTTATTTGCTTTCAACATGTGTATCGCCTCCTTGCAGGCTTGACAGCCACAGCATAATCTCTTCCAGAACAGTTGCATTCAGCTGATAATAGATGAAGTTCTTCTCTTTGCTTTCAAATATCAGATCAGCTTTCTTTAGTATCTTCAGGTGATATGAAATTGTAGCACCGGTCATATCGAAGTGAGAAGCGATGTCCCCGGCTGAGAGAGGTCCTTTTTTCAACAGCTCGAGGATCTGCCGTCTTGCGGGGTCTGACAGTGCTTTGAAGGTGTCTGCGAAGGCCATATGCATCCCTCCTTCTTGTTGGTTTTAAGTCATCATTCTTTTGATCAGTGTTCTTCTAAAAGTATTAATTCTTTATGCCTTTGATCTTTTTAAAATCAGTAATCCTTAATAGATAGTCTTTCATGAAGCTAATTAGAAATATTTCTAAATAGATATTATTCCGTTCTGCCCCGGGAGTCAATACCTATTTAGAAAAATTTCTAAATTCTTTAGCTATTTGGCTTTGATTACGGAAGCAGAAGAGTTTTTTGCTCCCACTTCCGTAAAAGAGAAAACAATTCAATGCCGAAAACTTCAAATTACGGAAGTAAAAGAGATTTGAGCCTCCACTTCCGTAAAGCAGCAAAACAATTCAATTCCGCGAGTCTAAGATTACGAATCCCCACAAAAAAACAGGGGGCCTCGCCCCCTGCCTAATATCACATCACCGCTTCATCTCGCTCTGATAACCCGTATTGTGATGATCTTCAATTACAGACTGGATCTCCTCCAAATCAGATCCCGGCATATCGCCCGGTATCGTGTTCTTGACGGCCGCCTGCGCATTGCCGAACTCGACCGCACGCTGGAAGTTGTCCGGCTCGGAAAGCAGCGCGTAAAGCACGCCTGAGCAGTACGCGTCGCCGCTTCCGATTCTGTCAACGACCTGAATGCGTACGTACGGATCTTCCTTATAGAAAGTATCTGTCTTGCGGCTGTAGATCACGGACCCGAATGTATGATGCTTCGGGCTGTGAACGATACGTTGCGTGGAAGCCACGATAGAAATCGGGTATTCTTCGGTGAAGCTCTTCATGATCTCTTCTGCAGTACCGGTCTTACCGAATGTCAGTCTTGCCGTATCCTCTGAACAGAAGAAAATGTCAACATACGGAAGGAACTTCTCAATACACTCTCTAGCCTCGTCACCTGTCCAGAGATTGCCTCTGAAATTGACATCAAATGAGATAAGCGCTCCGGCTTCCTTGAACTTGTGTATCATCTCGATCGCCGTGTTTCTCGTTTCCTCGCACAGCGCAAGTGTGACACCGCTCACATGGAAAAGCTTTGTGGAAGCATACATGCTTTCGGGATAATCGGAAATGTTGCTGTGACTGAAAGAAGTGTTTGCCCTGTCATACACAACACTCGGCTTTCTCGGGTAACGTCCGATTTCATAATAATAAAGTCCAAGCCTTGCTTCCTTGCTGTCATCATAAACAATATAGTCATCACTGACGCCGCTGAAACGGATGCGATTCTTGGCAAATGTACCCAGCGGATTACTCGGAAGCTTTGAAATGATACCGGTACGAAGGCCGAGCATAGCTACGCCTGTCGCCACATTCAGTTCTGCTCCACCGACACGTTTTGTAAAAGTTTCACTGTCATCCAGTCTCTCATGTCCTTCCGGAGAGAGTCTCAGCAGGACCTCACCGTAGGAAAGCAGATCAAATTCCTTACCCATAATAGTCTTTACCTCATATATTATGTCAAATTAAGAGCAGTGTAAGTATGTAGGAGCTGTTTACGCAACTACACGCTTACACTGCTCATTATACAGTTCCTATATTAACGAGCATTCATGCTTCTGCTCAATACAGCGTTCCGACAGTAAGAGCAATTCCTGCGCTTGCGCCGTGCATACCCTGCTCAGTAAACCGTTCCTGTAATTAGCGAGCAACTCTTGCGCCTGCGCCGCGCATAATTCCTTCAACTTCGTCAACAGATGCCATTGTTGTGTCGCCGGGTGTTGTCATAGCCAGAGCACCGTGTGCAGCACCGTAGTTAACTGCCTGCTCAGCATCCTCAGTTGTGATGAGACCATAGATAAGGCCTGATGCAAATGAATCTCCGCCGCCTACGCGGTCCATAATCTCAAGTCCGTCATAAGCGTTAGCTTTGTAGATCTCGCCGTCTGCCCAGCAGATTGCGCTCCAGTCATTGACTGTAGCTGTACGTACTGTACGAAGAGTTGTAGCAACAACCTTGAAGTTCGGATAAACCTTTGCAGCCTCGCCGATCATCTTCTTGTAACCGTCGAGATTGAGCTCCTTGAGGTTAGCGTCGTTGCCTTCGATCTCGAAGCCGAGGCAAGCTGTGAAGTCTTCTTCGTTGCCGATCATAACGTCAACATACTTAGCGATTTCCTTGTTGACTGCCTGAGCCTTCTCCTGGCCGCCGATTGCGCTCCACATGGACGGACGATAGTTCAGGTCGTAAGATACGATTGTGCCATACTTCTTAGCTGTCTTGATTGCTGCGATAACTGTCTCGCATGCCTGCTCGGAAAGAGCTGCGTAGATACCGCCTGTGTGCAGCCAACGTACGCCGAGTGTGCCGAAAATGTACTCAAAGTCGAAATCTTCCGGTGTTGCCATAGAGATTGCTGTGTGGAATCTGTCGGAGCAGCCCTTAGCACCGCGGATACCGAAGCCTCTTTCTGTGAAGTTGATACCATTGCGGCATAAACGGCCGATACCGTCTGTCTTCTTCCAGCAGATGAGAGATGTGTCAACGCCGCCCTGCAGGATAAAATCCTCCATGAGCTTGCCGACTTCATTTGCTGCAAATGAAGTAATAACAGCAGTCTTAAGTCCGAAGCATCTGCGAAGTCCGCGGATTACGTTGTACTCTCCGCCGCCTTCCCATGCGCGGAAGCTTCTTGCTGTGCGGATACGTCCTTCGCCGGGATCGAGACGAAGCATAACTTCTCCGAGGGATACGGCATCAAATGTACACTCTTCTCTGGGCTTGAGATTAAGATTCATAATGTTCTCCTTTCGTTTTCGACAGTTTCCTCACTTTACCGAGGTTACTTCTTTGTGTTTTATTTTACATTTCACGCTCTGCGCGTCATTGCAATTCTTTTTAGGCTTTATGCTGAAGAGCCGTTTCTCTGCAATTCCGGGCAGCTTTCGATGCCCGGAATTGCAATCTGCATAATCATTTCAGCGTGTTACTGTTCAGGACCCTGAGCAGTTGGATTTTCTATAATATTCAGGGGTTGCCCCTGACTTTAGGTAAGTAAATATTTGTCGCTGTTATCAGCTTCGACCCCATTCAGTCGCATTATAAGTGGGCCGATTTGTGTCGCTGTTATCAACCGCGAACTTCCTTAACGATTGCAGCTGCCTCACGAACAAGCTCTGTGATCTTCTCGAAATCGCCAGCTTTAACGAGGTCGTTCTTTACCATCCAGCTGCCGCCGCAAGCAAGGATTCTGTCATATGCAAGATACTCACGAACGTTCTTTGCGCTGATTCCGCCTGTCGGCATGAACTTAACGCCTGTGTACGGAGCTGCCATAGCTTTGATGAATCCGAGGCCGCCTGCCGGCTCTGCCGGGAAGAACTTCACTGCATCAAGACCAAGTGCGAGAGCCTGCTCTACTTCGCTCGGTGTGCAGGTACCCGGGCATACCGGAATTCCTCTCTGAACGCAGTATTTAACAACTTCCGGATTGAGACCCGGGCTGACGATGAACTTTGCGCCTGCGTTAACAGCACGGTTGACCTGCTCTACTGTGAGGACTGTGCCTGCACCTACGAAGAGATCCGGATAAGCAGTAGCCATCTTGCGGATAACTTCTTCAGCAGCTGCTGTACGGAATGTGACCTCTGCGCACGGAAGTCCGCCTTCGATCAGGGCCTTTGCGAGCGGCTCAGCATCTTTTGCATCGTCAAGTACAACTACAGGGATAATTCCGATTTCGCCGATTTTCTTTAATACTTCGTTCATGATTTTCCTCCTGGTGATGAATCCATTTTATCAGCCGACAGAAGATGGATAATTTCGTATGTCTTGTGCCTTGCTGACTTGATACATTTTACAGATCCGCACATCAATTATCTTGTTTTGACATGCCTCGTATAATTAACATTATAATGCCACATTATGAAATGTCAACACCATAATTCAAAGAACTTGATAAAATTTGCATTTTTGTGTTTCACAATGTGAAATTTCTGCTTGAACATTAAGGGGTTCTGTGATAGTATGATATAAAGAAAAATGATTGTGTACGTGCAAACGTCAGCATTTCGGTTTATGTGCTTGATGAGCAGCATTTTTGTAGTAGGAATACCGAAGCAGAGGCCAAAAGCTCAGTTACTTCGGTAGTCCATAGGCCGAAGTCAGAGAAATCAGGAGCAGGAGTACCGAAGCAGAGGCCAAAAACTCAGCTACTTCGGTAGTTCATAGGCCGAAGTCATAGAAATCAAGAGCAGGAATATCGAATACTTACCCGGAGGATACAATATGGATTATGAATTAAAAATAGAGAAAAACCCGATCCAGGTCGCCGACCGCCTCTTCGGGATCCTTGAACTCCTGGCAGAACGCGGCGAGATGCAGCTCCATGATATCGCCGTGGAAGTCGGCCTCAACAAAACGACCGCACATCGCGTCCTGCAGTCTCTGATGTATCTCGGATATGTCAGGCAGGAGGATGGGCGTTATTCGCCGACTCTCCGGATTGCAGCGGTGGCCGATAAGGTCGTGGCCAGAGAGAACCTGGTTCATATCGTTCATCCGTATCTGCAGAAGCTTATGGAGGAGAGCGGTGAGACTGTGCATCTCGTTCGCCGTGACGGGACGGACGCGGTTTATATAGATAAGATAGAAATCGAGGGAAACACTGTCCATATGGGTTCGCAGATCGGCGGCCGGATTGCGCTGTACTGCTCGGGCGTTGGCAAGGCTATATGCGCGGAACTCGGACAGGAAGAGGTCAGAGACATCTGGGAGGCGAGCAATATCACCCGCATCACGCCATACACGATAACGGATTATGATGAATTTGTCTTCGCCATCGAGGACGTCCGCAAGCGCGGGTACGCATTGGACAATGAGGAAAATGAAACCGGAGTGCGCTGCATCGCAGCCTCCCTTCCGCCTGTGGGCGGCGGGCTGTATGCGCTTAGCATCTCGGCGCCGGTGGAGAGAATGGACAACGATCGAATTCGTGTGCTTTCGGCTTACATTTTGGCTATGCGTAAGGAGATTGAGCAGGCGATGAAGGGTGAGTGAGGATGAACAAAATATGTAGTTGGTGAGGAATTTGTTAATTCAGTCCTCCAACATTGCCGCAACCGCTTCATCTGCCGTAGTATATGGTCCGTGTAAGTTGCGATGTGAACGCGCGTCTTCAAGAGCTTCAATTGTTTCAGCAGATAGCGGCTTGTGTTGAATTGGGAACGGGAAACCCTGGTATTCCTGTGCTACTGTTAAAAAAATACGCACAGCTGTAGGGGTATCTAATCCCAGACCGGAAAATAGTGAATCTGATTTTTGTTTTAAGGAATCGTCTATTCGAATTTGTAGTGTAGCCATATGAAACCTCCTTTGTAATGAATTATATAATGTACACATTACAAATGCAATTACTATCATGACATTGAGTAGCATATTGTACTGTTTTTTATAATGATAGCCTTAAGAGAAGCGATTGGAAGGTCGACTCTTTTTTTATGGTTTTATGTGAAAAAAGGCAAATACATTTGCCTTTCTCACATTTTACGGATAGAATACTAAAGAGTGCGTATGTTAATATGACTACCCATTCAAGACGAGTGAACACGGATTCCCCGCCTTATAGTATTGGAGGCTGTTTATGAAATTCGGTGCAAATAAAACCAGACCCTCACAAATTCTCATCTTCTGTGTGGTACTATGTCTGCTCCTTTCGTCCTGCGGACGACGCAGCGGTGAGGATTCCATCTCGAGCGGTCAGCTTGACGAGGTTGGATGTTTTCTCTTCATATTTGATAACCGATCCGCTCAGCAGCAGTTGGTCAGAGACATGGATAACGGTGACGTTCCGACGAGGATGACATGCCAGCTCTACGATGTCGTCAGAAATGTAGACGGCACAGAGGTGGAAGAACCGGTTTCGGGCAAATGGCTTGAGTCCGAAGATGAAGAATACATCCGGAAGGTCTACTATGCAATCACCGACCTGATCGTCGTTGGGCAGATGGGCATACTGAATAATGATACTCGCTGCCGCCTGATATTTGATCTGGTGGACGGACAGAAGTGCGAGCTTGTGTTCCAGTCAAATGCATGCATTGAGATCGGCGGGCAGAACTACATGCTTGAGAGTAGTGGGCGCTTGTGGAACTTGCTGGAGGTTATATATTAGAAGGGAATACCGAAGCAGGCGAGAAAAGCTCAATTACTTCGGTAGAGCAGAGGCTCGAGGCAGAGAAATCAAGAACAAGAATACCGAAGCAGGCGCCAAAAGCTCAATTACTTCGGTAAAACGACAGCTTGAGGCAGAGAAATCAGGAACAAGAATACCGAAGCAGGCGCCAAAAGCTCAGTTACTTCGGTAGTCCGGCAGCTTAAGGCAGGGAAATCAAGAACAGGAATACCGAAGCAGGGAGCAAAAGCTCAATTACTTCGGTAGTCCGGCAGCTTAAGGCAAGGAAATCAGGAATAGTAACACCGAAGCAGAGGGTAAAAGTTCAGTTACTTCGGTAGTCCGGCAGCTTAAGGCAGGGAAATCAAGAATAGGAATACCGAAGCAGGGACAAAAATTATCGTTACTTCGGTAATACCATATATTAACTTAGAAAGGACATACAATTCACAATGAGAATAGCAGTAACATACGAAAACGGCAACATCTTCCAGCACTTCGGTCATACCGAAACCTTCAAGGTTTACGAAGTAGAGAACGGAGAAATCAAATCCAGCCAGGTCATCGGATCCAACGGCGTCGGCCACGGCGCACTTGCCGGGCTCCTTTCGGGAGAAGGAATAGATGTGCTTATCTGCGGAGGAATCGGCGGAGGTGCACAGACAGCTCTGGCAGAGGCAGGCGTGGAACTCTGCTCAGGTGCACAGGGAGATGCCGACGCAGCAGTGGAGGCTTACCTGAAGGGCGAGCTGGTATCAGCCGGCGCAACATGCGATCATCACGATGGTGAGCATTCATGCGGCGATCACGGCGATGAAGGACATTGTGGTCACCATAGCGGCGATCACGAAGGTGGCTGCGGTCATCACAACAACGAAGGCGGCCATTGCGGACACGGCTGCCATGGAGAGGAAAGGTATATGAGTGAAATGAATAGTGGAAACCATGGCAAGAACTACGGCAAGACCTGCCGCGTGCATTATAAGGGAACATTCAACGACGGAACGCAGTTCGATTCATCTTACGACCGTGGCGAGCCGCTGGAATTCTTATGCGGCGCGGGCATGATGATTCCCGGATTTGACGAAGCGGTTGAGCAGATGGATGTCGGACAGATTATAGATGTTCATCTTATGCCGGAGCAGGCTTACGGACCGAAGGACCCGAAAGCGATTCTTGTGGCTGAAATCAGCAATCTCCCGGGTTCCGAAGATCTTAACGTCGGTGAGCAGGTCTACCTTGGCACACCGGACGGACAGTCGGTGCCGGTCAGAGTCATCGCCAAGGATGACACGAACATTACGCTTGACCTGAACCATGAGATGGCGGGTAAGGAGTTGAATTTCCAGATTGAGCTTGTGGAAGTTAAGGAACAGAGATGGGAATCATAAAAAATGCTATGGACCATGAAGACGCGATAAAAAGCAGCCCATACGCAAGACTTAAATCTATAAATAAAATACAGAGTTGACATAACAACGGCCGCCACTCAACGTGGCGGCCGCTTTACTATCATCAATCCGATGACTTAAACTTCATATTCCGATAGGGCGTCGTCGAGCGGCCGGTACTTTAAATTTTCAAGCGTAAGCGCCGAAAATTTATTAGTACCGCTGCCAGCGAGACCGAGCGAAAGCGTCCCGACGGTGCATTTTTTTATGATGAGACTGTCAATGTACTAGAACTTTGATGTTTAAGTTATTCACATCAACTTCCTGAACATATCCTTAAACTCCTCAATCGACGCCCTCCTCGGATTACCCGGCTCGCACGCATCAGCCGCAGCCGACTGAGCAAGGAAGTCAAGATCCTCCTCTTTCAGCTTCTCAAGCTTTGTCGGAATACCTACATCGACAGACAGCTGGCGAACAGCGTCGATAGCAGCCTTGCGATAAGTAGCCTGATCCATACCTGTTGTATCTACACCGAGAGCCTCAGCGATGTTCTTGAACTTCTCGCCTGTGTACTCAGCATTGAACTCCATAACGATCGGGAGCATCATAGCGCAAGCTACGCCGTGCGGTGTGTCATAAACAGCACCCAGAGTGTGAGCCATGGAATGAGCGATGCCGAGACCGACATTTGAATAAGCCATAGCTGTTACATACTGAGCGAGAGCCATGCCTTCGCGGCCGTCGGGATCATTTGCAACTGCTTTGCGCAGATACTTACCGATCAGCTGGATAGACTCGAGATTGAGAACGTCGGAGAGCTCCCATGCAGCGGCTGTTGTGTAGCCTTCGATCGCATGTGTGAGAGCGTCCATACCTGTGGAAGCTGTGAGGCCCTTCGGCATGGAGGACATCATATCCGGGTCAACAACTGCGATATCCGGGATGTCGTTAGGGTCTACGCAGACGAATTTTCTCTTCTTCTCAACGTCAGTTACGACATAGTTGATTGTAGACTCAGCGCCCGTTCCGCCTGTTGTCGGAACAGCGATTGTGAAGACTGTTCTCTTCTTTGTCGGAGCAACGCCTTCAAGAGAGCGAACATCCGCAAATTCCGGATTATTGATGATGATGCCGATGCCCTTGCCGGTGTCCATGGAGGAGCCGCCGCCGATGGTGATCATCATGTCAGCGCCGGACTCTTTGAAAGCTTCTACGCCGTGCTGAATATTTTCGATTGTCGGGTTCGGCTTGATGTCGCTGTAGAGGGTGTAGGGGATGCCATTTTCTTCAAGAAGATTTGTGACGTTGGCTGTGACACCGAACTTTACCAGATCCGGATCGGATGCTACGAATGCCTTCTTGAACCCTCTTGCCTTGATGAGGCCCGGGATCTCCTTGATAGCGCCATGTCCATGGTAAGAAATTCCGTTAAGGACAAAACGATTAACTGCCATAATTATACCTCCTGAGATGCTTTGACTGATTGTGTCTAAAGTAACATTACCTTATACGTAAGATCGACGCGCGCCATGCGCGTTGGTTCCTCAACCGTACTGTATCTATTTTACTTGTTCAAAACATATAAATAAAGAAAAAAATAAGAAGAAAATTATTAAAAATGTGCAAAAACTCTCAACCGCTTTATCAGGAAGGTCAGGGTCCTTGAAGCGACGGATGTCATCGTCAAAGGCAGTTGGCAACAATGTCCTGAACATTGAGTATTCATAAGGATCTAATTCTTTTACTATTTCTGACTTATACTTCCCACACCCTTAAGAAAGGAAAGCACTCTCCCAAAACATACGTGCCATCTCAACTTCTGAGTTATGTGCGACAAGTAGTTCTATCATTATTGTTAGGCCCTGATTGTATTTTACCGACCCCTCACTCCCGAATGTGTAACAGAGTTCATGGGTATATGTAGAAAGTGCATCATAAAATCTATTACTCGTGAAAAGTTCTGCCTTTAAATAAACTCGATTGATATTGAATCTGATTTTCAGCCCGACACTATTCACCACAGGTTCTTTAAACGCTGAAGCGTCAGATAGAGCTTCACATGACGATTCAGAATTTGTTATAATGTGCAGCTCAGGCCATTCAGTTTTAAAGCCGAAAAATCCTTCAGCTGCTAAGCTTATCAGGTCTTTGAGGATTCGATAGCATTCTTTTTCCAATGGAATTGGCGCTCTCTCACTTTTCGCGAAGCCATTATGAAGCTGACATTCCGTTTCAAGAAAACGGTAACCTAACAGACAGAAAGTATTCTTAACCAACCGGTACTGCGTATTGGTACTGCGCATCCAGATAATGGCCTGATGCCGCAGGATTTTTGCGGTATTCGAGTTTGTTCTTGCGGCGCATAGAAGATTTGGATACTTCTTTTTGAACTCTGTGACAACACTTTCTGACAGCCTGATTCTTCTGATCAGTGCATTAATTACGGGACTCCAACTATTGACCTCAATTTCTTTTTTCTTCTTGGGATACCTGTACCAGAATCGTTTCATTTTTTCAAGCACTGCTGCGGCTGACTCCGGCGAAAGGGTAACCGATATTTTCAGGATAATATCGATCACTTCAAAATCCTGTAACTCTTTTCTCTCTCTGTCTGTACACTCATAGTTGTGCAGGCAGAAAACAAGTGGTAACGGGTTGGTCCCTAACAACTGATAGGAACAGAACACTGCTCCTGATTTTCCGAATTCTTCTGTTACAGGCATGCCTTTTGACAAATGACAGCGGCTCCTCTCATACACTGCGCAGATATCCGTTTTCCAGATAGGTTTTCCTAACAGTTTATTTTCGGGATAATAGAAACAGTCTAATACTACAAGAAATAATCGGTAATCTATTTCAGAAATGCCGGTAAGTTTAAGGATGCTTCCGCTCAGTGGTTTATTTTTCTTAATACGATATGCCAGCACATCTATGGATTGACCATCAATAAGAGTCCGATCCTTACAAGCAGTTAATGTCCAATCGCGCGAAGACATTTGTACACCCCAGCCACAGTCCCTGTGGGCGCACAGAGCGGCTATCTTGAACCCCTCGCCGAAATGTCCGGCATAGCTGCTCTCGGAATCTGTTTTGGTGGATGCACCAATGCTGAGAAGCCACTCATATGAAAATCCATCATGCTCGATTGCGAGAGAAAGGTTTCCGGAATCATAATGAAAATGAAAGCTTTCTTTCCACTGTTCCGGTTTCAACTCGTCATAGAAATTTTGGATGAAGTCACGGAAAATCTGAAATTTGGTCCATTTGACGGGATAAGAATAGACAAGGTTAAGTTGTTTTATCTGTTGCATCAAGCGTACCTCCATTTTCAAACCGCATACCAGGCCACGATGCCAAGCCGGTTTGTTACGTATTCTTTCTCCTAAGACTTTTTTAATCTCTGACGCAGAATTCTCGTGACTTAAGTCGTGAGATGAATGCGCAAAATGTTACTTGTCTCTGACATGGGATACAAACCCGCGTCAGAGATTAAAAGCCTCAGCTGCACAATGCTCTGTTACGCATGCTTAGGCACGGCGGATCGCAGCCGCGCATTAAGGAAGGTGCTTCGCACCATGCGCGGCGCGGCAAGAACGCCGAGGCGTTCTTGATTTGAGCAAGCTTCTTCAGATAAGAATAACACACTTCTATGAAACACGCAATGCGTGGTTTCGACGCTCAAAATTTCATGACACCAAATGACTATAATATAGCCACACAAAAAACCACGCATTGCGTGAGACAAACATTCATGATATACTTTCTTTAACGTATTGTGTGGGAGGCGTACATGAAGCAGCAAATTATTCCTTTAAACATCTTTTTCACTTATTCCGTTAAATGGACCAGATATCAGGTTCTGCGGGATTTCGTTCAAAATTTCTATGACGTTCTCGGACCGAAAAACTGGAAAGCTGGATTTATCTATCAGTATGAGTCGGAAAAACTGAGCATGGAAGTCCATGGCAGCGGTTTTTCGTATGAATGGCTTATTCATATTGGTGCTTCGACCAAAACAGAATCTCCGGAAACTCAAGCCGGCTACTTTGGAGAAGGGTTCAAGATCGCTGCACTTTGTGCTTACAGGGATTTCGGATGGGAGATAACGATGGCATCGCGTGAATGGAGACTAAAAGTGGGGAAGGAAGATACCGTGATTGATGGCCGGTCTGTAGCTGCACTGATATATACAATAGAAGAGAACGGGTTTTTAGAAGGAAGTCGGTTGGAGATAGATCACATATCTGAGGAGGACTACCACCTGTTCAGCACAGTTCTGGAAAGCTTTTACTACCCTGAGAATAAAATGTTCGGAAAGCCAATCTGGGAGTCGCGATATTGCGCAATTTATGAACGAAGTTCATTTGCCATACCGAAAGAGATGCCGGATACGTATAAATTCGGCAGAAACGGAGCGCTGTTTCTGGCTTATCAGATGCGGGGAACCTGTCCGCTTCCTCTCGTCTTCTGTCTTCATGAATATGTAAATACAGATAGGGAAAGAGGTGAATTGACCAAGCGAGACGTAACTGATTTTATATCGGTGATAGCAAGTAAGATCACACCAAGGGCAGCAATCACGGTTCTGGAATCTATGAGACGCTACTGGAGCTGTTATAGCGTGAATGAAGGAGGGTTCAGAATAGACAGGTGGAGAGATGTCATATATAGTCTGTGTTCGACAATCATGTGGTCCGGAGATGCTGTTGCTTATTTTAGGGAAAAATACCCGAATTTGCTATATATTAGGAAAGTCTATACAAACTACGACAGGAACCGACGAAGGCAGGCAATTTCCTGGATGCGCGGAACGAATACCAATTATAAGCTCGTAAGGGTAGAGTTCAGATTGTTTGGATACCCTCTTCTTGAGGATCTTTGTGAGGAGAAGAACGGATTTGCGGAATATGACAAATTGCCGGATAAAAGGGAGAAAGAAAGCTATGCAGTACTTGAGGAACTGATCAAGGGCATAAGTAAAGATTTTTTTCCATTCGGCGACGGATGGCCGGAGTTGCGTGTTTCCAGGGATCCTAAAGCGACATTTAATGGCCGAACTTTTACCAGAAAAGAAAGGAAAACGAAAACTAATTGCGCAGGGTTAAAAATCATGAATAACATCCGGATTGTTACGCTAAGAGAAGAACTCCTAAGAGAAGAGAGATTTGATAAGGCTCTCTCTGTATATGTGCATGAATTGTGCCATGTTTTCGGCGGAGATTCTTCAAAAAATTTCAGCAAAGCACTTATGCTCATTTTAAAAATTATATTATCACACAGAAGAGAAGTTGAAGATGCGCGCAAAAGTTGGAGAATAATCATGCAAAATACAGTTTCGGGAGATGAATGAGAATTGAGCAAGAATTCTAAGGACTACAGGATTGGATACGCAAGAGGACATATTAAAGGGCAGACGAAGGAGATAATTAGGTTTTTGAACAACCCTTACCTGAGAAGAGTTACGAATAATTATGAAGAAATTATAAAAATGTTCTCAGAACCAGAGGATCTCGTCGCAAGAGCTATGGACTATATTGATATAAAACCTGAAGAATGGAGCCTGCCTCCCGATGAAAACTGGGTGGAGCGCATGATGATAATTATAGAAGAAATAAAAGTATTATTAGAAAAGGAAGAAGACCGCGAGAATGATCTGGGTCCTGTCAAGTAGACAGGTGAAAAAAAGTAAAAATTTAACGCAGTCAGAAACAGGCGGTCTCTTCATAAACGGTTAAAGGTGCTTGACCAGTTCTTCGTATTTGAATAAGTAGCACAATAGCCTGAGGACATATCTGGGGGGAGTACGTCTTGAAGACTCCCAATCCTCAAGGGTTCTGACAGGAATTTCTGTATGTTCAGAGAACTCCCGCCTGTTCATACCGGATCGTTCTCTCAGTGTACGTATGATATAGTCTGCGCTTTTGTTGCTTAACAGGAAATCAACATCGTCTGTATTGCTTATTTTCGTATCCTGTATCTCCATTCTATCCTCCGCATATTACAGCTAAATGCTATATATAGCTCAATATCGTAGCTTCAAGACTGCTCAGGAATGCGGCATGATAATTTGTCTTATTTGAGAGCGTCTTTCTTTTGGAATCAGATTTCTTATGATCTGCCATATATTTATCACCTCTTATGATGACAGTTCTATTGTAACATGGAAATTCTGTAAGTGATATGGTTTTCGAAAGTACAGGATAGTGACGCAGTCCTTGGATAAAGGTCTTACTGCATGCTCTTTTAGAGAAAGTGAATAAAGATATGTAATGAAAAGAAGTGTTGAGTAATCCGTGACGGGTCATGTCATGCGGATTGTATATCATATTTTTGGGGAGGCGTAAATAGATAAAAGAAAAGTGAGTAATCCGGTACTATAAAACATCTAAAGTGTGTAGAAAAGTAACAGAAGCAAAACAGGAGTTTGCCCGTACTTCCGTAACCGGCAGAGAAATTCAATGGCGTGCCCATAAAAATTACGGAAGTACAAGGGCTTTTTGCCCGTACTTCCGTAACCGGCAGAGAAATTCAATGGCGTGCCCATAAAAATTACGGAAGTACGAGGGCTTTTTGCCCGTACTTCCGTAACGGGCAGAGAAATTCAATGGCGTGTCCATAAAAATTACGGAAGTACGAGGGCTTTTTGCCCGTACTTCCGTAACGGGCAGAGAAATTCAATGGCGTGCCCATAAAAATTACGGAAGTACGAGGGCTTTTTGCCCGTACTTCCGTAACCGGCAGAGAAATTCAATGGCGTGCCCATAAAAATTACGGAAGTACAAGGGTTTTTTGCCCGTACTTCCGTAATCAGCAGAGCGTATAGATGTCAAGCCCGTTACCTGCTGTAGCTTTAGGCACAAATGCCGGCATCAGACAGTTAAGAAACCCGTATGTCACCTCTTCGTTCGGAAAGGATAACGTATATCTTTGCCGTCTGCTGTCGTAGCTCGAAATTGTCAGATATCCGGTCTGATAAAGAAGGGGGACCGGGTCCGGTTCCTCACCCGTGTAATCCTTTAATGTCTCTTCGGCGGCATAGATGCTGCTGTCGGTGAATTTTCGGACATCAAAATGACTCTCTTTCAGCTGTTTTATCAGGAAAGTCGGGGTTCCTGTTTCGAACCAGTACGAGCCGAAATTTTTTTCATACAATGCCTTCATTAAGCTGAAAGGATTGTACACTCCGATAGAATCCGGGTGAAAGCGGTAACCGTCGTATTGCGCTCTGAGGAGCCGGATACACTCTTCTTTGCGGAGGCCTCGCTTGTCTGCAAGTATCTCCAGATAAGGATTCAAATATCTCTTTATTTCATCCTCGGTAATACCGCACAGCGCGGCATAGTCTTCCGTTAATGAGATGTCGTTCAGCTGGTTGAGATCGCTGAAAATGCTGACTTTGTGGAATTTTGACACACCGGTAATAAATATGAATTGAATGTATTCGTAAAAACTTTTTAAGATGCTGAAAAAAACTTTGAAGACTTCTTTATTATGCTTGTGAAGCTCAGGGGTTTCGATCACATCAAGAAGCGGCTTGTCATATTCATCGATAAGTACTACGCAGCGCAGCCCGGACTGATTGTGTGCTCTGATTAAAAGGTTCTGAAAGCGTTCATTCAGAGTAAGGCCGGAACTATCAAAACCGTAAAAATCTTCAAATCGTTTCAACTGAGAGTGCAGGGCGTCTTCCAATGCATGCTCCTGTTGGTAATTCATGCCGTTGAAATCAAAGTAGAAGATGGGATGCGTCTGCCAGGCAGTTATATTTCTCTCTTCAAGTTTTTCTATAGCCAGGCCGGAAAAAAGCTCTTTCTTTCCTTCCCAGTATGCTTTCATGGTTGATAGAAGCAGACTTTTCCCGAATCTTCTCGGACGGCTGAGAAAATAAGGAGTATTATTGTGAACCAGCTCATAAATTAAGGCGGTTTTATCTACATAGAGGAAATTATCCTCCCGGAGTTTTTCGAACGACTGTATTCCTATCGGGAGTTTTTTCAACATAATCGGTTCCCCTCTGCACTTTCTACCTCCCATCCGGCAAGCCTTCTTTTTGCCGAGTCGAATGAAACGCCAATCTTATACAGCCTTCTTGAATCAGCAACGAACGCACAGCCATAATCCCTGCTGTTGATCTGCGCCAGAGCTGCCTCTGCCGGATCGTCCCGCTTGAACTCGAATAAATATATAAAACTCTTTGTTTCCACCTTGCAATCGATACGTCCCGAACAGGTATGCATCTCGCACAGGGCATATTTCCCCAACAGTGTAAACGTCAGCCAGATAACCGTCTGAAAATAATGCTCGAACGGATCAGTGGACACTGTATAGGTGATATTGGCAAACAGAGATGTAAGCACTCTCCTCATGCCGTCCAGGTCTCCTGTTTCAGCGTATCTTCGCAAGGTGAGTACGTCATTACCGGACCCGGAACCGTAATCTCCGACATATTCCGGAATCAGACTCTCAACGAATCCATACTTCACTTCTGCATTCGGAAAATCAAGCGTGTACTCCCGTATTTCTCTGTCAAAATCCGCGATTGTCAAATATCCCGTCTGGTATAACAGAGGAATGGGATCATCAGTATCCCCGGTATAATCCTTCAGGGTTCTTTCCGTAGCATATATGGTTCTTTCTGAGAACCGCCGTACGTCGAACTCCATTTTTCGCAATTTCTTAACGAGAAAAGCAGGCGTGCCTGTTTCAAACCAGTAAGATCCGAAGTCTCTGTCAGAGAGGGCGTTCAGAAGACTATACGGATTATATACATAATCGCCATCCGGATGAAAACGATAGCCGTCATACGTCTCCCGCAGTTTATCAAGACATTTCCGGTTTCCGACATTCAGTTCCTCGGAAAATTCCGTTATTTCCCTCTCAAAATATTGCTCAAGCTCACTCTCGGTAATGCCGCATAAAGCTGCGTAATCTTTCGTCAGGGATATGTCGCGCAATTGATTCAAATCACTGAAAATGCTGACCTTATGAAATTTCGACACACCTGTGATAAAAATGAATTGAATACAGTCATCTGCTTTTTTCAGCACACTGAAAAAGCCTTTAAATACATTTTTCGTGTGCTCCTTTTGAGACTCGTCCTCTATTTCATCGAGCAGCGGTTTATCATACTCGTCGACCAAAACCACGCAGCGTCGTCCGGTCTTCAGATATGCCGTCTCCAATAGTTTTTGGAATCGAAAACCAAGGGTGCCGTTCCTGCCGGAAACTCCGTAAACATCCTCCCATTCCGTGAGGAATTGATCAAGAACCGTTTCTATATCCGTTTTTGTATAGTCCTCGCCGTTGAAATCAAAATAAAAAATAGGGGCAGGTCTCCATGCCTCCGCATTCTCTTTCTCCAGCTTTTCGATGGCAAGTCCTTTAAAAAGATCTTTCTTTCCCTCGTAATAAGCTTTCAGGGTTGAGAGCAGGAGGCTTTTCCCGAATCTCCGCGGCCGGCTCAGGAAATAAGGAGTTTCACTATGTACTAATCGGTAAACATATTCCGTTTTGTCGACATAAACAAAACCTCTGGTCCTGAGTTTTTCAAATGACTGTATTCCAATAGGAAGTTTTCGCAACATAGCCGGTCTTCCTCCCCCCACGCGTGCTTTTCATGCAATCCGGCATCAGGCAGCGCAGTGTCTGATGCCGTGCCGAGTAGTTACGACAATTCTATTGTAACACGGAATTTCTGTAAGTGATATGGTTTTCGGAAGTGTGGGATAGCGACGCGGCACTTGACTACGGAAGTAAAGAGGCATTAAGCCCGTACTTCCGTACCCGTCAAAGAAATCGAGCGCCCTGACCAGCGCCCCATCCCCTCAATACCTCAGCTTCAAACTCGACAACTTCACCGGCACCTCATACCCCAGCGACCGCAGGTAATACTCCATCCCCCGCCGTGCCAGATCCGTATGATTCTTCGGCGCTACCGTCACGCTCCTCACCGGCAGCCGCTCGTCGACCGGGCAATTCAACACTATATAAGGAAGAAGAAAACCGTTCTGCTCCCTGAAATGCACCGTCTTTTCCGGGTCCCGGAACACGAAACGGTACTCCTTCTCAGAGGCATACTCCGGCTGCTTAAAGAACAGGGCGTACAATGCCAGAGCCTTCTGCAGATTGAACTTGTACTCATTGAACGGCTCATTAATTCCTACACGCATTGCCTCAATGACACTTCCGAGCGATCTGTGCAGCTCCTGCGGGATCTTTTCCATAATCAGCTGTTCCAAGATTCTCTTCTGATGATCTCTGTTATAAATGACATACCCGTCACAGAATATATCCTCATCGGCTTTAATCAGGTTCCTCAGTTCCATCCCGTTGAACTCCAGATTGTAGCCTGTCTTGTCTCCGAACTCCGCCCACAGCGTGAGGCTGTCCGGCTTGGTGCTGAACGAGATGAGATAGTACTCATACTTGTGGAACTCCTCAATATTTTCCATGATCAGATGTTTCAAGATGCCGCTCCACATAGGTTTATCCATCTCCATGATGATCTCGTCGACCACACTTAAGATATACTGCATCTCATTGACATCATTCAGGAACTGCGTGTTCGTCGCGTAAAAGCTGTGCCCGTTTAAAATGGCCTGCGCACTCTGACATTTCGTGTAATGGTACAGGCTGGTGCTCTCATCCATCTCTTTAAGGCTTAAGAATCTTCGTAACATGACCGGTTCTCCTCGTTCAGTATATATCGGGCTCGACGCAATTTGTTCCATTAATTAATTCGCGCAATGCGTCACGCATACCCTGACCCTCCTTTTGTAATCCGGCATAAGTCAGAAATATTTCAATCCGTATGCTCTCCGTATTCAGGATCATGATGACAATTCTATTGTAACATGGAAATTCAGTATTTGACCGGACTTTTGTATGTATGTGTTTTTTTACATCGCAGGAAGAACGGAACGCTGATTTGTGCATTAATTAAAAGCTCTTTCAGAAATGGGGCAAAAAGTAGTAGATGTTTATTCTAAACATATGAATCAGGTGCTGAAAAATGTTCAAAAATGGATAAGGATCACAGTTTTAACTTGATACTTTTGAGAAATTGTACTATAGTAAGTTTAGCGTTGTAATTAAGTGTAAAATGAAAATAACTTTATTCGCAGGAATATTTTGGGGCTGTAATAGAGGGAAAAAGTGTCTCTCGATACAGTCTAAGTGTGTTAATGAAACAGGATTGTGATAGGAACATATGACAGATAAAGAATTAAGAAAACTAAGTCGGGAAGATCTTCTTGAAATGCTCGTAAGTCAGAGCAAGGAGGTTGAAAGACTGAAAGAGGAAAAAAATTCGCTGATTAAGCAACTGAAGTATTTTCAAGAGGAATTTCAAAAGGTCGGTTCATTGGACGCCATACTAATAAGGATGGGATATCCGCCGATGAACAACAGCAGTTCACCCGAGACGGCTCTGGATGAACTCATTCGACAATATGAGAACGAAGAATCTACCTCAGAATTTTTCGAGGAACCTGAGACGAGCGACTCAGATGACAACCAAAATGTCAGGAAAAAGCAAACTAAGAAACCAGACAAACAGGGAAGATTAAAGGAAGCTCTTGATTGGACCAAGATGCTGATTGACAGGAACAAAAAGTAGGGAATAGCTTATTACTTGCAGAGGGGCAGGACATAAAATGACCAACAAATCAGAAAATCCCAGAGAGAAATTGTACAGGAAGATGCTTCACAGCCACTGGGTCAAGATAGTAAGCGCGTTAGCGAGTGTGGTCGTTTTCTGCACTGTGTACGCGCTTATCCTTCCTGCCATTACGATGAGTAATCAGGATCCCAAGTGCGGCATTGAGGAGCATACACATATTGCTGAATGTTATGACGCAGAGGGGAACATTATATGCGGATTAGAGGAGCATGCTCATAGCTTGTCATGCTACTCTGATTTGTATGCGGCGATCGAAGATGAGGGATATTGGTCAGCTGATATACCGGAGCTTACAGGCGACCGCAATGCTGATGTGCTTGCCGTTGCACAGTCGCAGATCGGGTACAGAGAGAACGATGAGAACTATCTCATATCCGAAAATGAACAGACGAAGGGATATACTCGTTACGGTCATTGGTATGGCGAGTTTGTAGATACAGAATCGGAACGTCTTGAGAACGGACTGAGCTACTATGCATACAAAGATTGGGATGCAATGTTCGTATCCTTCGTTCTGAATTATGCGGATATATATGATATGGGTCTTGACAGTGACGCCGGCAACTGGGCCGGTGCTCTTGTCGACGCCGGAATCTATGTCGATGCAGCAGACTATGTACCGCAGATTGGCGATCTCATTTTCTATACCCGCAATGCAGGTGAGAACATGCATGTGGGTATCGTTTCCGGCGTCAACAGAGGATTCTTCGGAAATGAAATCAAATCCATCTCTGTCATCGCAGGTGACTCAAACAACGAAGTCGAAGAGATCAAAGTAGCGGTAGCAGAGTATACAGAAGGCGACATTACATTTGAGACAATCCACGGCTATGGCGTATTAACACCGGGCTACGGCGTGACCGACGAGTCAACAGCTTCGGAAGTCCAGCCCGACGATTCCACTGTGGCAGAAGTGGCTGCAGAGGAAATTGCAGGAGAAGATGTAGCAGTTGAACCGACGGTCGAGGAGGCTGCGGATGCTTCTGAAGCCGAGGAAGTTGTAAACCTTGACAACAGCGCGGACCATCTGATCGGACAGAATGAAGAGAGCCTTGACACGGTCGAAGAGAATGTCGAAGGCTCCGCATTGGTGGAGATCGTTGATGGGGCTGTTTCAGAAGATGGTTCCGAGATTGTTATGAACTGGAGTCTGTCCGCTAATCTTCCGGACGCAACACTTCCGGCAGGTGCAGTCATTCGCGTCGATACAGCATCTGCAAAAGTTCATTCCATGACAGCAGATCAGGTACGTGCCTGGGCTGAGACGGCAGGAACCGGTGCGGAATATGCTACATTTGCAGACAACGATAATTATGAAGTAACTTTCATTGGAGACAATGGACTTCTCTATTCCTGGACTGACGTACAGAACATGGATGCGGCAGCTGCCACATCCTTTACAGGAATTCACGTCAAGGCTGTGAACGATGTAGCACTTGGAGAAGATGGTGCAATATCCTTCAACTTTGCCACAACAGCCAAAGTTGCTGATGCAAATGTCGGACAGAACTACTATGTATCCAAGGTCAATGTAAACGGATGTGCAGGCGCAGCAACCTACACATATGAAAACGGAAAAGCTGAGACCGTCGATCAGAATGCGGTTCTGAGAGATGCCGGACTTGATGAGGAACCGGCTCAGAAGACCCTGGTCTCCAAAAAGAGCGATTATACTGTAACTATGTCCTATGGGCCGGAAGCAGAAATACCTGACGGATCGAAGCTCTATGTCAAGGAGATTAAACAGGGCACGGAAGAGTACAATCAGTATATTGAGGATGCAAAAGCAGCTCTCGGAATCAGCGAGGAGGATGTCGCTGAGCTTTTGGGCAGATTCTTTGATATAAAAATTATGACCGGAGACGGAGAATTTGAACCCAAGGCTCCGGTGAACGTTAACATTGAGTACAAGAAAGCTATAGAAGCAGAAGACACATCTGCGCTCAGCGCTGTGCATTTTTCAGAAGACGGAGCCGAGGCGATTCCGGTTGAAGCTGTTGATGTTTCCGAGTCTGAGGATGAGATGGCAATGGTTAAGAGCGTAGAATTCAGTGCGGAATCATTCTCTGTATACGGTGTTGTCTATACTGTGGACTTCACATACGAAGGAAAAACCTTACATTTCCCGGGCGAAGGAAAGTACCTGTTATCAGAAATCTTGTCTGAACTGGGGATTGAAGGCGATATTGAAAGTGCAGAATTGACGCTCATAGAAGGAGAAGATCATGAGGGTGCCCTTTATCTTGAGGAAAAAAAGGGTGTGTACTGGATATGCAGTGAAATCGCTTTTAAAGATACGTATGAACTAGATGTAAAGATTGGGAACAAGATATATAACATCGTAGTTAGAGACATATCATATGATATGCGAGATGCAGTAAGTTCCGTTTCAGTAGAAGGCTTGAGCGGAGATACATGGACAGTTAAAGAAGGAGAGACATATAATCTTAACATCTCATTTGAAGAAACACCGAGCGTTGTACAGTTCCCGACAACTGGAAATGTATTAGAATATCAGTTACCGAATAATTTCACGCCGGGTGCGTTAACTGATCAACCCGTAACTCTTACTTATACAGAAGCAAGTGTAGTCCACACGATAACAGGATGTACATATTCTGTTACTTCAGATGGTAAAGCAAGAATTCATTTAACAGATGAAGCTAAGCAAAAACTTGCGGAATCTGGTGATGGAAAATTGAGTATCCGCATTTCCGGACAGTTTACACAGTCAAATCAACACACTGACTTTGGTGGCGGTTATGAAAAAAACATTCAAGTAAATAATACACATGATGTAACTGTCAAGAAAAGCGGACAGTATCATTCTGAAGACAATAAGGTTCACTATACTGTCACTGTAACAGCGGATGGTAAGCTGACTAATGTACATGTAAAGGATATAATTAGCGGTACTGCATTGGAGATGGATCAAAGTTCACTTGCGATACAGGGCAATTCATCTAATTACAGTGGGGGCGCTACTAGAAATGGATTTGATGTTACTTTCGATTCCATGAAACACGGTGAGACTATAACCATCACTTACAAAGCAGATGTTAAATGGAGTGAAATTGGGGAAGGTACGGGTACTATTCAGCAGACAGGAAACAAGGTCACAGTAAAACCGAATGAAGTACCTGAAGAAAAGGTGGTGAATAATGATCTAGAACATAAAATTTCATATAATCCATTGTTAAAGTCATCCGGGGCGACTCAGGATGATCCAATGGATCCTAACACTAAGATAAAACCTTGGAGCATTACCATTAATAGCCAGGGCCTTAAAAACATGAAAAATACTGTTATTACAGATCATAATAACAGTTCGAATGTAATGCATTATGCCGGTGATGGCATCAGCATTCAAAAATATCAGGTTAATCCTGGTAGAACACCAACACCAATTGGTGACCCGACTGAAATACGCTGGGAAAACTTGGACGTTGATCCCGAATCAGCGAATTCCTGGTCATACCAAATCACTGATGATGGAAATTACATGTATATTATTTCCTACATTACAGAAGTAGACGTAACAGGAAAGAACGGCGACACTTCTGTCAGCAATACTGTAGAGGATGATAAGGGACATAACAGTTATGGCAGTGGTACTGTCGGTCCAGGCACTTCAAGAATTGGAGTTGATAAAGTGTTTGGGACTGCTACCAGAGAAGAAATGACATGGACTATCACTTTGGATGTCCCTGCGGGTGGTCTTAACAAGGCGATTATGACTGATACATTACCGTCATCCGGAAAATATCAAGATACCTTAAATGTTGAATCACTCGAAGTTAATGGCCTGGAGGATGGTGAAGACTATGAACTTACCCAGAGCAAAGGAAAGTTCAAGTTAACGTTCTATAAAGATCAAGAACATACACAGGCAGGTCTTAATGGAACAGGAAACGCACGCCATATTATCGTTACATTTAAAACAGATAACGATCCTTTGTGGGTTGCTGATAGGATTGACGATGAGCATATAAATAGTGTCGAGTTCCAAGGCGATAATGCGACGGTAACCGATTGGGATAAGGGTAAAGCTCCCGATAGGGGTATAGAAAAAAAATCGAATGGTTTTAAGACAGTTAATATTAACGGGCACGATGAAACTGTATTTGAATATCAGCTTATACTTCGCGGAGTAACAGATGATGATTTTGCTGATGGAAAGAAAATTGTCATTACTGATGATTACGATGAAGCACACGTTGGATTTTTAGATTTGTCCGGATCAGGATCAATTGAAGGACTTGATGTTCACAATGCACAGATATTCAGAAACCTTTACGGAAATGAGGAAGGTCATGAAAAGATTGTTCCTGGAGATGATGATGATAAACTAACATTCAACGTCAGGAAGTCTGACCTGCCAATGACTGGGACACCTTCTGCCTATTGCAAAGCCTATACATTTACCTATTATATGGTGGCAAATAACAGCCAGCAGCTTCTAAATGATTCACTTAAAGAAAGTGATCGTATTTTAACGATTGGAAATAAGGCTGTGTGGGGTGATAGTGAGCAAAAGGTAGATGTGGACTATGGCTATCCCGGTCTTATTAAGGAAAATGTCAATCCGTCTAGTGTGAGTGATCCGGGTATAAAATTTGACAACGTTACAGGGACAACTGGCTTCAAGATTGTTATAAATCCGGACAAATTACAACTGAATGGCGGACAGCCTATGACTCTTGAAGATGTATTTACAGAAAATCTTTCTGTTGATTATTCATCTATAGTTATAGTAGTAGAGCCACGTGATGACTACGTAGGTGAAGTCCCAACAGTAACATATGACTATAAGGGAAATACTGGTATTTATCGCATCCCTGATAACTGTGCTGTGACAATTACGTATGATGCCCGTGTTGTTGGCAAACCGGGTGAAACTGTCCACTTCGGTAATAAAGCAACCATGAAAGGCTTTACTGATGAAGCAAGTGGTCAGGCTAATATCGAAGGCAGTGCTGAAGGCGGTTTTAACATTTACTCCGTGGATCTGTACAAGTACAGTGCCGGACACATGGAAGTTCCGATAAATAACGCGGAATTTACTTTCGTTAATGAAAATGGCGAACCAATAGTATACCCTGATCATGCTCAGAACGGGAAAGCCGGTCAGCCGATTACTTTTAAAACGGGAGCGAGTGGAAAGGATGGATACGTAACAATTTCCTTAAATGAGGAACTAGATGGTCTATCATTACAGAAGGGTATTACTTACTACTTAAAAGAGACCGTATCGCCAAATGAATACGCAATTAATAATACTATCTATCGCTTTACAATTTCTGATAATCCGAATTATACAAATTATGAATATCACTCCGGAGATATTTTGAAGGTCTATGACTGGCCTGTCATGGGTATGATAGAACTCCATAAAGAGATTGAAGGACCTTCTAATTTGACCGAAGAGGATAAAAAGAAGATTAAGTTCGAGATTACAGGAACGTATGATGATGGCACACCTATAAAGGTGGATAAATGGGGATATGCAATTGAAAAGAAAGACTTGGTGAATTATACCGCGGAACAAATAGCGAACCTTGAAAACTTTATTGTAAATGTCACTTATGCTGATTTTACTGGTGATAAGTACATCATGGCTGACTTGGTTGATGGTCTTTACACTGTTACAGAGACAGCCGCAGCACTTCCGGGATATAACGATGTTGCGACAGAGTGCACTACTTATAAGGTAAATGATAATGGTGAACAAGTTGGTGGAGCGACTGCCTCCGCTCAGCAAGCTGAAGTAACAATTGTACAGCATAGCAAGTATGTTATGAACTATAAGAATACATACACTAATCCTCAAGGCGGGTATAATCTTACCATTAAAAAGGTTGATAAAGACAATACTACTAGGACACTTTATGGAGCTGTCTTTAGCCTGGAGAAATTAGGAAGTGATGGCTATGAGCTTGTAACAAATGGATCAGTAGATGAAAACGGTAACTTCTCTATTCCGTATGCGAATAAAGATACTGGTGTTACTTTATCAAGGCTCGAGCCGGGTCAGTATCGTATAAAGGAGGTCAAAGCGCCAACAGATTATAAAGCAACAGGAGATGGAACTATCGAGTTTACTATAAATAACGATGGTACTGTTACTCCTGTTACTGGATCTAACCCGATGACATATACTTATGCGCCCGGCGATGGAAATGCGTCTGCAGGTACATTAACAGTCGGAAACGAAATAAAGCACAGTTATACAGTTACAAAAGCGGATGGCGCTAATGTATCATTAAAGTTACCTGGTGCTGTGTTTGGTGTGTGGGAATCAAGTTGGACAGGTTCTGGTAGTATTGAAGCTGCCATGAACACAGACAAAGGAAAAACAAACGGCTACCTTTGGACTTATGAGACTGATGAAAATGGCAGGTTTGAAATCCAAAGAGAAGATCATCCTTACGAAGACTACAAGATTTACTTCTTTAAGGAAATAACTCCGCCGACGGGATATGAGCTGCCGGCGCAGCCTCCTGTTTATTATTTCTACTTCAAATACCAAAGCCCACCGACAAGTATGAAGCCGGTGAATCTGGGTGAAATCTCAAGGAGCCAGACCATTACGAATGAGTTACCGAACATAGAAGTTACGAAGGTATGGCAAACACTGGATGGACAACCTCTACACCAAGAGATTGATGTTGACTCAATTGATTTTGTGGTTTATCGGAAGGCAACTGTAAGGTCCGCGGATGACATTGATATTGTAATGTCGGAGAGCGAAGAAACACGATTCCCGGATGATAAAACAACATATACAATTGAGTATATCGATGGTAATTGGAAGAGTGTTTCTATTCCAAATGCACCTTCTATCGGTAAGGATGAAGATGGGAATTATATCTATTATACATATCGAGTTGAGGAGATTGAACCGGAAGGTTTTGTATCTAAAGTTGCAATCAGTAATGGTGGACGTGACCAAACGATAACAAATATTCCTAAGCCATTGGAGATATCTGTTCGAAAGGCTTGGGAGGCGCCTGCAGATATGAATCTGGAAGGAAGAGCACAAATCTGGTTTGAAATCTATCGGAAAAACGATTCTAACATTTGGAAGCTTTACCATGTTGTCAGTGACAGTACCAGTGCTTCTGAAATTGAATTAAATCAGAGTAATAACTGGGAAATATCATTCAAGGTAGAAGACGGATATGAATATAAGATAGTAGAGACTCGTTCGGCACCTGGGGACGTTCACCTAGAAAGTTTCGATACGACAATCGAGCATGGTTCAGATATTGTCAGTGGAAGAGAATTAGAGTTCACTGAGGGCGGTGAAATCATAATTACAAACACTTATAAAGAACCATATCTCGAAATCCGAAAAGTATGGGAAACTGAAATGGATACGAGTCAGTATAGGCCAAAAGTCAAGATTTGGAGGAGAGAGGTCGGTCAAACTGAATATCAAGTATGGCAGCCTGAAGTAACATTAGAACCACCTTATTGGTCAAAAACCTATAAAGGTAATGAATTGCCAACAGATAATGACTATGAGTATTACGTTGAAGAAATCGGCATAACAGATCCTAACTCGATACCGATTACTCAAAATCCTTTTACTGTTTCGTATTCAGCATCGAGTGACGAACCACTTCAAAATGAAGGAACAATATATGTCACGAACAAAAAGTATGATGGTGAGATAAGTGTCGAATAGAAGTGGAGATTTGCAGATGGAAGCACAGAAGCGGATAATGAAGATACTGCAAAGGTTATTCTTCAGAGAGCATTGGCTGATAAGATTGGAAATAAAGTCAATCTGATAGTTACTCAACTTGATTATGATTATACATATGGCCAGCCTAATCCACATCCCCCAACGGTTATACCTGCATCTTCAGCAGTAACTGTTGCTGATGGAGCAGACGTAACATTCAACTTAGGTAGTGGTAATAATGTAAAGAATGTAAGATATTCGATAAATGGCCAAGAAGTTTATAATCAACCTGGTTTGCCGGCAGGAGATAGAACAATATCAAATGTAACGGAGGATACAACAATATCAGTAGAGGTAATCACCAGTTATAGTAATTATAAAGCTTCAAATGCTAAAATTCTGGGAAGATATGACACTGATATTGAACGGACGGGTTCTTATGAAGATGTTCCGGGAACTGAGGTTATACTCGATAGTAGCAATCAGTGGAAGCATACTTGGGATAATCTTCCAAAGGATGCCGGCAATAATCAAGAATACGTCTACTCAGTACGTGAGATCCAGGTAAATGGCAAGATGCTTTCCAAAGCAGACTTCGTATCCAGCGTCGAAGGAGGGGATATTCAAAACGGAACTGTGACTGTAACTAATACAGAAATATCATATGGTGCTTTAAAAATCACCAAAAATGTTACGGTTGGTCAGACAGAGATTGCATCGGTACCTCAAGCGTTAAAAAATAAGGCTGATGGAACATATACTTTCAGAATCGATGATTCAACCGGAAAGAAGATTACTACCGTTCAAATTGAAATAGTAAACGGTGTTTCTAATTCAGCAGTAGTAGAAAATCTTCCTGAAGGTGATTATATAGTTACTGAGATAGCATCTGACAATGAAAATGTTACCATTGATCAAACGCCGAAAACGGTACATGTAACGGGAGGAACAGATGCAAATTATGTGCCATCAGATGCTATTGCTACCGTAACTAATGACTATGATGCTTCAGGTACAGTTCCATTTAAAGCAAAGAAAGTATTCAAAGATGAGTCACTTACTGGTGGTGAATTTACTTTTAAGCTAAAAGAGTATACTGATAGCAACTTCCAGGATCTCAAGAATGGTGGTGTGAATCAGTCGAAAACAAATGATGCAGATGGCGATGTTCAGTTTGACGATATTACCTATAGCATCTTAGATGCAGGCGCTAATGCCCAAGAGCCTAAAAACTTCTACTATATAATTAAAGAAGAGCCGGGACCAAATCCTGATCCTAGTATTGTTTATGATCCTACAGAGTACAAGTATACTGTGGCAGTATATGATAATGGTGATGGAACGCTGGGATATACAAAAAGTGTTGATCCAGTTCTTCCTGAAAATCCACCTGCCGGATATGATGCTTTGTTTAACAATGAGAGAGTAACAAAAACAGACTTTGAGTTTAAGAAGGTATGGAAAGAGAGTAATACTTCTAATACTAAGATGGTATGGCCTGATAATAAGTCAATAAGCGTTACTCTATATAGGAGTGCTACATACACATCCGGTAGTACTGCAAAAACTGTTGCTGAACAAACAGTTGGCACTTATAGTATACCGATAGCTGGTGACGCAACTAACAAAATAACAGTAACACATGATCAAACAAATCAGTGGTATGTGGTAAAATTTGATGAATTAAACAAGTTTGTGCCTATAGAATTGCTTGAGAATCCTGACAATACAAAAGTTGAGTGGAAGTATTATATTAAAGAGAACCCGCTTGATGGCTTAGTAATTGAATATGGTGATAGTAATGGGAATGTTGTTTCAGAGAAGAATAGTGCTGAAAACGAAGAGTCAGTAATAAACAGCCCTGAAGCCTATGAACTCCCAAGTACCGGCGGTTCTGGCATTACAATTTATCGCATAGCAGGATTGATTACGATCGTGATGGCTCTTATCGGTATTTACTTGAATAAGAGACGAGAAAGGTGGTGCAATGACTGATAGTATCCACAGTGCATCGAATACCGATGCAAGATGTAGAAGCCCGAGTCTATTAAGAAGCAGTCGTAGAATAAGGACGAGAACCATAAGTGCAATAAATAGATCAATAAATGGTTCAGAGATTTATAAGGTTGAAGCGACGAGCCGAGCGTGCGGCTCGTCGACAACAAAGTTTCACACAGGGAATAACAGAGAAAGGAGGCGTATGAACTCCGTTCTGTAGGGGAAGAGATAGCCTGACGTGGAACGTATAGACAACATTGTGCTACATAAATAAAAAATAAGGAGGAAGAAAAATGAAGCACATGAGAAAGATTATGGCTTTAGCAATTGCCATGGTAATGGTGCTTTCAATGGGCATCACAGTGTTTGCAGCACCGACTAATGTAAATTTAACAGTACCTAATGAAACTGGACACACATACGAGATTTTCCAGATCTTTACTGGTGATCTCGCAGATGGAAAACTTTCTAACGTGACATGGGGCGTTAATGGTGCAGGAACTGAAGGCGATTTAGTTGATGAAGATGTTCTTACAGCACTTGAAGCTATTAGCTCCAGTACTTCTACAGCTGATCAGACAACAATTGACAGCATTCTTACTGCTCTTGGCATGACAAAAGCTAATCTTGCAGATGCAAGTGCTTTTAAGAAGGATGTAGCAGCGGGTGGTGTAGAAAGCGTTCCGACTGGTTACTACATTGTAAAAGATAAGGACAATTCTCTGACAAACGCAGAAGATGACGCATATACTCTTCTTCTGATCAGCGTTGTAGGACCGACTACACTTACTGCAAAGAGTGAAATTCCAGAAGTTGAAAAGAAAGTTACTGACGTAAATGATTCTGATGCTACTGTCGAAGCTGATCAGGATTCTGCTGACTATGATATCGGTGATGCAGTTCCCTTCAAACTGACAGCTACTCTTGCTGATAATGTTTCTGCATATAAGAAATATCATATTACTTTCGTCGATACACTTGAGAGCGGAAAGTTCTCTGCAATCAGCGCTCTTACGATTAAGATGAACGGTGTTGCCATTGCTGCAGGCGAAGGATATACTGTTTCTACAACCGGATATACAGGTGATGTTGCTCCTTCCGTAGATGGCTTCAAACAGACAATCGAGTTCACGCCCACTGGCGATTATCTTCCGGCAAGTTTGAATGGTGCTGAAGTTACTGTAGAGTTTACTGCAACACTTGGACCGAACGCTGCTATTGGCGCAGCAGGCAACAAGAACGAAGTTGAGCTTGAATACAGCAACAACCCGAATGATGTTCAGGGTGGCGAAGAAGGTAAGACTCCGAAGGATACTGTAAGAGTATTTACTTATAAGCTGACGGTCAACAAGGTTGATGAAGAGGGCGAAGATCTGGTTGGTGCAGATTTCACACTGTATAAGAAAGTTCCGACAGCTGCTGCAGGAGCAACACAGGCTGGAACAAAAGGTTCTGATATCAAAGCAGAGTTTGATTCTTCTATTAAAGCAGACGCACTTGAGGATAACTCCTATTATGTAGTTGCGGGAACAAAGAGCGGCACAACTGCTGGTTCTGAATTCTCTTTCAATGGTATTGATGATGGCACTTATGTTCTCGTTGAGACCACTGTACCTGCTGGATACAATGCATGGGATTCTGTAGAATTTGATGTTGAAGCAACACATGAAACAGAGTCTACTGATCCTCAGCTGACAAGCCTTACCGGTGGTGATCTTGTATCTGGTGATTTCAAGGATACTGGTATCATCACGACCGATATCGAGAACAAACAGGGTAATGTTCTTCCGAGCACTGGTGGCATCGGTACCACAATCTTCTACATCGTTGGTGCAATCCTTGTTCTTGGCGCAGGCATCGTTCTTGTAACTCGCCGCCGTATGAGCGCTAACTAATCTGATTGACAGATTACGAAAGCTGAATAAGAATTAAGCAACACAGGAGCTGGTCTCGAAAGAGGCCAGCTTCTTTTATGACTTCAGACTTTAGAATAGTGCAGCGGTGGCGCGATAAATTGCCCGCGTCTATTGCATTATGGCCTCCATTTCAGATACCTCGATTCTGGTCAGTATATCGCCAAGCTGTGTGCTGATATAGTTCAGCGCAGTTTCAAACACACTCAGCACAGAGTCATAATCCAGATCCTGTGCTGAGACGCGGGAACACTGGAGATAGTTCGCAAGCGCCTGCAGTGCGGTTGATTTGCTGTGAACGTCAGTAAGCTCCATAAAAGCGTCGTCGATAATTCTTTTCTCTGTCATAGTCATTTCGCTCCTTTTAGAATTAAAGGGCCCTTGTGGTTTCTATACATACCACTCCAGAATCCGGATGACAATAGGGGCGGGCAAAGTCCCGTGGTTATTGATAAAAGTCGAGTAGAAAGTTGTATTTTCTGTTGCCGAAAGCATATATATTGAGGCGCTACCGCAGTGAAGCACATTAGGATATTGTTGAAAAAGGTAGCTTTTTGATGTATGATAATTATGTAAAAGTTTGACTATCATTGATGAATAACCACGAGGCAGAGCAAGAAACTCTTCGAAGAATTGCAGATGGGTCAGTAAAACTCGTAGAGACCGGGGGTGATGAGCATGCCTAAGACGCCAGAGCAGATTGCGCGAGAGGCAATCGACCGCAGGCTGAATGATGCAGGTTGGGTCATTCAGGATATGAACAAAATCAATCTGTCGGCGGCGCTTGGTGTGGCTATTCGTGAGTTTCCGACGAGCACCGGGCCGGTTGATTATGCCCTATTTGTGGCTGGAAAGCCGGTAGGTGTTGTCGAAGCAAAGAAAGATACAGAAGGCCAAAACATTACTGTGGTTGAAGGCCAGTCTTCCCGATATGCTAACAGCACCTTCAAGTATCTTGACGATGGCTATGAGATCCGGTTTGCCTATGAGGCTACCGGCACCTTGACGCGCTTTACAGACTTCCATGACATAAAATATCGTTCACGCACAGTTTTTTCATTCCATCAGCCTGAAACACTCCGGGACTGGATTGCAGCTCCGGATACTGTTCGGAATAATCTTAAACACATGCCGGTCCTGGAAACGACGGGATTTCGTAAATGCCAGGAAATTGCCATTACAAATCTGGACACTTCTTTTGCTGAAAATAGACCGAAAGCCCTTGTGCAGATGGCTACCGGTGCGGGAAAGACATTCACCGTGATCACGGAGGCATATCGCCTGCTCACTTACGGGAAGATGAACCGGATTCTTTTTCTTGTGGACACAAAATCTCTGGGAGTACAGGCAGAGCAGGAATTCAGAGCTTATGTGCCAAACGGGGAGCAGCGTGTGTTCTCTGATATCTTTGGTGTGCGTCTCCTGAAGAGATCAGTCATGTCCCCATCCAATCAGGTTTATATCAGCACGATCCAAAGAATGTACTCCATCCTGAAAGGTGAGGAATTGTCCGAAGAGGATGAAGGTATAGAAGATGAAATCGATCGGGATCAAGAGAGCAGACCACCGGTAACGGTCGTCTACAATAAGAAATACCCGCCGGAGTTCTTTGACTGCATCATCGTCGATGAATGCCATCGATCGATCTATAACGTATGGTCACAGGTGTTGGAATATTTTGATGCCTTTATCATTGGCCTTACGGCAACGCCAGAGAAGCGAACATTCGCATTCTTTAACCAGAATGTGGTGAGCGAGTATTCCCGAGAGAAAGCCATCATTGATCGGGTGAATGTTGGAGAGGACATCTATCTGATCAATACCGAGATCACGCAGAATGGTGCGATGATCATGAAGCGGATGGCGGAATATCGGGATCGTTTGACCCGGGCAAAACGCTGGCGTCAGATGGATGAAGATATGGCCTACAATCCGGGAATGTTAGATGTGGATGTTGTAAATCTAAGCCAAATTCGTGCTGTCATTCAGACGTATCGGGACAAGGTATTTACAGAGCTATTTCCTCGCAGGAAGAACGTGCCGAAAACGCTGATCTTTGCGAAAAACGACAGCCATGCTGATGATATCGTCCAGATCGTCAGAGAAGTTTTTGGTGAGGGGAATGAGTTCTGCCAGAAGATCACCTGCAAGGCGAAGAAAGCAGACGAGGCTCTGAGCAACTTCCGTAACCAGTTTTACCCGCGTATCGCAGTGACTGTGGAGATGATCGCCACCGGCACAGATGTAAAGCCGTTGGAGTGTTTGATCTTCATGCGTGACGTCCGGAGTAAGGGCCACTATGAGCAGATGCTTGGGCGCGGTACCAGAGTTCTGAAGTTGGAAGACCTGAAAATGGTTTCTGGCGATGATGCAACCGAGAAGGATCACTTTGTCGTGATCGACGCTGTAGGGGTAACGAAATCCAAGAAGACAGAAACGAGGCCGTTGGAGTATAAGCCCCATGTGAGCCTGACAGAGCTTATGAAGCGGGCATCGCTTGGAACAAAAGATCCGGAGATTCTGACTTCTCTTGCAAATCGTCTGATACGACTGAGCACGAAACTGAAGCCCGAAGAGCTGGATGAGTTTAAATCTAAGGTCGGGAAACCTATCGATGCTGTCGCGGAAGACCTGCTTAATGCCTTTGATGAGGATGTGGTCGCCGCAAAGGCCGGTGTGACGCTTGAGCCGGATAGAGATCCAAGCCCGGAGGAGCAGGCAAAGCTGGATGCCGCACAGGAGGAGCTGATTAAAGAAGCAGAGCAACCTTTCAACGATCCGGACACCAGGGACTACATTGAGGAAGTACGTAAGAAGCATGATCAGATCATCGACAATGTGAATATCGATTCTGTTACCTATGCGGGCTGGGACAAAGACCAGGATAGCAATGCAGATCAGGTGATCAAAAGCTTTCATGCGTTCATTGAAGAAAACAAGGATGAGATCCTTGCTCTTCGGATTATCTATGATCAGAAATATGCAGACCGTCCGATGGCGATCAAGAAGCTGAAGAGTCTGTATGAAAAACTTCAGGAAGAGCATATTACGGTAGACCGACTCTGGGAGTGTTATGCGATTAAAAAGCCAGATAAGGTGAAGCGCGGCACAATTGGACAGCTTGCAGATCTGATTTCAATCATCCGGTTTGAGATGGGCTATGCCGACAACCTGCAACCCTTCGCAGACAAGGTGAATTATAACTTCATGCAATGGACGCTTAAGAGAAATGCTGGTGCTGTCCATTTCACAGACGAGCAGATGGAATGGCTTCGGTTGGTCAAGGATCATATCGCAGCGAGTTTGAGCATCAGCGCGGACGACCTGGATTATACGCCGTTCGATCGGAAAGGCGGTCTCGGCAGGTTTTATGAGGTGTTCGGGGATCAGTATCTAGAGATACTTGACGAGATGAATATAGAATTGGTGGCGTAAGGAGACCGTACGATGGTATTTAGTGATATTGCCGGAGAAAATGGAGTTTTCTGTGATGGCGATTGGATTGAAAAAAAGGATCAAGATCCTAATGGTGAAGTGCGGTTAATCCAGCTTGCCGATATTGGAGCAGGCGTATTTTTAGACAAATCGAATAGGTTTGTAAGCGACGCCACTGCTGAGCGTCTTAACTGCACATTGCTGCATGAGGGAGATCTTCTGATATCAAGACTGGGAGAACCGTTATGTAAGGCATGTATATTCCCTTTGGAAGGGAAGTATATTACAGCAGTAGATGTTGCGATTCTAAGGACAAAATGTGCAGAAGTGGACGTCAGGTATCTTTTATACCTTATTAATTCACCATGGTTTAAAGAGCAGATAAAGGAATATGAGAGTGGGACGACAAGAAAGCGTATTTCTCGTAAAAACTTAGACAGGATTGAAATGCAGTTTCCTGCTATTTCGGAACAGCGTCGAATCATCTTCAGAATCGAGGAAATGTTTTCTGAACTGGACAATAGCATAAGCTCATTGCAGAAGACAAAGAAGCAGCTGTTTGTATATCGGCAGGCTGTGCTGAAGGAGGCGTTTGATTCCGTAAAGTGTGTGGATGAGGGAGCAAGGGTAAAGGACGTATGCAATAACATTAAGGTTGGCATTGTGATCAAACCTACTCAGTATTATGTTGAAAGCGATGGGGTCAAGGCTTTTAGAAACGCCAATGTTCGTAGAAATTTTGTTGATGATGATAATTGGGCACTGATTTCTAAAGAAGGACACGAAAAGAATAAAAAAAGCATAGTACATACTGATGATTTGGTAATTGCCAGATCTGGAGCTAATCTTGGGATGGCTGCGGTAGTGCCAAAAAAATGTGATGGGTTTAATGCAATTGATATTGTCATCGCTGAACTGAATCTTAAAGTAATAGATCCTCATTACTTGGCATATTATGTAAATTCCCCTTATGGGCTGCATGTTGTAAATGAATATCAGCATGGTGGAGCGCAGGGGCATCTTAACGTCAAGGAATTCGGACTATTGCCGCTGATTCTTGCACCTTTATCTGAGCAGAAAAGTGTTGTTACAGAAATCGAATCTCGTCTTTCCGTCTGCGATTCGATCGAACAGACAGTAGACACCGCTCTCCAACAGGCAGAGGCAATGCATCAATCAATCCTGAAACAAGCATTCGAAGGGAGATTATAATCATGGCCGAATTGTCGACACAAACCAGTTCCATCGTATCCAAGGTCTGGGGTCTCTGTAATCCTCTTCGGGATGACGGCGTCTCCTATGGTGATTATCTGGAACAGCTGACTTATCTCATTTTTCTGAAGATGGCAGACGAATATTCCAAGCCGCCCTATAATCGTGACAGCGGAATTCCTAAAGGATGCACATGGCAGGATATGCGTTCGCTCAAGGGTACGGAGCTGGAGGATAAGTATAAATCTATTCTGGAAACGCTCGGAAAGCAGAGCGGCCTCCTCGGCAGCATCTTCTTCCAGTCAGCCAATAAGATCAGCAAGGCTGCCATCCTCAAGCGCGTCGTTGACATGATCGACGGCGAGAAATGGGTGTCCATGTCCTCTGATGTGAAGGGTGACATTTACGAGGGTCTTCTTCAGAAAAATGCGGAAGATACCAAGAGTGGTGCCGGGCAGTATTTCACGCCACGTGCCCTGATCCGGACAATGGTGCGCTGTATGCGTCCGGAGCCGGGAAAGACGATCGCAGATCCCTGCTGCGGCAGCGGCGGTTTTTTCCTTGCCTCACAGGATTTCATCGCAAATGAATATAGGGAGACACTTGACCGGGAGCAGAAGGAGTTCCTGAAGAATAAGACCTTCTACGGGACGGAGCTGGTTCCGACTACATTTAAGCTCTGCCTGATGAACCTATATCTGCACAATATCGGAGATATCTACGGCGATGTGCCGGTCAAACAGGCAGATGCGCTGCTGACAGATCCCGGGTATCGTGTGGACTATGTGCTCACGAATCCTCCATTCGGGAAAAAATCCTCCATTACCTTCACGAATGAAGAAGGAGAGACGGAGGACGAGGATCTTGTTTATAACCGATCTGAGTTCTGGACGACCAGCTCCAACAAGCAGCTGAACTTTGTGCAGCACATTTACACGATCCTGAATTCTACCGGAAAGGCAGCTGTCGTCGTGCCGGATAACGTGCTCTTCGAAGGTGGAGCCGGGGAAACAGTAAGGGAGCAGCTTCTGCAGAATACGGACCTTCATACAATCCTTCGTCTACCCACCGGTATCTTTTATAAACAAGGTGTGAAGGCGAATGTGATATTCTTTGACAAGCGTCCCGCCAGCCCGGAACGTCAGACAAGGGAAGTGTGGATCTATGATTTCAGGACCAATATCCACTTCACGCTGAAGCAGAATGAAAATTCAGCGTTGATGAGATCTGGAAGCGGGACAAGAAAAGTCTGGACATTTTCTGGGTAAAGGACAAGAGCCTCGCCGATCTAGACAACCTGCCGGAGCCGGATGTACTGGCGGAGGACATCATTGAAAATCTTCAGAGTGCACTGGAAGGGTTTCAGGCGCTGCAGGCAAAGTTGAGTAAGAAGAGCCAATAACGGAAATTAGTATCAGCATGCCTCCCATTCATCCTGTTTAAACAATGCTTCATCAGAAGCGGTGATCTCGGCCACATCGGCCAGCGGGATTGCCGCTTCATCTATTTTGACAACACCCATCTCATCCGGGTCGACCTTCCAGCAGATCCCGGTCGCCGTCACATACTGGCCCAGCATCAACCATGCAAAACGGTTGTGATCGGTGCAGGGCTTGTAGTAGCGGACGCTGACCTTTACACGGTTGGCTCGGGCCAGTTTGCTGTTATAGGTGAGAGCCCGGAGGATCTGCAGGCGACGATTTAGTTCGATGCGGTCAGCTTCTTCGAGCTCGACCCGCTCCACATATTCCACATTCTTGCTGTCGATGCTTTCGGAGTAGCCGTCGAGTGCATCGAAAGGAGCAAAAATCTTAGCCCGCTTCCGGCGATCCATCTGAGGGTGCTTTCGGGAGAAATCATCGAAACGGGTATGCTGCGGACGTCCGGCGAGGAAGGCTGCCGTGTATTTGAATCCGATGGGGAGAGTGGTTGTCATGATGTCCTGCCTTTCTATCGGCAGGACTGGCCGTCAGGCTTTGTGCCCGCCGATTTGGAGATTGCGCTCTCGTGCGGTGCCGCCGTTCATGTAGTTGAAACCGCGCAGCAGTGCGTTTGAGCCGTATTTTTGGCGTACTTCAAGAAGGGCACGCTGCATCCTGCGTTCCTTCTCGAGTGCGTCATAGTCTGTGAACAAATCTAATTGGTACATACCATCATCTTTTCTGGTGTCCTGTGCGGCGATGCCGAGTCTGCGGACCAGGAGCCGCCGGTCGACTTTCTTGGTAAAGGCATCGAGGAGCAGGGACATGATTTCCTGATTGCTGTTGGTCCGGTTCCGGAGTTTGAAGCTGCCACCGACGTGACAGGGGTGGAGCCTGCCGTAAAAGTCGATCGAGGCTGGGCCATCGTAGAGGGGACATTCTTCGAGGCTTTTCGGATCAAAGCTGACCCAGAAGGATAGGCCACCTGCCGTCAGATTTTGAGAGAGGAGGTCTGTGGCAAGCAGATCTACCATTTCGGTAAAGACCAGCTTAGCTTCGTCGTATGCGTAGGGCCTTGAGAGGACCTGGCCCTTGGAGAGGGAGTGGCTCTTGTTTTTATAGCTTTTGATGTCG
>CACYPS010000028.1 GCA_902776305.1 uncultured Lachnospiraceae bacterium | reverse complement strand
GTTTGCATTGAAGCATTCATCATCGTTTGTGCCGGGGCATGAGTTTTAGAAACAATGGAGGAAAGCTGGGGGCGCCCCGGCATAATCACAAGTATGAAAATCAAATTTCAAGAAGTATGAAAAGCGAATTTCAAGAAGTTCGAAAATCAAATTTCAAGAAGTATGAAAATCAAACTTCAAGAAGTATGAAAAGCGAACTTCAAGGAGTTCGAAAATCAAACTGTAATTATACTGATACCAGTAATACTGAAAACAGTGAGACTGAATTCAATCCATCTATCCCCGGACGGGAGATGGATTCGGAAGAGATGGATATCAGAGACGCCTATGAAGAACTTATCAGGGAGAACATAGGCTTTGATGTCCTGTGCTCAGAATACGGCCAGGACCGTGCTGCTGAAATATTGAACCTGATGGTTGATACTGTCTGTAGCGGAAAAAAGAAGATCATAGTCGGTGGTGAACCTATATCTGCCGACATAGTCAAGAATCGGCTTTTGAAGCTGGATCTATTTCATATCCAGTATGTTTTCGAGTGTCTGGATAAAAATACAACAAAGGTGAGAAACATACGTCAGTACATGCTGGCGACACTTTTTAATGCACCTTCAACGATGAATCACTATTATTCAGCGGAAATAAATCATGATATGTACGGCAATGACGGGTAAGTGCGGTCTGGTGTCTCGGATAAGATCAGAATGCGCACACTGATAAAAACGGGAAGGGAGATGTGGATAAATGACGGATACAGTAGGAACGAAGTGGATAATCTGTAAAGAGCAGATCCTTGAGGCGATTGACAAAAAAACGGAGGAAGTATTACCTGCGGACAATTCGAAGGGGACAGATTACGTAAAGGTCCTTTTGAAGGAATTTAGCCGCTTCCGAAAAGCAGTAGAGGAACGAAGAATATTTCCGCTGGATAATGATGGATGGAGATATTCGATAGTGGTTCGGGGCAGTGGAATATATCTATATTTGGAGTATATGCTTCCGAAAAAGTTAGGAATACGTGAAAAAGAAAAGATAGATGAGCAATATGAGATGATATCCTGCAAGGCGGAATTGCTAAAAGTCGAAGAATATGCCGAACTATATGACATAACCCATGTGGCGGCAGTGACCAGAATCAGACGGGGAAAAATCAGAAGTGCGGTCAAGGTTGGAAAGGAATGGAGGATTCCATCATTGGCAGAACCTGTAGAGCGTGGGTACAAAAGTGCTGTTTACAGCTGGCACAACCGTCTCAGCGGTCTTCCGAACAGATATAAGATCATAGAAGATTATCAGCAGATAGAGTTTTTTCAGGATGAAGAGAAATTTTCTGTATACCATGTGAGAATGACTGGGACGGGAATCGAACCTTTGGAATTTGTCTGTGACAGGGAAAAGAGATCACGTATTGAACAGGTGCTGATTAGTCATCCGGATGTGATATGCCTGTCGGATGAAATTATGAGAATAGATCGGGTGTGACCTCGCGACAATTTGTCGTGAGGTTGAAGTCAAGATAGAAAGTGAGGACTGGTAATATGAAGAACTGGGTTTTTAAAGGTGTCCTGCCGATTGCTTTTCTTGCGTTTCTGCTTTATGTCTTCAAGAGTATTTACATAATTGACGGTCAGGTCGACTGGTTCCGGCTGTGGATGATAGCTGGAATGCCATTCGGACTGGTGCATTTCTTCATCGGGATTATACCGGTGAATATGGATGTCACAATGAGCCTGGGTATAATAGCAATACAGTTCATTATGTGTGGGATCTTCGGAGGATTCATAGCGGTTTGGACTGTAATAAAAGCTGTATATTATTTCATATCCTGTCCGATAAAGGGATTGGCAGGATTTTTATCATAGAGCAGTATGCAAGGAATACTGCAAAGATTATGAAAAAATAATTATTTTTGTATTTGCCGACGGAAAAGGTCTCTCTCATCGGTAAGAACATGAAGGCATCAAGTAGCTTTCGTGTTCTTTGACAATTTCATGAGCTGACGCTTAACGGCAACAAGGCTTTCCGGCGGTCAGGGGGACAAACATCTGATTCTGGCTACTTTTCCGGCTCACGCAGGCGATGATCCCGCAAGGGGGAGCAAGCCAATAATGATACCACCTTATCCCGGCCAGATAAGTAGTGCGGCAACCTGCCGAAACAGGACCGCAGCTGTGAGGAAGATTCCTCCGATGCTGGACTATCTGTGAACGATAGTGCCTTAAGTGAGAGAACACAGACAACCCAAAACGTTCAAAAAATCTAACTGATACTAAACCGGCGGCCTTCAGCGCTGCCGGTGAAGCAACTTTTATTAAGGGGAGGCAGCTTTTTGCCTCCCTGTTTTACTTGGAGGAACTATGAACAAATTTTTAGAGAGAGAAAATCTTATGGACAGTCAGGGCAATGTGTGCCTTAAAAAGGTCATCGATATTGCTGATTGCGAGGCGGACTTCTTCTGGAGTCAGTTTATCGCTGTTTATGATGATGAAGCGGAACTTGCCGATGCAGTGGAGACACTTCTTACAATGTATCTGGGCGACCACATGAAAGGACTGTATTGTTCATTTGCATGCATGAAAAACAATGGAATGGTACTTCCACCCCATCTTCTCACAGGTGCGGCATTTGAGCAGTCTGACTTCTCCGTCTTTTATTTCGGAGAATTCTTCTTAAGGCTTGTCTGGAACCTGTATGAAACTCTGACTGAGCTGGACATGGAGGATTTTTTCTTCAAATGGCAGATGGAGTAAATTATGGATAATACAGAAGTATTGGCGGCACAGGTATTTAAAAAAGACGGGTTCGGAAAGATCAGGACTATTGTTGATGGAGGTGCCGTATTATTTGTTGCTGTAGATGTTGCGATGGCTTTGGGATACCGCAATCCGAGGGCAGCTATTTCGAGGCACTGCAAGGGGGTCGCGAAACGCGACATCCTTACGAACGGCGGGATGCAGGCATTTTCCCTGATAACAGAGGGAGACCTATATCGCCTGATCGTTCATAGCAAGCTTCCCTCAGCCGAAGATTTCGAAAGATGGGTATTTGAAGAAGTGCTCCCGACAATCAGACGTACAGGAAGCTACACAGCAAAGAAAGAAGAAAGCCTGATTGATCTGGCAAAGAAAAACCCGGAGATATTGACTCTGTTGGCAAAGAACCTGCTTTCAGAACAGTCAAAGAGCCGTCAGCTGGAAGCACAAGTCTGTGATTTGCAGCCAAAGGCGGAGTACTATGATACTTTTGTCAAATCAGGGGACTGCAGCAACATTCGAACTACTGCGAAAGAACTTGAAATACCGGAAAAGACATTTGTTAAGTATCTGCTGAGCGGCGGATTCCTGTACAGGAGCCCGTCCGGAACACTCCTGCCATATGCACTCAAGAAAAATGACGGGCTGTTCAAGGTTCGGGATTTTCGCGTGAACGGGCATATGAGGTCACAGACGCTGATTACTCCTAAAGGTAAGAAATTCTTCAATGATCTTCTGTATGGAGGATTCGAGGAAGAATGATATAGCGGACAGTCGCAGAAAGGAGGGTGTGGCCGGAATTCAATAGGAAGTGCTCCGGCAGAATAGTATGAACGATGAAGTCAATAGCAAAACCGTAGCCTTCTATGTAAGAGGAGCGAAGATGACTGCCAGTATTCTTTCCTGGATGATGAAAAAGTATCTGCAGAAGGTTGATCAGAATAAGAGCATCCGTAAACAGCAGGCAGCTGCAAGAAAAAGAATGCCGCCTACAGGAAAGATTTCAGTCAGGGAGCTGGCAAAACAGAACGCCGGAATGAAGAATATCGAGATTACACCGGAGAATATCAAATCTTTCGAAAGGGTTGCCCGGAAATACGGGATCAATTATGCACTAAAGAAAGATAAGACAAAAGATCCGCCGGTTTATATGGTGTTCTTTAAGGGGCGTGATGAGGATGCGATCACAGCAGCGTTCAGGGAATACACAGGGCAGGCGTTAAAGAAGGCGAATCGTCCTACTATCCACAAGAGGCTTGTAAAGTTCAGGGATGTTATAAAAGCAAGCAAGGACCAGAACAGGACGAAACACAAGCATCAGGAACAGACTCTATGAATTGGAAAGAATTGAAAGAAGGTAAGGTCCTTAAGCAGTTTAAAAGCCAGATCGGAACAGAGAGGTTCCGGAAGAGTCTGATTATGAACATCCCATTTGCATTCGTTTTTATATTTGCAGACAGGACATGCTTTCTGTACAGAATTTCGGATGGGGGAAATATTGGAGAGAGAATACTTGCTGTGATGCAGAATTCCAATCTGATTATCTCATCCCTCGTGCCGAGTTTTAATGGAAGAGATATTCTCACAGGCATGGCGGCTGTTATAGTATTTAAACTACTGGTTCTCCAGAAGAAGGCAGACGCAAAGAAGCTGCGGAAAGGCGTTGAGTATGGCTCGGCAAGGTGGGGGACTCGTGAAGACATCCTGCCGTTTATGTCTGACGATCCGTGGATGAATATTCCGCTGACAGCGACGGAATCCATAACGATGGAGAGCAGACCGAAGCAGCCGAAATACGCAAGGAACAAGAACATTCTTGTTATCGGTGGTTCCGGTTCCGGCAAGACAAGGTTCTTTGTGAAACCTTCCGTGATGCAGATGAACTGTTCTATGGTAATCACGGATCCGAAAGGCACGCTTATAGAGGAAGTCGGAAAACTGCTTTCCAAAGGACCGCCGAAGCGTAATAAGAATGGAAAAATCATGAGGGACAGCAGTGGAAAAGTGATCCGCGAACCCTATGTGATAAAAGTTCTGAACACAATCAATTTTTCGAAAAGCCTTCATTATAATCCTTTTGAGTATATCCATTCAGAGAAGGATATACTGAAACTGGTGACAACTATAATCGCAAATACAAAGGGTGAGGGTGAGAAAGCGACCGAGGATTTCTGGGTGAAAGCGGAAAAGCTGCTCTATACAGCGCTTATTGCCTTTATTTACTATGAAGGCTTTCCAGAAGAAAAGAACCTGATTACCCTTCTCGATCTCCTGAATGAGAGCGAGACACGCGAGGATGATGAGACTTACAAGAATCCGGTGGATATGCTCTTTGATGAACTGGAGGAACGGGAGCCGGAACATTTTGCTGTAAGGCAGTATAAAAAGTACAAACTTGCTGCCGGAAAGACCGCTAAAAGCATCCTGATCTCCTGCGGAGCGAGGCTTGCTCCGTTCGACATTGCGGAGCTTCGAGAGCTCATGTCCTATGATGAGATGGAGCTCGATACGATCGGTGACAGGAAGACAGCACTTTTTTTAATCATGTCCGACACGGATACAACGTTTAATTTCGTGATTGCCATGCTGCAGTCACAGCTGTTTAACCTGCTTTGTGACAAGGCAGATGATAAATACGGGGGAAGGCTTCCGGTTCATGTCAGGGTTATTTGTGATGAGTTCGCCAATATCGGACAAATTCCGCAGTTCGACAAACTGATCGCAACGATCCGAAGCCGTGAAATATCCGCCTCCATCATCCTTCAATCACAGAGCCAGCTTAAAACTATGTATAAGGATGCCGCCGATACAATAATAGGCAACTGCGATACGACACTATTCCTGGGCGGCAAGGAAAAGACGACACTGAAAGAGATGAGTGAGATTCTGGGAAAAGAAACGATAGACTTGTACAACACGTCGGAAACAAGAAGCAACCAGAAATCATTCGGACTCAATTATCAGAAGACCGGTAAACCGCTGATGACAGAGGATGAGCTGTCCGTCATGGACGGAGGCAAATGCATCCTTCAGGTCCGCGGAGTCCGGCCTTTCTTTTCTGATAAGTACGATATTACCCGCCATCCCAACTACAAATATCTTGCAGATGTCAGTGAAAAGAACAGATATCATGTAGAGAAGGAACTGTCGAGGCAGTATCTGCCGAAGCAGGATGAAATGGTGGAGATGAATGTGATCGATATATCAGAAATGCCTGATACAGATGAATAACGGGTGAATCGATATTTTGGATACCACTTAAAGAGGCCGGAGAAATCCGGTCTTATTTTTTTGCAATCAACTATAAAAAGGAGGAGTTTATTATGGGATTCTTTTCCAGCGCAATTTCAACACTTGGCACAATGGTCACCGCCATCGGCGGAGGCCTCGGAGTATGGGGAGTTGTCAATCTTCTGGAAGGTTATGGGTCAGATAATCCCGGTGCAAAGAGTCAGGGAATTAAGCAGCTTATGGCGGGAGCCGGCATCATGCTGATCGGTACGACCCTGATTCCGCAGCTTTCCACATTATTTTAACGGGGGATCATCAGGATGAATCTACTGGAACGCATCACGGAAGCGATCAAAGAGATCCTGATTGGTTTTATAAAGAGCTGCCTGCAGGATCTGTTCGCCAACATGAACGACCGTGTAGGGACGATTGCTGGGGAGGTCGGACAGACCCCACAGCAGTGGAGCGGCGGGATTTTTAGTATGATCCAGAGTCTTTCACAGACGGTGATCGTTCCGATTGCAGGCATGATTATTACATTTGTTCTTTGCTACGAGCTGATTACGATGATTACCGAGAAGAACAATATGCATGAGATGGAGACGTTCATGATCTTTAAATGGATACTCAAAGCATATGTTGCAATTTATCTTGTGACAAATACCTTTGACTTCACAATGGCAGTATTTGATCTGGCTCAGAATGTAGTGGCAAATGCGGGCGGCGTCATCTCAGGCAACACCTCTATCGATGCGGCATCCACCATGCAGCAGATAATAGACAGCCTTGAGACAATGGAGGTCGGGGAACTGTTCCTGCTGTCGGCAGAAGTTCTACTGCTCTCACTCGCCGTCAAAATCATGTCCATGCTGATTACGGTAATTCTGTACGGCAGGATGATCGAGATCTACTTGTATACTTCTGTGGCTCCGATCCCGTTTGCGACTCTGACGAACCGCGAATGGGGAAATATCGGAAGCAACTACATCAAGGGACTGTTCGCACTGGGGTTCCAGGGATTCTTCATGATGGTATGTGTGGGAATTTATTCCGTGCTGATAGCTACGATGAATGTGAGCAGCAACATACATACAGCCCTGTTCTCCATAGCGGCATACACGGTGGTTCTGGCTTTCATGCTTTTCAAGACAGGATCCATCAGTAAATCAATTTTCAATGCACATTAAAAAGAGAAGCAAAACAATAGAATGAATACCGGGAGGTTAAAAATGTTCTTAAGGAAAAATGGAAATTCAATTATTTTGTTTATCAGAGGATTTATCGAATCGGACGGGGAACTCAACGTGAATAACATTCATGAGTCTGCCCGTGAGGAAGCACACACTTTCTGCAGAGCCATCTTCCACGAAGCTAAGGATATTGAGAGAATGCGCACAGTTGTCGATTATTATACGGATCTCTATAACAGAAAAAGGTATGCTGCCCTTAAGAAAGATATCAGCGATGCCTGCAGCGCAATGGCCGGTTATGTTTCACTGCCTAATCTCAGGCTTGCATCCGGGGACAAAAGCGTGCTTGCTGCATATGAATGCGGTTTTATCTACAAGGTAAGGCATGAGATGGAAAACATTGAAATGTTCGCAAGTGTCGGCCTTGATAAAGATGAAATCGATAGAAGGATGGGATATCAGAAAGATCTCAGCGAATTTGAGGAAGAAGATGATGAATTGCTCCTTCTGATGGAAGCTGACTACGGGGAGCAGGAAGATAAAAGCGATGAGCCGGGGGAAGCAGAAGAGGAACAGGATGCTCCAGAAGATGATCAGGATGGAGTGGGAGATGTGCAGGATGGTCCGGAAACGGAAGGAAAAGTACAGGACGATTCGGCGGATATGTCTGATAACGCAGACATTGGATTTCTGTATGAGTGAAGCGAAGATCCACGGTCAAAGAAATTCCTGCACTTCTGAATGTGGATATTGCATAGGTTATTAAACGGAGGAGAACCAATGGCATATGTACCTGTACCGAAAGACTTAACGAAAGTCAAAACCAAAGTAGCATTTAATTTGACCGGCCGCCAGCTGATATTCTTCAGCCTGGCGGCTGCTGTGGGAGTACCGTTTTACCTGCTGACGAAAGGAATTCTGGGGGCTGATGTATCCGCTATTTTAATGGTGACCATCATGCTCCCATTCTTTTTCCTGGCCATGTATGAAAAGGACGGGCTTCCATTTGAAAAAGTTGCTGGGAACATCATTCGGCAGAAATTCATTTATCCGCCGGTCAGGCCTTACAAAACGGAGAACTTCTACGCCGGTGTTGCATCCCTCATAGAGATGGAGGAAGCCGATGGTAAGAAAGACAAAAAGACAGCTGCAGGAAATGCAGCTCGCCCGGGCAGAAAAAAGAAACCGCCGGGCAGAAAAAAATAAAGCGGAGAGCAAGGAGGAAAAGAGACGGAAGAAACAGGAAAAGAAGCGCAGGAAACGCAGGGACATACCACAGACTGCACAGCAGAGTATTCCTTATCTTCGCATGTACCGTGACGGGGTATGTCAGGTGACAGAGAACTATTTTACTAAGACCATTCAGTTTTATGACATCAATTATCAGCTGGCGCTCACGGAAGACAAAACTACTATTTTTGAGAACTACTGTGATTTCCTGAATTACTTTGATTCTTCAGTTAGTGTCCAGCTCAGTTTCCTGAATCAGCAGGTCGATATCTCGGAGTATGAGAAAGGAATCGATATCCCTGATCAGAAGGATTCTTTCAATCAGATACGGGAGGAGTACCGGACCATGTTGAAAGACCAGCTGGCGAAAGGAAATAACGGGCTTGTAAAGACGAAATATATCACGTTCGGGATTGATGCCGAAAACCTGAAATCAGCCAGGCCAAGACTTGAGCGGATAGAAGCAGATGTTCTTAACAACTTCAAGATCCTCGGCGCGAAAGCCAGATCCCTTAACGGTGTGGAGCGGTTGGAGATCATCTACCATATGTTCAACCAGGACAGGATAGAACCTTTTCGATTCTCGTATGACATGCTCGTACAGAGCGGGCTGAATACGAAAGATTTTGTGGCGCCAACGTCATTTAATTTCGGAAAAAGCCAGTCTTTTATGATGGGGAGAACAATCGGGAGCGTCAGCTACCTGCAGATCCTTGCGCCGGAACTGACTGACAGGATGCTGGCTGATTTTCTGGATGTTGATAACAGCATCATTGTTAACATTTATATCCAGTCGATTGACCAGATGTCCGCCATCAAGATGATCAAAGGGAAAATATCTGATCTGGATAAGATGAAGATCGAAGAGCAGAAAAAAGCTGTCAGGGCCGGATATGATATGGAGATCCTTCCGAGTGACCTTGCCACCTATGGTGAGGAAGCCAAGAACCTTCTGGAAGACCTGCAAAGCAGGAATGAGAGAATGTTCCTCGTGACTGTCCTTGTCATGAACACAGATAAGAAGAAACAGAAATTGGACAACAGCATCTTTCAGGTGCAGGGAATTGCCCAGAAATATAACTGCTCGCTGAGGCTCCTGGATTATCAGCAGGAAGCAGCGCTTATGTCTTCCATTCCAATCGGACTTAATCGGATCGAGATTCAGAGGGGACTTACAACATCTTCTACAGCGATTTTTGTTCCGTTCACGACTCAGGAACTCTTTCAGGAAGGGGAGGCTCTTTATTACGGGCTGAATGCCCTTTCCAACAATATGATCATGGTTGACCGGAAGAGGCTGAAGAATCCGAACGGCTTGATCCTCGGAACGCCCGGCTCCGGCAAGTCATTTGCAGCAAAGAGGGAGATTACGAACTGCTTCCTTGTAACGGAAGACGATATCATCATATGCGACCCTGAGGCCGAGTATTATCCGCTAGTCAAGGCGCTGCACGGACAAGTCATAAAGATATCGCCGGTATCCGACCAGTTCATCAATCCGATGGATTTGAACCTGAACTATTCGGAAGAGGATAACCCTCTTTCACTCAAGTCTGACTTTATCCTGTCGCTTTGTGAGCTGATTGTCGGAGGAAAGAATGGCCTTGAGCCGGTGGAGAAGACGATCATTGACCGATGTGTGAGGATGGTCTATCAGGATTATCTGGCAGATCCTCTGCCGGAGAAAATGCCGATTCTCGGTGATTTGTATGAACTCCTGAGAGTCCAGACAGAACCGGAGGCACAGAGACTTGCAACAGCCCTTGAGATTTACGTGACCGGCTCTCTGAATGTATTTAATCACAGGACGAATGTTGATATAGACAACCGGATCGTGTGTTTCGATATCAAGGAACTCGGCAAGCAGTTGAAGAAGATCGGCATGCTGATAGTAGAAGACCAGGTCTGGAACCGGGTGACAATCAACCGGGAGAGAAAGAAATCTACGAGATACTACTGTGATGAGTTTCATCTGCTTCTGAAGGAAGAGCAGACGGCAAGCTATTCGGTGGAGATCTGGAAGCGTTTCAGAAAATGGGGAGGTATACCGACAGCCATAACTCAAAACATTAAAGACCTTCTGGCAAGCCGCGAAATAGAAAATATTTTCGAGAATTCGGACTTTATATATATGATGAACCAGGCACCGGGAGACAGGGAAATACTTGCAAAACACCTGTCCATATCAAAGCAGCAGCTTTCCTATGTCAAGAACAGCAACGAAGGAGAGGGCCTTCTCTTCTACGGGAACGTGATCATACCGTTCGTGGATCATTTTCCGAAGAACAATCTTTATAAGCTCCTGACGACAAAGCCGGAAGAGACCGGTCAGAGCTGACGGAGGTAAGTGATGGCAGAAAAGGAACTGAAAGCCAGGAGCAGAAGTGTCCAGAAGATGACGAAGGACGGCCTTGTGGAAGTCGATCTGGCAGAAAAGACAACAAAGCGGATCTCTGACAGAGGGGAAGAAGTCCGCCTGATGAGAAACCGGAGTCCGGATTCGGATAAAGGTGCGAATTTTAACGAAAACCAGCAGGGCGGAACTAAAGGATCGCGTCTTGCAAAATACAGGGGAGATACAGATAAAGCAAAGAGTGCCGAGACAAATAAACCAAAGCGGAAACAGCGTCTGCATTTTAAAGATGAGGTGGAGAGCTCAGAAACAGGTGCCGGGGAGGAACCTCACGACAAATTGTCGCGAGGTTCGGCGTCTGCCGGAGAGCGGTCAGAGGTATCTTCGGAGCGAAGAATAACCGGATATGATCAGGTAAAGCGGAAGAAGGCCCAGGAAAAAAGATACTACTATGAGAAAGAGGACCCGTCAGGCAGAAAACCGAAGCTCTTTTTTGATAAAGATGAAAGCACGGAAGGCGTTGAAGGGGCAGGCACAGATGATGCCGGCATGAATGACCGTAAGGTTTCCGATGCAGGTACGTTAACAGAAGAATCTGCCCAAATGATGCAGACCGCCGGAAAAGACATGCAGGATGAACCTTATGGAAGGAAAGTACAGGCTCATCGGCGCAGATATTATTATAAGGAATCCGAAAAGAAAACCGCCGGGCGGCGACGAAATTATCATGCCGCAGGACGGGGAAGCCGGAAACTAGTAACAGTACGTCAGATAACCGGAAAGCTTCGATATAAAGCAGAAGAGGATTCCGATGACAACGCTGCAGTTCGCGCCGCGGCAGGAACACAGGATGTCGCAGAAAAAATGCTCGTTTCAGGAAACGGAAAGAGAGCCGGGAAGATAACAGACAAATCAATCCGTGAGCAGAAAGTGATGGATTCGGAAGTCAGGAAAGAAGGCTTCCGTTCCCGTTTTCTACAGAAACAGCAGATCAAACGGGATTATGCTAAAGCAAAACGTATGGAGGAGACCGGCACGGCAGCCGCCGGAACGATTGATTATATTAAGAAGATCGGCGGTAAAGTAACAGACTTCTTTAAGGAGAACCGAAAGGTATTTCTTGGAATAGGGGCTTTTTTCCTCGTCGTGATGCTGTTGGCTACTGCTGTTTCAAGTTGCGGAGCGACATTCGGGCAGAATATTATCACTTATGCCGGTACGAGTTATCTGTCAGACGATCAGGAGATATTTGCCGCAGAACTCTACTATACACAGATGGAAGCAGAACTTCAGGAGGAAATTGACAGGATGCGGAGGGATAACTCAGGCCATGAGGAATACCGTTATAATATAGCCCCGATTCAGCATGATCCGTTTATTCTGATCAGTTACCTGTCGGCAAAGTATGAAGTTTTTAAATTTGACCAGGTAAAGGGAGAACTTGAGCAGCTATTTGCCGAACAATATCATCTCGAGACCGAGGCGGTGAACGAGACTGTGAGAGAAACCGTGATTGTAAGAGTCGGTGAATCTCTGGGACCCGTGGTTACAAGCGGTTACTGCAACTGCGCTGCTTGCTGCGGTTCTTATGCAGGAGGGCCGACAGCCAGCGGAGTCATGCCGACTGCGGAGCATACAATTGCGGTCGATTCACGTGACCCTCTTGTGCCGATGGGGACAAGGGTAATCATGAACGGTACGGAGTATGTGGTAGAAGATACCGGTCCGCTTAACCGTTACGGCGTCAATTTTGATGTGTATTACGATGATCACGATGTGGCTGAGGCACACGGACATCAGACTTGGGACGCTTACCTTGCAGACGATAACGGCACGGAAGTGGAAGTGACCAGAGTGAGGCAGGTCGATGCTTTCAACGTCACTCTTACGAATAACGGGCTTAAGGCGTTATGTGAACAGCGGCTCACGGATGAACAAAAGTCGTATTTTGATGACTATAACGAGGTTCGGGGAAATCTCCAGATGTTCGGAAAACCGGTTGATTTCAAGTGGTTCAACAGGGTGACGGCATATTACGGATATAGGGTTGACCCCGTGTCGGGAAACGTAGAGAACCATAACGGGATAGATATTTTCACATTTTCCGGTACGGAAGTTTTGTCCGGCCTTGATGGAACAGTCAGCGAAGCCGGCTGGAATGACAGCTACGGTAATTATGTATTTCTGACAGATTCCCACGGATATGAAGTGCGGTATGCCAATCTGGCTTCTGTCGCTGTATCAGCCGGTTCACCTGTTGCCATCGGTGATGTCATAGGAACAGCAGGTTCAGACTATTTTATGGACAGTCATCTGCATCTTGAGCTTCTCTATCACGGTGAGCGGATGAATCCGGTATTTTATTTTGAAGCCGGTGAAGCGGCCTATCCGGACATTCCGGTAAACAGTTCCGGTGCGGTCGGCGCTCTGCTATCTGAAGCTCTCAGCCATCTTGGGACACCTTATGTATGGGGCGGTTATGATCCGAGCGGCTTTGACTGTTCCGGATTTGTGAGCTGGTGCCTGGTCCATTCGGGAGCGAGAAATACCGGACGGCTTACAGCGCAGGAATTGTACGATATCTGTACTCCAATCAGTGAAGCCGAGGCGATGCCGGGAGATCTGATCTTTTTTACGGGGACATATGATTCCGAAGGACCGGTTTCTCATATCGGGATCTATCTCGGGAACGGGCAGATGGTCCATTCCGGTCATCCAAATCAGGTGGCTTCGATCTATACACCATATTGGATCAGCCACTTCTACGGATTCGGGAGATGGTGATTATATTTTGGGGCAGCCACAGCGGCTGTCCCTTTGTCGTGTTGGAGGTGGAGAAATTGAAAACCGTAGCGGTAGAAAAAGCAAGAGAGAATTTTGAAAAGGCAAAGGAAAAGGCTGAGGCTCTTCGCGCGAAGCTGGATGCGGCAGAGAAACATTTGAAGAAGTGTGAGGCGGTGCTGATCGAGTCGGAAAATGCCGAGTATGTCCGCATCGTAAGAGAAATGAATATTTCAATTGCAGAGCTGCGCGAGATCCGCAAGGGGAGAATGCCGATGGAAGCAATTTTGGATAAAACAGATGAGGAGGATATCCGGAAAAATGATGAAGATAATGGAGCCGTCTCACAGGACGGAGAGAAAAAAGAAGGACGGGGTGATCAGATTGAGGCCGGTTGGGATGGACAGTCCACAGATATCAATGGAGAAGAAATGGTCTGAGAAAAGGGCGGTAATCCTGAAACGGGTCAAAGCGTCGGTACTTCTTACGACACTCTGCAGTACACTGCTGACCAGCTGTCCCGGTGAGTATGCATATGCTTCAGATAGCTGCGTTGCATCCGAAGCTGCTGAGGAGAGCCTGCCGGAAGAGCTTATTGAGATCACCGGTAAAGATGAATCTGTCAGCAGAGGAACCGCCAGAGCGGATACTACTAAGCCGACTGTGGACGCAACTCTTTCGGGAAGTGTCATCACAGTCGTTGCAAGAGATTCAGAATCAGGAATTCAGAAGATTACGGTTAATGGGGCGGATTACACGACTTTTACGGAGGACGGTCTTCTTATTCAGCTGACGCAGAGCGATTTTTCGACAGAGCAGTTTGTGTTCACGGCAACGGATGAGGCAGGGAATGTGTCGGAACGTTATGTTATGGACAACCCTTATTACAACTGGCCGTCCGGAGGAAGTTCCTCATCCGGAGTGAGTGCACAGGGGGCTTCGGGAAATACATCGGCAGGTACAAGGACAGGAAGTACGGGTACTACAGCCGGAAGCGCGGGTGCTTCTGCATCGACAACCGTAAGAGGAACGACCGCTGGAAATACCGGAACAGGTACAGCGTCAAGTCCATCTGAGGGAGGTGTGACATCCCCACTACCGCAGACAGCTGAGGCGACCAAACCTACAGAAGCCACCGGAACGGTAATTGATCGGTCAGGAACAGCAGCAAAAGCGGTGGAAGCATCCGGAGAGGAAGTCACCAATGTGACCCAGACAGCGCAGAATGGGAGCAAGGGATTCTACACGATACAGACTAAGAGCGGGAAGACCTTCTATCTCATCATTGATAATGACCAGTCTTCTGACAACGTGTATCTCCTGACGGAAGTCAGCGAGCAGGATTTGCTGAACTTCAATCTGCCGGATACCGTGACACTGCCGGATGCGGGAACTGTTCGTGCGGAGCCGGAAAAGAAAGCAAGCGCCACGCCGAAACCAACGAAAGCCGTAACGGAAAAACCGGAGAAACCGGAAATGCCGGAAAAGAGGAATCCGCTGGTCAAAAATATCCTCCTGGCACTTTTGATAGCAGGTGTGGGTGGAGCAGCCTATTACTTTAAGGTCTACAAACCGAAGCAGGAGGACATGTACGACGACGATGATGACGAAGAAGATGAAGCGGCTGAGTATGAGAGGGAAGATGAAGAGCCGCCGGAAACAGAGACGATGGAGGAAGAAGAATAAATGGGATTTACAGTAATAGTCGCAGAAAAGCCGTCGGTAGGGGCCACGATCGCCGGGGTGGTCGGGGCTGACCGTAAACATGACGGTTATTTGGAAGGAGGCGGTTATCAGGTCACCTGGTGTATCGGACATCTTGTCGGCCTGTCTGACGCTTCCGCATATGACGAAAAGTATACGAAGTGGTCTTATGAAGATCTGCCGATCCTGCCGAATACGTGGAAGCATGCGGTACTTCCCGGAACAATGAGGCAGTTCAATATAGTAAAGAAACTGATGAACAGTGCAGACAGTATCGTGTGTGCGACTGACGCAGCCAGGGAAGGAGAACTCATCTTCCGGCTTGTTTACGAACAGGCTGGATGCAGGAAGCCGGTGAAGCGGCTCTGGATATCTTCTCTTGAAGAAAGTGCTATCCGTAAAGGGATGGAAAACTTACGGGACGGTCATGAATATGATGCTCTCTATGACTCAGCGCTCAGCCGTGAAAAGGCTGACTGGCTGGTAGGCATCAACATGAGCCGTCTTTTTTCTGTCCTTTACAAGAAGACGCTGAGAATCGGAAGGGTTCAGACGCCTGCACTTGCCATGATTGTTGCAAGGGATGCCGCAGTTTCCGGGTTTCGGAAAGAAAAATACTTCATTGTGCACCTGAAAGCTGAAAGTCTTGACGCGGTAAGCGGGCATATTACCGATAAAGCCGAGGCTGACAGGATTGCTCTTGCCTGCCAGGACAAAAGCTGCAGGATCGGAGATAGTAAACAGAAAAGGGAGGTGGTAAAAGCACCGAAGCTCTATGACCTGACAACACTTCAGAGGGAGTGTAACCGAGTTTTCGGCATGACAGCCGAGAGGACACTTGCCTGTGCCCAGAGCCTGTACGAGAAAAAACTGGCGACATATCCAAGAACGGACAGCAATTATCTGACAGAAGATATGGAAGATAAAGCCGGAATGGTAATCGGCAGGATTCTCGAGGAGATGGAATTTGCGAGAGAAATCAGTTACAGACCGAACATTCGGAGAGTAATGGATAATCGGAAAGTAGGTGATCACCATGCAATTATCCCGACTTCGGAAATAAGCCGTGAAGCTTATCGTAAGCTTTCGCAGGATGAACAGCGGGTACTTGTCATGGTTGCAGGGAAACTCCTTGCAGCAACGATGGCGGATCATATCTATGTCGTGACAAGCTCTAAAGTGATCTGTGAAGGATATGAATTCCTTACAAAAGGGAAGACCGTAACACAGGAAGGGTTCAGATGTGTTGAGGAAAAGATCAGAAAATATTTCGGCATTCGTAAAGAAACGGATAAGGAGCCGGAAGGCAGTAACCATGGTGAAAATGGTATCCCAAAGATGGAGTATGATAGGGCCGATGCGGTTGTGAGTGAACAGTTCACACAGCCACCGAAACGGTACACGGAGGACACACTCCTTGCAGCCATGGAAAGAGCCGGCAACGAGGATATAACGGGGGAAACCGAAAAGAAAGGCATCGGAACTCCTGCTACCAGAGCTGCAATCATAGAGAAGATCATAAAATCCGGCTTTGTCAGAAGGGAAAGGAAATACCTCATTCCGACGCAGGATGGAATTTCACTGATTACGATCCTGCCGGAAGAACTCACTTCAGCGAAGATGACGGCAGAATGGGAAATGGAACTGGCACGCATTGCTCAGGGAAAGGGAAAAGGAGAGGATTTCATCGAAAGGATTGAGATTATGGTGAGCATGCTCGTCAGCCGCTATGATGGAATGCAGCCGGAGGATCCCGGCTTCACCGGCAGAAACAGGAAAAACATCGGAAAGTGTCCGAAGTGCGGAAAGCCGGTCTATGAGGGGAAAATGAACTTCTACTGCTCGAACAGGGAATGCGATTTCGCTCTCTGGAAGAGGAACCGGTATTTTGATACGGTCGGGGCAGACCTTGACGAAAGAGCTGCAAGGGAATTCCTGGCAGATGGACGGTGCCGATATGAAGGGCTGGTGTCGAAGAGGAACGGAAAAACCTATACTGCAGATATTGTGATGGATGTACCGGAGAAAGGGTATGTCCGGTTCACAATGGAATTTCCGCAAAAGGAAGAGAAGAAGAAAAAACAATATATGAAAAACAGTAATTACTCAGCACGTGATGAAGATACGAAAGAATCCTAATGTCAGAGTGCGATGTAGTTACAGAAACTTGCAAATATATCAAATAATGACTTGAATGTACTTTTGTCAAAGATAGATATAACAGCCGGTTCAATCCGGCAAAATGGGCATAATCGGGCGGTCTTCGGACCGTCCGTTTTTATAACTGTAAATGAGTTAAGCAAGATAAGGAGTTTATGGATGAGAAAATCAATAGCAAAGCGTCTTTTTTCCGGTTTTATGGCGGCAGTGACAGTCCTTTCGACATGCGGGGCAACATCGTTCTCTGCCTCAGCGGCAGATGCTCGGCATGGGTATCCGGAACTCTCCGAGGTAATCAGCAAACTTGATGAGGATGAAATCGTAATTGCAAATGATTACGATGTACCGGTAGGGAGCGAGTACAATATCAGCCTTGACCTTTCAGGATTCGTTATTCCCGATTTATCAAGAGTAAAAATCATATTTGATGAGGCGAAGAATGCTGAAGGAATGGATTTCACTACTGACCATGAAGACCGATACAGGGTTCTGTACCATGTTGATCTGCCGAGCGGTCATCCGACATACAGGGTCAGCAGGAACATATATGTGAAAGATATTTCGGGCAGTCATGGTCTTCCTTCGGATGAGGGTTCTGTATCCGATAGTCATTCCTTGACGGGAGATCCAGGCGTTACTGTTCCGGAAGCGTTCAGCGGGAAAGACGGACCAGAGGAAGTTCCCGAAGAAATGAAAGGAGACAGTTCTTCCGGGGAAAAGACAAAAGACGATGAAGAAGACAGTGATCCCGGAGAGGCTCCGGGCGCACAGAAAAAAACAGATTCTGTTGAAAACAAGGACGAAGGGGAGAAGAAAGCAGAAGACGAGGAAATCTCTGAAATCAGGGAAACAGAGAGAGATGTTTCGGGAAAAATTCCATCTTCGAACCAGTCCGATATCAGCACGACGGCAGATATCCTGATAGACGGAAAAACAGATCAGGAAGAGGTGATTGTCGGGGCATCCGGTGCCAGCATCGATCCGACTGTTGGATGTATTTCAGGAGGGTTCGGTGCAGCATATGTCAACCACTGCTACCAGACAACCGGAAATTCCGCCCAGGACCGTATCGTTTACTGCGGTGAGGTCGATATGCATTTTGAAGCAGGGCCTCATACAAGACAGAACCTGGTCGGAGCTTCTCTTCAGGGACATGTCGTCACAGAGGCGGAAGTAATACGCACAGGCCTTATGCAGAATTATTTCTTCTATGAAGCCGGGATAGAGACCGATGTCGCCAGGGGACTTACGCAGCGTGCAGTATGGGCAATGGCAGTAGGTGATAATGCCGCCTCAGTTAACAATTATCACTGGCTTGGTCTGGCGGGACTCACCGGAGTGTATGACGCAGCGAAAGCTTATGCATCAGCGAATGCTTCCAATTATGTCATAGATGAGGCATATGCACTGGTGAACGGAGATACACAGAAGCTCGTGTATATAAATGTGAAAAAGAAACCGGCTCCGACGGTAACACCGACACCGAAGCCGACTTCCACGCCGACACCAAAGCCGACTGACACACCAACGCCGAAACCGACGTCTACCCCGACACCGACTCCAACGCCGAGCCTTGGAAAAGGCCGGATCGTGAAGAAATCATCGGATGAGTCGGTTTTCGGAAACAGCAGTTACAGCCTTGCGGGAGCCGTCTACGGAATTTACTCGGACAAGGATTGCACGAAGAAGATCACGGAACTGACAACGGATGTGAAAGGTGAAACGAAAGAGTATGAACTTGAAGTGGGGAATTATTATGTGAAGGAGATTACAGCACCGGAGAATTACAAGCTGAATGACAGGATTTATACACTCACGGTACTGGAAGGAATGACAGCAGTTGTAAATTCTGAAGATACTCCGGAGAAAAGTTCTGTCTCGATCCTCAAGACATCCGCAGAGGGCAGCACGCTTCCTGTCAAAGGCACGGAGTATACCGTCTATAAAGATAAGGAATGCACGGAGACTGCCGGAGTCCTCACTGTCGGTGACGATGGCAAGAGCAATGTACTCAGCCTCTACTATGGAACTTACTATGTGAAGGAGACAAAAGCCGCTCCCGGCTACATGCTCGATACAGCCGTGCATACCGTAAAGCTTGAAACCACGAAGACGGTAGAATTAAAGCTGGCTGACAAGGTTATCCGGATCGATCTTTCAACACTGGCAAAGAATGATAAGTCAAAGACTGATGCGGGAGAACACATCGCGCTTGCAGAAGAGAAGACGGAAATCACGGATACGGTCACTTATAAGGGGCTGATATCCGGAAGGACCTATAGATTTAAGACAGTCCTGATGGATAAGGATACCGGAAAAGCAGTGAAAGACAAAAACGGAAAGGACGTTACTGTAGAGTCCGAACTGAAGGTCAATAAAGACAATAGTGACGGAACGGTCAGCATTCCGATCGTTTTCGATGCAACTGCCCTTGCGGGACACAGCGTTGTCGTCTTTGAGTACCTGTATGATGAGGACGGCATTGAAATCGGAAAGCACGAAGATCTTGGTGATGAAGAACAGACCATTGTATTCCCTAAAGCGGAGACACAGGCATCTGATGAAGTGACTGCGACTAATATTGTATTGCCCTCGGAAAATATCCGGGTCAGGGACATTCTTGTGTATGAGAATCTTCTTCCGGGCAAGGAATATCTCGCCACCGGAACCCTGATGGATAAGAAAACGGGGAAAGCGGTCCTTGACGACAAAGGAAATGAAGTCAGGGCAACAAAGAGGTTCACTCCTGATACCAAAAACGGAAGTGTAGAGATCCTTTTTACATTCTCAGGTGTAAAACTTGGCGGGACTGTGATGGTTGCTTTTGAGAAAGTCAGCATTACAGGCGTGGAAATCATGACCCATACGGATATTAACGATGAGGACCAGACAGTCTATGTGCCTTCTATCGCTACAACTGCAACAGACAAGGAGACCGGTTTCAAAGAGGTCCCGTCAGAAGGAGCGCAGGTTATCAGCGATCATGTGGAATATAAAGCATTCCCGGAAGGCAGATATGTCATGAAAGGGACTCTGATGGATAATGCATCAGGGAAAGCATGCAAGGATGCTCATGGGAAGGTATATACTTCCAGTGCTGCATTTGAGGTGAAGGAAGAAACCGGATCTGTGAATCTTGATTTCCATGTGGACGGAGATACGCTTGCAGGAAAGCATGTGGTTGTATTTGAAAAGGCATTCCTGGTGAAAGAGGACGGAACAGAGGAAACGGAACCTGTAGCGGTCCATGAAGATATCAATGACGAAGGACAGACAGTAAGTTTCCCTGCAATCGAGACAACGCTGGTGGATCAGCAGACGGAAGACCATTATGCATACGCAACTGAAAAGGTCACACATATAGATACTGTCAAGTATTCAGGGCTTATTACAGGAAAGAAATACACGGTAAAGGGAAAACTCGTTGATAAAGAGACAGGTGAAGTAGTCACAGACGGAGACAAGCCGGTAACTGCTGAAAAAGAGTTCACTGCGAAAAAAGCGGACGGTTCCGTTCAGATTGTGTTCTCGTTTAATGCATCGGCACTTGCCGGGAAAACAGTTGTGGCTTTTGAGTCGCTTCATACAGAAGGAAGGCAAATCGCATCCCATGCAGACATCAATGATGAAGACCAGACAATACATTATCCGAAGATTGGTACGGTGCTCACAGCTAAGGATTGCAGTTCTCATACTGTACTGGCGTCCAAAACGCTCTACCTGACAGATACGGTCACATACAGCAACCTGATTCCGGGAAAAGCATATGACCTTGACGGTGCACTAATCGATAAGGAGACCGGGAAAGAGATAAAGAACGGGGATTCATTTGTCAAAGCAACAACAGGTTTTACACCGGATAAGCCGGATGGAACAGTCCAGCTGACATTTAAAATTGATGCAACAGAGCTGGCAGGAAAGACGTTGGTTGCATTTGAGATCCTTTGGAGAAATGGAAAAGAAGTCGCTATTCATGCGGATATCAATGATGAGGCTCAGACGGTATTCATTCCCGAAATCAGCACCAGCTTCACCTGCAATGAGACAAAGAATCATATGGCACCTGCCGGCGGACTCATGAAATTCACGGACATTGTCTCCTATAAGAACCTGACACCGGGGAAGGAATACACTGTAAAAGGAACCCTTATGGATAAGGAGACCGGAAAGCCTTTCGGCTACAAGGGGAATAAGATCACGGCAGAAAAGACTTTCCAGCCTGATAAGAGTTCCGGAACGGTTGACCTGATATTCGAAGTAGATACGTCGGCGCTTGCAGGAAAATCCGTGGTCGCTTTTGAGTATATGTATGAAGGCAAACGGCAGATAGCAGTACATGTAGACATAAACGATGAAGAGCAGACCGTAAGAATCCCGCAGATCCGCACAATTGCCGCTGACGGGAAAGACGGTGACAAGAGTATCCCTGCAACATCCGGAGCGGTTGTTAAAGACACAGTTGCGATGAAGAATTTCGAGGTCGGCACGAAACTGAGACTTGAGGCAGTCCTGGTAGATGCAGGATCAGGGAAGGTACTGATGGTCGGTGGAAATGAAGTCAGAGGATCCAAGAATGTGGCTGTCAGAAGCGAGGATGATACCGCAGAGGTGGAACTGAACTTCGATGCGACGGGACTGAAAGGTGATTATGTCGTATTTGAGAGAGCTTATCTTGAAGGCAGCCAGACTCCGATTGCTGTCCATGAAGACCTGAAAGATAAGGACCAGACGATCAATATCAGTGTCCAGGAAGTAAAGGTCAAGATAGAAGGCCAGAAGAATACCACTACTACGACACCGGGCACTGTGACATCAGGCGGAAGCAAGGGAACATCGGAAACGGTCACATCGAAGAGTGGTCCGGTAAAGACCGGCGATACGACGAATGCCGCGCTGCCGGCCATGTTCTTCCTTGCATCTGCGGGGAGTATAGCATGGATGTTTCTTAAACGCCGCATATGGCACTGATGCCTGCAGGAGAAAAGAAGTATTGTGAATGATCTGCATGCTCTTTTCAACTGGTAGCATCGATCTAACAAAGTACAGCGAAGGAGCTGCGCATAATATGGTGTTACAAAGGGGGTCGCGAAACGCGACTCCCTTTACTATAGCTTAAAATAGAGGAGGTAACCTATGAGAAACACAGGGAAGAAACAGGAATACAATGTTGACAGAAGAAACCAGCAGAAGCAGATGATGAGCCGGATGGCAGCCTATCAGAAGCGCTTTAATCATCATGAGGCGCTGCGCCGGAAGACTATAAGAACCGCAAGAAAGGGATGATACTGATATGATGACCAGGAATGAATTTTATGATTATGTGAAAGACAACGTGAAGGATTATCTTCCGCCTTCGTTTCAGGATGCGGAGATATCACTTATGAAAGTAACCAAGCAGAATGACCAGACTCTTACCGGGATCAGTATCCGGAGGGACGGAGAGCAGATTGTGCCTAATCTTTACCTGGAACCTTACTATAAGGATTATTGTGCCGGAGAGGATCCGGACAAGCTGGTCGGTGCTGTTGCAGACCAGAGGATCGAGTACGATAAGGAAGAGATACCGGAAGAGTTCAAGATCGTATCTGACTATGAAAATGTGAAAGACCGGCTTCAGATTGTGCTCTGTGATCCGGAAATGAATCAGGAAAGGCTCAAAAATAAGCCGTCCAAACAGTTCGGTGAATTTACCGCGACTTACCAGGTCATGCTCAGGGCGGACGAGGAATCACTCGGCACGGTTTCCGTTACAGATTCCCTTCTGCAGTACTGGGGAATTACACCGGAGCAGCTTCATGCGGATGCGATTGCGGCAGAGGATGCGCGAATTCCTTCTCTCTACAATATGAATGATCTGATGATGGAGTTCATGACCGGACAGCAGCCGGAAAATCTCTTCCAGAATCCCGGCGAAGTCGATCTTAACGGACCGCCGTTGTTCTGCCTGACGACAGGGGATAAGATGTTCGGCGCATCACTGATGGTTCGTGAAGACATTCTCTCCAAAGCTGCAGAGTTACTTGGCGACAATTTTTTTATCCTGCCGTCCTCACTGCATGAGGTACTCATTATTCCCGAGAGCCTCGCAGATGATGCGCATGTCCTTGTACAGATGGTGAAGGATGTCAACGAGGCAGAGGTGCTTCCGAAAGAGAGGCTTTCTGATAAGGTCCAGTTCTATGACAGAGAATCAGGGGTATTGGAAAACGCCTTGAAACGCCAGGACCGGCTTACGGCGGAGAAGGAGGCTGCAAAGGCTGACCGCTCTGAAAGGAACGGCGGAAAACGCAGCATTCATGACCGGCTCAGCGAAAAAAGGGCGGCAGTCCAGACTGGGCCTGCCCCCGTTCCGCAAAGGGACAGGAATAAGTCATCACAGGCCATACTTTAATGAATAATTGTAAGTTTTATCGACCGAGGGAGCCGTAAGGCTCCCTTTTTTTTGTGAAAGAAGGAGAATTATGGCGACGAAATTATTACTAATCGAACAGCTTTCGGATGAAGCGGCGCGTGACTTGTCTGCCTCTCCGGAAAATTGGATGAGGTTTCTTGACACCGCTTCAAGGGTTTATAAATATACTTTCCCGGAGCAGCTTTTGATCTATGCGCAGAGACCTGAGGCGACTGCCTGCGCTTCCATGGAAATCTGGAATAAGAAGATGTTCCGCTGGGTAAAGAAGGGGTCTAAGGGTATTGCCTTGATTGACACAAGCGGGAGCAGGAACCGTCTGCGCTATGTCTTTGATGTGGCGGATACTTTCAAGCAGAGGGAAGTCGGAAAGGATGTCAGCCTGTGGAAGCTTCCGGACAATATGCGGGAGAGCCTTGCATCATATCTTGCCGAGGAGGTCAGCGGTCCCGTGGAGAGTGATGACCTTGTTGAAGTCCTTGACAGGCTTGCAAGAGAAAATGCCGATATAGCAGCCGGGGATGCATTTTCACAGATACGATTCTTTATAAAGGACAGCTATCTTTCTGAACTGGATGAGTTCAACCAGAAAAAGGAGCTGAAGGATCTGATCGCTGACAGTGTATGGTATATGCTGATGAAAAGGACAGGCCTGGATCCGATGGACTATCTTGAACCATCAGACTTTCAAGCAATCCGGGATTTCAACACCCCGGATGTGATTTCCGGTATCGGTACCAGTGTTCATGAGATCACGATGCCGATTCTGATGCAGATCGGAAGGTTTGTCAGAAGTGAAATAAAGCGGGAACAGTCGGCTTTGCGGGAGAATGCCGAAAAATTACCGGGAACAAATGTTCAGGCAGGGGTTGAAAAAGAGAATGACAACCGCTATAATGAATTTAACACGTTAATTCGTGAAATTGCGGAGCAGACAGATGACACAAAAGACCTGAAAGATGGTCGTAATGATGATAGGGAGGAAACAAATCATGATGAGAGAGCTGACATACAGCAGGAACGGGGATTACCTGATTCCGGATCTGGAACTCACGGAGACGACAGGGACGATCGGCAAGTACGGGATGTTGAGGAAAGAGTTCCTGAGACAGCACAGGAAAATAACGTTCGACGCGATGACACTGAAGAATACGCTGGACCGCCATCTGATGGAGGTCGATCTGGAAGCGAAGAGGAAAATCGAGAACCTGATGATGGATCTTCTGAAGACAGATCCGGCTCCGGACAAGATGAAAGATCAGATGGGATGGACGCAGCATATGAACCGGATCCAGTCTCAGGCGGAGGAAATAATTCTGGAGGAACTTATATACAGTTAAGCCTTTTTCCAAGCGAAACAGAGCAGACGGATATTATACGCGAAGCGGCTGCCGGCAGTGACCGGACAGCTGCTTTTTTTGTACCTGACGATATGGTAGACGATATTCTGCGGACCGGGAGTGGAAGGAAGAACACGCTTCTCCATATCTGCGCAAAGCTGCAGGAAGACGTATCCGAAGAGGATTTTCAGAAGTTCCTTAAAGCGGAGTACGGTGCCGGGGGTAAAGGATTCACGATTGAGGACAGGCATATAAGCGTCTGGTTTGACGAAGAGGAAATCCGAATCCACAGGGGGGAGAGTGCTCGAAGCGTATATGACCGGAAGGTATCCTGGGAAGAAGCTTCCAAAAGAATCCGCACCATGTATGAGGACGGGAAATTTGCATCTAACATCATTATGTCAAATGCTTTGAATAATGAACGGGAGGAACTTGCATCCCGCACATACTTTCTTTTTCGGGACAGTGCTTCCTACGTTCCGGAGGAATGGAATATGGGAACTTATCCGGAAACCGTGGAGGCGATAAAAAAGACGCTTGAGGAACCGGATGAGATTTATGATATCTATCTCAGGCTGGATACATTAAGAAGGCAGCTTGCAGAAAATGGCGGTGGTCCGTGGTACGTGACGAACAGGATTCCTGAAACTATGGTGCGCCTTGTAGATCTCAGAAATGCAGTCCCTTATAAAGAGCAGGATGCAGATATTGATAAGTTAGTTCCTTCCTTTATTACGCAGGATGAGATTGACAGCGTTTTTAAGAGAGGCGGTCTGACAAGCGGCGGAAAGCAGAGAATCTATGAGTTTTTTCGCAGCCATCACGAAAGGAAGGAAGAGGCAGAGTTTCTTAAGGGAGAATACGGGATCGGAGGACAGAGTGACGCTGTTACCGGGAGTGAGGACTCTTTTGAGAACCATGACGCAAAAGGAATCGTGATAACGAAAGGAGACCTGACGGAGCCGTATGCTTCTGTAACGCTGAGTTGGAACAAGGCAGCCGAGAGAGTTCATCTGCTGGTGGAAAGGAATGATTTTCTTACCCAGGAAGAACTTGAGAAATATGAGGAACGTCTCGAAGCACAGCGTCTTGCTGATATGCAGGAAGTGCAGGAGAGTATGGGGCAGGATGAAGAGCTGCGTGCTGACTCTCTGACAGACGGAACGGCAGAGATTGAACCGGCGAGCAGTGATACAGTATCCGGGGAAACGGAAAAACCTGTTGATGAAATAGATTCCGGGAAAACGGAAATTATAAACACACAAGAACTCCTTGGTCATCGCTTTGCACAAGACGGCAGGACCTATGAGATAGAAGAAATCTCTATGTTTGGGGATGTTTCTTTGCGAGATGTGACATTCGAAGAGACAAACGGCTTCCCGATCAGCCGCATAGAAAAACTCCCTATTGTCCTGGAATGGATACGGGAGGAGCAGGAAAGGGAGGAGGCTGATATAAAAATGTCTCCTGCCGGTAACTTTCATATTACCGACAATGATCTCGGAATCGGCACGCCGAAGGAGAAATACCATCGTAATGCTGAGGCAATCCGGACACTGAAAAAGATTGAATCCGAAAACCGTGGAGCAACACTGGAAGAACAGGAAATCTTATCAAAATATGTCGGGTGGGGAGGGCTGCCGGATGTATTTGACGAGACAAAGGAAAACTGGAAGAGCGAATATGAAGAGTTAAAACAGCTTCTTACTCCCTCAGAATATGCATCGGCAAGGGCTTCCACACTGAATGCACATTTTACGCAGCCCGTCATTATAGAGGCTATGTATGAGGCACTTGAGAGGATGGGGTTTGAAAAGGGAAATGTTCTGGAACCGGCTGTAGGCGTCGGGAACTTTTTCGGGATGATGCCGGACGCGATGCGGCAGTCGAAGCTTTACGGAGTGGAGCTTGACAGCATTAGCGGCAGGATAGCGCAGAAACTATATCCGGATGCTGAAATCCAGGTCAAAGGCTATGAAAAGACAGAATATCCGAACGATTTCTTTGATGTTGCAATCGGAAATGTACCGTTTGGCAATTATCGTGTATCGGACAAGAATTATGACCGTCAGGGATTTATGATCCATGACTATTTTCTGGCGAAAACGATCGATCAGCTAAGGCCGGGAGGCGTTGCTGCTTTTATTACTTCAAAAGGAACGATGGACAAGACTTCCCCGGAAGTAAGGCGATATCTTGCGGAGAGGGCGGAATTGCTCGGCGCGATTCGTCTTCCGAATAATGCATTCAAGGCAAATGCCGGCACAGAAGTCACATCCGATATCCTGTTTTTACAGAAAAGGGATTCCGTTACGCTGGATATTCCGGAGTGGGTGGAAACGGCTGTTGATCCAAACGGCATATCCATGAACAGATACTTCGTCAGACATCCGGAGATGATTCTCGGACAGATGAAAGAGGTATCCGGACCGTTCGGAATGGAAACTGCCTGTATCCCGAATGAGGGCGTGGAGCTTCGAAGTCTGCTTTCGGAAGCTGTGACACATATAGAGGGGACGATGGTTCCGGCTGTTGATGCTGAGACAGAATTGGATGAGGAGGAGATCAGCATTCCCGCTGATCCTGCTGTCCGGAATTTCAGCTATACAGTCATTGACGATCAGGTCTACTACCGTGTGAACTCTGTTATGAACCTCATGCGGCTTCCGGCAGCTACGTCTGAGAGGGTGAAGGGACTCGTGGGGATCAGGGACTGTGTGCGTAATCTGATCAATCTTCAAATGGATGAAAACACAACGGAAGAGGCTATCAAGGCAGAACAGGGACGGCTGAATACGCTTTATGACACATATACGGAGAAGTACGGCGTAATCGGCAACAATGCAAATAAACGTGCATTCTCGGAGGATTCATCTTACTGCCTGCTCTGTTCCCTTGAAGACTTGGACGAGGACGGAAGGCTCCGGGAAAAAGCCCAGATGTTCTATAAGCGCACAATCAAGAAAGCGGTTCCGGTCACAAGCGTGGAAACGGCTTCGGAAGCATTGGCTTTGTCGCTTAACGAGAAGGCAAGGGTTGATATCCCTTATATGGCGGAGCTGACAGGAAAAACGGAGGAAAAAGTAACGGAAGAATTACGCGGCGTAATTTTTATTGAACCGGTGTCGCAGGAATGGCAGAATGCCGACGAATATCTCTCTGGAAATGTTAGAGAAAAGCTGGAGACGGCAAGGAGATATGCGGAAACGGACCCGAAATATAAGATAAACGTGTCGGCTCTCGAAAAAGTACAGCCAAAGGAACTGGATGCTTCAGAGATCGATGTGAGGCTCGGAGCGACCTGGGTTCCGCCGAGGATTTACAGAGATTTCATGACAGAACTTCTCAGGACCCCGTACTATCTGATCGGCCGCTATATAGACGTCCAATATTCCGAGGTGAACGGACTGTGGAATGTGAAGGGAAAGAACGATGACAGCTATAACAATATCCTTGCAACCGCGACTTACGGAACCGGACGGGTGAATGCCTATAAGATCATTGAAGACACCCTGAATCTGAAGGATATCCGGATTTATGATCTGGTGCAGGTAGATGGAAAGGAGAAGCGTGTCCTGAATAAGAAGGAGACCATGCTCGCCTCGCAGAAACAGGAAGCGATAAAGGAAGCCTTCAAGGAATGGGTCTTTAAGGATCCGGAGAGGCGTGAGCTTCTCTGCGGTATTTATAACCGGACATTTAATTCCATCCGTCCCCGAGAGTATGACGGGAGCCACCTGACTTTTCCCGGAATGAATCCGGAAATATCTCTGAAGCCGCATCAGAAGAATGCAGTTGCCCATCAGCTTTATGGCGGGAACACACTTCTGGCCCATTGCGTCGGGGCCGGCAAAACATTCGAAATGGCAGCCTGTGCGATGGAGGCTAAGCGACTGGGATTATGCCAGAAGCCGCTGTTTGTCGTTCCGAATCATCTGACGGAACAGTGGGGGGCTGACTTCCTGAAGCTGTATCCCGGTGCAAATATCCTTGTCGCAACCAAGAAAGATTTTGAGCCTGCGAACCGCAAGAAGTTCTGTTCCCGCATTGCGATGGGGACATATGATGCCGTCATCATCGGTCATTCTCAGTTTGAGCGTATACCGCTTTCCGAGGAGAGGCAGATCAGAATGCTTGAAGACCAGATCAATGAGCTTGCGGAGCATATACAGGAGGCTAAATGGGAGGAAGGCGGACGCTATACCATTAAGCAGATGGAGAAAACGAGGCGTTCACTGGAGGCGAGACTGGATAAGCTAAACAGTAAAGAACGAAAAGATAACGTTGTGACTTTTGAGGAATTGGGCGTAGACAGACTTTTTGTGGACGAAAGTCACGCGTTCAAAAATTTGTTTTTGTATACAAAAATGCGCAATATTGCCGGCATATCGCAGACTGAGGCGCAGAAGTCCACCGACATGTTCAACAAATGCCGCTATATGGATGAGAAGACGGGAGGAAGGGGAATTACATTTGCGACCGGAACCCCGATCTCCAACAGCATGACAGAACTCTATACCGTGCAGAGATACCTGCAGTACAGCCAGCTTCAGAAAATGGGGCTGGCTCATTTTGATTCATGGGCAGCAAATTTCGGGGAGACCGTGACGAGTATCGAACTGGCTCCGGAGGGGACGGGATACCGGGCAAAAACACGATTTGCCCGCTTCTTTAATATCCCGGAGCTGATGTCCCTTTTTAAGGAAGTTGCAGATATCCAGACTTCGGATATGCTGAACCTCCCCGTACCGGAGGCCGAGTATGAAAATGTTGTGCTGAAACCCACCGAACAGCAGAAGGAGATTGTGGCAAGCCTCGGAGAGCGTGCAGAGACAGTCAGACGGGGCAGTGTTGATGCCTCGATTGACAACATGCTTAAGATCACAAATGACGGAAGAAAACTGGCACTCGACCAGCGTCTTATCAACGATATGTTGGAGGATGCCGAGAACAGCAAGATTGCGGCCTGCGTGGAGAAGAGCTATGAGATTTGGAAAGAAACGGCGGATAAGAGGTCGGCGCAGCTCATTTTCTGTGATCTTTCGACTCCGAAGGGGGATGGGCAATTCAATGTGTACGATGACCTGAAAAGCAAACTGATGGCGAAAGGCGTTCCTGAACAGGAAATAGCATTCATCCATGAGGCAAATACAGACATGAAAAAGGCGGAACTGTTCAGCAAAGTCAGAAGCGGGCAGGTCCGTTTTCTTCTCGGTTCCACTGCAAAAATGGGCGCAGGAACCAACGTGCAGGACCGGCTTATTGCTCTCCATCATCTTGATGTGCCCTGGAAACCTGCGGACATTGAACAGCAGGAGGGCCGAATTTTGAGACAGGGGAACGGCAATGCAAAGGTACACATATTCCGGTATGTGACGGAAGGGACATTTGACGCATATTCCTGGCAGATCATTGAGAACAAGCAGAAGTTCATTTCTCAGATCATGACATCCAAATCACCGGTGAGAAGCTGTGAAGATGTGGACGCTGCGGAGCTTTCTGCGGCTGAGGTGAAGGCTCTGGCTACGAACAACCCGCAGATCAAGGAAAAGATGGACCTTGATATACAAGTGGCAAAACTGAAACTCTTGAAAGCCAATCATACCAGTAATCAGTACCGCCTGGAAGATAATATCGCAAAGGTCTATCCGAAACAGATCGCGGCTCTTGAAAGCGAAATTAAAGCACTTGAAGCAGATGTGAGGAACTACGAGGCAAATAAGATCACGGATCCGGAGAAATTCGTAATGGAGGTCGGGGGAAAGGTTTACACAGATAAAAAAGAGGCAGGAGCTGCAATCATAGCGGCCTGCCGTGCGATGAAAGAGACGGATATAGTGTCGGATGCTGGGTATTATCAGGGATTCCACATGAAAATCCGTTTCGATGCGATGATGAAGGAATTCACGCTGACATTAAAGAACGAGGCCTCTACGACTATCCACATCGGGAATGACGGTTCCGGTAATATCCAGAGGATTAATAATGCGCTGGCTAACCTTGCACAGAGGGAATCAGATGCAAGGCAGAAGCTTTCAACGGTACGTCAGCAGCTTGAAGACGCAAAAGCAGAATCAGGGAAGCCATTCCCGAAAGAGGCGGAATTAAAAGAGAAGATAGCAAGACTTCAGGAACTGAATGCAATCCTAAATCTTGATGAACGAGGTTCTGGAGATCTTGAACCGGAAGAAAACGCAGAGCCGGAAAAAAGCAGACCATCGATCCATGACAGACTGAAGGACTTTAAAGAGAGTGTGGATAAGGTCAGGACCGGACCGGGGATAATGCTGAAACCTCAGCCGAGTCTTTAATGAATATATGAGAACAGACCGGGCAGTTGGACTGTTTCTGTCTGATTGCCCGTTTATAAGGAGGATTTATGGCAAACAGAAACGAACAGTTAAGAGAATATGAAATGGAGGCAGCGCTTTTAAGCGGTGCTGAAGACCGCTACGGAATTTATCAGATAGCGGATGGGACGAGGGCAGAGGAATACGCATTCATGTCCATGGATTTTGTAGAAAAGAACGGGATGAAAGTTTTGAGAGAAGACTATCAGCTTGTCTACAGCTGGATCCTGGGAGCAGATGAGACACTCGACACCCTCTATGAGAAGTTCAATCTTTATCATCCGGAGGATTTTAAGGGGCATTCCCTTTCCGTCAGCGATATTGTCGTTCTTCATACTGATGGCGGGAATGTGGCCCACTATGTTGATTCGTTCGGGTTCCGGGAAGTTCCGGATTTCCTGAATCTGGAAGAAGAGCGGGTTTACAGCCTCATTGGTGATAAACCGGACAAGTATCTGCAGATTCAGACATCAGATGAAGGATTTGATTACACTTTCTATGACGTGAATTACAGGCTGCTTGACGGGGGGATCATTACAAATGAAAATCAGTCGCTTGATACTGCCGTCCGCGAAATTCTCATAGATGCCGGCGTTCAAATATCTGACAGAATTCCAGATGTAGAGGGATTCATGGAAAAGGTTGAAGAAGTGGAGCAGGAAGAAATAGCGAAGGCTGCTAAACGAATGAATCAGTCAAATGACGCTAAGCAGAAGCCGCAGAGGTATCCGGAAGGTACCGGAAAAAAAGAGCCTGAGAGTAAGAACGGACATGTAAGTGAAAGCAGTCAGCCGGAGGCACCGTATGTGGAATATTATGTAGCAGAATGTGACGAGTATCATGACCTGGGGACATATTATACGTTTCCGGATGTCAGATCAGCTGCAGAGAAATATCGTGAGATACTGGATGACCCAAGAAAGAAGTACCTTGGCAATGGAATGGGAATCATCTACCACGGAAAGGCAGGAGATATTTACAACAATTCCGAATGTAGTCTTGTGTCAAAAGAGGTTGTCTGTGGCAATTCGCTGGATTATGTGACCGGCTTGGCAGAGAAACCGGTTGTGCGGGAGGCCTTGCGTTTGATTAGAGAAGAACTTTCGGAGTTCCGGTATAAGATGCCACGCTATGAAAAGGAAGCGGAAGACACTGCACTGACAGCGGAGGAACTTGCTGTCAGGCTTGACCGCCTTGCTCATGATTTTGATCCCTATGATTATCAGGATCGTCTTAATGGGAGCGAGGATCTCGTACTCGACATTACATACAGGCTGTACACCGGCGGCGTGAGGCATTATGCGTCATTTCTTGATGATGTAATCAGAGAGGGCGGAAGTCTGGCGACGGAGGCAGACAGGCTGAAAGAGAAGCTGGCGGCATTTGATCCGCATGTGTCAGATGACAGGATTCCTATGGTATGTGTCAATTACTGCGAGTCAGATAGGTTCGTCAATGAAAAATATTTGCCAATCAATGAATTTGATAAGGCAGTTGCAGACATGGATCATGAATGGAGTGCGCAGAATGCCGAAAAAGGTGAGAATGCTATGGAAACGTGTATGCTGCAATTCACGGTTTATTATCCGGAAGACGGGAAAATGAAGACGCTCAAAGACAGTCTAAATATCGGTCTGGGAAATGGCGGATTTATTGACAGCATGAACAGGCAGGTCGAAGACCGACTTACCGATCCTAACTGGCTTACTTACAAAAGAAATCAGGGACAGGGGGCGCTTGACGCTTTTGTGTCAGCCCTGACGGATATTCAGGAGCATGTGCTGCCGCACTTGCAGAGCTTTTGCAGTCTGCAGGAGAGGGCACCTGAACAGGTAGAGGCGATGCAGACGGTACCTGTTGTAAAAGACAGAAATCTGAGCAATACTGCTTCAGCGATAACAGCTTCCAAGACATTACCGGATGCAGCGAGAGCGACAAAACCTCCATCATTTAAGGGTGAAAGAAAATCTATCCATCAGAGATTGGAGATTAATAAGGAGTGGCTGAAAAGTCAGCCGGGAAAAAAAGAGCAGGTGAAGGGGGTTGATAGGTCATGTGATGAGTGAGGAAAGAGGGGTGTCATAATAAGAGAGCCTATAAATGCAAGGAAGCCGAATTTCGCCAGTTTTCTTAAGTATGCATCCACAAACAACGCATATCCCAATTAGTACTGTAAATTACCATAGATTCAGGAAAGTTGAAATGGTTACAGAGAATTTCTAAAATTGACGAGTTCACATTCAGCGATTTTGTTGGAAAAAACCTCGTGGAAAACATAGTAGTCTCCTCATGATCAAGGAGAATATTTAGGATTACATATACAGAGTTTATTCATCGAGATTCGGAAATAAAGAGAATGGTTTCAAACATTTATTATTTTTGGTATTATAGATTGATTATAAAAGGTTGAAGAAGAGGCTGTAAATTGGAATATCTATACAGGAGAAATAATGTATAAGTTTCAAAATCTAGATAGAAACATAGATAGAGATTATTTAAAGAACATCAATCCCTCGGACAAGATTGAAAGAAACAAAGCATTATCGAAGAATATAAAAGAAATTAGACAATTGAATAAATCTGGCACGTGTTATTATTGTGGAAAACCAGTAACAAGTTATTGTAAGTCTCATAGTATTCCGAGATTTTGTTTGGAGAATATCGAAGAAAAAGGCATGGTTACGGGCATTAATTCGATAATGGGACTTCCAGATATGGGTGTGTCAATTGGAAAACATACGATAGGAATTGGTGAAGCTGGAACATTTAGCATAATATGCAGAGAATGTGATCAAATGCTTTTTCGCGAGTATGAAAATCCAGCTAATTATTTGGATGAAGCAATTCCTACACAGAAAATGATGGCACAAATAGCAATGAAGAACTATATAAAGTTCATTCATAAAAAAGAGATAGAAATATCTATGTTGGAACGTCTCATGACGCAGGGTAGTGATTTTGAAATCAGTAATCTCAGTGACTTATATGAAGTAATTACCAAATTGCAAGTATATAAAACAGATTTAATTGCATACCAAGATAGTTTCGAGCAAGCAAAAAGAGTTTTAAATACTGGAAAAAAAGGGTATTATTTGTTTTATTATAAACTACTAGAGTATGTAGTTCCAATTGCATTTCAGGCGCCGATAGCTCTCTCAATTGATCTTGGCGACGGGGTAATAAATGATGTTTTTAATAAGGATTTGAACTACAAAATTACAGATATCCACATTTGTGTTTTCCCGCTGCTTAGCAAAACAGCAGTAATGCTTTTCGTTGAAGAAGGAGACAAACGATATAGAAAATTCCGAAAACAATTTAAGAAGTTAGATGAAGAAGCAAAACTCGGGGTGATAAACTACATAGTATTTTTATATGGGGAAGATTATTATATGGCGAAAAATGTCAGGGACATGATTGATACTGAAGAGCTACGAGATGTTGTCAATACAATCCCGATTCTATGGAATGATTCACCTAGTATCGAAACAGGTATTCTGACAGAGAAATATTCATTAGGAAAGTGGAATAGTATACCAAATCTGCTATCTGAACAGTATAAACTACGATGAATTTGAATGGAGGTCATGATAGACATTTATGATTGAATGGAGTAATGATAAACCAAATGTATTTATTTCATATTCTTGGGATAATGACGCACATAAGGAATGGGTGAAATCATTGGCAGACATTCTTCTTAATAACGGGATTAATGCTATTTTGGATGATTATGATACGGAACCTGGAGATAGACTACCTCATTTTATGGAGGTTGCGGTCAGTAAAGCAGATAAAGTTCTAATAATATGTACGGAAAGATATAAAGAGAAAGCTGATAAACGTGAAGGAGGAGTTGGATACGAGGAACACATAATTTCTTCCGAATTAACGAAAGGGAAAGAAAATAAATTTATACCGATCTTAAGAAAAGGAACTGATAATACAAGTATTCCAATTTGTTTACTTGGAAAGAAATACATAGATTTATCTCAAGCAAATAGCCTTACCTATTCCGATATTGAGGATTTAGTTCTGCAGGGAATATTTGGACAAAAGAAAAAACCTTTAATAGGAAACTTGCCGAAAGAAGTCACACACTATGTGAAACGAGAGAATCCAGATGATATTTACATTATAGGAGTTATTGAAAATGAAGTGACAGCACCGCGAAATGATGGAACTCGAGGTTGCGCATTATATTGTGTTCCCTTCAGGCTGTCGAGACGTCCGAGTGAAATTTGGAAAAAAGTCTTTATTCAAACTTGGGAGTACCCGCCTAGATTTACCTCAATGCACAGATCCCAAATAGCTTCAGTACAGAATGATAAAATACTGCTTAATGGAACGACACTTGAAGAGGTGCAGAAGTATCATAGAGATACTTTGTTATTGTGCGTAGAAATTGCTAATCAAAAAGAACGTGAGTATTTACAAAGAGAAAATGAAGCGCGTGAAAAAGCACAACAACAGGAAGAAGAAAGAAAAAGAAAAGTTTCTGAAATGGCAAGTAAGATAACATTCTAAAGCGTTTCATGCGGGACTGGAAGGCATTCTGACAAGGCGGCATTAAATCTTGCCATAGGAGTAAGATAAATAAGCTTCAAGAAAACAGACAGCACTTGTTCGGCGGCAAGTGCTGTCATTATTTTGGCAATAAATGGAGAGGAATTCATGGTGACCTGTCCGTATTTAATACGATTGAACCGCTAAGGTTTCAACAACAGAAGGGTCGTCGCTAACATATTTAATCAGCTTATTCAAAACCATAGTATCCTCGTATGGGATATTTTTAATGCAATTTGTTTTGTTACGCATGTTGGATATTTGCTCATATTCTTGGATCCCAATAGCGGTGAACATTCCTTCGAGAACGAATAGATGATAGCTCTTCCTCCTCAAATCAATTACGGCAAATCCAAAATGATTACATTTGATATGTATTCTTGGCATGCCGTTGAATTTCTTTGCTTCAAAATCAGCTGGAAGCATATTATTCAGTTTGATAATAAAGTCTTCACTATTCATATATGCGCCTCATTTCTAATTCATATCATGAACATTTCACAGAATCAGTTATATGCAATTCAGCCAATGTCATTGCCAGTGATATTTTGGAAAATACTGATATTATTAGTTCTTCCTAACAGATCAATAATTGGGTAAAGGTATTCTAATGCAATGATTTGCTTTGTTTGGTTGAACCCGGAAAACTCGGGATAGACCGATTGCAACATGTCTTTATCTATTGGAACATCCAGATATTTAAGGGAATGAATATCAAACCTATAATATCCGGCGTATTCATCACCTTGCTCATTAACGCCTCTCTCTTTATCTCGGTCTATGAGAATTCCCATCGCACGAATTTTAGCGCAGTACTGAAACAAAACAAGAGAATTTATTGGGCATTTCATCATTGTGTTTGGAAAATAATAGTATCCGCCACGATTAATCACAGTGTTTTCGATGAAAAACCTAAAATCCACTTCTGTTTTAAATGTCGTTTTAGAACTCGGAAGTATTCTTATAGAAGAGATTAACCTTGTATCCATGTTTGCTCATCCCCATCATCACATTAAAAGATAATATGCAATATTTTCGCATATTTGCACTTTATGCAGGATATCTGCATAATTATATTATAGTTGTCTCCACCTCTCACTCCCTCAGTACATTTAGTAGCAGATAGCGCCACATTGGATAAGGTGAGATACTCTGGTGATTATAAACATATGCCCTTATTATATACCATATTAAGCAATTAAGAGAGAGCACGGGAGAAACAAGAAAAGAGTTTTCGATTCACACTGGTATACCGGTTCGTACTTTAGAGGAATCGCTTATCAGCTTGAATATGAGAAGATGATGAAGGGGAGAGGGGAAGTTAATGGCAAAGAATGAAATAGTTTTATTTACAGACGGAAATACAGAGATATAGGTGCAGATAAGTCCTGAGCAAGAAACAGTTTGGCTAACACAGAAACAAATCGAGCAGTTATTTGATGTTAAGCATGCTGTGGTAAGTGAGCATATTAGCAATATTCTTAGCTCAGGAAAGCTTGATGAGACTTCTGTCGGTTTTTCCGACAAAAGTTCCGGAGGAAGAAAACCAAAGATTTATAATCTTGATATGATACTTTCTGTTGGATATCGAGTTAATTCAAAAATAGTTGTAAAGCCATTTGATGATGGTACTTTCAGAATATTATCAAATGATGTTACAGAGCAGGAATTGAGTCTGCCCGGTTGTGAAATATGAACTACGGAATACCATGAGGTAAATTATCCGGATGAATTTGAAAAAGGTTATGATTTACCAATAATCAACAGACAGAATACTTCTTTTGGACAAGGGAGTTCATGTGAGGACTGGATATTTCTCTTATCATTTAATCAAATGATAAGGGGGTTTTTATGAAGGAGTCTTTTGGAAAAAAGGTAATAAGTATAGCGATACCGGTCGCACTTCAGTCAATGCTCCAGTCGTCTTTTTCCATGATAGATCAGATAATGGTGGGACAGCTTGGGGAAAAGAGTATAGCTGCAGTAGAGATAGCAGGGAAGCCCGGATTTATCTATTCATTTGTTGTCGGTGCAATAGGCACTATAGCAGGAATCATGATATCCCAGTATATTGGGAAAAATGACAGGGAGACTGAGGAAAGAAGTATCTGTGTGAATTTTCTTGTAATGCTACTGACAGGAATAGCGTTCTTTTTTCTGTCAACGGTGTTTTCTTTACAGTTCATCAAGATGTTTACTGATGATGTGAGTGTCATTAATGAAGGAAGCTCATATCTGGGAATAATAGGGTGGACATTCATTCCGCTTGGTATAAGCAATATTTGTGGTGTTGCCATAAGATGCAGAGGAAAATCCTCATGGCCATTATATGCGGGGGTTATGTCTGCGATAATTAATACAGGTCTCAACTATTGTCTGATATTCGGAAACTTTGGTATGCCGATGCTTGGAGTCAGGGGCGCAGCCTTAGCCAGCGTTATTTCCCAGATAGCAGGTGCTGTCCTGATCACCGTGATGTTTTTTGCCCTGTATGGCAGGATTGGCTTCTCGGTTTCTCTGGGAAAAGAAAGATTCTGGCAGTATCTGTCCATGCTTATACCTGTTGTATTAAATGAATTTCTGTGGTCTCTTGGTCAGAGCATCAATACCTTTGTATATGGTCATATGAGCACAGACGAACTTGCCGGAATGTCACTTACAGGTTCGGTTCAGGGACTTACTATTGGGGCACTTAGCGGAATTGCCCAGGCTGCAGGAATACTTGTAGGAAAGCGTCTTGGTGAAAGGGAGTATGATAAAGCATATCAGGAATCAAAAAAGCTATGCGTGTATGGTTTCGCTGGCAGCATCATACTGTCAGTAACAATAATAGTATTAAAAGCTCCTTATGTGCATTTGTTTAACGTGGCGGATGATGTAAGAACCATCGGCTTGGCTCTTCTAACCGCTTTTGCAGTACTTATGCCGATAAAGGTTCAGAACATGATACTTGGAGGAGGCATCATACGCAGTGGCGGCAGAACAAAGTACATCATGATGATAGATATGCTTGGCACTTGGCTGATCGGAGTGCCGCTTGCTCTTTTGACAGGTCTTGTATTCAAACTGCCCATTGTGTGGGTGTATTTTATTCTGTCACAGGAAGAACTGGTAAGGTTCATAATTTCAATATTCATGTTCAAGAGCAGAAAATGGATGAATACCATTGAGTGAGGAAGAATATGTGGGATGAAAATAAAGTAAGGATAGTGGATGTGGCTGATGCATTGGGGTTAAGTACTGCAACGGTGTCCAATGTAATACATGGTAAAACCAAAAAAATCTCTGATGGTACTGTGCGCCGGGTTCAGGAGAAACTCCGCGAAATGGGTTATATTGACCCTTTTGTCAGTGCTGCCATCAATTCACTGTCGGATGAGATTGAAAAGGCGGGATATTTTCTGATGCTAAAGAAAGCAAAAGATATCATGGATACAGTGTCTTTTTCATCAATGTGGAATATGGATGGCATGATCCTTCTGGGATTCTGTGCAGATGAGTATCAGGTTCTCAGGGACCGGATTCGTATACCATTTGTTGTGTATGACGGTTTTTTTGAGAATGACAGAAATATATGTAACCTGGTGTTGGATGATTACGAGTGCTCTTTGTAGCTGACAACAGGCTGAGCCCTGATTTTGACAGATATACAGGACTGTGTGATGGGCTTGAAGGGAGAGCGGATTTTTGGGAAATACCTATGCATAAGGAAGAGCGAAAAAAATATTATGCTGACAGAAAAATAGAATTCGCAGGCTATGGCGCTGTATTTGCGGCATCTGATTATTACGCGATAGAGCTTCTATACTTTCTGATGGACTATGGATACAGAGTACCGGATGATATCTGGGTGATAGGATTTGATGACATTGTAGATTGTAAAAATGTAAGACCAACACTGGCCTCTGTGAGGCAGGATGTCTTATATAGGGCGAGAAAGGCTGTCAAATATCTTACTTATATGAAAAAAGACAGCGATTATTCGGCAACAGAGAAGATACCG
>CACYPS010000027.1 GCA_902776305.1 uncultured Lachnospiraceae bacterium | reverse complement strand
TTACGACGGTACTTCACGCACCATACCACATGGTAGTTAATATTACACACACAGGTCCTGTATCTAACAATATTTGTTTTCATACATCTATTATATCATGCCAAACATATGTTTGCAAACATTTGTTCATATTAATGGATAAAAAAGGGGCAATTCCTCTCGGCAATTGAATTACCGAGAATCCTTGCCTATTCTCCTTGAATTTAAGAATATTATACTATATCGTCGAGCAAAAAAGACTGACAATCTGAGGAAGCCAATCTGAGGAAGTCATTTTGCCTTTCCCGACATCTTGACGGAACTTATTTTTATCAATATAATGGTAAATGAAAGAGGGACACAGCGAAAAGCGGTTGGCCTCAGCTAAAAGATTAGGTTATTTTTATTCACAACCGTCACTTGCCAGAGTGGCGGTTGTCGCTTTTCGTCTTGATTCTCACTGTGATGGTATATCCAAACACATGGAATGTCAGAGTAATAGGCATAAGCTTCACCCCCTTTCGGAGAATGATGGCCAACCGCTTTACGCTTTCGTGTATCCCTCCTGTGCCCTTTCGGACACTTTTCCACATCTCTGTGGAATATAAAGTATATTATCCGGTCAATTTATCAAAGACGCCTCAGCGTTCTTGCCGCGCCGCACATGGTGCAAAGCACCTTCCTTAATGCGCGGCTGCAATCCGCCGTGCCTAAGCATGCGTAACAATGCTCCAGTGGAGCATTGTGTAGCTGAGGCATTTAAACTCTGACGCGAGTTTGTATTCCTTGTCTGAGACAAGTTTCATTTTGCATATTCATCTAAACTCACGAGAATTCTGCGTCAGAGATTAAATAGGGCTCACCCCTATCGTCATCTCCTCCAGCACGTCAAGCAACACCCTCACCGTATCCAGCGAAGTAAACATCGTAACCCTGTGCTCACTCGCACACTTTCGGATAGCCACCCCGTCCTCGTAGTGAACCCCGGACAAAATAGCACGCGTGTTTACCACATAACTCACATAGCCTGCCCGGATGGAATCCAGAATCTCCGTACTCCCCTCGCTCAACTTCCTGCGCAGCCTGACTCTGACTCCGTGATCTCTCATATATTCCGCAGTCATTGTCGTCGCCTCGAGATTGAAACCCAGGTCATAGAACCGTTTTGCGAGCGGAAGTGCCTCCTCCTTGTCCTCGTCCGCGAGTGTAAAAATGACGGTCCCGTAATTCTGAATGTTGATTCCCGCCGCCACGAGCGCTTTGTACATAGCGCGGTGGAGTCTCTCATCATATCCTATGGCTTCTCCGGTGGACTTCATCTCAGGCGAGAGATATGCGTCCATTCCGGACAATTTTGAGAATGAAAATACCGGCACCTTCACGAACCACTTCTTATCTGTTGCAGAGCGCAAACCTGTGATATCCGGATCATTGTTCCTGCTCATAGTACCGGATCCGAAAATGCATTCTGTTTTCTCAGGTTCATCTTTCTGAATTTCTACACCATGAGCGGAATCCATTCCTGTCTGCACCACTCCGTCTCCGAAACCCACTATCCCCTGCTCCCTCAAAGATATTCCCAGACTTACTCTGGTCGCAATATCCGGCAGCGGGAACCCGGTCGCCTTCGAAAGGAACGGAACCGTCCTGGAAGACCTCGGATTCACCTCTATAATATAAACCTCTTCATTTTGATCTACGATGAACTGAATATTAAAAAGCCCTTTAATACCGATGCCGAGTCCCAATCTTCTCGTATAATCCCTGATGGTATCCTGTACCCTTTGCGAGACGCTGAAAGTCGGATAGACGCTGATAGAGTCTCCCGAATGAATTCCCGTCCTCTCCACGAGCTCCATAATACCCGGGATGAACACATCCGTCCCGTCACAGATCGCGTCGACCTCGAGTTCCTTCCCGCTGATATAACGGTCAACGAGAACCGGCTTATCCTCATCGATCTCGACAGCGGTCCGCAGATAATGTCTCAAATCTTTCTCCTTGGAAACGATCTGCATAGCCCTTCCGCCAAGCACGAAGCTCGGTCTGACAAGAACCGGGTATCCGATTGAAGCGGCCGCTTTGACGCCCTCCTCGATATCGGTTACGGCACATCCCTTCGGCTCCGGGATATCAAGATCTACGAGAAGTTTCTCAAAGCAGTCTCTGTCCTCGGCTCTCCTGATTGCCTCGCAGTCGGTTCCGATAAGCTTTACACCCCGCCTCTCGAGCGGTTCCGCGAGATTAACCGCAGTCTGCCCTCCCAGTGTAGCAATCACGCCTTCCGGTTTTTCAAGTTCGATGATATTCATCACATCTTCGACGCAAAGCGGCTCAAAGTAAAGCTTGTCCGAGGTCGTGTAGTCGGTCGAGACGGTCTCCGGATTGTTGTTGATTACGATAGCTTCATAGCCGGCATTTTTGATGGTCTGGACCGCATGCACGGTTGAGTAGTCAAATTCCACACCCTGCCCGATTCGAATCGGACCGGCACCGAGCACGATGACCTTGGGTTTGTCGGAGACGATGGATTCGTTTTCGCCTCTTACGCGAATACTCTCGCGGGAACCGTCATACTGTACGGTTTCCGTATGAGAACCGCAACCCCTTCCCTCATACGTCGAATAGAAATACGGGACGTAGCTCTCGAACTCGGAGGCACAGGTGTCAATCATCTTGTAAACGGGGAAAATTCCCTCTCTCCTGCGAATCTCAAATATCTCCTCCTCGGATACCCCCCAAAGTCCGGCGATAGCGGCATCGGAGAAGCCCATTTGCTTAGCTTTAAAAAGCGCGTTGCAGTCATATATGTGAGAGCTCAGGATATTTTCCGATTCGATGATATTTGCGATCTTATCGAGGAAAAAGCGGTCGATGCCGGTGCGCAGAGCGATATTTTCTATGCAGGAAGCAGCCTCTGCTTCTCCCGGTTTACTGCTGCAAGCGCTTCCGGCTGCCTGTAATCCGCTATCCCGGAAGACTACATCATGTCCGTCATTTTTATCATCTCCGCCGTAACTATCACTCGACACAGTCCGCAAAGCGGTTTTCTTATCACGGCAGCTCCTGCGTATCATCTCCGCGATTGCGTAAATACGGTCACCGGAGCCTTTCATGATATCTTCCCAAAGCTCGTCTTCCGACGCCTCATCATATTTTTCAAGATGCAAATGCACCGCCCCACTCTCCAGCGACCTCACCGCCTTGAGCAGACTCTCCTCAAAGCATCTCCCGACGCTCATGGTCTCGCCGGTGGCTTTCATCTGCGTTCCGAGGGACTGGTCGGCATCCGTGAATTTGTCAAATGGGAACCTCGGCATCTTCGTGACAATATAGTCGAGAGCGGGTTCGAAACAGGCGGGAGTATTTGCAAGAGGGATCTCTTCCAAGGTGAGACCCACACTGATTTTGGCGGATACGCGTGCAATCGGATATCCGGACGCCTTGGATGCAAGTGCGGAGGAACGGGAGACCCTGGGATTGACCTCAATCAGATAGTATTGGAACGAATTCGGGTCGAGTGCGAACTGGACATTGCAGCCTCCTTCCACTTTGAGGGCACGGATTATCTTCAGCGCACTGTCGCGCAGCATATGATATTCCCTGTCCGTCAGCGTCTGCGAGGGACACACGACGATGGAATCGCCGGTGTGAATACCGACGGGGTCCAGATTTTCCATGTTGCAGACGGTGATGGCGGTATCATTTGCGTCGCGGATTACTTCGTACTCGATCTCCTTGTAGCCCTTGACACTCTTTTCGACGAGGACCTCACTAACCGGAGAAAGTTCAAGCCCGGCTTTCAGCAACTCCTCAAGCTCCGCCTGACTGTCGGCAAATCCACCGCCGGTTCCGCCCAGCGTGAAGGCCGGACGGAGGACGACCGGATATCCGATTTCCTGCGCGGCAGCACGGCCTTCTTCCATGCTGCGGACCACGATGGAAGGAAGTACCGGCTCGCCGAGTCTCTCGCAGAGAGCCTTGAACTCTTCACGGTCCTCGGCCATCTCTATACTCGCGGAATCCGTTCCGAGAAGTTCACATCTGCATTCGGCGAGGATGCCTTTTTTCTCAAGCTGCATGGCAAGATTGAGGCCTGTCTGGCCGCCGATGCCGGGGAGAATCGCGTCGGGTCTCTCGCGGCGGATGATTCGCGCGACATATTCAAGGTTAAGCGGTTCCATATATACCCGGTCTGCAACAGACTTGTCCGTCATGATAGTGGCGGGGTTGGAATTGCACAGGATGACTTCATACCCCTCTTCTTTGAGCGCGAGGCAGGCCTGTGTGCCCGCGTAGTCAAACTCGGCGGCCTGCCCGATGATGATCGGGCCGGAGCCTATGACCAGGATTTTGTGTATATCTGTTCTTTTCGGCATGATGTTCTTTCCTCAATTCTTTCTCTGCTTTACGGAAGTAGCCGTCAAAATCTTAATTACTTCCGTAAATCAAGAGCTTATGGCATTGAATTCTTCCCCTGCTTTACGGAAGTAGAAGCAGGTTTGGCGCCTGCTTCCGTACTTTCCGGCTCATCGCCATGAATTCTCCCATCACTTCTCCATGAGCTTCAAAAACTCCTCAAACAGATACATACTGTCATGAGGTCCCGGCGCACTCTCCGGATGATACTGCACGCTGAAGATTCGGTCTCTCGCGCACCGCACTCCCTCCACCGTACCGTCGAGAATGTTCCTGTGGGTCACGGTCAGGCCGGTGCCCGCAAGCGTACTCTCATCCACCGCATAGGAGTGATTCTGGGAAGTGATCCGTATTTTTCCGGATGTAAGATCCTTGACAGGATGATTGCCGCCGCGATGACCGAATTTCAATTTGTAAGTCTCTGCGCCGCAGGCAAGCGAGATGATCTGGTGACCGAGGCAAATCCCGAAAATCGGATATTTGCCTCGCAGTTCCCTCACAAGCATTATCGCTTCAGGGACATCGGTCGGATCGCCGGGACCATTTGAAAGAAATATGCCGTCGGGTCTGTCCCGCATCACCTCGTCCGCCGTGACATTCCATGGGTAAACTGTCACACTGCATCCACACTTCAGGAAGGACCGGATGATATTTTCCTTCATGCCGAAATCAATCGCCGCAATGTGATACTTCGCATCCATGGCTATATAATTCTCACGATAGTTTCTGCTGACCCTCGATACCGCATCGGTCGGCAGAACCGTCTCTCCGAGAAGTCTCAGGCCCTCCTCAAGAGGCAGCTCTGCATCCGTTATCAGAGCTTTCTGCGTCCCCTGGCTACGGATTTTGCGCACGATTTCCCTTGTATCAAGTCCCGTTATCCCCGGAATCCCAAGTTTCTTCATGACCTGGGAAAGCGAGGCTTTGCTTCTGAAATTGGACGGGCAGTCATTGTAATCTCTGACGATGAATCCGCCTATTGTCGGGCGTCTCGTTTCATAATCGTCATCATTGATCCCATAGTTCCCGATCAGAGGGTAAGCCATGACTACGAATTGATCTGTGTATGAAGGGTCAGACAGAATCTCCTGGTACCCGACCGGAGAAGTGTTGAATACAATCTCGCAGACCCGACTGTCGCTGTCCGCTCCGAAACCAAGGCCGAAGTACTCGCTCCCGTCGGACATAATCAGTTTTCTCGCTCTTCCGCTGTATATCATATACCGCCTCCGAAATCATTATCTGCCGGATACCCTCCCGTCGGAGAGCTCTCAAGCGATGCCGCAATAAACTCCCGGAAAAGCGGATGAGCCCTGTCCGGTCTCGATTTGAACTCGGGATGGAACTGCACGCCGATGTGGAACCTGTTGGCGGGAACCTCGACCGCCTCGACAAGCAGCCCGTCCGGAGAAGTTCCGCATACGGACAGACCTGCCTCCACCAGCCGTTCACGATACTCGTTGTTGTACTCAAAACGATGTCTGTGCCGCTCCGAAATTTCCGGCACTCCGTAAGTCTTCTCAAGAAGCGTCCCGGGCATAACTTTGCACGGATACGCGCCGAGCCGCATAGTACCGCCTTTGCGAATGACCGTCAGCTGCTCTTCCATAAGGTCGATAACGCAGTTCGCTCCGACTTCTGCAAATTCGCGGCTGTTCGCATCCGCAATCCCCAACACATTCCTTGCATATTCAATGACGGAAATCTGCATTCCGAGGCAAATGCCCAAATACGGTATGTTCCGCTCCCTCGCATACCTGCAGGCTAAAACCATCCCCTCAATGCCGCGGTCACCGAATCCGCCGGGAACCAGGATTCCGTCTGCGCGTGAGAGCTCGGCGTCAACATTTTCTTCTGTCAGGTACTCCGAATCGACCCAGAGAACTTCGACGTCGGCGGAATTCTCGTATCCTCCGTGGTAAAGCGCCTCGCGCACGGAAAGATATGAGTCGTGAAGTCCGACGTACTTCCCGACTATCGCGATCGTCGTATGGTATTCCGGATGATGGATCCGGTCGACCATGGCTTCCCACTCCACAAGGCCGGGTATCTTATCGGCAGATTTATCCACTAGTCCGGACTTTCCTTCCGGCATGTCCAGCCCAAGCTCCCTGCACACCACCGTATCCAACCCGTGTTTATGCAGCATCAGCGGAGCCTCGTATAAACAATCCATCGTGTTATTCTCGATGACACAGTCCTTCTGAACATTGCAGAACAGCGCTATCTTGTCTTTTATGCTCTGCTCCAGCGGCCTGTCCACACGGGTCACAATAATATCCGGATGGATGCCGAGCGACTGCAGTTCCTTCACAGAATGCTGCGTCGGCTTAGACTTATGCTCGTTGGAACCGCTCAAGTAAGGCACCAGCGTAACATGGATAAAGAGGCAGTTCTTCTGCCCCTGTTCCAATGAGATCTGGCGAATTGCTTCGATAAAAGGCTGACCTTCAATGTCGCCGATGGTTCCGCCGATTTCGGTGATAAGAACGTCGGCGCTCGAGTTTTTCGCACCCATATAGATAAAATGTTTGATTTCGTCCGTGATATGCGGGATGACCTGGACCGTCTGGCCGAGATATTCACCCTTACGCTCACGATTCAGGACGTTCCAATAGACTTTGCCGCTCGTGAGATTCGAGTAGCGCGTCAGATTCTCGTCGGTGAACCGCTCATAGTGCCCGAGATCCAGATCTGTCTCCGCACCGTCATCCGTCACGAAGACTTCTCCGTGCTGGAACGGGCTCATCGTTCCCGGATCCACATTCATGTAGGGATCGAGTTTTTGGCAGGCGACGCGGAAACCGCGCATTTTCAGAAGTCTGCCCAGAGATGCCGCTGTTATTCCTTTTCCGAGGCCGGAGACGACGCCTCCGGTTACAAATACATATTTTGCCATGTTTCCTCTCTCCATACTTTATCTAAAAATATATGACAAGTCGTCAAAAGCAATTTGACGTTGACAATAACGCGCCGCGAGGATGCGCACGGATTTGCAGTGGAAATATGCCGCATGATGCGGCGCAAATCCGGCGCAGTAAACGCCAAAGTAAATATTACTTTAAATTTAATTTGATATTTCTGCCATGGACAGATATACTCTAGTCAGAAAGACCAGATTAGTCATTCTGGTCATATTATGGAGGTGAGCACCATGTTGCAAGTCAACATTCTTGAAGCAAAAACCGAGTTTTCAAAACTGATTCGTCTGTTAGAATCCAAAAAGGAAGACTATATTACGGTTGCCCGCAACGGAAAACCCGTTGCCAAAATCTCTCTAATCAATGAGGTACCTGTATCCAATCGAATCGGAATTGCCAAAGGAAAGTTTAACATCTATGGAAATTTCGATTCTGATAATGAAGAGATTTCCGATATCCTGACAGGAGGTTCACTATGAATATTCTTCTTGACACCCACATAGCTATTTGGGCGCTGAATGACGATCCGCTTCTTTCTGCCAAAGCAAGAGATCTGATACTTGACGCTGATAATACTATTTACTACAGTGTAGTATCTGTCTGGGAAGTTATGTTAAAGCACGCCAGACGGCCGGGAGAAATCCCCTTCAGCGAAAAAGATTTTTCCGAGGCATGTAAAGAAGCGGGATTCTATACTTTGGGTCTGGCCGAAAAACACATTCTGTCCGTTTCTACTCTGTCCAGACCCGATAGCATCAAAGAGCATAATGATCCTTTTGACCGCCTATTGATTGCTCAGGCTAAGGTGGAAAACTTCTCGTTTTTAACGCATGATGAACTAATTCCGGGATACAATGAAAAATGTATCATCCCCGTCTGACCTTAATGAACGGTTTTCTGCCCGGAAAGCCCGTTATATCAACATGGCAAGGAAAATGTATAACCCCCGTCTGACCTTAGCTAACCTCACATAGCTGCAGTCACGAAAATGCACCGTCTTCTACTCCACCAACATCATAAGATACTCATCCACCTCAGCCGCGCACGCCCTGCCCTCAGCCAGAGCCCACACGACCAGACTCTGTCCTCTTCTCATATCTCCCGCAGCAAATACTCCCCGAATGTTCGTGGAATACCTGTCCTTCGGCGTTGCCACCACGCCCCGGCCTGTCATCTCAAGACCGAATGAGTCGGGAACGGTCTTCTCAGCCCCGATGAACCCCGCCGCGATCAGCAACAGATCGCACTTAAGCGTTCTCTCGGTTCCGGGAACCTCGACGAGCTTTCTGTCCTCGAATCTGACTTGAACTGTCTCGATTTCCGATATCTTCCCTTCAGCGCTTCGGACCTGCTTCACAGTCGTACTGAATATCCTCGGATCTCCGCCGAAAACCTCTATCGCTTCCTGATGACCGTAGTCGGTCCGCAAAGTCTTCGGCCACTCGGGCCACGGATTGTTCGGCGTTCTCTCTGCCGGTGGCTTCGGCATCATCTCGAGAGCTGTCACTGACTTGCAGCCCATGCGGATCACTGTTCCGATGCAATCGTTCCCGGTATCTCCGCCTCCCACGATGACAACATCTCTGTCCTTCGCGTTGAACTGTTCCGGGAGCGTTTCTATTCCGAGGACATTTCTTGTTGCCGCTTTCAGAAAATCGACCGCAAAATAGACCCCTTCTGTTCCCTCAATACCTTCCGCTGCCAGTGGTCTCGGCTGCTTCGCACCGCAGCACAGAACGACGGCATCAAAGTCTCTCATGAGGCGGGAAACGGATTTTTTCCCTCCTACATTGACCCCGGTCTTAAATACGATGCCTTCCTCCTCCATGAGTTTCTGCCTTCTGGCAATCACGCTCTTGTCGAGCTTCATATTCGGAATACCATACATCAGAAGTCCGCCGATTCTGTCCTCCCGCTCATAAACGGTGACCGAATGCCCGCGTCTTCTCAGCGCATCCGCACAGGACAGGCCGGACGGACCGCTGCCTACGACTGCCACCTTCCTTCCGCTCTCCCGGGCGGGGAAGTTGCTCTTCATCCAGCCCTTCTTATAGCCGTTCTCGATGAGATACAGCTCGTTGTCCTTCACGGTGACCGGGTCATCATATTGTCCGCAAATGCATGCTTTTTCGCACAGCGCGGGACACACCCTTCCGGTGAACTCCGGGAACCGATTCGTCTTTAAGAGTCTTACCAGCGCGTGCGAGTCCTGTCCTCTGTAGATGCAGTCGTTCCACTCCGGAATCAGATTGTGCAGCGGGCAGCCGACGACCATACCGGAAAGCTGCATCGCCGACTGGCAGAACGGGACGCCGCAGTTCATGCATCTCGCCCCCTGTTCCTTTCTGGCAGGGGCGGACAAATATGTGTGAAATTCTTCATATCCCCGGATTCTCTCCCGCGCCGGGACTTCATTGTTTTCGACTCTCTCGTACTCCAGAAATCCTGTCTGTTTTCCCATATCTTCACCTACCCATCTATCATTATGCCTTCACAACACAAATCATCATTCCTACCGCACAGCACTTTTCCAGCTGACAACTCATACTTCCCACTCCATTCTCATCGCACAGTCGACATCATTAAAAATGCGATCGGAGGGCGTCGTCGAGCGGCCGGTACTTGAATTTTTCAAGCCAACGGCGCCGAAAAATTCTTAGTACCGCTGCCAGCGAGACCGAGCGGGAGCGTCCCGACGATGCATTTTTTTATGATGAGACTGTTCCAATAATTCCGCGTGGGAAGTATAAGTTGTCCTATCTCACACCGACACACTCGTCAACTCTCTAAAAGCTTCGAGCTCCGCATTCTCCCTCGAAATCCCCTGCTCCTCATACTTCCCGATCATCCGAATCATCCTCTGATAATCCCTCGGCACGACCTTCTTAAAGCACGCGATCTCCTCCTCAAAATGCGCGAGTATCTCCTTCCCGAGCCCGGAATCCGTAGCCCTCACATAATCCGTGAGAATCTCCTTGAGCTCCGCGATATCATATTTGTCCCTGAGCTCCTCGAGCTCGACCATATCCTTATTCACACGCCGGTACAGACTGTGGTTCCTATCCAGCACGTAAGCGATTCCCCCGCTCATGCCCGCGGCAAAATTCTTGCCGGTGCTGCCCAGGATCACTGCTCTTCCGCCTGTCATATATTCGAGACCATGGTCACCGCAGCCTTCTGCGACGGCAGTTGCGCCGGAATTTCTGACGCAGAAACGCTCGCCCGCGACGCCGCATATATAGGCTTTCCCGGATGTAGCCCCGTACAGTGCGACATTTCCGACAATAATATTCTCGGAAGCCTTGAACCGGCTGCCCTTCGGCGGCTTAACAATCAGCGTCCCGCCGGAGAGACCTTTTCCGAAGCCGTCATTTGCATCGCCTTCGAGCCGGATCGTCAGACCGTGCGGAATGAAAGCTCCGAATGACTGTCCGCCTCCTCCGGTGCAGTTAATGAGAAATCTGTCCTCAGGAAGATCCGCACATCCGCTACCGTATCTTCTGACTATTTCCGATCCAAGAATCGTTCCGAATGTTCTGTCCGTGGAGCTGACCTCGACCGAGATCTGTGCGGAGCCGGCATTTTCACGCTCCTCGAACCACGGCAGCAGGCAGCGCATATCGAGTGTCTTCTCGAGCCCGAAATCGTAGCTTCTCTTCGGATCGAAACGGTTATCCTCCGCATCAGCGAATCCCTTTTTCAGGATTTCCGCAAATGAAACCGTCTGCGCATGTTCCTGCTCAAAACTGTCACGCTTCCGGAGGCAGTCGGTTCTTCCGACCATTTCATCCACGGTCTTAAATCCGAGTTCAGCCATGATTTCCCGGAGCTGCATGGCCACAAATGTCATGAAGTTCATCACATGCTCCGGTTTCCCCGCAAATCTCGACCTCAGCTTTTTATTCTGCGTCGCGATTCCGACCGGGCAGGTATCTTTCGAGCAGACGCGCATCATCATGCATCCGAGCGATACCAGCGGAGCCGTTGCAAATCCGAACTCCTCCGCTCCCAGAAGCGCTGCGATGGCTACATCCCTGCCTGTCATAAGTTTTCCGTCCGTCTCGATCCTGACTCTCGAGCGCAGACCGCTCTCAATCAGTGACTGATGTGTCTCCGCAACGCCGAGTTCCCACGGAAGACCCGCGTTGTGAACGGAACTGTAGGGAGCGGCTCCCGTGCCGCCGTCGTATCCTGAAATCAGAACGACCTGTGCGCCCGCCTTGGCAACGCCCGATGCGATCGTGCCGACGCCTGCCTCGGAGACGAGCTTGACGGAGATTCTGGCGTCTCTGTTTGCATTTTTCAGATCATAGATCAGCTGAGCCAGATCCTCGATGGAATAAATGTCATGGTGCGGCGGTGGTGAAATCAATTGGACGCCGGGAGTAGAACATCTCGTCTTCGCGACCCACGGATAGACCTTCTTGGCAGGAAGGTTTCCGCCTTCACCGGGCTTTGCACCCTGCGCCATCTTGATCTGGATCTCCTTCGCGCTGAGGAGATATTCCTCCGTCACGCCGAAGCGTCCGGAAGCGACCTGCTTGACGGCACTGTTCCTGTCAGTCCCGAAACGGTCCCGGGCTTCGCCGCCCTCACCGGTATTGGAACGTCCGCCGAGGCGGTTCATCGCAATAGCAATCGTCTCGTGGGCTTCCTGTGAGAGGGAACCGTAGCTCATGGCACCCACCTGAAAACGCTTTACGATTTCGGATGCGGGTTCGACCTGATCGATGCTGACCGGCTCATGTGCAGGAACAAATTCAAGCAGTCCGCGGAGAGTGTGCGGGTGATTTGCATCATCCACAAGGGATGTGTACTCCCTGAATTTGTCATAATTTCCTGTTCGAACAGCCTGCTGAAGCAGCACGATCGTCTTCGGACTGTAAAGATGGTCTTCCTTGCCCGGACCGCTCCGCAGATTGTGGAAGCCTGTGCTGTCAAGTACCGGATCCACCGGAAGTCCCATAGGATCGAACGCCCTGTCATGCCGGTAAGCAATCCCGGCCTCGAGCTCTTTTATTCCGATGCCTCCGACGCGGCTGACCACGCCGGTAAAGTATTTGTCGATAACTTCGTCGGACAGTCCGATTGCCTCAAATATTCTCGCAGACTGATAAGACTGAATTGTCGAAATACCCATCTTGGCTGCAATCTTCACAACGCCGCCAAGCAAGGCTTTGTTGTAATCCATGACTGCCGTATGCTGATCCTTGTCCAGAAGTCCTAATGAAATCAACTCTCCTATACATTCATGAGCCAGATACGGATTAATGGCCCGCGCACCGAAGCCGAGAATGCAGGCGGTCTGATGAACGTCTCTGACCTCCGCACTCTCAAGAATTATGGATACCGCAGTCCTCTTTCTGGTGTGTACAAGGTGCTGTTCTACAGCCGATACCGCCAGAAGTGCCGGGATCGGAACGTGATTTTCATCGACGCCGCGGTCTGAGAGGATGATGATATTTGCACCGTTCGATACAGCCCGGTCGACAGACAGATAGAGATGCTCGACCGCCCGGGAGAGCGATGTGTGCTTATAATAGAGGAGTGACACGGTCTCCGTGCTGAACCCGCGATGCTTCATTGAGCGGATCTTCAATATATCAACACCCGTCAGAATCGGATTGTTGACCTCGAGCACCGAGCAGTTATCGCTTCGCGGGCGAAGCAGATCTCCGTCGGAGCCGATATAAACCGTCGTATCCGTGACAATTTTCTCCCGCAGGGAGTCGATCGGCGGATTTGTGACCTGGGCAAATTGCTGCTGGAAGAACCGGTACATCAGCGGATAATTATCCGAGAGAGATGCAATCGGTACATCGTGGCCCATGGAAACGGTGGGTTCGGCGCCATTTTCGGCAGCTTCGGAGATATAGGATTTGACCTCCTCATAGCCATATCCGAAAACCTTATAGAGCCGATCTCGCTCTTCCTGTGTGTGGACTTCGACCTGGCGGTTCGGTATCGTAAGATCCTCCAGATGTATTAAATTCGAGTCGAGCCATTCCCCGTAGGGATGTGACGTGGCGTAGAATTCCTTGCTTTCCTCATCGGATACAATTTTCTTACGGACCGTATCAACGAGCAGCATTCTTCCGGGCGTGAGTCTCGATTTCTCCACGATATGCTCCGGGGCTATGTCGAGCACGCCGACCTCCGATGAAAGGATCAGTCGATTGTCATCCGTGACATAGTATCTCGACGGCCGAAGTCCGTTCCGGTCGAGAGTTGCTCCGAACAGCTCTCCGTCTGTGAACAGGATGGCTGCCGGTCCGTCCCAAGGCTCCATCATGGTAGCGTAGTAATGATAGAAATCCTTTCTGGATTCACTCATAAAGCGGTTATTCTTCCAGGGTTCCGGAATCAGGGTCATCATGGCGAGCGGAAGATCCATACCGTTCATATAAAGGAATTCGAGCGTGTTATCGAGCATGGCGGAATCGGATCCGCTGGCCGAAATGACCGGATAAATCTTATCCCTGTCAGCTGTAAGCAGAGCTGAGTGCATTGTCTCCTCGCGGGCAAGCATGCGGTCCGTGTTGCCGCGGATCGTGTTGATTTCCCCGTTGTGTGCTATGAAACGGTAGGGATGCGCCCTTTCCCAGCTGGGCAGCGTGTTGGTGGAGAATCTCGAGTGGACAAGCGCGATGGCCGTTGCGTAGTCCGGGCTCTGAAGATCCTCATAGAATCTGCGGAGCTGTCCGACCAGGAACATTCCCTTATAGACGATTGTGCGCGACGACAGGGAGCAGATGTAGGTGTCCTCGGAGCTCTGCTCAAATTCGCGGCGGACCACATACAGTCTTCTGTCGAAATCAATCCCCTTCGCTATCGTTTCGGGTTTTCTGAGAAAACACTGCCAGATGGACGGCATGCAGTCGCGCGCCCTGTCACCCAGAATCTCGGGATGAATGGGCACTTCTCTCCATCCTATGACCGAAATTCCTGCTTTGTCGGAGATAACTTCGAAGAGTCTTCTGGCAAATGTCCGCCTGAGCCCCTCCTGCGGCAAAAAGAACATGCCGACGCCGTATTCTCCGGCATCGCCGAGTTCTATTCCAGCTTCTTTGGCAGCAAATGAAAAGAAAGCATGGGAGATCTGGAGCATGATTCCGACACCGTCACCCACAGTGCCGCTCGCGTCCTTGCCTGCCCTGTGTTCGAGTTTTTCAACGATAGACAGGGCGTCATCCATTACGGAATGTTCGGGGATGCCATCTATCTTGACGACAGCTCCGATTCCGCATGCGTCGTGTTCTCTGTCGTATGAAAGTCTGCTTATCATATGCGTCATCCTCCCTTATCGTACTCAATATCGCGAGATTGTACTCACGATGAAGCCAAATTTCACCTTGCGCGCATATCATAGACTCACGTCACGAGTATTGCGCGATGAAGAATAAAAAAAGAAGCGACGAAGGCCACGATGTCCCCTGACACCATGAAGCTCCGTTGCTTCTTTCAGGAAATGTTAATCTGTTTATTCAGAATTGTCAACATAAAATTTACCGCGCTAAAGTACGCAACCGATTTTCCGCATGCTGCTCACGATTAGTCACACCGGAGGCACTGTAGAATACCGCCCGGGCAATTTTTGTACCTCACAAAATACAATCTTTCTATATATTTACAGTTGACATACACAAACTCATGCTGTAAAATCCGCAAGCATAAGGCAAGGGCGTCTTTGAGGAACCTCAACTCAAAGACGCCCTTTCGCTGTTATCGGGCGATGGTCGAAAAACCTCCGGACTATATCGCCCGATAAAGAAGCCCTATTTACGGTGGAAGGCAAAGGCGTCTTTCGTGTCAGCACGAAAGGTGCCTTTGTCTTTTTCTATTTCAGGGCAGGTAACAGCGAAACTCTATACCGCACAGAAATTGAATAAGCGTACAGAGTCTCACAATTATCTGCTTAATTAAGAATTGAGAAAGGGGAAATAATTATGAATAATACGGTACCGGAATACTTCGGAAGCATGGTCTTCGATGACCGCGTTATGCGGGCCACCCTGTCCGCAGATGTCTACGCCTCATTGAGAAAAACAATTGACGAGGGAAGCCGCCTCGACATCAGCGTCGCCAACGCTGTCGCCCAGGCCATGAAAGACTGGGCCGTTGAGCATGGCGCAACACATTTTACACACTGGTTCCAACCGCTCACCGGCATCACCGCCGAGAAGCATGACAGCTTTATCTCCCCGTCCCCGGACGGCAGCGTCATCATGGAATTTTCCGGCAAGGAACTGATCAAGGGCGAGCCAGACGCCTCCTCCTTCCCCTCGGGCGGACTCCGCGCTACATTCGAGGCGAGAGGATATACAGCCTGGGATCCGACCTCCTACGCCTTCATCAAAGGCAGAACGCTCTGCATCCCCACGGCATTCTGCTCCTACGGCGGACATGCGCTGGATAAGAAGACTCCGCTGCTTCGTTCCATGGAAGTTCTCAGCAAGCAGGCTCTCAGAATTCTGCGTCTTTTCGGCAATGAATCGGCAAAACGTGTCGTCTCCTCCGTCGGACCCGAGCAGGAATATTTCCTGATTCCGGCAGAGATGTATGAGCAGCGTCCGGACCTCAAATACACCGGCCGCACATTGTTCGGTGCGCAGCCTCCCAAAGGTCAACAGCTCGACGACCATTATTTCGGCGTGATCAAGCCCGGCGTAGCTGCCTTCATGGAGGACCTGAACGATGAGCTCTGGAAGCTCGGCATTCTCGCCAAGACAGAGCACAATGAGGTGGCACCTGCCCAGCACGAGCTCGCTCCGATTTATACAACGACAAATATCGCTACGGATCACAACCAGCTGACCATGGAGATCATGCAGAAGGTCGCAGCAAGACACGGCCTTGTGTGTCTGCTCCACGAGAAACCGTTCGCGGGCGTGAACGGCAGCGGCAAGCACAACAACTGGTCCATCGCGACCGACACGGGCGTGAACCTGCTCTCACCGGGAGCAACGCCGTATGAAAATGCCCAGTTCCTGCTCTTCCTCTGCGCCGTCATCAAGGCTGTCGACGATTATCAGGATCTGCTCCGTCTGGCAGTCGCGACAGCGGGCAATGACCACCGTCTCGGTGCAAATGAAGCTCCGCCCGCAGTCATCTCCATCTTCCTCGGTGATGAGCTGAATGCCGTTCTCGAGGCAATCGACTCCGACACGCCGTATGAGGGCACAAAGAAGATCAAGATGAAGCTCGGCGTCGATGTTCTGCCCAGGTTCAACAGAGATACGACGGACCGCAACAGGACTTCGCCGTTCGCATTCACAGGTAACAAATTCGAGTTCCGTATGCTCGGCTCCTCCAACAGCATCGCCTGCACCAACATCATGCTGAACAGCGCGGTCGCCGAGAGTCTGAGAATCTATGCCGACAGACTCGAGAATGCCGAAAACTTCGAGGAAGCCCTTCACGATATGATCAAGAAGACGATTCGTGATCACAAGAGGATTATCTTCAACGGCAACGGTTATGACGACGCCTGGATCAAGGAAGCGACGGAAGAGCGCGGTCTCCTGAACTATCGGACAACAGCGGACTGTATGCCACACCTTCTCGATGAGAAAAATGTAAAGATGCTCACCTCACTGGGCGTATTCTCGATTGATGAGCTGCACTCCCGCCGCGATATCATGCTTGAGAACTACTGCAAGAGCGTGGATATCGAAGCCCACACGATGGTCCGGATGGCCAGAACACAGATCGCACCTGCGATCGAGAGTTATGCTTCTGAGCTGGCGCAGGCAGCCGCAGCCAAAAAGGCGGTCGTCCCGAGCCTGAAGTGCGGTTACGAGACAGGACTGATCGAGACACTTTCCGGCCTGATCGATGAAATCGAAATAAAAACAGACGAGCTCGAGGCAGCTCTTCTGAAGGTCAAGGATGCGGCGGATATTATCGAGGAGTCCGCTATGGTCCGCGACCTGCTGCTTCCGGTTATGGACGAGCTGCGCGCACCTTGCGACAAGGCGGAGCAGCTTACGGCGAGAAGCTACTGGCCGTATCCGACATACGGCGAGCTGTTATTCGGGGTAAAATGATTCTCCGGCTGTGGGAATGCACAGGGTTTCGTTCCGGAATTATGTCTGCTGACGAGGACCCTGATCCCGTAGTTTCGTTCCGGAATTATATCTGCTGACGAGGACTCAAATCCCCTATTATGTCTCGTGAACGGGACAGATAAGATGCAGAGGCTGCCGCACAAGCGGCAGCCTCTGTGATTACAGGAGGTAATACTATGTGTTCGATAATGGCTTATTGCAGCGATGATTACGACCTGCAGAAATTCAAAAAAGGATTTGAACGCACGATTTCCAGAGGACCCGACGACTGCCGGATCGTCGATACCGGCAACGGCCTTCTGGGTTTCCGTCGTCTGTCCATCATGGGACTTACGCCCTCAGGTATGCAGCCCTTTGAGCTGGACGGAAGCTATGTTGTCTGCAACGGAGAGCTTTACGGATTCGAAGTCATGAGGGAAGAGCTGAGAGAAAAGGGGTATGCATTTGCAAGCGACAGCGACTGTGAGATCATTCTGCCCATGTACCGCGAATACGGGACGGATATGTTCGCAATGCTGGATGCGGAGTTTGCCTGCGTACTTTATGACGGTCAGACGGGTGAGTATATCGCAGCCCGCGACCCGGTCGGCATCCGGCCGCTCTATTACGGCTATGATGAAAAGGGCATGATCCTCTTCGCCAGCGAACCGAAAAACCTGGTGGAACTCGCACAAAGCATCATGCCCTTTCCTCCCGGACATTATTACAAAGATGGGAAATTCCACCGTTACGCAGATCCCTCCGAAGTGGATACTGTAAGCCACGATGATCCGGAGACCGCAAGCATGATGATCCGGGACAAGCTGATAGAAGGCGTAAAGAAGCGCCTCGTCTCCGACTCCAAAGTCGGTTTCCTTCTCTCGGGAGGTCTGGATTCATCCCTCGTCTGCGCAATCGCGGCTCGGGAATGCGAGCAGCCGATTCGGACATATGCCATCGGTATGCGCGAGGACGCCATTGACCTCAAGTATGCACGGGAGGTCGCCGATTTCATCGGCGCGGACCATACGGAGGTCTATATGACGCCTGACGAAGTCATATCTACTCTGGAAGCACTCATTGAGCTTCTCGGGACCTACGATATAACGACGATCCGTGCAAGCATGGGCATGTATCTGGTCTGCAAGGCTATTCACGAGACCTCTGATATCCGGGTCATTCTCACCGGAGAGATTTCCGACGAGCTGTTCGGCTACAAGTACACGGATTTTGCGCCCTCGGCAGAGGCCTTCCAGCAGGAAGCGGCCAAGCGGATCCGGGAGATTCATATGTACGATGTGCTCCGCGCGGACCGCTGCATCTCGGTCAACTCTCTGGAAGCACGCGTCCCGTTCGGAGACCTGGATTTTGTCAAATACGTGATGAGCCTCGACCCGGAAATCAAGCTCAACACTTACGGAAAGGGCAAGTACCTGCTCCGCCACGCATTTGAGGGGCTGGATTATCTCCCTGAGGATATACTGTGGCGTGAGAAGGCGGCATTTTCGGATGCGGTAGGCCATTCTATGGTGGATTATCTGAAGGAATATGCGGAGAGTTGCTATTCGGACGAGGAGTTTGAGTCGCGGTGCGCTATGTATGGCTACGCAAGACCCTTTACGAAGGAGTCACTGCTGTATCGCGAGATATTTGAGAAGTATTATCCCGGCCAGGCGGAGATGGTGGTCGACTTCTGGATGCCCAACAGAGAGTGGGAGGGCTGTGATGTGGATGATCCGTCGGCCAGGGTCCTGGCGAACTATGGAGCGAGCGGGGTGTGACCGGAGACAACCTCCAAATTATCAATACATGCACGAATGGCCGCCTGTTGGCGGCCATTCTCAGTTCATCCAGGTAACCTGTCAATATTGTGGTCTCCTGTGTAAGTGCATCATTCATGATTATCACCTTCCGCCTCAAGAATAGGCCTTCCGCCATTCTCAAGGATTGTCAGCATTTCTCTTGGTGTCACCACATAGTGCTTTAACGGAAAATGTTTAATATTGCCGGTCACAAGGTAGGCATCACTCTCTTTCCTGGCTTCCATCGTGACTGCATAAAAAATCACGTCCTTCGTATCCGGGAGATTTTCTTCAACCTTCTTCGGGTCAAGAAACACACCGCGCATCCGAATGCCTTCCGTCACAGTCAGAATGTCTTGCTCCTTAAAAGGGAATTTCTTCCGACGAAGAACTTCTTCGTATTCCGCCATAATCTCATCACTAAGGAGCGGAACAATGCTTCCGATAAGAGCCTGTTCCAGCACTGCTCCAGGCACAGAGTCCCAACGCAACAGAGCGGAGACCAGCACGTTTGTATCTATTACTGCATACAGCTTCATTCCTTATTTCCGCTCCTTACAGCTGCTATCTCCGCATTAATCTCCTCCAGCGTCATATCCGTCACGCCCGCTTTTTCCGCATCGTGACTCATTCGCTTCATCGCGGTTATGGCAGCCGTCGCCTTATAATCCTCCTCCGGCAGAATCATGCTGAAGGGGATGCCGCGGACCTGTACAGAGCGCGTCAGAAACATTCGAATCGCTGTGGGAAGGTCAAGGCCAAGCTGAGCGTATATGTCAGAAGCCTCTTTCCTCAGAGTATCATCTATTCGGAGCTGAAGTAATCCGTTTGCCATGGTTACACCTCCAATCATATCTGCATTTGTTTGTAATGCAATTGTATCATATTTAATATCAGATATCAAGTTCTTCCACTCAAGAACACAACCGCCCCAATCAATAACAGTGTAGCCACAACTATCGAAATCCACGGCGTCAGCGTAAATCCCGCAATCAGGTATCCCACCGCGCACACGACAGCAACCAGCGTCGCGTAAGGAAGCTGAGTCTCAACATGGCGAATATGCATACAATCCGCACCCGTCGAAGCCAGAATCGTCGTATCCGAAATCGGAGAACAGTGGTCTCCGTAAACGGAACCCGCGAGCGTTGCTCCGAGCGCCGGAAGCAGCAGGGCCGCTGCCACGTCCGTCTCACAGATCATCGTGACGATCGGGATCAGCATGCCGAAGGTGCCCCAGGAAGTACCCATGGAAAAACTCATGAGAGCCGCGATCACAAAAATCAGGACCGGAAGCAGCGCCATCGGCAGATTCGATGTGCTGACAAAGCCCGAAATAAAGACGCCCGTTCCGATCAGCTGGCGGCACACACCGCCCAGACTCCAGGAAAGAATCAGGATCAGCATCGGCGGAACAATACTTCCGATACCGTCTACGATACACTTAATGAATTCCTTCGGGGTCATCCGTCCGCGTGGAATATACAGCACAAAAGCCGTGACAAGTCCCGCAAATGCCCCCAGCGACAGCCCCGCCGTCGGATTATATCCGATCGCCTCCGAAAAGCTGACGCCCTGAAAGAACCCGCCAACGTAAGCCATACCGCATATAGCGCAGATAATCAGCACAACAATCGGCAGGACCAGATCAATGACCTGCCCTTTGGACTCCGTCCTGTCCGCTTCCGACTGTTTCTCCGGTCCTTCCTTGAGCATCCTCTCCTCCGCTGCCTTCATCGGCCCGAAATCCTTCCCGGTAAAACATATGAAAAACACCATGATGATTGTCAGAAGCGCATAAAAATTGTAAGGAATGATTTTAAGGAAAATGTTAAAACCATCCGTCTCACTCACCTCACTGGCTACCGCGACAGCCCAGCTGGACACCGGTGCAATGATACACACCGGAGCCGCCGTCGCATCGATAATATAAGCAAGCTTCTCCCTGGAAATGCGGAATCTGTCCGTGATCGGCCTCATGACCGTACCGACTGTGAGGCAGTTGAAGCCATCATCAATAAATATCAGGATGCCAAGCAGGGATGTGAAAAACGCCGCAGAGCGTCTGCTCTTCAGTCTCTTTTCGGCCCACCGTCCGTAGGCTCTGCTGCCGCCCGACTTATCTACCAGCATGACCACAGCCCAGAGAAGAGCCAGGAAAATGATCATGTATGAGTTATCCGATATCTTTGAGCTCATCATGTCAAATACCATCGCCGATGCAGACACAATCGTTCCCCCCGACGCAAATGCATAAATCAGCATACCGGAAAAGACGCCGATGAAAAGAGAAGAGTAAACTTCTTTTGTGAGTAGTGCAAGAGCAATTGCTATAATCGGCGGCAGTATTGACAGCCACCCTGTTTCAATCATTGTAAATTCCATAATCCCCTCCCGATTTCTTTTCAGAATTCCTAATTTCGCCATTTAGGTTGCATAAAACTGATTATATAGTAAAACTCTGTTTATGCAATGTAAAACGGACCAATTTACCTGAAATGAAACTTTTTAAACATATTGAATCAATCGATTTGCTTCATGAAACCAAAGACCGATCAAAATTTGTCAAAGTCTGTTTTCTGACTTCTGTTCTGCGTTAGTGTAGTTGAAGTCTTTGATGTCATTATATCTCTCTACAGCCCCAACGATTATGCTATACTGTTATCATGCTCAGAAAAAACTGTTTCTCACGCAAACTGCAAATATATCATAGAATTGCTCCGCTCTACGCAAATGTCTGTCTCACGAAAAGGACAGGAAAGGACCGACCCGGGAATGACCTCACAGAATAAATCAACCGTCCGCGACATGACGACCGGCTCCATCACCGGTCACCTGATTGCTTTTTCCATACCGCTTCTCCTCGGCAATGTATTCCAGATGCTGTATAACACGGTCGACTCCATCGTCGTCGGAAACTTCGTCGGCAAGCAGGCTCTCGCCGCAATCAGCTCCACCACGATGATCGTCAATATCATGATTTTCTTTTTCAACGGCTTCGCGGTCGGCGGAGGTGTTGTGATCAGCCAATATTTCGGCGCGAAAAGACTGGAAGATCTTCACAAGGCCGTCGAGACCGCGATCGCGGTGACGATCCTGTTCGGTATCTTCTTTACATTTGCGGGCTTTTTTCTCGTGCCTATCATGCTTCGCCTGATGCAGACTCCGGACGACGTATTCCCGCAGGCTAAGATCTATCTTGAGATCTACTTTTCGGGGGCACTCGGGCTTCTTATCTATAATATGGGCAGCGGCATTTTGCGAGCTGTCGGCGACACAAAAAGACCGCTGTACTTTCTGATTTTCACGAGCATTTTAAATACCGTGCTCGACCTGGTATTTGTCATTGTATTCAAAGCGGGAATCGCGGGAGCGGCATTTGCAACAATCCTCTCACAATTCCTCTCCGCCTTTATGGTCCTGGTCCTTCTGACCAGAACAGACGACATCTACAAGCTTGTCTGGCAGGATCTGCGGATCGATCTTCCGATTCTAAAATTCATCCTTCAGATCGGTCTTCCGGCCGGGATCCAATCTATGATCACGTCGGTGTCCAATGTATTTGTCCAGTCTTACATCAACGGGTTCGGCTCCGGCTGTATGGCCGGATGGGGCGCTTATAACAAGCTCGACTCCTTTATATTCCTGCCGATCAATTCGTTGAGTCAGGCAGCGACGACATTTGTCAGCCAGAACGTTGGCGCCGAAAAATCGGATCGCGCAGACGAGGGTACGGTTCGTGCTCTCCAGATTTCCGTCGGCGTTACAGCGCTCATCGCAACGATTCTCGTGGTGCTCGCTCCCGATGCTACCGCACTGTTCACCAGAGATGAGGAGGTCATCTATTACGGCGTCCTTTTCCTTCGGATGAATACATATTTCCTGCTCTTTAACGCAGTGAACCACGTTCTGGCCGGTGCGCTTCGCGGGAGGGGCGAGTCACAGGCTCCTATGATCTGTATGATTGCCTGCTTTGTTGTGATCCGACAGATTTACCTCTTCATCGGAAGCCGCATTGCTTATAATCCGTATGTCGTCGGACTAGGCTATCCGGTGGGTTGGGTAACATGCTGCATAACGGAGCTTACATACTTTATACTGCTCCGGCGAGGGTTGATCAAAGGCTGGGGTACGGGGCTGGGACAGAGATGACTACCGACCGTCAGAAACCGAGTATTTCTTCTTTCATTTTCCTTGCAACAAACTATTTTTTAAGTATATTCATCTATCTTTGTTTTGCGCGCATAGAATTTTCATATTATATTTGTTTACAACAAAAATAAATTAATGAAGCATTTTCTCTTTAGTATTAATTGTACACACTATATTGATTTAATTAGTATAGTAATTCCGATTTTCTGAAGTTTTATCTCAAGGCGCCTATGGAGCACATGCACATCTGACGGAGCAGTGACGCTTACCGATATCGCTGACAATCCGCAAACGTATTCCGATGTCAATCTCATAGACAATAAATCAACTATCGTGGTTAAAAATGCTCCGGGTAATCCGCTTCCTTCAACAGGCGGTCCCGGCACCAAACATATCTATCTTATCGGCTGTATCCTGACACTATTTGCAGGTGCGGGTATTATAATGAAGCGGAAATGGAGAGAGGCAGCGTAAAAACGCCGCCTCTCTTTATACTATCTTATTTTCCTCAGATTATAGTACAGAATCCCACACAGCACGATCACCGCCCCGACGATCGAGATCCTTCCCAGCATCTCCCCGTAAAAAACAGCGACAAGTATCGGATTCAATATCGGCTCCAGCGCATTGATGATGGAAGCTGTCACCGGGTCCGTATATTTTGTGCCGAACGTAAAGAAGATATAGGCAAGCCCCACCTGCACCGCTCCGAGCAGGAACACGGAGATGAGGACCGATGCCGAAAAATCCGTCTCATGAACAACGAGCGGAGACAGGAACACGCCACATGCTATCTGACCGAAAAAGACCGATGACAGTGCATCCCCCTTCTCAAAGCTGTTCAGCATAAAGACTCCCGCGTAGAAAATGCCTGACATGAGGGCGCAAAGGTCTCCGAGCCATTTGCCCGTGGAGAGAGCTTCGAAAAAGAAGCACAGGATACCGACGAGAACAATCAATATCGAAATCAGAGCTGTTCTGTCCGGCTTCTCTCCGAATATCAGGAACATCAGGATCACAATCCAGATCGGTGCGGTGTACTGCAGGATAATTGTATTGCCTGCCGTTGTCAGCTTGTTCGCAATTGAGAATAAGGTCGTGACACCCGCCATGCTGATGGCGCCGACGAGCACCGTGAAATTGAACTTGAGCTTATGGTGCAACGCTAAGATGTAGAGACCGATCACAACAGCAGCAATCACATTCCGCACGCCGTTTATGGCGAGGGGATTCCAGGGGACGATCTTCATGAGAAGACCGCCGGTCGAAAAGCAAAGGGACGCCGCAAGAACTGCGGCGGTCCCAAGTGATTTCATATTCTTTGTATGACTTAATTTCATGTTACGATTCACTCATCAAAAATTGATTCCGGATTTTTCCGTGCCTACGCACGGCTGAAGTCTCGAAAATACGTCGATCATTATTCAAGGCAGGTCTTTCCTATGCCTGACTTATCACACATATCCAAGCAAGCTCGGCAGCCACAACGAGAAGAACGGTATGTAGGTGACGAGCAGGAGCACCAGGAATATCGCGACGAAGAACGGTATCAGATAGCCGATGACCGATTCAATCTTGACCCCTCCCACACGGACGCCGACGAAAAGAGTCGTGCCGACAGGCGGTGTGATTGTTCCGATGCAGAGATTAAAGATCATGAAGATACCGAAGTGAACGGTATTAACGCCCAGCGAGTTGCAGATCGGAAGGAAGATCGGCGTAAAAATCAGGCAGGCCGGAGTCATGTCCATGAATGTTCCAACGATCAGCAGCAGGAGGTTGATGATCAGAAGGATGACGTATTTGTTACTTGTCAGCGAGAGCAGAGCCGCTGAGACGGCCGCCGGGATATTTGTAAACGCCATGACCCAGGACATGATGCTGGAACAGCCGATCAGGAAAATGATGATACCTGTCATCTCCGCACTCTCAAGGAAGATCTTCGGAAGTTCGCTTGGCTTGATGGAGCGGTAAAAGAACAGGGACAGGATCATGCTGTAGACGACCGCGACGACGGAACCCTCGGTTGCTGTGAATACGCCGGTAATGATACCACCGATAACGATGACGATCAGCAGGAGGCAGGGGAGCGCCTGAAGGACGACCTGAAGAGCTTCCTTACCGGAAAACTTCTGCTTTATAACATAGCCTCTCTTCTTCGCCATAAAGAAAATGACGATCATGCAGGCGAGACCCCAGAGAAAGCCCGGGATGTATCCGGCCATAAAGAGGGCAGCTACGGACGTTCCGCCGGAAACGAGCGAGAACGTGATCATGACATTGCTTGGCGGAATCAGAAGACCTGTGGGAGCCGTTGCGATATTTGCCGCTGCTGAGAAACTCGGATCATAACCTTCCTCCTTCTCGATCGGGCCGATGATGGAGCCCATGGCGGAAGCGGCAGCTGTGCCGGAACCGGAGATGGAGCCGAAAAGCATATTTGCAACAGTGTTTGTCTGGGCAAGGGATCCCGGAACGCCGCCGGTCAGTAGCTTGGCCAGATTTATCAGGCGGATCGCTATACCGCCCTTGTTCATAAGGTTACCGGCGAGAATGAAGAACGGAATCGCCAGCAGTGAGAAAACGGAAATACCGCCGAAGATACGCTGTGCGCCCGTAAGGACAGCCGAGGTCGTATTCAGAATCGGCAGGATCGCCGCAATAGACGATATGCCGAGTGCGACGGCGATCGGCACGCCTGCTATGAGCATGATGGCGAGCGAGATCAGGATAATCAGACCGGATGATACTGCAATACTCATATTTTTACCCCCGTATTATTCTTTGGCTTCTCTCTGAGAGCCTTCTGTCTGACCGGTTACCAGGTCAATGATGTTCAGGATTCCATAGAAGATGATCAGGGCTCCGGTGACCGGCACGACCGTGTAGATCGTTCCCATGTGAACGCCCAGAGAAGCGGTCTTCTGAGTCATGGTGAGGGAACGAATCGCAACACCGCCCATCAGCAGAACGATAAAGGCAAATGCCACGCACAGTATCTCAATAACGACCTCAAGGATCATGCGGGGCTTCCCTTCGACTTTGTCTATCAGGAAGGACATGCGCATATGATCGCGCTTGCCGAAAACGTAGGCGGAAATCAGGAGCGCCATCCACGTGAACGAGTATGTCAGAAGTTCTTCCGATACGGTACTCGGACGGTTAAAGAAGTAACGGGTCACGATCTGATAAGTTCCGATCACGACCATAGCCGCAAAAATGATGCAGCAGACATTTGTCAGAATCAAATCCACTATGTGGCGAATTTTCTTGAGTGTCTTCATTTTTTATTTACCCTCCCCATATTGCTTGTTGATCTCCTGAATGTGGTCGTAAAGATCATGAATCGCGGGGTTCCTTTCGAGCATATCGTCATGAAGAGGCAGTGCTGCCTCGCGGAACGGCTCGATATCGACATCAATGAATTCAACGCCCATGTCATTCATTGCAATGTTCTTGGCTTCCTCAAGCTGCTTATCCCACTCTTCCAGCTCCACTTCTGTGGAGAGACGTGCCGCCTCCTCGAAGATAGCCCTCTCTTCTGCCGAAAGATTGTTCAGGAAGCTGACATTTCCGATTAGCATGTCGGGAATCATCTGATGCTTGTCATAGCTGTAATACTTGGCGACTTCGCCGTGCTTATTATTTGTCAGAGCCAGCTCGTTATTCTCGGCGCCGTCGATAACGCCCTGCTGGATAGCCGTATAAACTTCACCGAAGCTCATCGGAGAAGCCGCTGCTCCCATTGCCTTGACCAGAGCGATGGAAGCCGGAGACTGCTGAACTCGGATCTTCATACCTTTCATGTCCGCAGGAGTGTTGATGGGCTTAGTGGCATAAAAGCTGCGGGTACCCGCGTTGTACCAGGTGACGCAGCGGAAGCCGGCTACATCCGTGGACTCATAGACTTTCTCCATATAGTCAGTGTCTTCCATGGTAGCGTGATAAGCATCCTCGGAGACGAACAGGTATGGCAAACTGAAGATTTCGTAAACGTCTGCAAATGTCTCCAGGTTAGCGGTCGCCGCTACCGCGAAATCGATCGCTCCCGTCTGGGTCAGCTCGATGGCTTTTACGGTGCTTCCGAGGAGCTCGTTCGGGAAAATCTGAATATCATATTTGTCTCCGAGCTTGCCCTCTACATACTCCTCGAATTTCAGCATTCCGAGGTGCTGCGGATGAGTCTCCGACTGGCTGTGCGCGATTCTGACGATTCTCTTTCCGCTTCCGTCCCCGCCGCATCCTGTCAGTGCAAAAATGCAGGCCAGGACAAGCAAAACCGCCGGCATCTTTCTCCAATGAATCTTTTTGAACATAACCTTCTCCTTTCAGCTAATTTCCTATATGCGCAAATATTTGTAAGCGCTTTCAGAATCAATACTAACACTGCTGTGCATAATGTGCAATGCGCAAGTTTATAGAATTTTTAGTTTTGTCAAATATGTATAACTCGGGCGAGCAAGTTTCATTAACGCCGATTGCCGCGTTTTATTTCACAGCATAGTTTTTGAGTATCTGCGCATTCGGATCTTTCAACGCCCTGTAGTAATTGTTTGCATACCGGACAATCTCGGAAGCGCTGTCACCGTCCGTCCAGAAAGTTATATATCCCTGCAGAGATTCGGCCTTGGTCCTGAGCGCCGGAGCCTTCACATTGATAAAAGTCCTGCTCTTATACCTGCTGTTCTTGGCGTCCTGAATCAGATTGGCGGCTGCACTGTTTCCGTCAAGCGCCAGGATAACAGACTGTCTGCGTTTAAAAATCTCATAGGCAAAACTCTTGTAGACGCCGAGAGGGGAAGACTCTACGGATACGCGGATGTAGGCTCCGCAATCGCGCAGCTTTTTTAGCTCATCGTCCGTGATGGTCGTCGGTACAAAGGCGTATACGTCGAACTTTCCTTTACTCTTTTGCAGAATATACTTTTCATAGCCTGTGATGGACGGACCGATTACAAAGAACACTTTTCCGGGATTTGCCTTCCTCAGAAGATCATCGAGCAATGCACACTCCGACGCCCTGCATCTCGTCACATGGGCAGCGTTATTAAAGCTGCCTCCGGCAATCACGATGGGAATACGGTCCATCGGAAGCGGTCTGATCTGCGCCATCAGCTCTCCGGCACTGTCATGGCGGCGATCACCGGCTGTGACATCACAGAAGGCCCCTTCCTGATCGGCAATCCTCTCATTGATAAAGTCTGTCAGTTCCTTCTCTCCACGGATGCGTTCAAATTCCTCTGTCTTCTCCCGAAATTCCCGGAGCGAACCTGTTATGATGCGATCCTCCACTTTTCGCATCTTAAGCATGTCCTCGAAACTCAGGTTCAGCATACGTTCCAGAGAAAGCTGTTCATCAATGGAGTCTGTACCGTACAATGCTCCGCCGTCCGTTCCCTGAACGCAACAGACATCTTCGCTGAGATACTGTTTCAGCGGGTGCTTCCCCATCTGACTCAGATTGTTGAGACGAACATTCGAGGTGATCTGGAATTCCAGCACTACCCGGTGCATTTTCAGCTTTTCAAGAAGAAGCCTGCCTTTCGGCGTATTCAGCTTTGCCGTGTAAAGCCCGTGCCCCACGCGCATGTGCGGGAACTTTTGCCCCGGACCGAGTGCCTTTTCAACCGACAGAATGCTGTTCAGGACGTTGTCGGGAAGAGAGTCATTTTCACCGGCATGTATACGCACGACAAAGGACGGTATATATTTCGCAATCTCCACAACTGCCCGGATGACCGGCATGAGCTCGCGGATATCATTGATCTCCTCTCCGACAAAGTCACAGCCTGCCACATACGGATCGACAGCGACCGCTTTCAGCACCTCGAGGTTCTCCTGAAAATAGTTGCCGCGTATAATCTGATCTTTAATGATTGTAAGCGGAATCCGGCGCAGTGCCGCAAGGAAGCGTAGGGTGACTCCCGTCTCTTCCGTAACGGCAGGCATGACGTCATGAATCTCTCTCAGCGTGGCTGCCGCATCCGTCCTTTTGACAAGGGCCGTATCGGATATCTCCGCGTATGTCACTCCGACATGCTGATAGCTGCGTGCGACCCACAAAAGTTTATCCTGATAAAGAGTGTTGGAGGCATATACCGGATTCTCCCGGTCCTTCTGCATCTGATGAAGCGCACGCACAATATCTTCATCCGGAATCCGATCGATATCCACCGGGTCGATGTTGATCTGCTGCTTCGCCGGTGTCCCTTTGGCAAACACATATCTGTAGATATAAACTTTTTCAAGATTGGTAAATACGGCCTGCCCGTCCTTCATGACGGCAAGGGAGGCGCGGATATGCGGTATATTGTAGGCGCTGTTTTCCGGCCCGCCGAGTATCAGGTCTGCAAAATTGATCTCTGTATTGTCATCAATCTTTCTCTCAAGATACTTTCCCGTAAGCTCGGAATCCCGATACATCTCCGCAACTGCTGCCCGCTGCTCATCTATTTCCTTCCGCTGCCTGTCAGTCAGACGAAGACCCAACTTTTTTACATAATAATACGGATACCGCAACTGGTGCGCGATACCGAGAGCAATCAGGATATCGGGGGTCAGATTCGCGCTGCGATGGGTGTGGAGATCAGAGTGAAATTTCACTTCCGAGCGGATATAGGTCTTGACCAGTGATGCATTTGCATCCAGATTATACTCCTTGGTCTGACTCATCAGAGTCTTTGCGATCGCAGGAATATAGGCTTTTCGTTCGATGGTGCCGTCCGGATAGATATTTGCGACCTTGGTATTTGCAAAACGGAGAATGTAGACCATGCGATTTTCTCCGTCGATATAGCACGGAATCGTGCCGGTTATGATCTTGAGTCCGCTTTCATCATATGAAATCGGCAGCCGGCACAGACTCGCAAAGTTCGTAATCAGGTTTCCGGTTCTGTGGTTCGGCGTGCGAAGAACATAGGATAAAACCTCGTCCGTTCGACTCAGATCCACTATGATGTCTTTTTCTTTATCAAGGTAAAAGCGTCCGAAGTGTGACATGCGTTCAGATCCTTTCAGAATGTTACATATATGCGCCTTTTTATCGGGAGATGCCGGCGCAACTCTCGATAAGATCTATCATCGGAACCGCTTCGCGAACCCGATGATCATAATTCGGCGCACTAATGCGCCTTTTTTATCGAGAGTTGCTGGCGCAACTCTCGATAAGATCTATTATACACAAAATGTGAAGTTTTCGTGAAATATTATTAGCCACCCGATGCTGTCGGCACGTATAACCTGATGTAGATATAGAACCAAAACTTCACACATGACAGACTTTCGCAGCTCGTCATGAAACTATAAAGTATTCATACATCAGACGGAGGAACTCAGCAATGAAACGTAACGTTATTATCGCACTCGTACTCACAGCATCTCTCGCAACAGGCATCGGCGCCGGCTTCATCTATTCAAACCATGTCGCAAAGAACGCGGTTTCGAATAACGTAGTCGCAACTGAGCAGAATGCAGCCAGTGAGGCTTCCAAATCCGAGGATGTTGCTGTCAAGGAAAATGCGAAAAACGTCTCCTCCGATAAAAAAGCAGCCGACACAAAAACAGATAAGACTTCCGCAAAAGCTGCGGATAAAAAAACAAAGACAGAGAAGACCGCTGCAAAGGCAAGCGTAAACAAGCAGAATACACAGAAAGCTGTCAATTCCAAAACTGAGAATCATACGGCAGCCGCAAAGTCTGAAAATAATACAGACCGCGTTCTGATAACAGCTGAGCCAAAGAAAGAAGAAGCAGCAATCCAGAAGACCGCTCTGAAGACAGCTGACAAGAAGAAAGCTGAAAATGCCGTTAAAGCCGAGATAGAAATGTCCGAGGAAGAGTGGAGCAAAATCGCCGATCAGCGTATGCGCGAGCGCTATGAGGAATCCATGAGATTCTATAACGAGAATGAGAGCACGAACATTGCTGATGAGGAAGGCGATAACATTTCCGAGGAAGAGTGGAACAAGATCGTTGACCAGCGTATGCGTGAGCGCTATGAGGCTTCCATGAAGGCTTACAATTCGTATGAGAACGTAGGTGCTTCTCATGAAGAAGACGCCACAGTATGCGAGAATGAAATCGCCGTATCCGAGGATGACGAGAATGTCTCTGAGGAAGAGTGGAACGAGATCGTAGAGCAGCGTATGTGCGAGCGCTATGAGGCTTCCATGATGAGCTATACGGAAGATGAAGCGGCAGCTGAATAATAAGCAAGCAAAAAGACGGGACTTGGTCCCGCCTTTTTTATTCTTCATCGGTCAATACTCGTGACGTGGGTCTATGATACGCGCGCATAGTGATACTCGTCTTCATTGTGAGTACAATCTCGCGAGCTTCATAGAAAAACCTGCATCATGCCGCCGGTGCCAGCGCCTCATCCTCAGCATACTCATCGTAGAGGTCAAGCGCATCCTGAATGCGGTTTATGATATCAGTGAGAGCGTAGTAACCGTCCGCATTTGCCTCAATGCCTTCAAATTCCAGTTCGTACTTAGCCGGCGGATTCTCAAGGGAGAGCTGCTCCATGTTGCGGATCTGTTCAGTCGTCTGATACATCAGACTGATCTTGCAGAACTGCTTCCCGTCAGCATCTTCATAAACTTCAAATACCAGCTTTCCACCGATTGGCGTCACCCGCTCAAGAGTATCCGGAAGGCTGTACTCCTTCACTCCCATAGCCGGCAGCACACTTCCGATGTTGGAATCGTGGCCGCACAGGAATGTGAAGAGATGTTCGTCGCTTGTCAGCTCACCTTTTATCTCCTGAAGAAGCGGCTGTGCGACATTGACAGCGACGAGCGGCGACGTGAACAGCACATCCTGATAAATGTCTTTGATCTCAGCGATTTTCAGCCATTCTTCCCAGGTAAGTTCATGACCGAACGCGGCCTTTAGCGCATCCGGCTCCTCATAATACTGCAGAACCAGAGCATCGCTGAATGACGTCGCGGTCTTAAGAGATCCCGTCATAGAAGGTTCGGCGTCGACCTCCAGTTTCACTTCCGCGTCGCCTGTTGTAAAACCTGTAAGTTCACCGCTCTTAAAGGCGTCGGAATCCTTAAGATCGAGGACTTCGGTAAGGAGTTCATAGGAGTCCTCAAGATCTGCGTCGAGACCCTTCATACCGGCTTCCCCGCCTTTTTCAGCAATCTGCTTCATTGCCTCCTCTTCGAATCTCTCATTTAAGAAGTGAATCTTCGGCGTAAAGACTTCATCCATCGTGTCAAATTCGCCCTGACGCTCAACATCGATATCCGCAACCGGAAGCATGCCTGTGGCAAAATAGCGGGCTGTCGCCTGTGTGCGCTGCTTGGCATTTGCATAAAAACGGACTTCTCCGTTCTCCGGCTGATAATTCTCGGGAATAAGCCCTTCGTTTTCAAGCCATTTGCGGAAATACTGGCCCATATTTGTCTCCAGAATACCGCCCTTCAGGGAGAGCTGGCTTGTCGCGGACGTCCACTTGAACCACTCATGAGGGGTTCCGGAGCCTAAGATCGAGCCCTCTCCGGACATTGGGGATCGTATATTGTGACGGCTCAGAACGACGACCTGCCTGAGAGTATATGGAGACTCGTCTTCCTGAGTGTCTTCTGACTGATCCTTGTCAGATTCGTCCGCAGCTGAATCGGTGACCGCGGCGTCAGGTGCTTCCGATACCGAACTCTCCGCCGTAAGTGCTGCCGAAGAGTCAGCTTGCGCATCAATTTTCGACTCTCCCTTTGAATCCACGGTGCTTTCCGCGTCCGCCGCTTTGGAGGAATCGGCACCTGATACAGCCTCTACAGATGCGGAGGAATCTCCGCTCGTGACGCCCGTGGCAGCAGAATTCTTACATCCGGCGAGCATTGCCAGAATGAGGATGAGGAGCATGCAGAGTGCGTACTTAATTTGTGTCGTTCTTTTTCTCATGTGTAACAACTCCTTTTTCTTTTTATATTCTTGATTAATCATATTCGAAGATTCCCTGCAGCGCATCCGAAATATTCATAAGCATACCATAAGGCAGCCGGTCTATCCGTTTACAGCTGCGGACAGCAGGATCTATCAGTTTGACCTGTTCGCAGATGACAACCCTCTCCGTATCGTAGACTCCTGTAACATGAATATGAAGGGGTCCTTCCTGAACACCTGAGAGCAGCGGGCATACATGAAACATATTCACTGCACGGATAAAAGCATTTTTGCTGACAATCAGAAAGGAACTCCGGAAGCCATTGATTTTAATTATATCGCCCTGCGAAAAATCTTGCATTATAATATCTCCCTTCCTGCGGGCTCCCCCCATTCGAAGCTCTGAACATCTATTTTACCATCGTATTCCGCAAGTCTCTCCTCAAATGTACGATGCTTAAAGACCTTTTTCAGGATAATCGTATTTTCTCTTACTTCGATCTGTACCGTATCATTTACTTGTATACCTGCTTCTTCAAGAACACTTTTGCTCAGACGGATACCCTGACTATTTCCCCACGGTTTTACACTAGACTGACTGGTCACTTCATAAACCTCCTTCATAGAGACGGTGTTATTGAAGCCGAACAAATCCATGCTTACTTAAATGAGCTTTTGGCATTACGTTAACACCGTATATACATTATAAACACGGATTCCTGTAATAACAAGCTGAATATATCTTGATTTAGACGCTGAAAGTCGATTGTGGACTTTTCTCGATGAGCTGACTCATCGGCAACAAAGCTTATGTTCGAAATTATTATAGAAAAAAATGAAAGCATTTATGCTATACTTTCCTTATCAAAAGATACAATCTGATGAAAATGCAGATGGAAACGCTTTGGCGAATACCATAGAGGGGGCTGTCACATGAGAAGAAAAGAAGACCGTACCAGCCAGATCCTGGATCTGCTGGTCAGAAAAAAGAAACTTGAAGTTGCAGAGCTCTCACAACATCTGGGCGTGTCACAAGTTACTGTACGAAAAGATTTAGACGCCATGGAATCTCAGGGACTTATCACCAGAGAACACGGCTTTGCCGTTCTGTCCGGAACTGATGATATCAAGGGACGGCTTGCCTACCACTACGAAGAGAAGCGACAGATCGCAATACGTGCGGCAGAACTCGTAAAAGACGGAGATTCTATTATGATTGAGAGCGGCAGCTGCTGCGCCCTTCTTGCCGCAACGCTCGCAGAGCTCCGCAGCGGGCTGACAGTCATCACCAACAGCGCGTTCATTGCCGACTATATCCGCCATTCCTCCGACTTCCAGATTATTCTGCTCGGCGGTATCTACCAACCGGATGCTCAGGTCATGGTCGGTCCGATGGTCCGCCAGTGCGCGGAGAATTTCTGGGTGGACCAATTCTTCATCGGCGTGGACGGATGGTCCGCGCGGGCAGGCTTCACCAATCAGGACCAGATGCGCGCCCAGGCGGTACGCGATATGGCGAGGCAGGCGGACCGTGTCATCGTATTAACGGAATCCGACAAGTTCACGAAACACGGCACGGTGCCGCTCAACCTGAAAGATCAGGTAAAAATTGTCATCACAGACGGAAATATTGATAATAGAATCACCACAGAGCTCGCAGGATGCGGGATTGAGGTCCTGACCAGCTGAAAATCCGAAAAAAACGGGGCTGCCGCATTAGACGGTGTCACCACTATATATGGCAGACATTTGCAAATAACGTCTGCCATATATAGTGATGGCGCGCCTTAGTGCGACAGCCCCGCATTATAGCCTCCGGCGGATCGCAGACGTACGCAGTCACGTCTGCAATCCGCCGGAGGCTTTTAATCTCTGACGCAGGTTCGTATCCCATGTCGGTGATTAAACCGGCGCAGCAACCAGCAAGACCACAGATCGTGCCGGAACGTTGAGCTCTCCGAGTTCCTCCCTGAACTCGCGGTAATCGGAAGAAGCAAGTTCAATCTTCCATCTGTATCCCTCCGGAATAATCGGCAGGCGATATACATGGTCCTCCCAATGTGCATTTATAGTGAGATAAATAAACGCATCGCTGTCCGTCTTGTACTTCAGGTGATCCTCCACAAAGAGACAAGCAATCGTCAGGCTGTGGCTGTCAGGATCATATTCCCAGGGCATTAACCCATGGAACGTGAGCTCCGGATAACCGGTCTCGTTATAGCCGGTATCAAAGGACGGGGCACGAAGAACAGGATGACTCTTACGGAACGCAATCAGGTGCTTTGTGTATTCGAATAAATCCTGATTCTCTTCCAGTTTACTCCAATCCAACCATGAGATCTCATTGTCCTGACAGTAAGCATTGTTATTGCCGAACTGGGTATTTGCAAACTCATCCCCGGACAGGATCATGGGAATGCCCCTGCTCATCATCAGGATCGTCAGCATATTTTTCATCTGACGCATGCGAAGTGACGCAATCTCCGGATCAGTAGTCTCGCCCTCGACGCCGCAGTTCCAGCTGTGATTATCATTGCTTCCGTCACGGTTATCTTCGCCGTTTGCCTCATTATGCTTCTCATTGTAGGAAACAAGGTCATAGAGCGTGAACCCGTCATGGCATGTTACAAAATTGATAGAGGCACCCGGTCCCCTGTCCCTGTACAGGTCAGGAGATCCGCTTATTCTCTGGAGAATCTCGGGCGCCATAGCAGCGTCTCCTTTAATAAAGCGGCGGAGACAATCCCGATAGCGTCCGTTCCACTCCGACCAGCGATTCCATGACGGAAAACTGCCGACCTGGTAGAGGCCGTCCGCATCCCAGGCTTCCGCTATCAGCTTGCAGTCGCCGAGAACCGGGTCGCGGGCTATGGATTCCAGAAGAGGCGGCGTCACCATCGGAGCGCCGTTCTCATCTCTTGTCAGGATAGACGCAAGATCGAATCGGAATCCGTCAATGTGGAACATGGATACCCAATACCTGAGACAGTCCAGAATCATAGACCGGACGACCGCGTGATTGCAGTTCATGGTATTTCCGCATCCGCTGAAATTGTAATAGCCACCGTCCGGCTTCAGCAGATAATACGTCCGGTTATCAATACCCCTGAACGATATGACAGGTCCTTTCTCATTTCCTTCCGCCGTATGGTTGAACACTACGTCGAGAATGACCTCAATGCCGTTCCGGTGAAGCAGGCGTATCATATTTTTCAGTTCATCCGCTTCCATTCCGAAATAAGCGGATGATGCGTATCCTGCTTTCGGGGCAAAGAAGCATACCGTGGAGTATCCCCAGTAATTGACCAGGTCTTTTCCTTCCCATTTTCTGGGATTCTCGAATTCGTCGAATTCAAATACCGGCATGAGCTCCACACAGTTCACCCCGAGCTCTTTCAGGTAGGGAATCTTCTCCGAAAGACCCGCATAGGTTCCCGGATGACGGACGCCGCTGTCCTTCTGCCTCGTAAAAGACCGCACATGCATCTCGTAAATCACCAGATCCTCTAAAGAGATACCCGGTGATCTGACCGACTGCCAGTCATAGTCTTCATATATGATCTGCCCTCTGTGGATAAATCCCTTATCCTGCTTTGGTTTCTTCCCCCAGATCGTCCGTCCGGAGACAGATTTCGCATAGGGATCGAGTACCACTTTAGACCTGTCATAGCGGTAACCCTGCTGAGGTTTATAGACTCCGTCAAATCTATATCCGTACTCAACAGTATCCGGATTCAGCCCGTATACCAGCATTGTATAAACATTTCCTATACGGAAATCCTCCGGAAAAGGAATTTCTGCAAACGGCTCCTCCTGACTGTGATGATACAGTACCAGAGTGCAGCTCGTAGCTTCATCCGAAAAGATGCTGAAATTGATGCCGCCATACATAATGGTCGCCCCAAACGGAAGGACCTGGCCGGCGCGATACTGAAGATCTCCAAGCTGATGGGTAGGAAATGTGTCTACTCTCTTCATATTGTTTCTCCTTATGCCGGATTTTATTATTCTTTCAGGATTTCTTCGCCTTACGCGAGAACCAGAACACACAGCCCACCATGACAGCGAGCACCAGCAGACTGCCGATGATTCCGCCATTTACCGCGGATGACATATCCAGAGCATCCGTAACGCCCAGAACCGCCAGAATTGCCAGAAGAATACCTACGATACCCTCCCCGGCTATCATACCGGAGCAGAACAGAATTCCACCGCCTGCCCCGTTGTCCTGTTCCTTGTTACCGGCTAAACGGTCTGCGATCCATCTGATAAGACCACCGATCATGATGGTCGAAGAGAGCTCCAGCGGCAGATAAAGTCCGATTGCAACAGGCAGCACCGGCATTCCCATGATTTCGATCACGACAGCAATGAACACGCCGATAAATATGAGTGGCCAGGGAAGATTTCCGTTCATAACGCCCTCCACGATCATCTTCATGAGCGTTGCCTGCGGCGCAGCAAGTTCTTTTGTTCCAAAGCCCCATGCATTGTTGAGAAGCACCAGCACGCCTCCGATAGCAATCGCTGAAGCCAAAGCTCCTATCAGCTCTCCGATCTGCTGCCTGATAGGGGTAGCGCCCAATAAAAATCCCGTCTTGAGATCCTGTGATGTATCACCCGCCATAGCGGCGACAATACAGATGACCGATCCGATCGTGATTGCACCGATCATCCCGTGCATTCCCGTATCTCCTGTCATTTTCAAGATAAATGTTGCAAAAAGCAGAGTGGCGATTGTCATACCGGAGACCGGGCTGTTGCTGCTGCCTACCAGTCCGACAATACGCGAAGATACCGCCCCAAAGAAAAATCCGAACACAACGACCAGAATTGCTCCCGGAAGGGAAACCGGGACCTGCGGAACCAGCCAGAGCAGGAGTACGATAATTGCTATACCGGCAAGAACAAATCTCATGTCAAGATCTATCTCTGTGCGGTTGCCCTCTCCGTCCTTTGAAGCCCGAATTCCTTTCAGAGCATCCACAAATGTCGAGAAGATGAGCGGCATAGATTTGATCAGGCTGAAGATACCGCCCGCCGCCACCATACCTGAACCGATATAGCGTATATAGCTGCTCCAGATAGCAGACGCTCCACCGGCCTCATACATCTTCGCGATCGTCTCCGTTCCCGGATAAAGTATTGTCTCACTGCCGAACAAAATTATGGCAGGTATCAGGACGAACCATCCGAGTATACCGCCCGCGAACATATAGGAAGAGATCTTCGGACCGCAGATATAGCCTACGCCTATGAGAGCAGGATATACTTCCGCAGAAAACTCCGTCCGCAGGGCTCGAATAGGCGCTGTAACCACACCGGGAACCAGCTTCAGTCCGTCGACCAGGAACTTGCATATCGCTGAAATACCCATGCCTGCAAATACCTGTTTCGCACCTTCGCCGCCTTCTTCCCCCGCCAGAAGCACTTCCGCGCAGGCCGTTCCCTCCGGATACGGCAGAACACCGTGCTCCTTTACGATCAACGCATTTCTGAGGGGAATCATGAAAAGCACTCCGAGAACGCCTCCGCAAAGTGCGATAAAGGATATCATGATAAGACTGGGCGCATCGGCTACGCCTTCCGCCGACCACAGAAACAGAACCGGCATGGTGAAGATGACGCCGGCAGCCAGCGACTCGCCCGCGGAGCCGATAGTCTGCACCATGTTGCTCTCCAGTACTGAATCTTTTTTCATAAGTACGCGGATCACTCCCATAGAGATGACCGCAGCCGGTATCGACGCGGATACCGTCATACCGACTCTGAGCCCGAGATATGCATTTGCGGCTCCGAATACTATGGCCAGCAGGATTCCCATTACCGTGGAGGTCATAGTGAACTCAGGCGGATTTTCATTTGCCGGCACATACGGCTTAAAGTTCTTTTTTTCTTCTGTGTTGTTACTCATACTTCTTCCTCTTTCCTATTTCTCAGATAAACTTCCATACGGAACATGTTTATCCAAAATCATTATACCTTGATTTTACAGACAGAAAAAGAGGTTGTCGCATATCAAAAGCGAAGCCACAACATATTGCAGTCATCATTTAAAATGTCTGTACTATATTGTGTCGGCACTGCCTAATGCGTCAACCCCAATTAAATTTATGATGTAGTATTCACGTGACGATTGTAGCAAAAGAACAAGCGGCACATAATGAACAGGTAATCTGCAACACATTTTCCCGATGCTATCCGAAAGCTTCTGTTTATGGATAATCAGCGTCTGTAATCTGCAGATACATCCATGAACGTTCGCTTTCCCATGATGTAGTCATCGTAGGCCCGTTCCGCATCCATGCCATGAAACACTTTGCAGAGCCCGCACATATCGCAGTCGGCTATACACGGGTATCTTTTCCTGATGTATTCTCTTCTTTCCTCGACCGTCGAGTCGGATATCTTCGGCGCTTCGTTCATAACATTACCCCTCAGAGAATCTTTCTGCCCTGGCGGTACTCTTCCATATATACCGCGTTGATCTCTCTGATCTCACGCTTACCGTCAATATAGTCCTGATAGATGTCCCAGGGTGAGCCGCCACCAAGCCAGCAGGAGGAGCAGTTCTCACATCCCCCGCCGCAATCCATGGAGCTGCGGATGATCTCTTCGCGTTCTTCTCTTGTGGTGTCTTTTATTAATAGTGATTTCATAGTACACCTCTCTTTCTGACAGTACGGTCTGCTCATAAACAGCTATCTCAAACTTCCCACATGAAATATCCGAGCTGTCTTACCATTAAATAATACATCGTCGGGACGCTGCACAGCATAAGTTCGATCACGGAAATCAAAGATTTCCTATCTGCTTGAAAATTTAAAGTGCCGGCCGCTCGACGACGCCGCTCCGATTGCATTATTTATGGTTTCGACAGCAACTTAGAAACGAAGTGGGAAGTTTTTGTAGTTAACTATACATTACCGTATATACTACGTATCTTCAAGGCAGCCTCCCTATATGAAAAAACTATAATAAAAAGTGATTCAAGTCCTTCTCTCACTCTGTAAAGAACAGCAGGCCGAATGTCCCCGGTCCGCAGCTTGCCGCAATTGCGGGAGAGGCTTTCTGAATATAAATCCTATCAAACTTCACCTTTGCCTCGACCAACTCCTTTACCTTATCCAGTTCTTTTGTCGACATGCCGGCATATGTGATGAACACAATCCGGTTGCTGATCGTTCCCGGTACCCGGAGCGCGGATGCTATATACTTCTTCCAGGCTCGTTCTCTGGAACCGAAATAGAATCTGCTCAAAGCCATTTTTCCTTTTCTCAGAGCAAGCACCGGATGGGCCATGAACGCGTCTGCCAGATAACCGCCGCGCGCGGAGATATATTTCTGTCTGGCCAGGTAATCAAGCGAATCCACAATAAAGCTTGTGTGTACATGCCGCTTCATCTCTTCCATTTCTGCCGCAATACTCTCGACATCCTTTCCCTCCTCTGCCAGACGGGCTGCCACGACGGCCATGATGCCCTGGCCGCTCGACAGATGCCCGGAATCTATTACCGTTACATTCCCGAAATCAGCAGCTGCCTTCTGAGCTGCCGGATAACCGGTATTGAGGATCTGGCTGGATATGGATATGTGAATGATGTTGTTGGCCTCGTCAAGCTGCTTTGAGAAGAAATCGCTGTAATCTTCCACGGAAGGAGAAAGCGTTTCCGCGACCGCATTCGTTTCTTCCATATATGATATAAGACCGGCCGTTTCTATTTCCAGACCGTCTTTGAAAAGTCCGTAGCCGGTTTTCACCATATGCGGAATCAGTGCAATGTCATACTGCTCGACGAATTCTGCCGGAATATCCGCAACACTGTCGGTCGTCACCTTGATTCGCTTTTTCTTCTTATGTTCCCTTACCCATGCAGTACTCTCTTCTGCAAGTTCCTGCGCTGTTCCGGTCACCGTCACGATGTCTTTCGGGAGAGCATGATACACTGTATTTTCCAGTTCTTCACCTGTTACAGGCTTCATCAGATATCCATCAAAGCCTTCCCTGAAATACATTTCTTTCGTGTCGCTTCCGGCGTTTGCCGTCAGAGCTATGATCTTTGACTCCTGACATTTACCACCCACCTGCGCCCTTATAGCGTGCATGCACTCGATTCCGTCCATACCCGGCATCTTGTGATCCATCAGAATGACATGGTAGAAATTTTCCTGCGTCTTATCCAGGGCTTCCTTTCCGGAGGAAACCAGCTCCAGTTTGACCCGCGTATCCCTGAGAAGCTTCGACACGACCATGAGGTTGGCCGACGTGTCGTCCACAACAAGCACCTTTGCATCCGGAGCTTCAAAAGACTGCACATAAATATGCTCCTCCCGAGCCCGCTTTCTGTTCAGCACATCAATCTCACCCAACGGCTCATCCACAACGATTTTCTGAGGAATCTCGATTATAAAAGTGGATCCTTTCGTATACACGCTGTTGACCGTGATCTTTCCACCCATAAGATCGACAAATTGCTTGACGATGGAGAGACCGAGCCCAGTACCCTCGATATATTTGTTCTTATCCATATCGACGCGTTTAAAGGCCGTAAACAGATAGGGGATACTCTCCGTTTTGATACCCATGCCTGTATCGCTTATGGCATAGGAGACCAGCGCGACTCCGGAGTCGTTCCTCTCACACTGAATCTGCAGGCGTACGGAACCCTCGCTCGTGTATTTAATAGCATTATTCAGGACATTAATCAGGACCTGCTTGATACGCATGTCGTCTCCGAGCAGTTCCGACGGAAGGTCCGGCGATACATCTACAGAAAACTCGAGATTCTTCTCCTTTGCGCGTATCCACAGCATACCAACGATGTCGGAAAGCATATCCCCGGTGCGGTAAGGTGCCGGCGTGAGTTCCATCTGACCCGTTTCAAATTTTGACATATCCAGAATGTCATTGATCAGATGGAGAAGCATCTTGCTGGCTGCCTGGATATTTTCGGCATCCTCATTGATTTCCGGTGAAGCATTCTGCCGCAGGATCATCTCATTCAGACCTATGATCGTATTGATCGGAGTCCGAATTTCATGGCTCATGTTGGAAAAGAATCTGTTCTGTGCCTGATTTAATTTTCGAATCTCTTCTTTCTGTGCTTTCTGCTCAAGAATGTTCTGTTTCGCGTTGTATTTGTAATAGTAGACAATCACGCCGAGAAGAAGCTGCGTACCGATAAAAAAGCCGAAATATTCGAAACTGCTTCTGTTATATGCCGCATATGGTCCTTCAATAAAATACAGGCGGGCAAAGATACAATCCGAAATCACCGTAATGAGCAGATAAAGTCTCACATCGAGATAAAGTGTAAACGGAACACACATTGACACGACCATAAAAAGTGTCGGATTCACCCTGTAGTCATATGAGGTATAATCCAGTCTGCATACATTGATTGCATACCACAGCAGCATCACCATCATGAATACATTGATGCGCGGCAGCAGGCGGTATCTCTCATCATAATTTTTACGAATGTAAAGCAAAAGAATTCCGTAAAGGACTTCACAGACTATGACACAGGCATAGTAAAACTGATAGTTCTGCGCAAGAGCGAATTTTATATTAGATTCGTCCCAAAAAAAGGACTTAAGAAACGTCGACGTGATCGCTACTATGAAAAGAGGAGTGACTATGAGAGACACCCGGAGGGCGTCATACACGCCGTCCTTTATCAGGGCTTCACAATTCGGGTTTTTCTTCTGGCGGAATATAAAATCTATCATTTTATTCATGGATGTTCACTTCCTTCCGGATAGAATTCCACAATATCGTTATCATAGTCGTCCGCTTCTCCCTCGGGGGCAAATTCCAGGACATCGTCATCTGCTTCTCCCTCGGGAGCAAATTCCAGAATCTCGTCGTCCGGCTCTCCCTCGGGAGCAAATTCCAGGACATCGTCGTCTGCTTCTCCCTCGGGGAAAAACTCCAGAACCTCGTCACTCGGCTCTTCCTCGGGGAAAAACTCCAGAATCTCGTTGTCCGGACCACCTTCAGGGAAAAACTCCAGGATTTCTTCATCCTCCTCTGACTTTGCATCGGTCTTCTTCCCGAAAGTCGTCAGTATACCGTCCGCGATGTGCCGATACTCCTTCATCGCGCTCTCATGTCCCAGACGGATCGTCTCTCCGTCTTCGTCCTTTGCGGCCTTCTCCAATGCAAATGCTGCTTCGGACAGGTGAGCAGCCCCGATCATTTTCGAAGTGCTCTTGACTGCGTGCACAAGGATCTCATAGTTCTTAAAATCCCCTTCTTCCAGATCCATCGAAGCATTCCTGATTTTGCCATCCGCCTCGCTTGCATACTGCAGCAGAAGCTCCTGATAAAAGTCATTATCATTCTGACAATACATCAAACCGACCGTAGTATCCACTCCGAGCGATTCGATCTGCGTAAGCTTTTCTTCCCAGGAGGTCTCCCGGCTGTTATTCTGCGGAGATTCGGCAATACCGTCTGTGCTTTCAGAGCTGCCGTTCCGGTATGAAGCATCGTCTCCGGATATCATGCCGGCACCTGCCGAAGAACTTTCATGTGCCTGCTCGAAAACCTGAGAACTGACTTCCCTTTCGGAACCCGCTTTCTCCAACGTGAGAAGCGATTTCGGCAGAACTTTTCTCATCGTTCTCTCAAGTTCCGTGATCACAATGGGCTTTGCAAGGAAAGCGTCGAATCCCTCCCGCAGGAACATCTCATTTGCCGTACTGACAGTATTGGCCGTGAGGGCTACGATCGGCACTTCCTTTTTCTCCTTGGCATACACAGCGCGAATGCGCTTCATGGCTTCCACTCCGTCCATACCCGGCATCATATGATCCATGAAAATGAGATCAACCTCATGGTTCCGTACATACTCGATCGCTTCCGGTCCGGAAGATACCGTACTTACTTTCATGCCGTAGCCTGAAAATATCTGCTTTGCCACAAGGAGATTCATATTCTCATCATCTACCACAAGCGCTCTCACGCCTCTGGTGTAAAGTTTTTCCTTCGTTTTTCCTAAATCTGACCTGTTCGTGTTCACAAATGAGATGACCGGAACACAGTAGAACGGCTTTCGCATAAGCCTGACTCCCGGAGCACCGGGTATCTCGAACGAGGCGTCGCATACGACGGCTACCATCACCGTCTTCGCAAGTTCATTCATGAACTCCGGATCTTCCTCATATTCCTGTTGTCCCACGAAGACATGTGTGAACCGAGTAGCCTGCGCCAGTTTTTTGAACCCAGCCATATTGTCCGCACGCTGCATTTTCACTTTAAGTCCCAACACCAGGTCTTTAACCATGGCATTGTAGAATTCCCTGACATGAGGATTTCTGTATTTTTCAAGATGGAGATACGCCCCGAGACTCAGTCTGCCCGGATCCTGAATACTCATGCAATACTCATTACCGACGACTTTCTGGGGGATGCTGACGCGGATCGTCGTTCCTACCCCCGGCTCGCTGTCTATCTTCAGAAAACCGTTCAGGCTTCTGGTAAAGCCCTTCACAATGGAAAGCCCCAATCCCAGGCCGTTCGCCGCCCGGGCTCTTCCCGAATCCGCCTGATAAAAGCGTTCAAATACCTTTTCCAGCTCTACGTCGGTCATCCCTATTCCGGTATCCGTGACTTCGATAAGCAGATTAATTCCGTACTCCCGCTCCTCAGGCGAGAAATGTACATACACGCCGCCCTCATCCGTATACTTGAGTGCGTTGTCTATCAGATGACGGATGATCTTCTTCAGCTTCGAAACATCAGAACGCATGGTGGCCGGAATGCGTGGATCCACATCTATGACCAGTTCCAGATCCTGCCTTTTCAGCGGCGAAAGCTCCGCTACAATATCATGCAGCAGGGATGTGATCATATAATCCTCTTCGTTTACCGCAAGAGATCCCATATCCACCTCGGAATAGTCCAGAATATCGCTGATCTGGTCTCCGATCTTCTGGCCGGCCTCCATGACAGACATAAGGTCTTTCTTCGTTTCTCTGTCTTTGACCTTGTCGATGCATATTCTCGTAAGTCCGATTACAGCATTGACCGGCGTGCGGATCTCGTGGGAAATATTCGCGAGAAAGTCATTCAACCTGTCCGCTGCCTCCGACATCATCTGTTTTTCTTCTTCAGACTTGTCCATAATGCCGACCCACTGTCTGATAATATTTCTGGCAATGAGACATATGACGCTGATAATGACAAGATGAAGTATCGTCCTGGTAATCAGCAGACTGTCAAAGCGCTCTCCCATGCGGTACATGGTAATCAGGTCATACAACATCGCCAGATAATACGTACACTGGGCTAATGTGATCAATCCCGACATACCCGTAGAAACAAAAATCAATATCAGGGCTGTCATCAGCAGTCCGAGATCATAAGTACTCGTAACATGAGTCCCGTAGAAGAAAGTCGACACCATCATAAGAGCGGCATAGACCCATACCCTTGTATGATCTGAAAGTGTCTGCCGGATATGCAAAGTCCAGCAGACGCCTACCGATATAGCAATCAGAATCAGAGCCCACAATTCCCATTTCAGGATCAGGCCTTCTCCGATTAGCAGAATAGCTAAAACAGTATAGCATCCCAGAATAATGAGATGATGCGTTTCAAAATAATCCTTCTCTGGTTTCCGTTGCTCCATGGTTACCGCTCCTTAGGCATATATTCCAGACACAGCATGGTCATATCATCGAACTGTTCCGTATCCTGAGCAAAATCATTCACTGCTTTCCGCACACCTTGCAGAATCTGCTTCGGAGTGCCGTCCTTATGGGCGTTCAACGCCTGCAGCATGCGTTCTGTCCCGAAAAACTCCTTCCCGGCGTTCGTTGCTTCCGGCACGCCATCCGTATATACGAATATTTTTGAGCCCGGCTTCATCTCCACATGGCAATCATAATATTGAATTCCGGGAATACCGCCGATGACCAACCCGTGTCTGTCTCTGATAAGTTCAAAGTGCCCGTCTTTATGCATCAGTGCCGGATACTCATGCCCTGCATTTGCAGTCGTAAGATGACCTGTGGATATATCCAGAATCCCGAGCCATACCGTCACGAACATTCCTTCCGGATTATTGGCGCAGATGGCTTCATTTGTATCCTGAAGAATCTGGGCCGGAGACTTGCCGCTCTTCGCATTGTCCGCCAACATGATCTTGGACGCCATCATGAAAAGTGCCGCAGGAATTCCTTTGTCGGAGACATCTGCTATGAGAAGACACAACCGATTATTATCAATAAAGAAGAAATCATAGAAATCGCCGCCGACACGCCTGACCGGATCCATACTGGCATAGACGTCGATTTCCTCCCGTTCCGGAAAGGCGGGAAAAATGCCCGGCAGCATGGCCGCCTGTATGCGGGAAGCCATTGCGAGTTCGGAGCGGATGCGCTCATTTTCCCGCTCCAGATTGCGCTGAAGCCTCACCAGCTCTATCGTATGCCGGACACGGAGAACCAGGACTTCCGGGACAAAAGGTTTTTTAATGAAGTCCATAGCTCCGAGAGCAAGCCCCCGCGTTTCGGACTCCTGATTTTCATCAGCTGTCAGGAAAATCACAGGGATTTCTTCGGAACGAGGCATCTGTTCCTTTAATCTCCTGAGAGTCTCAAATCCATCGAGTCCCGGCATCATGATATCCAGAAGAATCAGATCCGGTTTGTTGGTCTTGATATACTCAATAAGGGCCGTACCGGATTTCAAAGCCGTCACGCGCATATCGTGCTTGCTGAGAATACGCCCTGCCATTTTGAGATTGGTAACATCATCATCAACAACGACAACCCAATCCATAAAATACCTCCTTAAAATGAAAGCTATCGCTTTTCACAGCCCGCCAGGAGGCGCCGTGAAAGCCGTTAAGTATCAAGTTTCCACACATGTCATATCTATATTAGTAACAAACACTTACATAATACCATACTTTGTCACTGCAATCAGCCGGTTGCAGACGGAGAATGCAGACTTCCGAAAAACTGCTGCTACTCTCCGAATGTGAAGAATGTGAAATCTCTGTCAATGGGAAAATCTGCAGGTAAACCGGATCCGGCCATCATTCCAGGAAACATCAATATTCCCTTTCAGGGACTTGGTCAGTGACTCCGCGATGGAGAGACCTATCCCATATCCGTTCCTGTCAGTACTCTTTTGGGATCCGTCCGCTGCTTTTTCCGATGCAGTCTCAGCCGATATGGTACGCGCCTCGTCCTGTCTGTAAAATCTTTCAAAGAAGCGCGAATAATCTACGCTTGCGCCTTCCGCATAGTCGTTGGAAACAGTGAGGACCGCTCCCCGCCTGCTTTGCTCCAGACCGACCAGGATAGTCCCGCCGTCGTCGCAATACTTAATGGCATTGTCGATAAGAAGCGTTGTAAGCTGCCTTATACTGCTGTCATTAGACCTTATCACAAGGGAATCGGGTATCTTCTTTTCAAGTCTCTTACCCTCGCTTTCGGCAACGGGGATAAAAGTATCCGCCGTTTCCGATATGGTAGCTGCGATGTCGACCTGCGACAGTTCGCCGTCTGACTTTTCCTGCGCGCGCGCAATCTGTAAAAGATTGGCGATCAAGCCGTTCATGCGGTCCACCTGCCTAAGCGTCGACTGCGTCCACTCCGTCTCGCCGTCCATTATTTCCTGAAGCTCCGTATTTGCTTTGATCACCGCCAGCGGGGTCTTGAGTTCATGGCTGGCATTTGTAATAAACTGTTTCTGCTTCTCCATATTCTCTACTTCCGTGCGCACGATGCTTTGGGAAAACAGAGGTATTATGACGAAGGACAGACACATTCCGAAGCCCAGAATGCACAGCGCCGAGAGCAGAATGCGGCGCATCAGACTCAGCTGCTCCGTGCGGTCCAGATAGATTACGATCGTGCCGCCCTTCTCTCTGTCAGCACAGTAATAATAATATCTCCCGTACTTTCCGAATTTACGGAATTTATCCAGCGCGGCCAGTGCATATCTTTCCGCCTTTTCATTGTCAATATTGGCAATATGGCTTGTCTTGATCTTCGTGACACGCTCGTTCTCATCAAAAAGAACGGCAAAATACCGGACCGTATAGTAATACTCCGGTGTCTCGCCGAAGAAGTTTCCGATGCCAAAGATGCTCCCGAAGCTCCAGTCCAGGGTGTCCGAAAAAGAACTGTCGTAGTTCTCAGGCATATCTGAAGTGCCTTCGTGTGTACCCTCGCTGCCTCCGGCACTGCTAAGCTCATCCGGTTCCGGCAGATTCCCATCATTTTCCGCAATGTATTCCATAATCTGATAAGTCTCATTGCGAACTGTGATGACGCCGAAAAGGTATATAAATCCTCCCATAAGCAGCATGACGCCGAAAAGCGTCAGAGTAGCTACCGTTATAAATTTGTTCCGGATTCGTTTGATTTCACGTTCTGTCATAAATCATGATCCTGTCTGCAGGTTTATGCCTGCTGCTCTATTTTGCCGTAAGCATGTACGACACGCCTATCTCACCCGTGATTTGTGCCGCAGCGCCGACTCCCTCAAGCTTCCTCTGAAGATACCTGACATAAAGATAGACTGTATTGCTGTCGGCTGAATCGTCTGCTCTCCATACATGTTCCAAAATATAGTCCGTCGGCAGTTCCTTCCCGCTATGCTGCATAAGCAGGCTGAGCAGCTCGCTCTCCTTCATGGAAAGACGTACACTGTTCACGGCTGAGAGTTCGAGCGTCTCTGTATTGAGCGTAAAATTCGCATAACTCATGACGGAGCCGGAATATTTTGTCTTTCTTCTCGTCATGGCGTTGACGCGCGCGAGGAGTTCCTTCATGGCAAACGGCTTGGGAAGGTAGTCATCGGCACCTGCGTCAAGACCGGCGACCCGGTCATCGATTTCCGCCTTGGCCGTCAGCATAAGAACAGGAACAGTAATTCCCCGGCTGCGCATGTTTTTGAGGGCAGTGATACCATCCATCTTGGGCATCATAATATCAAGAATCACAGCATCGTAACCGCTGCGATCGATCTGTTCCAGAGCGGCTTCGCCGTCATATACACTATCCACATCATAACCGAATCTCTCCAGCATCGCAGTCACTACGCGATTGAGATCGACGGTGTCTTCAGCAATCAATACTTTCACGATAAAATCCTCATATATGTACAATCAATTCTGTTCCGCAAACCAATATTTAATCTCTGACGCAGAATTCTCGTGACTTAAGTCGTGGGATACAAACCCGCGTCAGAGATTAAAAGCCTCCGGCGGATCGCAGCCGCGCATTAAGGAAGGTGCTTCGCACCATGCGCGGCGCGGCAAGAACGCCAAGGCGTTCTTGATCTCTCACACGCGCGTCTGCGAGCGCCCGGTATTTTAAAATGTATCATCGCAGCTCACGAATCATATCCCTCAGCGTCTGCATAGATGAATCCGTGGAAGCCAGTTCATCTGCACAGCGCTTTAATTCCTCTGAAATGAGAGCGGTATTGGCGCCAAGCTCTTTTTTATATTTTAGGTGGTGCACCAGAGCTGCCCATGTATCCATGGAAATGGTGCGCAGCTGAATCTCCGCGTATATCTTCTCGTCAACAAGAATAATCATGTGAAAGCTGCGGTATCCGTTCGGCTTGGCATGGCGGATATAGTCCTTTTCCTTTGCCAGACGGATATGAGGCAGAGCCAGCAGACGGTCATGGATCGTGTAGACATCATCAATAAACGCGCAGACCACGCGCACACCGATCGCATCGTGGATTTGCCCAAGGGCCGATTCCGCCGTTTCGGGAAGTCCTTTTCGCCTGCATTTTTCACGCATGCTTTCTTCCGACTTGATTCTGCCGAGCAGGTGCTCGATGGGATCCATGCCCAGCTCCGACGTCATCTCATATCGGATCTTTTCTATTTCTCCAAGCAGCATCTGCATCGTCTGTTCCAGTTCGGGGCGGGCATCGCCATAGATAGAGACCGTGCTGACTGTACTGACGGTTGTATGTAAATCGTTCATAATGCACTCCTCCCTGGGTTCGCAAAGCGGTTCAGTTCAAGTCTCGCTCGCGAGACTTGGCGCGGGATTCGGGTCAGCGCTAGCTGACATCTTCCAAACCGAATCCCTGCGCATCCTCGCGGAGCGTATATCTCAGTGGGGGATTGACACCCGCCACTGAGATCATTTTGTTGCCCACCGCCTATAGAGGCGGGGGTCATCACGCACTGAGATATAGGTATTATACCATATCAATACCGTCTCTCTCAAAAGGGCGTAGTAGAAAAGAAAAACCTGCTTATATCTTCCGGTGAGTATTCATCATTCTTCATCCACCAACGAACAGTCTCCGCGAAATCGCAGACCGTATGATTCAGCATATATTCCCATGGAATGTCCGTTCTTATTTTCTCAAGCTCCCGGCCAAAGACTCCTTCCAGGTATTCCTTAAAATAGTTCATGAACATTTCTCCGCTCTCACAGGAAAGAATCCGGCTTATGTAGCGGCTGCTATCCCTAAGGTGGTAAAGTATATGTGTGATTTCTTCCCTCAGATCCTTTTCCGCTCCGGAAAAATCGTGCGACGCCTCCTGCGATAAATTGTCGGAAAATACATGCTCGAATATCTCGGCACACAGTGCTCTCAGAAGTTCATCCTTTGTCTCAAAATGCGAATAAAAAGTACTCCTGCTGATATCCGCTTTATCTATTATGTTCTGTACAGTGATATTTGAATAACTATTTTGCTCCAGCAAAGATGCAAATGCATCAAATATTGCCCTTCTTGTTTTTCTAAGTCTTCGATCCATATATTTGCTCCACCCCGGTTTATCGTACATTTTCCATAGAAATGTACGATAACGAACTTTTGAGACTAACTGATCATTGTCTTGTCCTATTGCAATGCCTATAATCAAAGCCGAACAATATGTACGGTAACAGTTAGATTATATGATTTAAGACACCCTGTGTCAAAGAGGTATCAATATGATCAAAAAAATCAATGACTTTTTAGCAGGATGGCCTATGACGATTGTCGGAGGCATCTTTCTCATCGCTTCTTTTATCCTTCCCAGAATGGGTTATCCTAAAGCGGAATATTTTGCCTGGGTATGTGTAATTATATGCGGACTTCCTCTATTATACCTTTCCATATGGCGTATCATTCACAACAAGGGCATCAGTAAGATTTCTTCTGCACTGCTCATATCCCTGGCAATGATCGCAGCCATTCTCATCGGAGATCTTTTTGCCGCGGGTGAAGTCGCATTTATTATGGAGATAGGCGCTCTTCTCGAAGATATGACTACCAACCGTGCGAAAAAAGGGCTTAGGAAACTGATATCTCTTGCCCCGGAAAAAGCACGCCTCATCAAAGACGGTGAAGAAAACAGCATCCCGATAGAAAAGGTCTCCATAGGAGACACGATTCGAGTACTTCCGGGTGAAACAATCCCGGTAGACGGCAAAATCATACGCGGCGAGACATCCGTTGATCAGTCAGTCATGACCGCTGATGTTGGCGTAGCGATGGGAGCTATGGGAAGTGATGTCGCTGTCGAAGCAGCAGATGTCGCTCTTATGACGGACGATATATCAAAGCTTCCTTACCTGAAGTGGCTTTCCGACACAACCGGAGAAGTACTGGCTTGCGGTCAAAAAAATCTCCATCAGGCACGTAGAAAGGCCAGAAAACTCGGACAGTCCACCTATGTAATTTCTGATGAATTCTTAGAAGACCTGCGTGAGGAGAAGCTGCAACATAATATTGCATAAACAAATCAGGAACCCGGTGCACAAAGCATCAGGGTTCCTGACTTACTTTTTACATACTTGTGGAGTTATTATGTACTTGCCCGGGACAGGCTTACATGAACAGTGCCGCAATGTGGTACACAATACAAGCCAGGATCAGTGCACCGCACACATAAAATGCAGCTATCCGCGCAGTCCATTTCAGGGAATGGGATTCCCTGTAGGTCGTCGAAAGCGCCATAACACAGGGGATATTAAACGTGCAGGCACACATAAAAGCCAGCGCCTCCGCCTTGCTCACGACCTCTGTCATGGTCTGGCCAAGTACGGCGTTGTCGGTCGCAACGGTAAAGGCGGAGCGGAAAGTCGCATCCAGAACGGTTCCGTTTCCTACGAATACCGCATTCAGCACGCCCAGGACTGCCTCTTTGGCGAACGCAGAGCTTAAGAAGCCCATAAAGGTTCTCCAGCCAAGCCCGAATATCCTTGTCACCGGCTCGATCGCAGTTCCGATCTTATAGAGGAGACTGTCCGCTACATTTCCCGTACCGCTATAGGAGAATACCCAGAAAATCAGAGAAATCAATGTTACGGTTCTGAGGGCTCTTTTAAAGATATCGAAAGATTTAAGCAGGGCTTCCTTTGCAATGTGCTTCCAGTGAGGCTTATGATAGGGCGGAAGTTCCATGATCATGCCGCTGCGAGCTTTTTCCGGCACCAGACTCCGGCCGAAGATCTTCGACACGATCGTCATAAGGATCACCACATATAGCAGGATACCAATAATAATCAACATGACCTGCCAAGGTGTGAAGAACATGGAAGCGATGACCGGGATGATCGTCCAGATCGATGCGCAGGGCACTGCCCATACGACCGCCATGGTAAGCATACGCTGACCCCAGTTATCCATAACTCTCGTACCGCAGGCGCCGCCGATCGTGCAGCCAAAACCCATCAGGATCGGGCAGATAGCCTTTCCCTGAAGTCCCAGTCCGGACAGCAGGCTGTCGAACTGATATGCTGCCCTGGCCAGAAATCCTATCTCTTCCAGATATCCGAATACAAGGTTGACACCAAACACAAAACCGGACATTGCCACGCAGAAATAAAGCGTATTCGGAAGAATGATACTGAATATGGAAACAAGCCATGGATGTACATTCCACGAAGTCAACAGATCTGCAATAGGCTTGTTCAGCAGTTGCGGAATCATGGCTCCGATTCCCATCAGCGGGAAACAGATTACCATCGCCGCCAGAAAGCCCAGAAGAATAGTCCCGAAGCATAAGAACTTACCAAGAACCGGGCTTAAGAGCCGTTTGTCCCGTTTGCTCAATTCAAAGCGCACATGTTCGCAGTGGGTCACCCCCTCCAACATATCCCGGATCCATTCATATTTTGCTTCGCTCTCAGCCTGCACGGAATCTGCGGTATCTTTTCCTCTTTCCTTTGGAAGTTTCGGTATGGAAATAAGCCTGTGCGGGTTCTCAAGTTCACGGGCAAGCAGGCTCCTTAATTCATCGTAGCCTTTGCTCTCAGCCGCCGTAAATGGCAGCACCGGGATCCCCAGACGCTCTTCCATCTTTTTGTGGTCGATTTCCTTCTTCTGTGCCCTCGCCACATCCATCATATTTAAAAGCAGTACGGCAGGTTTGTTCAGCGCGGCAAATTCCGCCACCATGTGCATGCTCCGTTCCAGCTGGGAGGCATCTACCAGGATACAGACGAGATCTGCCTGACCGCTTCGGATATAGTCGGCTGTGATGATTTCTTCATCAGAGTTTCCTGAAAGGCCGTAGCTGCCCGGCAAGTCTGTAACTGTATACTTCACCCCATTGTAGGTATAATATCCCTCATTCTTCTCAACGGTCTTTCCCGGCCAATTACCTACATGCTGACGGGAACCGGTAAGTGCGTTATAAACCGTAGATTTTCCCGAATTAGGCTGTCCCAGCAAAGCGATCCTTGTCTTCATCTATACCTCCACCTCGATTCTTTCCGCATCCGTACGATTGACCGCGATTAATGTTTCCCGAAGATAAATCAGCACCGGCATTTTGCGATCATTGCGGACCGTCTGGAATACCGTGCCCTCCGTCAGGCCGATAGCGGTGATGCGGTTGGCAAAATGCACGTCTCCGCCAATCCTGCGGATTATGCCGCTCTCCTCCGGTTTTGTTTCTGTAAGCTTCATTCCTCTCCTCCTTTATTGTGCTGATCTCTTCCCGCCTCACTTCCTTGCGATTACTGTAATCCACGGTTTTGATTTATGGTGGACTGATTTGACTTTGGAAAAGCCGGCATTCTTTAACGCAGACTCTATCTCTTCCGCGGTATGGCATTTCATCCCGTCAATGATCTTTTCGAACTTCAGCCCTGTTGCATCCCTACCGTCAGATTCGTTGCAGATCAGGAAATAACCGCCCGGCTTTACCACTTTTGCCACCTGCCTGAAGCACTTTTCCAAACCGGGCCAGAAATAAATCGTCTCAAACGCGGTGGCAAGGTCATAGTTTTCTTCCGGCAGATGCAGATCCGAAACATCCCCCTGCTGCACCGTGCAACGCCCTGACACAATCATGTCCCGGTTATATTCTCTTGCCTTCGCTACGGAAAGATCGGAGTAATCAACCGCCGTCACGTATATATCCGGATATTTTATCAGCAGCTCCCCGGCATTCCGCCCTCCGCCACAGCCAAGGTCAAGAGCTTTTGACGGAGTTATTTTCGGCAGGAGAGAAAATCCCCAATCCGCCAGCATTGCATGCCCGGAGTTCATTCCGCTCAGCATCATCTTTCCCAGAAAGCCTTCCGGTTTCCTTGTCTGGGATACAAAACTCTTAAACAGTCCCATCTTTTACTTTCCTTTCCGCTCACTATGAATGTTTTTGAAACACAAGTACTACGATCCCGGCAACGATTGCTGCACCGATTACCCAGATCAGTGTCAGAAGTCCTCGTTTTTTCAACACCTGCTTCCAGGTTTGCACATAAGGAATGTCCTCACAGCCGGGCAAGAGCCAGAACTTACTGTATCCTACCCATACCTTATCAATCACAATGCCGTCATACCAATTCATGACCTCCAGGAACAACAGTGCCTGTAAATACGCAGACCGGAAGCTCTTTATCCCGTTCCATAGGCCAATGATCAGCACCAGGGCAGCCAGCATTACCAGAAAGAACGGGATCATGAACCATTTTCTTTTTCTCGCCACAGCTTCCGGATTCGTAAGACCTATTTCGAAAGCCCGCTCCTGTACCGGCTTCGGGTAAAAGTACAGGCCGTTCAATGCATTGTTTCCCACTGCGATCTTTACCATCAGAGTGAACAGTGCACAGAACAGGATTAATTGAAGAACTATCATGTTGTCTCACTTTCTTCTGCTTATTTTGATCGATGAGTTAGAATCACCTAACCTATGATTAAAAAAATAATCACCGAAATGTGCCTTGCTGATACAAGAAAGTTAGAATATACTAACACAAATATTATAATCCAAATCCGAAGGATTTCAATAGGAAACTTCCGGAAAAAAAGAATTAAAAAAGAGATATTCTCCGTGCATTTAGAAAATATCTCTTCGTGATACGTATTCTTTCTCTGATTTTATTAAAGATTTTCAAGAACCTTCTCAAATTTTTCCCAGTTCATACGCTTCTTTCATGTGTACACTTCTTCTTGTCATGGAAGGTGTCCCACAGCCATATCCGGTGTGCTTGAAACAGTATCATTCTGACACCGAGCTTGCCGTAATCGACTTTTGGCGTCTTTATCGTATTATGATAACTTGCCATAATCCTCATCTGATACGGCTTCCAGCCATTCATTACCTGTCTCTTCTCCATCCACTTCGATTGCAAGATGCGAGAACCAGGAATCCGGTGCTGCTCCGTGCCAGTGCTTTACTTCCGCAGGAATGTTTATTACTTTACCGGGTGTCATCTCCACAGCTTCTTTGCCCCACTCCTGATAATATCCTCTTCCACCGATGCAGATCAGCATCTGACCGCCGCCACTCTTTGCATGATGGATATGCCAGTTGTTTCTGCATCCGGGTTCAAAGGTTACATTGAATACCGGAACCTGTTCCGTAGAAACAGGGGCGAGGTAGCTCTGTCCGACAAAGAACTGTCCGTAAGGATTCTCTTCACCTATCGGAAAACAGATTGTATTCTGAAATCTGTCCTTATCTGTCAGCTCAGGAACTTCTTCATTCCATACTTCTTTTGCAAGGCGGAATACTGCCCATCCCTTCGGCCAGCCGACATACATGGTGGCATGTGTTATGATCGCTGCAATCTCTTCCTTGCTAACTCCATGTGCCTTCGCATTCTGAAGATGATATGTCAGAGATGAATCCGTGATACCCGATGCCATTAAGGAAACGACCGTAATGATACATTTGGTCTTCACATCAATTGCTTCCTCATTCCATACCTCACCAAAAAGCACATCGTCATTCAGATGCGCAAACATCGGTGCAAATTCTCCAAGCTGATTTCTTCCTGCTGTCTGTACAATTTTCTCTGCCATCTTATTTCTCTCCTCCTAATATTTTCTGTGCGCCTGTAGTCCAAACATGTTTCTTTGATGCATCGGTTCTTTTATCCTGTGCCATAACACCGGCCGGTGGTTCAGGTACAGAATGGAATAATTATTTTATATCTGTCTGCTGCACTTTATAAAAGTTTCAACAGACAGTTATTTGTTATCTCAAAAACAGACTGATATACATAGTCCACATTTGCCTGTTTCATGGCTTCCCTCTGCTTATCCGTAACTGCTGTGTAAGGATATATTCCAAACATGAACGGGAAGAATACATATATAAAATCCTGAATCTCCTGAACCGATTTCTCCGGACAGAACTTTGTGAGAATCTTGCATACGTTCTTCATGGACTCACCATAAGCTACCTTGAACGATGTCAACAGTTCAGGTCTGCTGTTAGCCTCCATATCGTAATTATTCATGGCAAGAAGTTTTAAAAGCTGCTCCCTGTTTGCAATGGATGTCGCCAGTTTCTCAGCGATCTGTTCTTTTGAAAGCTTTTCATTATCCAGAAGAATAGACTGTAATTCTTCATTCCAGCGAATATACTCTCTTTCAAAAAGAGCCAGGAATATCTCCTCTTTTGTGTGGTAGTAGTTATATATAGTCGGTCTTGAAAAAGATGTCTCGTTTCCGATTTCTTTAAGTGTGATGTCTTTAAAGCTCATAGTCTGGTACAGTTTCTCACAGGCACTTATAATCTCTTCCTGCCTTGCGGCAGTTCTTTCCGGTGATCCCTTTGGCATATCTGTCCTCCATTGTTTTTATTCTGACTTCATGTCAATATTGATTATACTCACTTTCTGACATTGTGTCAATATAAAATCAAAAAAGAATGAGGCTGGCGTTCTATGGTAGCATACCATTAGCGTCAGCCTCTTGATTTTCATTTTAAAATACAGTTTCTTCTGTACGGTTTTATGTATCCGATATATCTACTTCGTTCTGATTTTGCATAACCGCACATGCTGTAGTTTCTCAGTATCCTGCCCCCTGCATCGCGGAAAGTGCATGTTCCGTATATCTCTTTAATACACCTTTTCTGACCGGCGGCTTTTTCAGTTTCCAGGTTTTTCTGCGCTCCTCCAGTTTTTTCTGAATTTCCTGTTCAGCCATCTCCTCTCCGTCCATTCCGGTAATATTGAGAGTGCGTGCTTCGATATCATAAGAAATGATATCGCCGGTACGGATATAAGCCAAAGGACCTCCCGTTGCCGCTTCAGGGCTTACGTGTCCGATCGCAGCCCCGCGAGTCGCACCCGAAAAACGCCCGTCAGTTACAAGAGAGACTTTCCCGACTGCTGCAAATACTCATAATCACACCTCCTTAAGTGAATGAAAGATCTCAATCCCGGTACAGGATTTGAAAAACTGACCGGCAGATTTCTCAGCGCCCCGTTTTCGGTCAGTATAGCATAATAAATATATTTGTTCCAATACCAGAGACAAGTTTCATTTTGAGCATTCATCATAGACTCTCGTCACGTGAATTTTGCGTCAGAGATTAAAAAATTGTTAAGAATACGATACCATGTTATACTTTAATGGAGTACAAGTTTATATCCCATGTCAGAGACAAGTATCATTTTGAGCATTCATCATAGACTCTCGTCACGTGAATTCTGCGTCAGAGATTTTATATGGAGGATAAGAGTATGGCGTATGATTATGTTAAAAAGGATGCATCATCCGTAATACAAAATAATGAAGCAGGCGGACAGGCTGCTCAGTTAAAAAAATCACACAGCAATGCGTCCATGGCCTCCATGCTCGGGGAAGGGGATTTCTCTGAGATCAGCAGTTTTCTGGAAGCGGCTTCCGGCGTGAGCCTTGGAGATGTGGAGGTACACTACAACTCTCACAAACCCGCTGCAATCGGAGCTCTGGCCTATGCGAAGGGTAACGAGGTATTCCTGGGTCCGGGACAGGAACAGCATCTTCCCCATGAACTGACGCATGTCGTGCAGCAGAAACAGGGAATCGTTGAGCCGACGGGGAACATCGGCGGGATGCCGGTCAACACCTCCGATTCACTGGAATCAGCAGCGGACAGGATGTCCACAGCAGTTCCGTCGGGTGCGGTATCGGGCGCTACACCGTCCGGCGGAGTAGTTCAGGGAATATTTATATCCGAATCCATGAATAACGGACGCGTGCCGAAGGAGGATGTCGAGGCTGCCATCAAGATGCTTGAAGGAGCCTACCAGTCGCATATCGATGCGATGGAGAAGATCAAAAAAGCCAACGATACTGATCTGAAAAATGCGGCTACCGGAGACAGCGCGAATGCCCTGAAAGCTAAAATGCGCGGGGATAAGAAACTGCTGCAGGCGTATAAGAACGGCAAGAGCAGTGTACGCTCACGTTTTAAGGAGAAGATAAAGAGCGAAGATAAGGTGTACATTGAGGCGTATCTGCAGGATGAGCTTTACAAAGCGCAGCAGATGGGCTATAACGCAGCGCAGGAAGGGGCTGGCCTGACCGATAATGCTTACGACCATCTGTCCGATGCCGGGAAGACTGTAGTCGATCCGGAAAGAAAACTGAAATCGGAACATACTCTCAAAGGTTTTTTGCGGGACATGAGCAGATTCGCTCTCGACGATACTGTGTTCGAGGGTCTTGACGGTGTTAAAGATTGGTCGCCTGCTTTTGATGCCGGCGCACTTACCCAGGTCCGTATGGGCGGTTCCGCTTCCCTGACGGGGAATATCGGTGACGGGACCGCGACGAAAACGGCAACGAATAAGCAGCTCACCAAAATGAAGAAGCAGTTTACGAAGTCTACCGAAATCTCCCGCAAGGCTGCTCTTGAAATCCGGTCGAACAAATATAAGAATGTCGGCTTCGCTTTTCTTTATAACCTGTTGCAAGACCTGAACAAAACCGTTCAGGAAGGTATGGACAGCGGCGGGAAGCTTCGCGCGGCACATGCCACGGCGGGTCTTATTTCCAGTGTCGGTCAGAACCAGCTGCCGGAAGATCTGTACCGGCTTTTGAACAAGATCGGCTCTTACATCCGGATTATCGGGGACATGCAGGATGAAAAGCTCCGGAAATCGCAGGCTATCAGGGTCGCGTCGTTTTCCTACCAGATGCTGATCTCCCTGCATCCGTTCAGAGACGGAAACGGTCGGACCTGCCGTCTTTTCTCAGACACAGTTCTGCAGGCCTTCGGTCTTCCGCCTCATACGCCGCTGACTATGAATCTCGGTGGAACGGTAGGTGAGAATGGGGATAATGAGTACAGGCCGCAGATCGACTTCGAAAAGGGCTCTTATGCCTACCTTTATGCTGTCCGTGAGAGCTCCAGGATCCTTTCAGGGCAAAAAAGAAGCATTCCTTCTGACTATGAGTATTTACGGAAAAAAGATGAGCCGATGCCGCGTGATTATGCAACAGGTGAGGGCTATGGGAACTTGACCCTGGACCAAAGGCAGCGTATATGGAATGATTATAAACAGGGATTACAGGAAGAAATGAACCTGGACGTCAGCCAACGCGAGGAAAGAGAAGTAAAAGAACTGCGGCGAAAGCAGAAGCAGATGGAGGAGTGGAAGAAAAATCCGGAACTGAAACAGGCTGACCTGGAACTTCAAGCCCGCCAGGATGATTACAGAAATGATCGGAGAAGCAGAAGACGTGCTGCGATGGGCAAAGGAATCAATTCGGAAAACTATAAGAAACCCGATAAGATCAGCGTTGGCAATATCATCAATAATATCATCAACAATGAGGAAGATGAGAAATCGGGCAATGAACTGCTGAAATCTTCCGGGAAGAAGCAAAGCAGCGGTGGACGTAAAATCGAGTACAAGATTGTTAAGGGTGATAAGATAGATAAAAATACCGGAAAAACTGTAGTCACCGCCGATGAGTATAATCATTTAAAAGAAAATTCCGGTATGAGTGAGAAAGAATATAAATGGGACAATTATATCATTGTCGATGAATCCGATAATTTTCTGGCATACGGGAGCGAGGATCTGAACCGAGCACCGGAACCCGGGGCTCTCCCTGAAGCGAACCAGATTGATCTCAAAGAATCGATACTCAATATATCCGGGAAGGATGAGGATATTTTAATAATCGACGAGAATAAAGGTAATCCAAATATCATAAGCCTGTCGGATTCCAGCAATAACATTAACAATGAAGATAAAAAACCCGACATAAAGAATGTGCAACAGAAACCATCCGAGAAGGATGAGGATCCGGCAGTCCTGGACATAAACCATCAGAAGATGAAGGATCGGACTCCACAATCATTAACATCAAAAGTCAGAAATGTAAGCGCAAGAACTTTCGGAAATGTCGTCTCTAATGCAGCATTTCTTTTACCGATGGGTGTAAGCGCGTTGTGGTTACTCAAAAAGAAGCACGATTTGAAAAAGCTGTATTCATCCGAAGGAAGAACGGATGAAAGAAGGACTCATGATATCATTCCCGGATGGAACGGAGCGAGATTTTCTGACATGGGACAACAGGAGCCGGATAAGGATATTCTGGATGATTTCCGGAGGGTTCCCACTGTCTGGGCTCGTCCGATAATGGAGCCGGCAGATACTAAAAACGGATATGGTACGAAAGATACTCTCCTGCCTCCGAAAGTCATTGCATATTGTGCGCAGCCCAGAAGTTATTCATCATCCAGTATTGAAAGGGTACTGGACTGCGGACATGCTTTCCTGGGCATAGAATTTTCGCAATATAGCAAAATTACCGGACGTAACCAACGCTACAGGATCAAGTGCGGCTTTTACCCGGCAAAAACATCGGAAAATAAGGTGGCAGGCGCCATTTTAGGAAAAAACACCATAGGCGTCGGAGAAGTGTGCGATGACACAAATCATGTTTACGATATCAGCAGGACCTACACGTCATCGCGTGCGAATATCAAGGCTATGGCGGAGAAGGCGGAGAAGTACACTGAGGAGGGAGGCTACGGATGGTACACACGGAACTGTGTGACGTTTCTCAGAGATACGCTCAAAGCGGGAAATCTTGATGGGGACACGGTCGATAAGGTGTTTACGGAGGAAATATTCCGCTTCGGTGCCGTTCAGAACACTGGTTTTGCAGCAGCTGAAGGTCTCTTAACGTCAATGAATCTGTATTATCATTACAAAATGCTCAGGTATGGCAAAGAAGATGATATTACTTATCAAGGTCAGGGTAATAAGCGTATGACCGGGGAGGAGTACAAAAGATGGCAGGAAACATATAATAGCGGAGGCTATGGTCAGAAGGGCTGGATTCCTGCTTCTGTTGCAGAAAATCTGAGACGCTTAGATGACAAAAGCTTGATGGGATCATATAATCATGTCTCTGATGAATACAAACAGAAAATGGCAACGATTAATGATACGAAAGTAGAAGGGAATGCCAGAGATTTACAACCTGATACCGTTCAGGCTCTACTCTTTTTTGCTGACGACGATGGAGGAGAAATAAAAAGAACGGGAGATAAGCTTAAGACATCGATAAAAACAATTATAGCGGATGATATAGGTACACAGATACTCAATGATGAAAAAGATGAATCCAAAAAATGGAGTGAAGTAGATAAATGGCTAAGAGACCGTGGAAAAGAATACGAAAACTTCAGAGGATGGCTGAATAAATATATAACTGATCCTTCTCTTGAGCTCAAAAAAATAGTCTCTTATGTCAAGGAGACCGCAGACAAAAAGATCGAGGATTGGAAAAAGAAAAATCCAAATTACGAGAATGACCCTAAACTCAAAGAAAAATTGCCGGAATATAAGAAGATATCACTCACTGATTGCCTTACTAACCTGCCACAGGATGTACTGGATAAGGTTTATAATTCATTAAAAAAAGCGTTAATCGATGTTAATAAGCATTATGCAGTTACATTGCAGTATGATGCCCGCGTACATCGCGAGGTCATGGACTATCTTTCGACGTTGCAGATGTCCATTAAACTGGTGGAGACACTAAATGAAAACAAGCATTATGATGCATCACAGAATAAAGGAGATTTGGGATCACTTCTTATTGATTCAATGACAAAAAATATGAAAGTGAGTATATCAGATTGGGCGACAGGTGCTATATGGGAACGTTATATGTCGCCTTCCCAATATGAGGCTTTTTTGCAGGTTTATGGAAGTCCGGGCAAGGTCATGGAAGCACTTAAGAAAAAAAAGGAGCTGGATGACAGTAAAGAAACGGGTACTTCTGAATATCATAAACTTAGCCGGGAACACTCACTTGCTCGCGATTATCAGCACGCACATAGATATCTGCTGAATAAGAAAAGCTTTACCCGGGCTGATATGCAATATACACTGGATTTAAAGAAAAAAGAAAAAGACCACGAAGATAAATATTCCATAACGATAGATCGTTCTATGTCGGATACTTATCTTGCGGTATTCTTTGAAAACATATTTGGCGGTGTAAAAGAGAAACTGAAAGCAGACAATACAATAGAAGTACCTGATAAAATAGAAGACTTAAATAGCAATGAGCCGATAATAGACAAGTGTGCCGACTGGTTAGCAAATCATTATCGAGATAAGGCCCAAAAGAATGATGCCAAGAGTCAAATTAGGATTTTTTTGCGTTGCCTTAAGGGGTCTGCCGTAATACCGGAAGAGCACAAGAAAATTGATCTGCTTGTCGCCCATTTCGGCAATTTTCTCTCTGATTCTTTTACTAAAAAGGTATTTCCGCCTAATCTGGGCGGGGAGAAGACAAAAGAGAACCTTTTTCGCAATAATATAAGTTATATTTCTTCAAGAGTTATGGATAAGGAGCGCCCATTATATCCGATTATTTTGCAATGTGCCAAAGATGTTTTTATTACCGAGGCAAAAGATGACGATAACAAAAACAGGTTCGAGGTGGGTAATATATCCAATAAGGCTGGTCTGGCAACGGCTATAGAAGGCCTGAGCAGACACGTGGCAGACGACGGGAAATCAAAAAATGCTTACACAGATTACAACATTGCCTTTGACAAAATTATGAAGGCGAAGGAAAGATTATCGCCTTACAAGAATCCGCATCAGGCGAATGTGTTCTGGCAGCCGCGGAACGAGGCAGAGAAACAGGCCCTGACGTATATAGCCTCCCAAAAAGCCAAGTTGAACGGATACCCGCAAAAGAAGGGACAATGCCCGCTTTATGCATGGCAGCTTCGTTTTTTGCGTCCTGAGATAAAGACGGAACTGGCGAAATACGTGAACATCTAAAATTTTAACCCAGAGCTGTTTCATGAGCGGCCACTACAATCCTCAAAAATTCAGGAAAAAATCCCCCATGGAGTTAACTTATACACTCCATGGGGGTATTTTTTCCCTGAATAGAGTCTTACCTATCCCGGCTGACGCTATTCTCTCTCATCCCTTTATCAGCGTTCCCTCAGAATCGCACTCCTCCGCAATCTCGAATCCGCAATGTTTATTCTGGATAATTAAATTTTCTTGGGCGCAATACTTCCGAGCATACCAAGTTTAACATGCCGGAGTGTCGGGTTCTCATCATCGGGGGTTCCGGGTTTGAGTTTCTTCCAGCTGTCTGAACCCAAGTCTTGCATTGCGAAGCCCCAAATCGGTGTAATAGTATTTGGCCCATCAAGGCATGTATCTGTAAGCCAGCCTTTCTCATTTCTCCATTCCTTCAATCCCCTGTAATAGAAGTTTTTCTTGGAATCTTCTATGATGAACGGAATCACATTATGCCGCAGGCACTCCTTTAGTGCGATAAGCCTTCCCACGCGTCCGTTTCCGTCCTGAAATGGATGGATATACTCAAACTCGGCATGAAGTGCAATTATATCCTCTACAGTCACATTTTCTTTAACATTGTATTCTTCCAGGAGTTGTTTCATACGGGCATGTACTTCCGAAGGCTTCGCAGTATCTCTGCCTCCGACCACATTTGCCCTCTTCTTGTAATCGCCCACAGCAAACCAGCTCAGAGTGGAATCTTTCGTGTCGTGTTTTATGATAAAATGCAGGTGTTTGATGATCTCTTCGGTAAGAGCTTCTTCCGCAGTGTCGATCACATAATCAATAGCCCGGAAATGGTGAACGGTCTCCAAAATATCGTCTACCGGTACTCCTTCACAAGCATCTATCGTGTTTGTCTCAAATATAAGACGGGTCTGATCCTCAGACAGCCTGCTTCCTTCGATATGATTGGAATTATACGTCATCCGGACCTGAAGTTCATGGTAAAGGCCTCCGGAAAGTTTCATTTCTTTCTCTTCACGGAGCACCTGCAGGATCCTATTATCTGAAACTTCCTGCATTAGTACTGCAGGATCTTTTCCCAGGTAATCTGCAATCTTTTGCATGCTTCGCTTAGAAAGTTTTTCACCCTTTGCGATCTTTGCGATCGTTCTGGTAGAAATACCAAGTCTAAGAGCCAGATCGGTCTTCCTGATACCTTTTTCTTTTAATGCATTCTCCAAGCCTTCATATAATATCATATCCGCTCACCTCACAATAATCTTTACTTATTTTATTATTTTATATGTAAAATGTAAAGATTTTGGGCGCATCCGGACAAAAAAGTAAAGATTACGATTTCTTAAGTTCGATAGTTCTGTCGCATACCAGTTCTATAAACTCTCTGTCATGAGAGAAGAATGCTCCCACATTACTTATCCCGGCTTCTTTTAGAAACTCCAATCCACCCAAGTATAAGAGCAATACACATAAGCCCCTATTCGTTATAACAATTATCCTGAAATTTTACTTACCAAGAAACGATTTCACTTCCTGACAGAATTCTTCCGGCAGCTGACCCTGCGGAGAATGGCCGCAGCCCTCTATCAGCTTCAATTCTTTCTCAGGGGCCGTTATCACGTCCATATAATCCTCGACAAGTCCAACCGGACAGATCCAGTCGCATGAGCCTGAAATAAGCATTACCGGCATCCTGTATGCATCGCCCGTTTCGAGCGCATTGAAGTCCATCATATATCCGGCAAGCGGTTTCTCTACCAGTTCTTCATATCTCGTATCTCCTGTCAAAGCACCCATCTGCAGAAAATACCATCGCATATCATCAACTCCGGTGATAGGGCTTGTAAGAGCCGCCATGGTTGAGATATCTTTCGTTACAGCCTGCGGATGATACGGTTCAACCTTGGCTCTGAGCTCCAACAGATTCGCTATGCTCATATCCGTCATAAACTTCTCATA
>CACYPS010000026.1 GCA_902776305.1 uncultured Lachnospiraceae bacterium | reverse complement strand
ATCTTATTGCTCGTCTGGTTCGTTCTGGATAATATTTACTTTTCAAGGTTCATCCGGTCGATGAATCTGACCAGCAGGCTCAAGATTCCGAGAGCCTATTATTTTGTGTTCTTATGATAATAATCTCTTTCCCATTTACGAATTGTTCTGATGCTGTCAAACTGCCAGTCAGTAATATCCCTTGCGAGAAGACCATAATCCAGTCCGGTCCCTTTTTTTGAGCTGATCAACCGTAAAATGCTTTTTAGGTTCATCCACAGCTCATTCAGAGAGCGTGACTTTTCAAGCCGTGTAAATCGATTTCTCGAACTATCCCCGAGTGCTGAAGCAGCTTGCCCAAGTGATACATTTTCCACATTTGAACCACATGCAGCATACGCTGCTATTGCCATATAAATAGCGTTCTCCACGTAGGACGGTGTGCCAGTCTTACCCGCAAAATCTCCAGGTATGTCTCGTTCAAGGAGAGACCAGGCTTTTATATCTTCACAAACTGGTTTTGCAAAAGCATGCCGCCATATTGCTTTCTCACCTTTCAAATCCGACTTATCAATCGAAAGGATTTTAATCCTACTTGAAACATATGATCTTATCTTGGTTTTTCCCTCCGTATCCATACTTACTTCCTTTCAAGCTTTGATAACTTAGCATTAAAAATAACTTCTGCCTTTCCCAGGTACATACCTTTGTCACCTGCTTTTCCTCTAATAAGGGCTTTGATATTATGATCTATATATTGTACTGTTATGCTCCTTGCAATGTCGAATTCCGCCTTTCTGAGATCTTGAACCGAGGATCTTCCAGATAGATATTTCCGGAACTCATGCCCTACTGCTGTATAATACTGTTCAACAAGACTCTTTCCTATTCTGGTATCACTATCTAAGAGATTCAGGCATTTGGCGCAATTATTTCCGAAACTTCTTATAAGTTTTGAAATGTCATATATCCTCTTTATTTCACTGACTGCATCTGCTTGCTTGTCCGTATCCTCTAAGAATTGACGGCTTAACGTGATTCTGTCCTCAGTCATAGATTGGATTCCACAACTTGAAGAACCATAGGTTATTCCGGTCACTCTAAAGGGAATCACGCCATCTTCATCTAATTCCTCCAAAACTTTATCGACCCATGTCGTTATAGAAGCACCCTTGTCTCCTGCTATATGCTCGATCTCTCTCCAGATATCCGTTGTAGTGCTGGACTGCATTGGAACCAGCACCATTTTTTTACTGTCCTTATCTTTCACTTCATGCATCATAAATGCCGGTTCCATCCAAAGGAGCTCACTTGAAAAGTTCTCTCCTGCAGATACGTATGCACCAGTCACCTTTTTACCTTTTCTAAATAAGGAAATTCTCCTTGCCTGCTGAGTATACATTCGTGGCAAGTCAAAAGGCACTGATTTTACAGATTTATACTCCAGCTCTGTTTGATCTTCTTCCCATTCTGGATGAACAGATGCATATAATTCATTTCTCTTCACATTGAAAAGCACACTGTTCAACATTACGGTTTCAAACAGATTTTGACCGACCGGCATAATGAGTGATCCTCTCGATGGATGCGTCATTCCGGCGTTTGCGCTCTCTTTTTTGCCAAATGCATTGATGAAATGCTGGTTTTTCCCTGCTGTGCAGTCAGCAAAAGCATTATAGAAAAGGAGCCATCTGGCAGCTTCATCGAATTCTACTTCCTCAGCGGCAGTTCCGGCAAGATCCTTATAAGGCGTTTTCGGTCTATTATCTGACCGTTGTATCCTACCGTTTATATTTTCTATCGGCATCCAGTTCATATGAACACCATTTTCGAAAACCGGCTTCTTTCCATTTGGATACTTCTTATCTTCGTTCCAAGCAAATCCATCTAAAGTGATCTGATAAAAAGGATATTTCTTATCGAACAAGAAGAACCTATCATGCCAGGCATCAAAATACTCACATATAGCACGTTCATTGAATTTTCCCTTGTCCCAAACTGCGCGAAATCTATTTAATGCATGCTCCCAATTCTGCAGATAAGATCGATTTCCATTTTCATCGAACCTATATAATACGGTCACTGAGATAGAAAACAGCAAACGTAAGACTGCTACATCTTGAAGACGAATTTCTCCACCCAAATCGAGATATTCATGAGCCTTTAAAAAAGTATTTTTGAGACCTTCTTTTGTTACTTTACCGTCTCTGGACAATAAACAAATCCAAGGTTCATCTACAAGGTTAAACATACTTTCAGCCATTTTCTTCCTCCATCAGTCCCATTTTCGGATCATAAATGTATCGCCTGTTCTGATTATATGCTGTATGCTCATAACAATTATGTTCGTCCAATAATAGAATATCTTTATAGAACCATATGGATTCCCGTCCGAATCCTGCCCGCTCTTTCATTTCTTTAAGTTCTTCCTGCGTAATCATGTAACTAGGGATTCGAATCACTTGCCGGAGGAACACTTCGCTTGTATCCTCATCTGGAATGCAGCCCACTTTACAAAAGGCACTCTCATCTATAGTCATGATCGCACCATCCCTCAGTTTCAGTAAAACCACAGTAATGGAATCATCTCCCTGCCGTACACTGTCGTTATCAACATGATGGAAATCTCCGGGCTGCCTGACGGCCAGTCCCCGGATCGATCTCGTATTCCAGGGTTCCGGTATTCTCATTTGCATAGACCCGTTCTTTAATGAGAGAAGCTGCTCAAGGTATTCCCTTTTATCCGGTCTATCCTCTGTAATGGAGACATCATACGTTTTTTCGACCATTGCTTTTATATCATCCGGCAATACAATTTTCCCATTCACAGATGATAATAGTTCACAGGTGCGGTTCATGATATAGCTGCTGTATGGACGCCCATTCGTTCCAATCATTCTTTCTTCATCAAGGAGCATATATGCCATGGCATTTTCCAGGCCTTTGGGACGTATTCTGTTATGACGATGTTCCCTGCCGAGCCTTTGGAAAAATAGATCCATCGGACACGGATCGGTAAATAAAACATCAAAATCCAGGTCCAATGATTGCTCAAGTACCTGTGTTCCTACAACGATCAGTCTGTCCCTTTCCTGACTTGTACTTCTTCTCCCTGTCAATTGTATGATCTTATCCTCCAGTTTGCTTCTATCATCCATTAAGAACCTGGAATGGATCAGGATCACACGATAGTCAGATAAAGATTCCTTTAGTAAACAATATGTACGGATGGCTTCTTTGACAGTATTTCTGATAACGCCTGCGCATCCTCCGTCTGAGAGCAGGACCTTTATTGTCTCCGGCAGCTGCTGGAATTGGAGCCACTGGACACCTACCTTCTTTTTTTTCATGCCATCGGATAATACTTTATCTTCATGGAGAATAGACCCGTCCCACCAGGAGATACATGGATAAATACTGCTTCCTTGTATAGAATGCACTTTCCCCTGGGTGTAAGCCATGATAAAATCAAGCCTTTTTTGGTTCGTCAATGTAGCGGACAACAGGACCACCGGGCAATGATAGTATCCCAAATATGCCAAAGTAGTCTCTAAGTAAGCACTGGTATAAGCATCATACGAATGTACTTCATCTAAGACGACCACCTTTCCAGCAAGCTGCTCATGTAACAACATAAAGTACTTTTTATTCAGGGACATGGCAAGTGCTTGATCGATAGTGCCATCAACAAAATCAGCCATCAGCTTACGATGTCTCCCGCTCATCCATTCATTAACAGTTATGCTGTCCGCTAAATCCTCGCTCGTATTGACCTTTAATGCCTTGAACGCATCATTATACAGAGCTCCGCCATGAGCAAGGTTCACCGATACAGAAAGGCCAGAAGAGACCTTTGATGCCCAGGACAAGATCCTGGGGAACAGGCCGTTTGAAGTAGCCTGCGTTGGAAGGCCTATATAAAACCCGCCAGATCCAGATGATCCTGCCATGATTTCTGCACTCATCAACGCAGCCTCTGTTTTCCCGACACCCATCGGACCTTCAACAATAAGGAGCTTTGCGCCTGCTCCTGCCGCAGCCCCTGTACTGTTCTGTAGACCATTCGGTTCAAATCCAAACCGTTCTATGAAAGCAGCCTTATCATATGAATGCACGGTTGAGAACCATCCTCGCCTAACGCCGCTCGCTCTATACCCTATTTCTCCACGGGCTTTGTCATGCAGTGAATCTACTTCCCAACAATTAGATAATGGGAAGAACCATTCATTTGATGCTATCCAGTCAGCTGTAATAAGAAGGCCGGAGATCAAGAGTTGGGCCGCATATGTAAGTCGTGGGAGTGAAGAAGAGCTGATTCCGGAAGCCTCTTCAGCGGTACGGACAATTTCATCCCATAACTCTATATATTCATGATTCTTCCCTACGATATACTCTTTATGATGCCTGAATGGGTACGTCCAGCGAAATTCTCTTCCATCCCCTCTCGGAATTCCATGATGTGCCGCTACAATCTCACAAACAGACTCATCGACATCGTACTGCTCATGCAGGATCGCCCCCGATACAAAGGCATGATTAAAAGAACTCCCGATATAATCTAATTCTATGTCGAAACCTTTTGAGAGTAACCGCTCTCTAAGTCCAGGCAAACTACTGGAGATCTTGTTCTGAAATACCGGAGTCAGTTTTGCAATATCATGCGTAGCAGCAATAAAGACGCATACATTGGTAAAATATGATGCATCCATACCGGCAGCTTTTATAAATGAAGGCGAGACCCACCCAGTCTCGGCATCGCATAAACACTTCATAACATTTGCAGTATCCTGTAAATGCTGAGGAACACATTCCCAAAGACCTACTTTGTTTGATTTTGCAGCAAACAATGTGGACTTATCCATCACAATTTCCTTTCGTTTATATGCGAGATCACCCCGTTGCTCTCGTAATTTGCATAAGCTTTCTTCATAGGTATAACGTTTCATCTATATGCATAAAATTTTTTTGAACAAGGTATAGATTTTATAATGCTGTTTTAACTTCCATTTCTAATTTCTCTTTTCGTTCTTCAATTTCTCTGCGATGTCCATTATTCTTTGGTATATTTCTTAGTCCTTGTTCAAGAACATCTAGTTCTTCCTGATATAGCTTATATTTCCTTAACAAGATTGCGGCTTCTCTGTACAAAGCCGGCGCATCAAATCTCTTCTGAATCGCTACATAGAAATGGAGCAAGGCTTCTTTATCATCACCCATAGCCTTTAGATCTATGGCATTTAACTCTTCTTGTAAAGGATCTGCTTTGACACTCATTAGCAAAACCTTATTTTTTATGGATTTCAAATACTCACGCATCTTTTCAGTTGATATATTTTTATCCTCATCAGAAATGACTCTATTTGCGAGATTAATGCCAAACTGTTTCTCTTCAATACGACCTATAATTTCGCGCCAGTTTCGCGTTTTACCTTTCAACAACCTATTGATGCTCCAGACGTTGAATGCATCGCTCGACGGGCTCCTTTCAACAGTTTTTCTACTATGCCTATACATGTAAGGAACATATCCATTCTCTTCAAGCTCAATTCTTCCTAAGTCTGTTAACCCGTATTTTCTATCTGCGAATTTTTTAGGAATGTCGCTATCAGAAGCATTTTCTTGCAATTGTTTAATAATATTTGCTTTTTTTCCTGAAACTGATATCCCAAGCTCATTAGCTAATTCTTTTAATTCTGCTACTTTAAATTGTTGTAAATTATCTAACGCCGAATTCCATTGAATGAATCCTCTCTTTTCCAATGATTCAAGAGCATGACCTACATCTCTTATGCCAAACTCAAACCACCATAGCCCAGGATAGCCTCCCCTCGGCTTAGGATATGTCCCATATGAGCAATACTCCAAAAGCATGATTTCTCCAACATACAGCCCTCTCTCAGACGGAATCGAAATCTTTTTTCTCTCATCAAATGTAATTACTGTTTTTTCTGATCCTGCTGGTGCCATTGAAGGGTATGGCGTATAGGAATAGTATTCATCATTCTGATAGTACTCTCGCTCGTCAGGAGCTATCGAGGAAGAATCCGCATATTCCCACTTTACTTTTGACTTCTTATTATTAGATTGCACTTTATCTTTTTTGAATATATCGAATAGACCCATGTTTCATGCAACTCACTTTCTAATACTACGTTTTAATACACTTATAATAGAATAGCGCAATTTACAGTGTTTCTCAATGCTTCCATACCATTATCAGTGTTCACAGCACCCAATGGGTAAATATTTACTCATTGATTGTCAGGCTCATTTTTAGCTTAAAAAAAATTGATCACCCATACTTTATGTTCTCAATAATAAAAAAAGTAGCCAACTCTATGTCTGACTGACGTATTAAAGCAATTATTTTTCCTATCAGGATAACTATATTTCATTACAAAGGAAATGGAATTATTCGCGCACAAATTTTAAAGAGCGCGTAAAGAACGGGAAATATTACTCCGGAGAAAAGATCACTTTCTTTAACGTAGCTGAACAGTGGCATGCGGAATCAGAAGATAAAATGACACAGAGCACGCATGAGTCATACATGAAAGTCCCCGAAGACTCGAGCAAGCGTCAGGGAAATACAGCTTCCTACCACATGCTTTACACCTTTAAGAGACTGGAAGAATGAACAGCAGGTATTAGCCTTGAGACTTGAACCGGCATGGTTAGGTAAAACAGGTAACAAAATGGTAGCCAAAAGCAGTCATTTCGGCAAAAATGGCTGCTTTTTTATGCCTATTTCGCTATTTAAAAACGCTGAAAATACTGATAAAATCAATACTTTCAGCGTTTTAAGCTGCTTTCGGGACTCGAACCCGAGACCTCCTCACTACCAATGAGGTGCGCTACCGCCTGTGCCAAAGCAGCATATGTCACCTAAGCGACAAAAGTGATTATACTGTATATGCTTCATAATTGCAAGTATTATTTATTTTTCATCGCACAATACTCGTAACGTGAGTATATGATACGTAATATCATTGCCGTATTATCGTTGCTATTCAGCTGCCTCTCCAAGCAAGCAGCCCAAGGCAAGCGGTATACTATTCAAGCGGTAAACATTCGCAGTCCTGACGAGAAACAAAAACCATTGCACTCTGTGTGACCAAGTGTATGCATACGCGACACGCGGGAACACAGAGTGCAGATATGGTTTTTCGTTTCGCAAGTCAGGACAAGAGTTTACCGATGAATATGTATACCGATGCCGTAGGATATGCATAAAAGGAAGGGTAGCCGAACAGTAACGTAAATTCAGCCAAGTTCCGACAACACTTCCCGCAGAGACTCCTCCGTCGCTGTGACAGATCCCTGCACCATGACAGGCTTCCCGCCGCCCCTGGCTCCGAATCTCTCGCGCAGGACATTGGAAGCTATACGGGCGTCTCCGCCCTTTTTCCCGATTATAAAACGGTAGCCTTCTGTATCGTTACCAGCAAATACTGCGCAAAAACCTCCCATTTTCTCCATGAGAACATTTACCGCCTCGCGGATGACAGCCTGATCCGCATCAGCCGATTCAAACAGGACCGCATTGCCTGCGCCTTCGGGGATCGCATCGACCTTCCTCCTCATAAGTTCGAGCCCCGCCTGTTTCAGCTTTGCCTTGAGCTCCGTGTTCTCAGCCTTGAGACGATTTACGCTCTCATAAACTTCATCTGTGTTCGTTGTCAGGTAATTAGCGGTCATAACGAGTATATCGCGGTCATGTCGAAACAGCTCCATAGCACGGCGGCCGCAGAGCATGCTGACCCTGGTGCCGCCCTTATAATTAATGGCACCGACGACTTTCAGACATCCGATCTCCCCCGTTCTCGCTACGTGCGGAGCACAGCAGGCGCAGGCATCATATCCGGGAAATCTTACGACGCGCACAGCCTCCGTAAGCGTGAGCTTACTGCGGTATTCTGCGCGTTGGGCTTCTTCTCCTTCCAGGAATACGATCTCTGACGGAATATTAAGAAAAATCGCTTGATTTACCACGTCCTCAATCTCTTTCAAGCCTTCCGGTGGGATGACGCCGCTGAAATCCATCGTCACCTCGCTGTCCGACAGGTGAAAGCCCACATTGTCATATCCGTACTTTGCGTGGACAGTGCCCGAGAACAGATGCTCGCCGGAGTGCTGCTGCATATTGCTGAATCGATGCTCCCAGTCAATACATCCCATGACGACGGCACCCTCTGTAATCTCCTGCAACATCGCTCCCGCCACCGGCTCTCCGAGATAATGATGAATGTAACCCTCCCGGATCTGTACATCCAGAACTTCCCGTCCGGCCAGAACACCTCTGTCGGCGCTCTGGCCGCCTTCTTCCGGAAAGAAGGCGGTGGCGTCAAGCACAATGTCCTTCCCCTCGGAGGAGATGACAGTCGCCTCAAATTCTTTTATGTACGCGTCTTCATAATATAGTTTTCTGGTTACTACAGTACTGGAATCCAGCATATTATCTCCTTCTTCCGACAGTCTGTCTGCTTTCTGCCTCTATCTATTTGAACCAATCTCTTCTCTTATTTTTCTCCACAATATCACCGCTCCTGTACGCCTCCAGCAGCTGTTCCAGCTCCTCTATCTGCTCCCTGAGCTGCTGACCGATATCCGTAGCCCCCACAGTCAGACGGACCGGATACTGCTCCGCCGCGACCTTGTCGGAGTGGATATCTCTTCCGGACTCCACCGCATCCTCCATGGTCGTGAACGGTTCATGCGAGACGAGTCGCATTCCCCAGGAGTTGAATATCAGAGTATATCCCGCGATTCCTGTCGTCCCCTGATATGCCTTTGAAAAACCGCCGTCTATGATCAGCACCCTTCCGTTGCACCTTGTCGGCGTATCGCCGCGCTTAACGGGCACATGACCGTTGATGATATGCGTATGCGGTCCCTCAAGTCCGAACTCAGCCAGAATTCCGGTTATGACCTTCTCATCATCGAGAAGCTCGTAATACGGCGTCTTTTTCTCCTCGTGTGTCTCCTTTTCGGCGATCATTATACGCTCGAAAGTCGCCATCTTCTCTTTCCCGAAGAGAGGTGAATCCTTATTGCACCAGATCCACCAGAGAATATCCTTGCCCTGCTCCTTTGCTTCCTGATCATGTGAATAGAACGCGCGGCGCACAAGTATATCCAGATAGTCATAGAGTTCCTTACCCTTACACTTTTTGCCGTAAACATCCACTTCCTTGAACCTGCCGTCCTCGGTGAGAGGCATGCAGCCGTGATAGAGAAGGTTCCCGTTATACACCGTATAAAGAGCACCCTTCCTCAGCAGAAGTTCCATATGTTTATGAAGTCTTCTGCAGTTCTTGAACGCACTCTCAAGACGCTCCATGACATACTCTTCCTCGAATGAAAGCGCATTGGGATTCTTCGGATCGATCGTCGGAAGATTATGATCCAGCAAATCATATCGTTTACCGTTAATCTCGATTGTGTAATTCGAGTAATCGATCTTCTCCAGTAGATTTCGATCCTCCATGTGGAATTCTTTGCGCTTCTTAACGAGCTGGCCTTCCAGTTTGAACTGAAGGATACAGATAGCCTTGTAAATTCTCACATTGAGCTCATGCTCGTCCCCGACGCTCACAGCATCCTTGATCGGAAAATGTGTACACGGATCATCTCCGTACGTCTTTGTCGCAAATTGCGCGAGCGGCAGAAGATTGATACCGTAGCCTTCCTCCAGTATATCCAGATTGCCGTAACGAGCGCAGAAGCGAATGACATTTGCAATACATGCCCTCTGTCCGACCGAAGCCCCCATCCACTCGATATCGTGATTTCCCCACTGAATATCAAGGCTGTGATAATCCATCAGACAATCCATAATATCGTCCGGGCCGTACCCCCTGTCGTAGATGTCGCCAAGGATATGAAGGTGATCCACAACAAGCCTGCGAATGAGTTCTGCTATTGCCTTGATAAAGCTGTCGGACCTGCCGATCCGGATGATCGTGCTTATGATTGAGTCGTAATACCGCTCCTTGTCGGCGATATCGTTCCTCTCGGTGATCAGCTCCTCAATTACATACGCATATTCTACCGGCATTGCCTTTCTGACCTTGGAACGCGTGTATTTGCCGGCTACATACTTGCAGACCTCGATCAACCTGTACAGCATGACACGATACCAGTCTTCCATCTCGCTCTGAAGTTCAGTCGTTTTCTTGACCAGCTCTATCTTCTCACTCGGATAGTATATGAGTGTGGCAAGTTCACGTACATCCTTCTCCGGCAGCGTTCTCCCGTAGACTTCGTTTATTTTCTTTCGCACCGCACCCGATCCGTTCCTCAGCACATGGGAAAATGCCTGATACTCTCCGTGTATGTCGGTAATAAAGTGCTCCGTCCCTTTCGGAAGATTCAATATAGAATTAAGATTGATAATTTCCGTGGAAGCATCCGCTATAGTAGGATAAAGCTCCGACAATCTTTCAATATACCTTCTATCGAGTTTTACCATATTTTGTCCTCACAATCTGCACCGGCATGCACTCGTCATGTCGTGCCAAAAAACCACTCACTGAGGCTCCGTTCTTGCCGTTCAATGCTTGTCCGTCTAAAAGAAAAACGGCACCGCAGCTTATCTGCAGTGCCTGTTCATCTACCTGCCTCCACCTGTTCTGGAAAAGATGAGACTGATAACCAGCATAATTAGAATAACAGGCCAGAATGTTATAACCACTTTCGCCGCGACTGCGACGATACCGACAACTACCAGCAAAATAAGAAGCAAAATTGATATAAGCTTCCAGTTCAAGCCGCCGTCCGCACGTTTGAAAATCGAGGTAAATCCGCCTGTCTCGAGACTTTGTTTCTGACCGCTTTCAAAGAAACCGTTGTCAAATGTCGCCCTGTTTCTCTCCGGTTCCTTATAACCCCGCGCATTTCCTTCATTCTGCCCCATGCTCTCCGCATAACTCTGTGCTGTCTCTGCATACGAATTGGCATTTTCCGGTACATAGTCCTCGGGAATTTCTTCCCCGGCAAGACCTTTTGTCCCGGCATACTCGGATTCCGTCATACCCTGCTCATAGGTATTGGTCATATTCACCCTGTAGCTTTGCGGAGACTCAACAATGTTTCTTGCGATCAGGATAGGATCTCCCAGATCGAACGTGATATCCTCCTCGCTCCTCCCTTTGCCAAGCTCCCCGTCAATGTAGCCGCGATAATAGTTGAGCTGCTCTTCAACTGCATCGGGTGTGAGGTCCTCCGAAAGCTTTTCGGCAAGACCGCCCAAAAATTCTGCTTTGTTCATATTTCAACCGAACTCCTTTAGTATCTGTTCCTGCACTCCATTCTAACACAGCTCGTGTCTATCTGCCAACATGAATCATGAAATCGAAAAAAGGGTCCCATCTTTCGATGGAACCCTTCCGACGTTCGGGACAAGATTCGAACTCGCGACCTTCTGGTCCGTAGCCAGACGCTCTATCCAGCTGAGCTACCCGAACATATCATGTCGCTTTCGCAACAATAGATATATTACTCTCAGAGTTCGACTTTGTCAACCTTTTTTTTACTCTTTTATTAAATACGTTAAATATCCTTCAACTATCTCAGTTCTGAAAAAGCGGTGTCGAATAGTATCTGTCTCCGGAATCCGGAAGAATCGCTACGACTGTCTTTCCTTCGTTGGCCGGATCCTTCGCGATCTGAATTGCACCATACAGAGAAGCTCCGGAAGAAATACCTACAAGCACACCCTCCTTTTTGGCGATGAGCTTAGCTGTTTCAAATGCATCCTCGTTCGAGACCGTCACGACCGAATCATAAACCCTCGTATCCAGTGTATCCGGTACAAAACCGGCGCCGATTCCCTGGATCTTATGCGGTCCGCCGTGACCTGCAGAGAGTACCGGCGAAGTCTTCGGCTCCAGTGCTATGACTTTTACATCAGGGTTCTTCTCTTTCAGGTATCTTCCCGTACCGGTCAGCGTTCCGCCTGTTCCCACACCGGCAATGAAGAAATCCACCTGTCCATTGGTATCGTTCCAGATTTCCGGGCCCGTCGTCTCATAGTGTGCCTTCGGGTTAGAGGGATTCACGAACTGACCGGGAATAAAGCTTCCCGGAATATCCTCAGCAAGCTGATCCGCCTTGGCAATAGCTCCTTTCATCCCCTGCGCTCCGTCCGTGAGGACGATCTCCGCACCGTAAGCCTTCAGAATGTTTCTTCTCTCTACAGACATAGTCTCGGGCATTGTCAGGATCACACGATAACCTTTTGCCGCTGCGATGGCCGCAAGTCCTATTCCGGTATTACCGGATGTCGGCTCAATAATGACCGATCCCGGTCCGAGCCTGCCTGCCTTCTCTGCGTCCTCGATCATTGCTCTCGCAATACGATCCTTGACTGATCCTGCAGGATTGAAATACTCAAGCTTCGCAAGTAAGCGGGCCTTCAGTCCCAGCTCTTCCTCAATATTTTTAAACTCAACGAGAGGTGTTCCGCCAATGAGTTCCGATGCTCCCTGATAAATCTTAGCCATTTAGCTGCTCCTTTCTTAATTCCGGACGCGTTTATAGGTTCCTGTCACGCCGAAAGTATTTCCGATGTTTCCTACTGAATTTATATGAATTATATCACAGAAAAAAAGCTTGTCAATACCCAAAACAATTGATTCTATGTATTCAATGTCTCAGAGACAAACAGAGTTGCCGCACAGATGCAGGTTCCCGGACAGCTCAGATCACATAATCGTTCAGCCGTGTAAGCTCCTGATTCATCAGATCCTCCAGAGTCACACTGTCAACATAATTGTTGATCACTTCATTCAACCCTTTCCAGAATCCCAGTGTCTCACAAGTGTCAGCTCTCGGACAATCATTCATCTCCTGAGATAGACAGCCGGTGGGAGCGAGCGGTCCCTCAAGGACTCTCAGGATACTCCCCACAGTGTATTCAGAGGGCTGTCTGGAAAGGCGATATCCACCGCTCGAACCTCTCAGGCTCTGTACGAATCCTGCTTTCGAGAGCGGAGATATGATCTGCTCCATGTATTTCAGGGTTATTCCCTGCCTTTTTGCTATGTCTTTTAAAGGAACCAGTTCACCGGAATTATGAAGCGCAAGGTCCAACATGATACGGAGTGCGTAGCGTCCTTTGGTAGAAATTTTCATAGTTATACCCTCTTTCCTACTGGTTTTATATGATTATAATCCACATAACTCCGTTTTGCAAGAAAAACCCCCACCGGAAAACCGGTGGGGGTGAGGATTCCTCTTGTCAGGAAGATTGCGATCAATCCATATCGCGGATAATCTTTCTCGTGCGAAGGATGGATGTCGGGCTCATGGACAGCTCGTCGATACCCATCTTTACGAATACTTCTGTGAGTTCCGGATCAGCGCCGAGCTCGCCGCAGATACCGACCCATGTGTTGTGTCTGTGGCCTGCATCGATTGTCATCTGGATAGCCTTGAGAACTGCCGGATGATGTGCATCGAAAAATCTCTCAAGATGCTGATTCTGACGGTCGATAGCGCATGTGTACTGTGTCAGGTCGTTTGTTCCGATTGAGAAGAAGTCTACGAGCTCTGCCAGTTCGTCAGCGATGAGAACAGCTGCCGGTGTCTCGATCATGATACCGACTGAGATATCCTTCTTGTACGGTACATCGTGAGCATCAAGCTCTGCCTTAGCCTGATTGAGCATCTTGAGGCAGGTCTCAACTTCCCACTTGGAGATGATCATCGGGAACATGATAGCGATATTGCCGTATGCAGATGCGCGAAGGAGTGCGCGAAGCTGTGTCATGAATACTTCTTCACGAGTCAGGCAGATACGGATAGCACGGAAGCCGAGTGCCGGGTTCTCTTCCTTGTCAAGCTTGAAGTAATCGATCTGCTTGTCAGCGCCGATATCCAGTGTACGGATGATGAGCTGCTTGCCGGCCAGAAGCTCTGCAACCTGCTTGTAAGCCTGGAACTGCTTCTCCTCTGACGGATAGTCGGAATCGGACAGATACAGGAACTCGGAACGGAAGAGGCCTACGCCTTCGCCGTCGTTCTCAAGAACATAGCCTACATCGCCTACGCCGCCGATGTTGCCATACAGATGTACATGTCTGCCGGACTTTGTAACAGTCTCTTTGCCCTTCATCTCGTCGAGAAGTCTTCTCTTCTCCTCTTCCTTCTCCTGAAGTACCTGATACTTAGCCAGTGTATCTTCATCCGGATCAATGATGACTTTGCCCTTCATACCGTCAACGATAGCGAGCTTTCCGTCAACGTCCTTCGGGATATCTACCTGAACGAGTGCCGGGATGTTCATTGTACGAGCAAGAATAGCTGTATGGGAGTTCGTGGAACCTGCTCTTGTTACGAATGCAAGAACCATATCCTTGTCCAGCTGTACTGTCTCTGACGGAGCAAGATCATCAGCTACAAGGATGATCGGCTCTGTGAAGTTGTTGGCATCAGCGCCGCCGCCCATAAGGTCAGCAACGAGACGGGAAGAAATATCCTTAACGTCAGCTGCACGGCCTCTCATATACTCATCTTCCATGGATGCGAACATATCTGCAAAGTTGTCACCGGTCGTTGCGACAGCGTACTCTGCGTTGACCTTCTGCTCCTTGATGATTTCTTCGATGGACTCATTGTAGTCATCATCATCAAGCATCATCTGATGTACTTCAAAGATTTCAGCGTGTGCTTCGCCTACATCTTTCAGAGCCTTCTGATACAGCGCCTTAAGTTCTGAGAGAGCCTGCTCCTTAGCTGCATGCAGACGCTCGAGCTCGGATGCTATATCATCGATGTGCTCTCTGCGAATAGCTCCATCCGCCTTGACCATCTCAGCAATCTTGCCGATAGCGATTCCCTGATAAGCTGCTTTGCCAGTGAAATTTTCCATCTTTATGCTCCTTTTTCTCCTATAAATATTTGTCCGAAATGTTATTCGGACATCAAGTACAAACTCCTTTGTTTATTATAATTCATGGCGGCATTAAAAGAAAGTGAAATTTGTTATATTTATACCATTTTCTGCTTTTTTGTTCATTTTTTTGTCGTCATTTTATCCATACATTTGACTGAACAACTTATATTTTATCGTTAATGTGACGAAATCGCGTTATATAGATAGAAATATTTGTTCTTAAGGGTCATAAGCGATAAAAAATTTGACGACTCAATATGACGGATATTTTATGCAACTGACTACCATATATAGTAGTGACACAGGAAAGCCGCACGGACAGGAAACGTTCATGACGGTTTCCGTACCGTGCGGCACTGGTATCCGCTATTCAGTTTTTGAAAAATGTTCGAATAATCTGTTATTCGACCGTTACACTCTTCGCAAGGTTTCTCGGCTTGTCGACATCCAGACCCTTCGCGCAGCTCACATAATAACCCATGAGCTGAAGAGGGATGACCGCGAGCGTCGGTGTGAAATGCTCATCCGTACGCGGAATGTAGACCGTGAAATCCGCCGTATCCTCAATATTGTAATTGCCATACGAGGTAAGTCCCATAAGATAAGCTCCGCGGCTCTTACACTCGACCATGTTGGAAACCGTCTTCTCATAGAGAGCCGACTGTGTCAGCACGCCGACAAGCAGAGTTCCGTCCTCGATCAGAGAAATCGTTCCGTGCTTCAATTCACCTGCTGCGTAGGCCTCAGAATGAATGTAGCTGATTTCCTTCATTTTCAGACTTCCTTCGAGGGAGATCGCATAATCGATACCGCGCCCGATAAAGAAGATGTCACGGGCATTTGCGAACTTCGATGCGAACCACTGGATCCTCTCCTTGTCATCAAGCAGTCTCTGGATCTTTGCAGGGAGCGTCTGAAGTTCTCTGATCATCTCCCCGGCCTTCTCATCCGAGACAAGTCCTTTGACCTGTCCGAACTTGATAGCCAGGATATAGGACATAACGAGCTGTGTGGAGTATGCTTTTGTTGTAGCGACCGCGATTTCCGGTCCCGCCATTGTGTAGCACACATAGTCGGATTCACGTGCGATGGAAGAACCTACCACATTGACAACACTCATCGTCTTGACTCCCAGCTCCTTTGCTTCGCGAAGTGCGGCAAGTGAGTCTGCCGTCTCGCCCGACTGGCTTATTACTATGACAAGAGTGTGAGGACTCAGAATCGGTTTTCTGTAGCGGAATTCGCTGGCCAGCTCGACCCGGACGGGAACACGCACGAGATCCTCAAAAATATACTGAGCCGCAATGCCCACATGATAAGCGGAACCGCATGCCACAATATTGATATCTGTAATCGAAGCAATCTTCTCGTCCGTGATGCCGGATACGCCAAGGTCAATTTTCCCGTCGGCTCCGATGTAAGCGTTGATCGTATCCTGAACAGCCTTAGGCTGCTCATGGATCTCTTTCATCATGAAATGCTCAAATCCGCCTTTTTCGGCAGCTTCGGCATCCCACTTGATCTCGTGAAGCTCCTTCTCAACTACATCGCCGTCAAGGTTGTAGAATGTCGCGCCGTCTGCAGTGAGTCGCGCCATCTCGAGATTGCCGATATAGTAGACCTGTCTCGTATAATTCAGGATAGCCGGTACATCCGAAGCGATGAACGTTTCGCCGTCTCCGGAACCGATAATCATCGGGCTGTCTTTTCTCGCCACATAAATCTCACCGGGATATTCCTTGAACATAACTGCAAGCGCATAAGAACCGCGCACACGTACCATAGTCTTGGCAATGGCGTCGATCGGTCCCATCTTATACTTGTGATAGTAATAGTCCACTACCTTAACGGCCACTTCGGTATCTGTCTCGGAATAGAACTTATAGCCTTTGCGGATCATTTTATCGCGAAGTTCCTTATAGTTCTCGATAATACCGTTGTGGACAGCGACAACATTCATGTCGTCCGTGATATGCGGGTGGGCATTGTTCTCGGACGGTTCGCCGTGTGTTGCCCAGCGTGTGTGACCGATTCCGCAATTTCCCGGCACTGCCTTGCCGGCATCCGTCTTCTCGGAGAGCACTCGAAGTCTCCCCTTCGCTTTCACGACAGAAGGTACTTTATCCGCATCTCTCACTGCCAGGCCGGCAGAATCATATCCCCTGTATTCCAGTTTTGAAAGCCCGTCCAAGAGAACCGGGGCCGCCTGACGAGGTCCTACATAACCTACTATTCCACACATAATACTCCTCCTCGATCGATTTGCTCGCACCGGTACTGTTTCTGATGGTTACCGGGGACTGTAAACTATCTGTTTCCTAAAAGCATCCTGTAATATCTGCCGATCAGGCTTTTTCCTGAAGGTACATCTACCAGAATACATCCGAGATCCGGCACACCTATTTTTGAAAATACAGAAGAAATTTTTCTAACAGCTTTTCCTTCCGTCTGTTCCCATACAACAACCGGGATCACAGCGTCCACGCAGGTTGATATAATTTCCGCGTCTTTGAATCGATCCGCCGGTGCACAGTCAAGCAAGACATAATCAAAATATCGAATCCCCAGATTTACCAGTTCAAGAAGCTGATTGTCGGTGAGCAGTTCGATCGGATCTTCATCCGATTTTCCGGCAAATACTGCGAAGAGGCCCGACTCGCTGGTCATGCACAAAATATTGTCTATGCTCTTTGATCCTGACAGGTATTCTCCGAGTCCGTATATCATCTCCTGTCCTGTCTTCTCAGGATTAAGGATTCCGGTCAGCTTGTCCCTTCTCATGTCGGTATCAATAATCAGGACCTTATGTCCCGATTCAGCCAGAAAACGTGCCACCTCTACCGTCAGCGTTGATTTTTCAATGTTACGGCCGATCCCGGGAAATAAAATAACACGTGCATTTTCTCTGTTCGTGAGTACTTTTTTACAGACCTCTTCAACAGATGTTTTTCTGCGAGGACCGACTGAAATATTCGGTCGAATAATTACTTTTTCCATATCTCATCACTCCTCACCGGGCACTACCGCAAAAACTTCGAGACCGGCAGTTCTGATGTCACCGGGCACAAGTATCCTGTCATCACGAAACGCTCTGCACAGACATACAAACACAGAGAGAATGAACCCTGCCAAAGCTCCGATACCTGCAAGTTTTGCCGGGGAAATTGTAACCGTTCTTCCGCCTGTGAACCCATACGAAAGAACTCTTGCAGTGCCGATTCCCATCTTACGGGAAACATATGTAACAGTAGCATCCGCCACGGCATCGACCAGTTCTTTTGCACTTTTCGAACTTTTATCCGTAACCGTGATTTCTACGACATGCGTACCTTCAGGATATTCGACCTGTATTTTATCCGCCATCTCCCGATACGTATAGGAGAGAGTCTTATCGGAGATGACTTTGGAGAGCACCTCCTGACTTTTAACCGCATAAGCACAGTCCCCCGCAAGACTTGTCTCCAGCTGCCCTTCACTTAATTCAGCCGTGTTACCGTTCAACGTATAAAGAACCGCCGTTGAAGTGAACTGTGGCGGCATGGCGAACTTTCCGTATGTAAAGAGCACAGAGGCACAAACTACAGTCGCAAGTAATATGACCGACCAGTTCTCTGCAACTCTTATAAATGTTCCAAGCGCATTATGAGTGCTTCTCTTACCTTGTACCATAAACCCTCTTTCTTCATGAACGTCAGACAATCGCTTCTTGAGATCTGATTCAACGCAAAAAGTTGATTGTTCATGTCAGTTTTTTTAAGACCGCTCCGCAGCGGCACGCACGATTTCCGCAGGATTCTGAATGAATATCCTGTCAGCCTCATTCTTCCCGATTTTCCGCACAACGTGCGTATATGCTTTACCGATATGACAGGCACGGTCAGAAGTGTTGTGTGCATCACTGCCGACAAAATCGATCATTCCCTCTCTGAGGAGCTTACCCGTAAACCGTTTATAGCCCCAGCCGTCCTTTCCGATCAGGGCATCCGCATTCACCTGAATATACGCTCCGATATCTCTCAATTCTTCGACCAGATCAATGTTCCTGGCAAGTGCGGGATATCTTTCTATGTGAGCGATTATCGGCTGATATCCTCTGGCCAGAAGCGCGTATGTTCTCTCTTTGATATAGGCTTTGTTATGGACCGACGAGAACTCAAGAAGTACATACTTGGTTCCGATCATCCTATATAGCGGATCGGAGGCGAGAATCTGTTCCATATCCATATTTGAATGGAACTCACACCCTATGTAAAGTCTCATATCAGGAAACACGGACCTCGCCTCCTTGCGGATAGCGAGAAAGCGCTCCAGAACGACAGTTCGATCCGTTTCGAACATTTCTCTTCTGAAATGCGGAGTTATGATAATATCGGTAACTCCGTTTTCTTTTTCTTCTTTCAGGATCGCCAGAGACATATTCATATCTCTCGCGCCATCATCCACTCCCGGGATAATATGACAGTGCATATCAAATAATCCCTGCATTTTGTCTCCTTCCGGCATCAGTTGACACCCATCCATTGCAGTTCGAGGCATGCATTTGCTGCAAATACCCCCTGCGGGACACGGTTCGCGAACTCTTCGATCGTAAGGGCAGGACTGTAATCCTGCTGATACTCCGATGAATCGACCGGTCCTATGTAGCGGATCACACGGCCTTCCCACAAATAGATGAGATGGACTTCAGTTCCCGCATCGTCGGACAGATAAATGAACGCCGGTTCTACACTTCCGTCTTCTTTCAGTCTGTAATAGTACTGTGCATTCAGAGTATGTTCAAAAGCATTCATATGGTCGGCATACGTCCCCGCCGGTGCCATAATACATGCGATGTGATTATCTGCATTGTCGTAATATATCGTCAGCGGACCGCTTGTCGCCACCGTGCTTGCGTCCGAAGAGGCCTGAAACGTGTTATAGACATCCGCCACAGCAAGAATCATTTCGGTCTGAGAAGGAAACGTTGACGGGTCACCCGCATAAGAGGCCGCATTCATAGCTTCCTGATTGAAAACGACCTGATTTTCCTGTGCCGGGATTTGTGCCGGAATCGCTCCGTCTGTCTCGCCCGAAGCCGTACTCTGCCCTGTCGAAGTGTCCGAACCCGCATCGGGCATACTCTCATCGGCATCCGCCCTGCCGGTCTTATCGATCGCGTTCATCTCTGACAGCTTCTGTTCGACAGCACCTGCCATGTTCGCGTTCAATTCTTCCGCTCTGATATAGTCAAGACGGGCTTTCTGCGTCTCCCCCATGCCGGCATATGCATCTCCCCTGGCGAAGAAGGCAGTTGCATTCTTACTGTCGATATCCAGCGCACGTGTGAAGACGTCCACCGCTTTCTCATATTCCTGTTCAAGAAGCAGATCATTGCCCTGCTTTATGAGCCTTTTCATCCGATTCTCAGGAAACTGACGAATCACCAGAACAACACTAACGATAAGAACCAAAATACTGATTGCCACTATCCGGATTCTGCCCCTTTTCATATGCTTCTCCCCCGATGATTCCATCAATACCCCGCATTCGGGTACTTCATTTCCAACATGTTAGCAGACACTGACCAATTATAACATGTGCAATTCAAAGATGTACAGTATTCTTGAGCACCGCTTTCTGCATTTCCAGAAAGCCTTTATGCTGTTCACAGAAATACCGTTCCGGGACGAGCAGAGTCTCTCCCGGCGCAGCCGAAATGACCGCTCCTGCAAGGGCATCAGTGCATCGTACGTCGGTTCCCAGTGTTTTTCCCCATATGTCGAGTCCTTCCTCGACGGAAGTATACCTTACCTCGCCTTCCGGGCTGACCCATATACATCGTTCACCGCTATTACAGGAACGCTCCGGTATTCTCTCCTCCACCGGGATGATGTAGTCGAACTGAGAAGCCGCAATTCTGGAAAATGCAATCACGACCGGAAGAATCCCGCCGAATCGCACACCCGCGGGTATGCCGTCAGACTGGATATCATAGACCGTCAGTCCCCTCATAAAAACGTTGCACCCCTTCGCACGTCCGTCCGAAAATGTGTGGTCGATATCCGGAAAAGAATCCCAGAAGAGATCAAAATTGTCTCCCCCTCTATACCTGACAAGTTCATAAAAAGCGGTCCTGTCGCTCTCGTAAGCTCTCTCGCAGGTGATCTCAACTCTCATATAAGATAAAACATTTCCCTCATTTGCTGCCTTGACCCGTCCGCCTTTCCGGCAGGAAAAATCGTACTCGCTCCTTATCTCAAATGCGTTTACGGCCGCGAACCGCTCTCCGAAGATACGGCACAATTCACGAAAATCCATCGCATCACAGAGCCATCTGGCAGCCTTTGCATGTACATCTTTTTCACCTTCGTCACCTGCACTCCTGGATGAGGAATTCAGAATTCGGTGCGTGGTCTCAACGGTCAGAGAGTGCTTTCCACCCGTCATCTCTTCGAAGGATTCGTACGTCCTGTAATATGCGTCAGGCATGAGATAATCCCGCACCCGCCGGTTCCAGATGCTCTGCCGCATACAAAGAAGCGCCAGTTCTCTTTTGTCTGAAAAGTTATCAACGTTATAATCCTTCAGCATTACTGTTCCGTCACTGTATAGCTGCGGATGCTGAACGTGATTTCATCGCCTTCATCCGCATGGGCATAGAGAAGATACACAACCGCGGGGGCTCTCGTACCGTCGCTGTTCTGTCTGGAGTAATCAAGGACGAACGCATCTCCGCCTCTTGTCTTCGGCGTCAGGTAGTACTTCTGTGTTCCTCCGACCCCGACCATCGGTTCCGATTCCGTACCCACGGGCTCGTCCTGAATATACTCGTCAGTTGTTGTTTCAAATGAGAGCTTTTCACCGAACTGTTCAAGCGTCCAGAAGTATCCGGTCGTCGGATTAGACTTCAGCATTATTTCCAGTCCTTTGCCGTCCCATCTGAACGATCCGTTCTCATCACTGTAGGAGTATGTCTCATAACAGACTTCTTTCTCCGTGAAACTTCCCCCGGTAAGCTCTTCTACCCTGGCGGCTGCCTCTTCGAAATCCTGGAGGACCGCTGACGGGACATTATCTGTCGAGATGCTGTTGTCCTGTGCAGGCACGGACTCCGCAGCATCGCTCTGAGTTTTTTCTTCACTTTTTACACTGTCAGCTGCACTGACGTCGGAAGAATCCTCCGATAAGGATTCCGTTCCCGAGGGTTCGTTTCCTGTATTTTCATTTCCTGCAGTCTTTCCCTTTCCGCCCCCACATGCTGCAAATAAGACTGACAAACCCAAGATAGCAATAATGGCCAGCCTTCGCTTCATTGTCCTCATCTCCTCCTGTTTTTAGTCATGCGGGTCCAAAATGACTCAGTCAAATTCGACTCCCATGTCAAATCTTCTCACATGGATCGTGACAGTCATATCTTCTGCCACCTGAATGTCTGCGACCTGTATTCTCGGCATAGGCGTGTCATCGCCGGTCCTGTATACGAAATATGCGCTCGTTCTTCCGGGTGAGACAGGTTCAATCGTGAATACATCCCATGCGTAATCCGCATAGTTCTCATGATAGAATGAGCCTCCGTTGCCGGAGATACCGGCTATCGAAGAATCCATGACATACGCTTCCCAGTAAGCCCCTTCGACCATTTCCGCCGCTGCGCCGATCATATTATTGGTCCGCACACATGAATCAAATGTCTCGGCAGCGCTCGCAGCGCGCTCCGCTGCCTGTTCAGCAGTAACAGTTGCTTCCGCTTCAGGAACTCCATCCGGAGCAGCAACACAATCCGAAAATGAATACCATACCAGGTCAAATGTCACTTGCAGATTCTCGTCCGCGTGGGCATACAGTATAAAGCCCGAATCAAGACTTGTATGGTTCTGCGTATACTCAAGGCAATATATAGATGTTCCGGCGGATGAAGCAGTGAATGTGAACTCCTTACGCCCCGGCGCATAGACATACGTATAATCACCCTGATCTGCCGTGCTGCCGACGCTTGCAGACATTGGCTGAATACCCCTGCTTATCCCTCCGGTTCCCGACAGGGCAGGGCTTGCAGACATTGGCTGAATACCCCTGCTTATCTCTCCGGTTCCCGACAGGGCAGGAATTTTCACTGAGACCGGCTCATAAGGTTCGCCGTTCTCGTCCCAATAAACCTCTTCTGTATACTCCTCGGGATACTCGTCGACATATTCTTCAGGATACTCTTCATACCCATCATCATACTCTGTCACAACATACTCTTCAATCACATATTCTTCCGGCTGCTCATAAACAGATTCCTCCTGCTCCGGTTCGGGAACACCGGTCGGGATTGATTCCGCGGCAATACTGTCTTCGCTTCTGGACTCAGCCGCCCTGACTTCGCTTTTCGGGGTTTTTATCCCGCCGTACTTCCCGCTGGTATACGTATAGGGAACATGGTCAGCGTCGCGCTCTGTGTAACTGAAATTCTCGTCACCGCCGTTCTCGAGGCAATTCCATACATAGCCGCCGTTTTCATCGGTCGGCAGAAGAACGACCAGCGAATTTTCGACCGTAATGAAAGAACCTCTCTCATCGGCATAAGCATTTTCACCTACTGCGACATTTGCAAAAGAAGGTCTCACATAAACCGGATCCGGAGTTGGTGTCGGTGTCGCTTCCGGAGAAGGCGTCGCAGTCGGCTCTGTCTCCTGAACAGCCGCCTCTTCCGGTCTGCTTCCGACTGCCTCTTCCGCAGGCTTTTCTGTCACACTCTGAGTCGGCTTTGATTTGCCGCAAGCTGCCAGAAGGAAGGCGCATACAGCTACTGCAAAAATCTTTTTTCCATTCATCATTCTCATTCTCCGCAATAAAGCTGAAATATTAACTTCGGGGTACAATTCATCGTTCGACTCTCGACTCGAGCATGGCATGTGTCATCTCACTCCAGCTGTATTGTGACATGTACTCTCCTCTGTACAGGCTTGAATCGCTCTCCAGAAAGTGGTAATAGTCACAATCTATTGCGTTCGGATAAATGCCGAGAGATCCATACTCCTGTATGAGAACATCTCCGCAGCCGATCGAATCAAGTGTGTTTCTCAAATCCCTGCGAATCTTCTTAAAATACGATTCGTGACTGATCCGATGACCGAATCCGCCGAAGTCGTCTTCCCACAGGACCGCGCTGATCGCACGGTTGCTCATGACAGCCCCGCGTCTGTCGACCAGATAAGCAAACAGTTCCTTGGTCTTTGCCATATGGAACTGTACCGGTTTTCCTTTGTAAAAGACCTCGAAATCTCCGAATGCCCTTACCGTCAGCTTTGCATTCTGTACCTCGTAGCGCAGGTTGGAAAGTTCCCGCTCAATCTCCTCCTCGGTCACCGGTTTCATTATATATCCGCTTGCATGCATTTCAAATGCTTCTTTCATATATTCCGAATAACCGGTCGTGAAAATGATGTTTACTTTCGGATTGAGCGAGATGAGTTTTTGTGCAAATGACACTCCGTCCATATCTCTCATCTTAATATCGACAAAAGCCACATCGCACAGGAACGTCTCTGCGCATTCCAAAGCTTCCCTTGCAAATCTGAAACCCCTCACTTCAGCTTCAGGTCTCACTTTTCGGATTTTGTCAATAAGACCGTTCAAAGCTATCAGTTCATCTTCCACTGCATATATAGTCACTCGTTCCCCTCCAACTGCAGTACTAAGCAGTCTGACTCCCTATACTCAGGCAGCCTCATCTATATCTACCTCATCCCACTGTTCGGCTTCTTCCTCCGCCGGTGCCTCTTCCATGTCGCCTTCCTCCATGTTCTCCTCAGCGCCGGCATCGCCGTTTTCTTCAGCAGGGACTTCTTCCTGAACCGGCTCCGCAGCCGGCTGATCATCTATTTCCACTTCCGTCCATGTATCCTGCTCGTAAACGGGTTCGTCATCCTCAATATAGACCTCTTCGTATTCTTCTGTTACGGTATCGTTTGTATTTCCTTCCTGCGTATTCACTGCGGCAGGAGTCGGTGTGACAGACGCGGTAAGCTTTCCGTGTCCGCTGATAAGCGATTCTCCGCCCAGGTTGATCAGTCTGCTTCTAGACAGCAGAATGATGATTGTGACCAACGCTATTATGCTCACCGCAAAGAGAATCAGCCTACTTGGTTTTTCTATGAAATCATGCATCCTCTCACCTTCTTTCCCAGGACAGACATCAGATTCCTTAAAGGGTGATTATAACACTCTTTCTGTGAAAAGCAAATATTCAGACTTTGACAGTTTGCTTTACGGACCATGCCGAATAATAATACTTTGTTCCTATTTTTTTATAGCTCCTCACATAAACTCTCCAAGTCTGGTTCGGCGTAAGTCCCGAGATGGTTTTGGAGAGGTTCGAGTTTCCGCCGATTGTGTAATTCTTGCTCACTTCACCTCTCGCGATCCTGACCTGATAGCCGCCGGCTGCATCGTATTTTTTCCACGTAATGCGCATAGAACCTGCTGCTTTTTTCGTCACACCGGTCACAGTCGGTACCGCAAGGGCGATCTTGAATGTCAGCTCACTTGTCAGGCGGAAACGTCCTTTCCCTGTTATCGTGATCGTAGCTGTTCCGGGGTTTATATTATTCTTATACGCGACCGTGTAATCCGTTCCGGCCTTCAATCTCGCACCGTTGAATGTGACGACAGCAACCGGCTTTCTCACATGACCTGTATAATCATATGTCGGACTGCCTGTTTTCGCACTGACACGGCCGCCGTAAATCGGATAAGGCGTAATAGTGAATGTAACGCTCTTACTGCCTCCGTAGCTGCCTTTTCCGGTCACTTTGACAGTTGCCGTCCCTATATCAACATTATTGGAATAGGAAACCGTATAATCTGTCCCGTCTTTCAACGTCAGGATGCCGTCCTTTACGGTCGGCACGGGTCGGATTGGGCTGCCGGTGTAATTATAGCTTGCTTTAATTCCCGTAATACTGCAGGAAGATATCGATTTGCCGATCTTCTGAAAACTCATTTTATAACGGGCCGCATATTTCGCGGCAGGCCCGTCGGAACGAAAAGCCTTAACTATGAACGCCTGATTCGGCTTTAAATATTCTCCCGCACCTGTCAGTTCTTCAGTCTCGGATTCTTTCCATTCCTCCAGAAGCTGTTCGGCGTCATCAGGTGTGATTTCCGCCGCTGAGAGCTCCTCCTTTGACGCGCCGACAAGGCTTTCGGATGTCCATCCCCATGCACAGCCGATCGCGCCGTCCTCTATCGCTGTGACAGTGTTAGGGATAGTTATTGTAGAGATCATCGGGCAATTTGCAAAGGCTATCCTGCCTATACTGACCAACCCCTCCCTCAGTGTAACCTTCGATAACTCCGAGCAGTCATGAAAAGCACCGACCCCGATTGACTCGCATGAAGCGGGAATACTGAGTGCAGCAGGGTCTGTAAAGGCAAATGCATAGTTCCCGATCGTCTTTACACTTCCGAGACTGATCGTGGCGAGCGCATCGCACTGTACAAATGCATACATTTCCACCGTCTTAACACTCGCCGGGAAACTGATTGACAAAAGCCGGTCACAGAAGGCGAATGCATACATGCCTATTCTTTCTACCTTGCTCCCCAGTTTTACCTTTTCAAGTCTGCTGCAGTCAAAAAAGGCGTCATCATCGATCAGCGTGACAGAATCCGGAATTCGAACCGCTGCGAGCGAATTGCAAAGTGAAAAAGCGCCCTCGCCGATCGTCTTCAGACTCGGACAGCTTCCGAGATTCACGACTTCGAGGCTTTCGCAGCCATAGAAGCACTTTCTCCCTATCGAAGTCAGGGTAGCCGGCAGCGTCACTCTAGTGACAGGTTTCTGCCGGAATGCCTCCTCCCCGATGGAGACGACAGTCTTTCCGTTGATGGAGGAAGGAATCGTCACATTTGCTGCAGTTCCGTTATAGCCGGTCACACTGATACCGCCGTTCACACTCACATAGCTGAACTCGGATGCACCGAGGGCTTCCTCCGCTGCCGCTTCATCCGCGAGGAGTTCCGCTTCGCTCAGATCTTGAGGAACCTCCTGTCCCAGAGCATCTTCTTCCGGAAGAGCGGCTATTGGCTCAGGATCTTCCGCGGCTCTATCCGACGCTGTAGTTTCTTCTGCCGCCGTGTCAGGCTTTTCACCTTCCTCAGCCGCTGCACCAGATATTGCATTCCCCTCTGCAGCCGCAGGTATGGACTCTTCTTCTGCCGCAGCAGTCACTGCATGTTCTTCTGCCGCAGCATCGTACTTTGCAGCACGCTCTGCCACCTCCATCATTTCTGCATCCGCTTCAATCGAAGTTTCTACTCCATACTCGCTGCCGGCGGCACTAACACTGACCGGTGCGAGGAGACCCAGTGCGCAGGCACATGCGGTCACTATCGTGATAATCAGTCTGATTCCTCTTCCCTTCTTATTATTCTTATTCATAGCCGATACCCTTTCGTTCACTGTCATAAACCAGACGGTTACAAAATCCTGAAGTCAATATTAAATTCCCAGACTTCTCACTTCACTCGCAACATATTACATGCTGTCGCAATCATTAAAAATGCAAACGGAGCGGCGTCGTCTCGCGGCCGGTACTTTGAATTTTCAAGTGCCAACGCAGAAAATTCATTAGTACCGCTGCCAGCGAGACCGAGCGAAAGCGTCCCGACGATGCATTTTTTAATGATAAGACAGCCAAAGTCACCCCTAATGAGAAGTCTACCCCAACGCAAAAGGGGACTGCCGCATCCCCTGCGACGGCCCCCCTTGCCGTACTTTGTTCACTGTCCCTTCATCTGAATGACCGCGACAATCGTCTTCCACAAAATCACAATATCATTTCCGATAGACCACTCTTTCATATACTGCAGATCGAGCGCAACCACTTCCTCAAAATCGGTAATATCCGATCTTCCGCTGATCTGCCATAATCCCGTGATCCCAGGCTTGACCGCAAGCCTTGCCCTGTGATGTGCCTCATACTGTTTCCACTCATCCACCGTCGGCGGTCTCGTCCCTACCAGACTCATTTCCCCTTTCAGAACATTCCAGAACTGCGGAAACTCATCGATGGAAGACTTACGGATGAACCATCCTATACCGTGCCTCGTTCCGTCAGGACCGGACCCTATGATGCGGGGATCATCTTTCATTTTGAACATAAGCCCCTGCATCTGGTTCCGTTCCATGAGGTCTGCTTTTCTCTCTTCCGCATCCATGTACATGCTTCTGAACTTATAAATCCTGAAACGCTTTCCGTTTTTCCCGACACGTTCCTGTGAAAAAAAGATGGGACCCGGATCCTTGATATAGATAATCGGACCAATTGTCACAGTAAATATCGCGCATAGAATCAGGCCGACAACGGATCCCACGATATCCATCATGCGCTTTATGAAAAGCTGCTTTGTGGTCGCTACCCTGATCGCGTTGGTCAGTACGACATACCCGCCGATTTTCTCGACAGCCAGAGTCTGTCCCATTTTATCAACCGTCGACAGATTTGTATGCGTTGTGATACCCATTTCAAGGCATCCGTCACTGAATTCCTGCGGCACATCATATTGTTTTGATACGTGAATGAACACTCCGTCCACCCATCGATTCTGCATAAAGTTGAAGATATCATTGAAAGTGCATACGACCGGAATACCTGCTATCTCGTAGGCATCGTCCGAAAGCATTTCCTTTTCACTGCCGTCAACGACCGGAATCTCCGTATCCGTTCCGGACAAGACAACATTATTATCCACATCCTCCGCACGAATGCCCGCGCCTTCCACAACGGCACCGCCTATTCCGTCGTCAACTATTTTTCGAGCGGCATAGGCATTGGCATATCTGTCCGTATCAATGAGGATTACTCCCTTGATCTCGTATTCATTATAAAGGTCGCTTTTCATTTTACCGACGACCTTTTCTGCAATATCGGAAGATGTCAAAATAAGAAGGGCTCTTTTTTCATTATTATGCTCACGAAGATACTGTTTCAGTAAAGTCCTGAGCAGATAATCGGTTGGGATTGTGATCAGCGTTACAAATATGAACACTGTCCTTGAAAATGCAGGACCGTAACCGCTAAAGTACAGGTAAACACTCATAAAAGCAATGACAATCAGAACCTGAGTGGTGACTTTTTTGAGTTCCGTAAAATTGTCCCGCCTCAGAATCCCGGAATATGCTTCCATAAAGAAAGCTATCGCTATATTTGAAAGCCCCATGACAAGGCCTACATTAAAATAGATATTGCCATATGCGTGAAATTTTATTCCGTTGCGAATAAAATGCGAAACATAAAAACATGCCTCATACACGAGCAGATCGAGCAATATGAAGTCCCAGTGCTTCAGCCACGAAGACTTTCTCCCTGAATACATAAGGAACCTACCTCTCGTTTGATGTGTTTTTTAACTATAGCAGAAACATCGTTTTCTTTCAATCATTTGCAATACTTTAATAACAATTCTGTCATTTTTCAAGACCTTCTGTTTCGCGTCTGCCCTGCGCGGCAAAGTTGCTGTATTTCCGTGTTTTGAAAACGGTTAAAAGTGACATTTTGACAATTTCCCGTAAGTATCTTTAAAATATCTATAAAAAAATGCACAAATCTATGATTTTATTTACTCAAATTCTTCACAATATGCTACAATACACTTAACGTGATAAATCTGTCATGGGAATTCCCAAATCGGCGGATTTCTGTCTGTCCGGGAGCCGTTCCACGCGGCAGACAGTTCGATCGGACACGGGGTTTTCGCTAACGATTCCGTGTCTGCAGTCACAGACCAGGCTTTTATTATTCACAAATATAAAAGAAAGAGAGGTTTCACATTATGCAAAACTCAATGTTAGCAATGATTCTGGCCGGTGGACGTGGTAGCCGTCTGAAAGACCTTACAAACAAGGTTGCCAAGCCAGCAGTTTCATACGGTGGAAAGTACCGTATCGTTGACTTCCCGCTTTCCAACTGCGCGAACAGCGGAATCGACGTTGTCGGCGTTCTTACACAGTATGAGTCAGTTGAGCTTAACAGCTATGTTGCTCAGTCAGGCAACTGGGGTCTCGACAGCCGTGACAGCGGCGTCTATGTTCTTACACCGCGTGAAAAAGCTGATGCAGATCTCGATGTATATCGCGGAACAGCTGATGCTATTTCCCAGAACATTGACTTCATCGACAAGTATGATCCGGAATACCTTCTTGTTCTCTCCGGTGACCACATTTACAAGATGAACTATGACAAGATGCTGGATTACCACAAAGCGAAAGGCGCTGATGCAACAATCGCCGTCCGCGAGGTACCGTGGAAAGAAGCTCCGCGTTTCGGTATCATGAATACAGACGAAGATCTCAACATCGTTGAATTCGAAGAGAAGCCGAAGCAGCCGAAGAGCAACCTTGCTTCCATGGGTATTTACATGTTCTCCTGGAAGAAACTTCGCGCTATCCTTGTTGAAGATATGGTAAATCCGGATTCCAGCCACGACTTCGGTAACGATGTCATCCCCGCTTACCTTGCACAGGGCGACAAGCTCGTTGCTTACAGATTCAGCGGATACTGGAAAGATGTAGGAACAATTGATTCCCTCTGGGAAGCTAACATGGATCTTCTTGACAAGAAGAACGAGCTTGATCTCGGCGACACCACATGGAAGATCTACACGGATGATGCCCCGGCTCTTCCGCAGTACATCGGACCGGATGCTTGTGTCAGCAATGCTTACATCACCCAGGGCGTCGAGGTAGAAGGCGAAGTTACCAACTCCGTCCTCTTCACGAACTCCAAAGTTGCTGCAGGCGCTAAGATCATTGATACTGTCCTTATGCCGGGCGCTGTTGTCGAAGAAGGCGCTGTTGTCACTCGTGCACTCGTTGCAGATGGCGTCAAGATCGGTAAGAACGCTGTTGTCGGTTCCGCAGACAGCGATGAGATCGTACTTGTTGCAAAAAATGTGTAAAGGGGGATGAAATAAGATGGCAGTTAAAGCATTAGGTATTGTCACTTCCGGCAATCGCATTAAAGTTGAAGGCATGCAGGAATTCCGTCCTGTTTCCGCATTTACATTTGTTGGCCGCTATAGAATGATTGACTTCCCGATGTCAAACCTCAGCAATTCCAACATCGAGACAATTCAGATTTTCGCTGGCGAGAATCCTCGTTCACTTGCAGAGCATGTTGGCACAGGCCGTCATTACGGTATCAACAGCAAGCGCGGCAAAGTTTCCCTGCTCTTCTCGGATCAGGAAGAAGTAAATGAGATCTACAACACAGATATCGCTTCCTTCCTCTTCAATGAGAGCGTTATCGAGCGCGTAAAAGCTGACTATGTAGTAATCGTTCCGTCTTACATGGTATTCGCTCAGAATTATGCTACTCTTCTTGACGAGCATATCGCTTCCGGCGCAGACATCACTCTCCTTTATCATAAGGTAAGCAATGCTGACGTCGCATATCTGAACACAGAAGCACTTAAGCTTGACGATGAAAAGACCGTCCTCGGAATCGAAACGAACATCGGCGGCAAGAAGACAAAGAACATCTTTATGAACAGCTACATCATGAAGAAAGACCTCTTCCTTCAGCTGGTTCATGAAGCTAAGAAGAAATCCTCCATGTACAACCTGTTCAATATCGTAAACGACAAGGCTGCTTCCGAAGAGCTCACAATCAAGGGTGTTCAGCACGAAGGCTTCTTCGCTGCAATCACAGACTTCAAGTCATACTTCGATGCAAACCTCACGCTTACAGATATCAAGACAGCTTCCAGCCTGTTCAATAACAAGTGGCCGATCTACACCAGAACAAACGATGCTTGCCCGACACAGTACGTTGAAGGCGCTTCTGTTAAGAAGTCCCTCATCTCCAACGGCTCTCTTATCGCCGGTACAGTTGAGAACTGCATCATCGGCCGCGGTGTTGTAATCGAGGAAGGCGCTGTTGTCAAGAACAGTGTCATCTGCTCAGAAGTATTCATCGCTAAAGATACTGTTATCGAGAACCAGGTAGTTGACAAGTATGCTAAGATCCTCCATGCAAGCGAAATTATCGCAAAACCGGAGAATCCGGGCTACGTCAAGAGAATGGATACTCTTTGATCCAAAGGTTCCAGGTAACGAAAGCATAATTTAAAGAAAGCCCCAGCTGTGTGCCGGGGCTTTTGAATTTCCTGTTATCGTTCTGTTATATTCCCTGTTATCGTCCTGTTACATTCAGCCGGCAGAGCTCACATATAATCCGGTGAACCGGTCTGCTGCCTCCTCAGTTTCGAACTTGATTCTAATTGTTCTTGCCGCTGTAAAACTGCCGAAATTATAATAGCGGGCTTCATCATATTCGGTGTAATTAATGATATTCGTCTCTCCCAGGATCTCACCGTCTATCGCACAAGTGACAGGATGCTCACCTACAGGTGAATATACCTCAATTCCCAGCATGCCTGCAGCGCTGTCCAGAACCGCGCCTTCCGAATCCGTATACGGCAATGTCATCGTATAACGTATAGCATCGGTCCTTTCAAGCTGATCCGCAGGATAGAATGTGAGAACATCATACTCTGTCACATCCGCATTGACCGGGTCGGGAAGGTTGACGCTGTCCGCTGTTCCGATCTTAATTCCGTTACCGGCATCCGCAAGAGGATCGATGACATTCGCAATAGTCCTGAAGTACATCTCCTGACCTTCATCATTCGGGTAGAAACCGTTTGAAGACAAAGAGTCATAGTTTTTTGTGAATGCTGAGATCGTATCCGCTATCCCGGCATGATAATGCGCTGCAAGATCACGAATTGTCTCCATCCTGTCGGTCATTCCTTTCTGTGTGCTCTCCAGAATGCAGATCACGGAACTTCGCGGAATTCCCGCATTGATATTTCGAAGAAGCGCTTCGTAAATCTGTGAAAATCCGTCGTCCGAATCGTTTTGTCCGCAACATACTATGGTAAGATCGAAATTCGGATTTGTCTGCGTCAGTTCCTTCAGATGTACATATGTTCCGTAGCTTGTACAACCTCCAAAGCATTCGTTCTGTATGTTAACAGAAGCTTCGTATTTCCTCTGCAGATACGTCCGAAGCAAATTATCCCATCGGTTGGCTTCATCGCTGGCTCCGACCCCTGCCCCGATAGAATCACCGATGACCAGTATGTTGACGTCCTCATGTGCAGCCAGCTTCTGGAAGAAGCTTTCTGCCACCGCTTTCTTATCACCCGATGACTTATCCTCAGCGTTGCTCTCTTCGCTTTTTTTCTTATCAGATTTATTCGATGTGTTTTCTCCCTTATCAGATGCTTTTTCCCGGGTTGCGGGCGGTATGCTGCGACCGTTAGCGGATGCGGCAGGAGTCGTATCGACATTATTTTTCGCATCACTCTTTTGTGCTGAAGCATCAGTGCTCGTTTTGTTACCACTGTCGGTCTTTCCTGCATTGCCTGCCTTCCCGGCATCATCTGCCTTTCCGGCAGCGTCTGACTTTCCTGTATCGGCCTTCTCCGTCACTTCCCGGCTGCCGGCTTCAGACGTGATACTGCTTTCCGCAGCATTCTGTCCTGTCTGTACCTCTCCCCCGGACATAAAGCTGCCGAAAACAATATAAAATATTCCTATCAGTGAAAGAACAACACATATTGTATCTCTTCGGCTCATATATATCTCCCCTTAGAAAAGCTGTCCTGTGTCTTACAGTTTACTGAATTTACGGAAGCTTTGCAATGCCTTCAGATATTTTCGTGACCATGTCTTCACCTGCACTCAAGGAAACGGAAAGGCTGATCATCCGGCATGGCCAGAAACTGCATCATAAGAAAAGCTGCCCTAAGCGAAAGCTTTTCTTCAGAGAGGATCCGGCGCACCTCAGCTTTGTCAGCTAATATGACTTCGATCCACTCGGAAGACTCCAGCTTCCTCTCTCCTATCTCAACTGCATAGCCGAACACCGCGCTGCCCGGCTCATCCGTAAAACCGGGAGCAAGAAAGAAAGGCCGTCTGCAGAAAGCTTCGCCTCCGGTATATTCCGAAAATTTTATGCCGGTCTCCTCATGCATCTCTCTGACGGCAGCCTGTCCCGGCGTCTCGCCCGGATCAATAAGCCCTGCCGGCAGCTGATAAATCACCTCATCGACAGGAAATCGATATTCCCGCTCCACAACCAGTCTGGGATGTTCCTCCGTGGTAACTGCGTAAATACAGATTCCTTCGGGCGCCAGTTCATGAGTTTTTATCTTCAGGCTATCCTCAGAGTTTCGTGTGCAGAAGTAGTAATCCCGTGGATTCCCGTCCCTGTCCTCGAACCCAAGATGGTACATGTTGAGAAAACGATTATCGGTCTGTCTCTCTATGCTCTTAATATGACTTCCTTTGTCCATTATGACCTCCATTCCATATACATTCACGTCCCGCTCACAAACCCCAGTGTAGAATCCGAATAAGCTTCTGACGGCAAAATCATCAAGAACGCCTCGGCGTTCGTGCCGCGCCGCGCGCATGGTGCGAAGCACCTTCCTTAATGCACGGCGGATCCCTGCAAATCCTATACAAGATAACGGCACTATATATGATAATGAATATCATCACCATATATAGTGCCGTTATCAATCCATGCATTGCACAGTGCAATGCCGGCAGCCGGACTCGAACCGGCACGAGTGTTACCTCGAGGGATTTTAAGTCCCTTGCGTCTGCCAATTTCGCCATGCCGGCAAAGAAAAACGACTCAGAAGGGACTCGAACCCTCGACCTCCGCCGTGACAGGGCGGCGTACTAACCAACTGTACCACTGAGCCAGAATGAAATACCATATTCTTTCCTGTATCCTGCAACAACGGGCTTTAGCCCGTGTCGCAGAATGGATCTTCGGGGACTCGAACCCAGGACCGACCGGTTATGAGCCGGTTGCTCTAACCAACTGAGCTAAAGATCCGGAATTTACGCTGATACGTAAAGATGCATACCATTCAGTATGCATCAGCTCCCCGAGTAGGGCTCGAACCTACAACAACTCGGTTAACAGCCGAGTGCTCTACCATTGAGCTATCGAGGAAAACGGAATGAAAATGTTTCCTGTGCCATTCCGAACATATCAATAATACCAAAAACTCCCTGCGTTATCAAGTTTTTTTTATAAATCTTTGTCAGAATTCTCCTCGACACCCTCCATCTCGTCAAATACCTTGCGAAGGTATACGGAATTTATTGCGGCCGCACCGGCACCGCCGAGCAGGAACCAGAGCGGAAAAGCAAAAAGGAATGTCTGAGGGCTGTACATTAACCAGGCAAGGGGTGCTGTCGTTGTGACAATGAAGGTCAATGTATACGGGAAACGCCCGACAGCCAGTCTCCATGCATTATTAAAATGCACAGCGAGTGTGTTCTCATATCGCGCGATCAGCGGAATGATCCAGACCCAGAGAGCAGTAAGTAAGACAAGGATCGCGATATTTCCGACGAGCAGGACCATGATGGTACCCTCCCCACCCCTCAGGGTCAGGATATTGAACAGGCAGAACGTATACAGGAAAAAGAACACCAGCGTCACCGGAACTGTCTGCCTGAGATTTTCCCTGAAAGCTTTGAAAAAGTCTCTGGTCAGTGAACCTTCCTCGTCGCGCACCAACCTGAGTGTCATCGTGTAGAGAGCAACGGTGGAGGCTCCTATTGTGACGATAGGAATGCAGCAAAGCATCCACAGCAGATTCAGTATCATGAGGTTGAAAATACGTGTCATGAACCGGTTGAATCTGTTATCGGAATCAAAAATCTTTTTTCCCATAGCCTTTCACTCTCCTGTACTCATGAAATATGCAATGGCTGCTTCCGCATTATCGGTATGACGGGAATTGGCCACTATCCCGCATAAAAACTCATCACCGGTCATGGATATCGCTCTGTAGCGATCTCCTTCGGAGATTACGATCCCGTAAGGCAGCACCTCGCCCGCACCGTTTCCGGCCTCATGGAAAGGATCCTCTGCATAGGAAAGGTCCTGTTCCTCATAACCGGCACAATAGACCAGTTGTTCTTCGAGCTCTGTGAATATTTGTTCATCCAGCGCTTCCGTGAGATTGGCAAATGTTCCCTCCCCGGCAAGTTTCTCGAACGTATCACGCGGACAAATGATGAGATCCAGACGCTCATTTGCAAGAAGTGTCGCTATCTGCAAATCCCCGTCCTTCCCCATGTCATGGCCTTCATCGAGCAGTACCTGTTCTTCCCCGGCCTGCATCAACTCCGCCAGATTCCGGACTGCCCGAGCCTTGCCGTCCGCCTCGTAGATATCGTTAAAAACAAAACCGTAGAAAACGCATTCTCCGGGTAAATGCGTGTAATGCCATGCAAGATGGAATATGAGACCTGCAGCTGCCAGGATCACAAGAGTCCTTACAAGATAGTACTCACGAAAATAACGGAAGCGTTCCGCTCCCGTCATCTCCTTCATATTCTCATATGCCGATTTATGCTCATCCATTGATAACTCCGCGTAAGACACTTTCGATTTATTTCCATACCCTGATCGGTTCCGCGAGAAGTACAGTCGTTTTTCCCGGTCCTCAGGATTTTCCCGCTTAGGACCGTCGATTGCCTTACCTTCTCCGGAATATCTTACCACAAACGATATATGAAGCACAATCGTTTATACCGTCATTCACCGCACGCCTCTGCGGATCACTTCTATGCACATACGCCCGTTGTGGTATGGACACTTCCACTGTTCCACAATCGGCTGATGCTCGAACGGGGTTCCGTCCTCATAGAGATCATGGAACCATTCAGATCCCTCCCTGTGGTCGACCTGATACTCACAGATATAATCCCAGACGCTGTGGACAGCTTCCAGATACTCTGAACGGCTCATATCATGCTGGTAAGCATTCAGAAAACCGACCAGCGTCTCTGCCTGCATCCACCATGTGCGGCTCGTCTTTACAATGCCGTTCTCACACTCCTCAGGGAGCGAATGTCCGTCAAACCCGGTCCGGTATATAGCTGCTGAAAGGTCCCGAGCAATCTTCTCCATCTTCTTAAGAAGTACATAATCTTCGGAAGATATGGTTCCGATCTCTGCATCTACGAGCCTTATCACGTCACACCCTCTGTCAATGAGCCAGGACGTTTCTATGTCATGGCCGTAGGAAACGAGATCGATCAGCGGTATGTATTCATGGTCGAAGAAAACTTCCATTCTATGCTTCTCCGGATTATACATCTTCTCCGTAAAGATAGTGAAGATCTCATCCATTCTCTCTCTGAGCTCAAAGACAAGAGCCTGCCTCTCAGGAGCAACGGATGCTGATTTGCCGCCGCAGCCGAACACTTCAGCTATCTCCACGCCTGCCAGCACTCGAATCAGTTCCGTGTAAGCCTCGAAAACATGAAGCAGTGTATTCATCGTGCGTGTCGCAAGCACGCCGTTCTCGGACAGTTTTTCGTTGGATGACGGCTTGAACTCTCTGTCAAATGCCTCCAGATAGCCGCCTTCATCCCGGCATCTGCCTTCAATGATTCGATACAGGTCCAGAGCGATCTCCAGGGCCTCTTCATCCCGCGTTACATCATAATAGGAACAGAGGGCATATATGGAAAACGCCTGATTGTAAGTGTGCTTTGTTGTGTCATACGGCTTTCCGTCATAGGATACGGACCAGTACATTCCGCCGTGTACAGGATCAAGGCATGCGCTTTTCAGGAAGGCAAAGCCGTGTTTCGCATTGTCAAGGAGCTCTTCGATGAACTCCTCTGAAACCGGCGGATTTACACTGCTTACTTTTCCGGCTCTCTCATCCAGGAAGAGTTTTGCTGCGGATGAAAAGAACCAGGTGATCCGATTATTCAGAATGCATCCTTTAAAAGCTTTCTCATCGACATGCAGGTCGTGGTCAACATAACCGTAATAACCGCCGTTTTCGTCGTCTCTCAGCGATTCCCAGAAGGGAATGATTTTGTGAAGAAGGTGTTCTCTGATTTCCTGAATCATGTTTGATTGCACTCCTTTGCCTGAGTAAAGGTAACTGCCGGACACTTTACATTCGAATTTCCTGCATACCTAAAACTGTATATTCCATCGGCGATAATTATTTTTATACAAAAAAGGAACCGATTTTCATCGGTTCCGGAGCGGAGAAGGAGGGATTTGAACCCTCGCGCCGCTATTAACGACCTGCACCCTTTCCAGGGGTGTCCCTTCGGCCAGCTTGGGTACTTCTCCAGAGTTGCTCGAATCAAATTCGATATTTAATTAATGCCGTATGCAATCCGCAACAGCAATTAAGAGTATAGCATAAGATCAGGAAACAGGCAAGCGCTTTTTTAAGCTGTCTTACCATTAAATAATGCATCGTCGGGACGCTTCCGCTCGGTCTCGCTGGCAGCGGCACTAATAAATTTTCGGCGCTAACGCTTGAAAATTTATTAGTGCCGGCCGCCAGACGACGCCGCTCCGATTGCATTATTTATGGTTTCGACAGCAACTTAGAAACGAAGTGGGAGTTTTTGTTTCTTACGTGTGTTACGATGGGGCTGTCACATTATATCGGTATTATACGTGGCTCAGTGTAAGCGTCATCTCTCCCCTTGCGTAGAGGATTCCGTCCATTGCGGGAACGAACACACTGCCGCCGCTCTCAATATCAAGTTTCGTACCCTTGAATTCCAGCGTTCCGCTGCCGTTCATGCAGATAATAGAAGTGAACTTGCTGCTGTCCATCGGAATTCTCGTCTCGCCCTTGACATCATATACCGTTGCCTCAAAGTACTTGCAGCGGCTGATCACGGTGCCTTCCGCGTCTTCTTCAGACTCGACATCACCCGGAACATATTTTTTGAAGTTCAGGACATCCAGCGCCTTCTGCAGATGCAGTTCACGGGGATTGCCGAACTTGTCGCGGCGGTCGAAGTCGTACAGACGATACGTGCAGTTCGAACTCTGCTGAATCTCGCAGATCAGGTTGCCGGCACCGATTGCATGGACCGTTCCTGCCGGGATGTAATAAACATCGCCCGGTTTTGTCGGATAGAAGTTCAGGACTTCCATGATCGTATTATTCTTAACTCTCTCGGCAACCTCCTCGGCGGATACGTCGCGGTTGAAACCTACATAGAGACCTGCGCCCTCCTCGGCAGCCATAACGTACCACATCTCATTCTTTCCGTAATCATTTTCTCTCTCGAGGGCGTAATCATCATTCGGATGTACCTGTACGGAAAGATTGTCTCTCGCATCGATGAACTTCACGAGCAGCGGGAAGTTCTGCAGCGGGCTGCATTTCCAACCGAGTGCTTCTTTGCCTGCTCCTCTGAGATAATCGCCGAAACGCATGCCTTTATACTCACCGCTGTCCAGAATACTCTGACCTGCAACGTGAGCGGACATCATCCATGCCTCGGCAATAATATCGTAGTCGCAATTCATTCCATAGACATCGCGAAGCTTTGTACCGCCCCACAGATAGTCCTTGAATGCCGGCTGCAGCTTGATCAGCGGTTCAATGTTGTAGCCCTTGCGAACGACCTTTCCGGATGCAGCCGGAATGATATCCTCCTGTCCATAGGCGACATCACCGACAGTGGTCTCGACAAATACGAGAGTCTCTTCGCCTGCATTTGCAATACTGTGCTCGCATCCTGCCGGGATATCAATGTTAGACTTCACACCATAGACCTTCGATCCGCCTTCTTTCGCAATCGTGGCTTCGCCCTGAACGACCGCGATGTTCTTACTTCTGTTCTCGTGGCTGTGCAGAGGAATCGTATGTCCCGCCGGGACAAATACGCGGCGGACCCTGTAACCCGGCTCCTCGACAAGCTGCTCGAAATGTCCCCAGGGACGATAGAACACGGTGCCCATATTGGCGACCCGGGTCAGCTCCCTGTGTTCCTTCACGATCTTCTGGACATCAGCAGACCTGCCATAGCGGCCGATATAGATGGCATCCGGCGTATTGGCGACCATCACATTGTCAAGTCCGTTGACAACAATCGTCTGGTTCGGAGAACCGTTCAGGACTACCGTATTGTAGCAGTCTTCTGTGACGACCGGACCCAGCATGCTGATATCGGTCGCCGGGATGTCCTCCATGCTGTCGATCTGGCTCCACAGGAAAACGCCTTTGACTGCTTTCAGCTTGTCAGTCTTTTCAAGAAGATTATAAGCGATCGACATCTCGTCGAACACTCTCTCGCTCTTAGCCGAGTAATAAGCATAGTTGCTGTTGAGACCTGTTCCCGCCTCCGCTTCCGAAATATTGTATGTTTTGCCTTCAATGGAATAATTGATCGGTGCATCGACCTGGCGTCCGGCAAAGACGCGCTCGCATTTTGCATATTCTTCCGGCTCGGCTTTTTTGAACTCATTCAGGAAGACATCCGCCTCGAAAAGAAGCATGCCCAGATTCCTGTAAACGGCTTCCAGACGAAGGTCGATATCATCGATTGCCTCCTGATTCGGCTTCTCCACGAAACGATCCATGCTTCCGTCTTCTTTCAGGCCGAATATATAGCCGTATCTCGGATTCATGACGGACTCGCGCAGGGTAAAGAGGGAAATATTGCCTTCACGCGCGTACTCCTTGGCCTGCATAACGCAGTCCTTGTAATCCATCTCACCGTTGCCGGTCTCCGGTCTTGTGTAAATGACATGATCCGAGACGACAACAAAAACAAACTCGGATGGAACAAGATCCATACAGGCCAGTGCGATCGCCTGCAGGGTGCCCCTGCTCTCCTCCTCGTATACACACCGGTAAGGCGTGCCCTGGAAGGCTTTCATCTGGTCTTCAATAATGAATCTGTATTCTGCCCGGGTTATAATAATGTATTCGTCACAAAATGGAAGATTTCTGGAAACAGTCTCCTGAAAGAGAGAATGGTTTTTTTGAACCTGAATGAATTGTTTCGGATAGTTTTTTCGAGAAAGGGGCCACATACGCGTTCCCTGTCCGCCGGCAAGAATTAGGCACTTCATAGTATATCCTCCTGCAAATTAAACCAATTATACCCTGTATCGGTATATACACAAATTAAGTTTATCACAGTGAGGATAAAATTCAAGTATTATCCAATTTGTATGAGAAAAGTGCTGTTTTTTCAAATATTTTTGTTTATTTTTCAGCTAAAATCTGTCTGCACTCCCTGCAAATGCCGAGGAACTCAATGTTATGACTCTCTATCATAAATCCCGTATCGCTTATCACATTATCAAACTCGACCATATAAGGAAGTGTATAATCTTCAATTTTGCCGCAGCGAAGGCAATGCAGGTGATAGTGCGGTTTCGTGTTGCAGTCGTATCGCACATCCTCCCCGCATAGTTGAACTTTCCGGATCTTGCCTTCTTCCGCGGCGTCGGAAAGAACCCGGAATACAGTAGCCCGGGAAGCTTTCTGCCCCTTCTCCTGAAGTTCGTCTGCGATCATGGTAGCGGTCGGATGACAGTCCATACGGATGAGGGCATCACTTATTGCCTGTTTTTGAGATGTTTTTCTCTTTTCAGTTCTGGACATGGTGTCCTCCAGATATATGAATTAACGAGATTATATCTCAATTCTACTGTGAGGGCACAAAGTTATTCAAGGCTAAGTTACTCGAACTTCCGCTCTACATCCGGGATTTCGTCAGTCATTAATTTCAAAATCATGACTGTTGTCCATACCTGATATGTTTACTTATGTTCCTGCGACCGGTGCGGTCTCATATATGATGCACTCCCCGTTCTCCACCTGATAATCATAAAAGTCACCGCCCGCGATCTGCGAGAGAATAGCCATTATGGTTCCTCCGTGCACAACGAAGCATGCGTCGTTTCCTCCGGTCTGTTCCATTACACGATAGAAACCACGAAGAGCCCGCGCTTTCATCTGACTCATTGATTCACCGTTCGGGAAAGGCGCTGTTCCGCCGCTGTCGATCCACGCCTGATACACAGGATTTCCATCAAGCTCCTCATAATTTTTCATTTCAAATTCTCCGAAATCACATTCCGTGAATTCTGCAACAGGTATCTGCAGCGCACTCGGAAAGATGATCGATGCACTTTCACGGCATCGGAGCAGAGGACTCACGAATACAATGAGCGGCGCCGCAGGATATTCGCCGGCAGCCTTGCGGGTCAGAAGCTCTTCACATCCTTCTGCACAGAGGGGCTGGTCTGTGCGGCCGACGTAGCGGGACTCGAGATTCCCTTGCGTTTTTCCGTGTCTTATGAAGGTGAGTTTCATACATTGCTCCTTTTTTCCCATATCAGAGACAAGTTTCATTTTGTGCATTCAACATAGAGCGTCTTCACAAGAATTTTGCGTCAATGAAAGTTATATTTCGCTTATTTGTCATATCGATGCGGCTCAAGACTTCTGCTTCATTGATTATAATAAGTGACAGAATACACATACGATCACGGAAAAAATCAGTTCCGCCATCATGATAAAACATCCGCACAGGTCTCCCGTCAGGCCGCCGAATTCCTTCTTCGTATGTCTGAGGAAACGGAGAACAAGCAGCATACCTGCAAGCAGAAAAGTGATTCCCATCTTAAGGTCCAGATAACACAGAGCCGACGCGCAGGCAATGTCCCACACAATCAGAGTGACTCTCACGATTCTTAAATCTCCGGCTTTTGCAAATGTATAGGCAAGACCTTCTTTTCTCGCACTGTTTCCGAAGACAAGTGCCGTACCTGCAAGAGCCCGAGAATAAACAAATGACAGGGCAAATGCCGCTTCAGCTACCGTCCATCCGAATTTAATCTCTGAAATTGCCGCGATCATGCACAGGTAATAAATCAGCAGCATGATCACAGCAAATGCGCCTATGTGACTGTCCTTCAGAATCTCGAGTTTTTTCTTTTGAGCCTGCCAGGAATGGACAGCATCCATCGTATCGACAAATCCGTCCGCGTGGATTCCTCCCGTTATCATAAGCGGAATTACCGAAAGAATACAGATTTTCGCTATGCTCTCCACACCGGAAAAATCGGAAAACCTGTTCCAGAAGATGCATACAGCTCCCGCAGCTGCTCCCACAAGCGGGAAAAAACAGAGGGAAAAACGCATATTTTTCTCAGACCATTCCACCCTCGGCATCGGGATCGCAGAGTACATTGCAAATGCGATAATCAGCGAATACAGCAACATTGACATGCTCCTTCTTCTGTCATAGAAAACGAAAAAGGGTTCCTTCCGGAACCCTTTCTACCGCAGAGGATGGGATTCGAACCCATGCGCCCTTTCGGACAAACGGTTTTCAAGACCGCCTCGTTATGACCACTTCGATACCTCTGCAAAATCTGTTATTTCATACAGCATATGAATTATAGCAGAGAGCGCGGGGATTGGCAAGCATAATTTACCTGTTTTCGTTCTTTTCCCGCATGAATCCGGTTTGGCATTATGTCGCCCGGTGCTGATGCGATACAAAGTCCGGTCTTACGCAAAAAAACCGGGTTTGTACCGGCAGCACTATAATATTTGTGCATTTTGTGCAAACAATCTATTGAACAGAAGCCGTTTATGGTGTAAATTGTAGATAGCAAATTTAAGTTTTTATAACTATAAAGGAGGAAAGAAATGGCAAAATATGTAATGGCACTTGATGCGGGTACTACCAGTAACAGATGTATCCTCTTCAATGAAAAAGGCGAGATGTGCTCGGTCGCTCAGAAAGAGTTCACACAGTTCTTCCCGCAGCCCGGCTGGGTAGAGCATGATGCGAACGAAATCTGGCAGACCCAGCTCTCCGTAGCCCGTCAGGCAATGAAGAAAGTCAATGCAAAGCCGGAAGACATTGCAGCGATCGGCATCACGAACCAGCGCGAGACAACAATCGTATGGGACAGAAAGACAGGACAGCCTGTATATCACGCTATCGTATGGCAGTGCCGCAGAACAGCTGATATGAAGGAAGAGCTTATCGGAAAGTATCCGGATATCGCAGACACCGCATATCACAAAACAGGTCTTGTTTTCGACCCGTATTTCTCCGGCACGAAGCTTCGCTGGATCCTCAACAACGTAGAGGGCGTTCGTGAAAGAGCGGAGGCAGGCGAGCTCTGCTTCGGTACAGTTGACACCTGGCTTATCTACAAGCTGACAAAGGGACGCGTATTCGCAACAGATTACTCCAACGCTTCCAGAACACTCATGTTCAACATCAACACATTGGACTGGGATGAGGAGCTCTGCAAACAGCTCGAAGTTCCGATGTGCATGCTTCCGGAAGCAAAGCCGTCCAGCTACGTCTTCGGTGAATCCGATCCGGAATTCTTCGGCGGACCGATCAAGATCGCCGGCGTAGCAGGTGACCAGCAGGCTGCTCTCTTCGGACAGACATGCTTCAAGCCCGGCATGGCTAAGAACACATACGGAACAGGATGCTTCATGCTTATGAACATCGGTAAGAAGCCGATCTATCCGAACAACGGACTTCTTACAACAATCGCATGGGGTCTTGACGGTAAGGTCGAGTATGCTCTTGAAGGTTCTGTCTTCGTAGCAGGTGCAGCGATCCAGTGGCTGCGCGATGAGCTCAAGATCATCGACGGTTCTCCGGATTCCGAATACTTCGCAACACGTGTACCGGATACGAACGGATGCTATGTTGTTCCGGCATTCACAGGACTCGGCGCTCCGTACTGGGATCCGTACGCACGCGGAGCTATCACAGGCCTGACCCGCGGTGTTAACAAGTATCACCTGATCCGTGCAACTCTCGAGTCTCTCGCATTCCAGACAAGCGATGTCCTCGCAGCTATGGAAGAAGGCTCCGGCGTTAAGCTCGAAGCTCTTAAGGTCGACGGCGGCGCATGCAAGAACAACTTCCTCATGCAGTTCCAGTCCGATATCATCAATGCACCGGTTCATCGTCCGGTATGCGTTGAGACTACAGCTATGGGCGCAAGCTACCTTGCAGGTCTCGCAGTAGGCTTCTGGGAAGGCAAAGAAGATGTCATCCGCAACTGGGAGATCGACAGAAAGTTCACACCTGCTATGGACGAAGAAACCAGAGCAAAAGAGCTCAAGTATTGGAAGCAGGCTGTAAACGCAACATTGGGATGGGCAAAGTAAGGCATTACTGACTGCCTCATCGTGATAGGCAAAGCAAGGCAATGCTGACTATCGGAATTCAATCCGGCTTATACCTGTACCGGAAAATACTATAAAATATCCGAAGACTGCTACGGGTATTCCCGCAGGGTTTTCTTTCTGCCGGAAGCAGTCTTCAGCTGTTTTCTTAATGATGGAGGTATTAAAATGCAAGCTTATTTAGCAGAATTTATCGGAACAATGATGCTGGTTCTTCTCGGCGACGGCGTATGCTGCAACGTAAGTCTTAACAAATCCGGCATGAAAGGTGGCGGTACTGTCCACATTCTTATCGGCTGGGGCATGGCAGTTATGGTTCCTGCATTCACATTTGGTGCAATGTCAGGCGCTCACTTCAATCCTGCTGTAACGATCGGCCTTGCTATTCGCGGCGGTCTCGCATGGAGTCTGGTTCCGGGCTATATTATCGCTCAGATGCTCGGCGGTTTCTGCGGTGCTGCAATCCTGATGGTACTTTACGGCGATCACATCAAAGCTACTGATGATGATGCCACGATCCGCGGCTGCTTCTGCACAGGACCGTCCATCCGCAACACAGTCCTTAACTTCCTTTCCGAGTTCGTAGCAACATTCATACTTGTTTTCACACTCGCTTCTATTCCGGGTGATGCAGGCGCTTCAGGTGTATCATGGGTTCTCGTATACGGCGTCATCGTTGCATGCGGCGCTTCCTTCGGCGGCCTGACAGGTTATGCTATGAATGCAGCAAGAGATTCCGCTCCGCGTTTTGCATATCAGGTTCTTGCTCCGAACAAGGGCAAGAAAGATCCCGACTGGGCATACGGCTGGATTCCGGCTGTCGCTCCGATTTGCGGCGGCATCGTAGCTTCTCTGCTTTGGATGGCTGTATTTGCATAATTTAATAAAGTTGTCTGAGATTTGAATGCTTCATTTGATCAGACATAAATTCGAGGAATCGGTCACGGCGCCTTGGTGTCACGCCGATTCCTCTTTTACACTCATAATCTGGTCACACAGGTAGAAAACACAATACTAACAAAAGGAAAAATACAATGTATGATATAATTATCATCGGCGCCGGAGTAACAGGAAGCTCCGTCGCCAGAGAACTATCAAGATATAATGCGAATATCTGTGTTCTGGAAAAAGGCGAAGATGTCTGCACAGGCACTTCGAAAGCCAACTCTGCCATAGTCCACGCAGGTTTTGACGCCGCGGAAGGATCTATGATGGCAAAGATGAATGTCAGAGGAAACGAGATGATGACACAGCTCGCCGAAGATCTTGACATTCCGTTCAAGAGAAACGGCGCTATGGTCGTATGTATCCACAAAGAGGCGCTTGACGGACTGAAGACTCTCTATGACCGCGGCATTGCCAACGGTGTCAAAGAGCTCCGTATCCTGAACAGAGAGGAAGCGCTCGAGATGGAACCGAACCTCAGTGAAAATGTCCAGGGAGCGCTTTACGCACCCACAAGCGGCATCATCTGTCCGTTCATTCTGAATATTGCCATGGCTGAAAATGCAGCTGAAAACGGCGTAGAATTCCGTTTCAATACACAGGTAGAAGATATAAAAGCCGATGCGGACGGCATCTGGCACCTTCGCACGAATAACGGCGAATATACGGCAAAATATGTAATTAACGCTGCCGGCGTATATGCTGATATCATTCACAACATGGTCAGCGAGAATAAGATACATATCACGCCGAGACGCGGCGACTACTGCCTTCTTGATAAAGAAGTGGGCGGTCATGTAAAGCATACAATATTCCCGCAGCCTACCAATCTGGGCAAGGGCGTGCTTGTATCACCGACAGTCCACGGTAACCTGATTGTAGGACCTACGGCTGTCGACATTGAAGACAAAGAAGGCAACAACACAACTGCTGCCGGCATCAATGACCTGATTGCAAAAGCCGGTGCACACGTAAGAGATCTTCCGCTCAGGAAAGTCATCACATCCTTTGCCGGCCTGAGAGCCCACGAGGCTCACCATGAATTCATCATCAAAGAGGTCGAAGATGCTCCGCACTTTATCGATTGCGCGGGCATTGAATCGCCCGGACTTACATCCTGTCCCGCTATCGGCGAGTATGTCGGTCAGATGATGAAGGAAAAGATGGAGCTCACCGAAAAGGAAAACTGGATCTCAAAGAGAAAAGGTATACTGAACCCTCAGGAATTAAGCTTTGAAGACAGAGCTGAACTGATCAAAGAGAAGCCGGCGTACGGCAATATCATCTGCCGCTGCGAATCGATCTCCGAAGGCGAAATCCTTGATGCAATTCACAGACCGCTGGGTGCACGCAGTCTCGACGGAGTCAAGCGCAGAACCCGTGCAGGTATGGGAAGATGTCAGGCAGGCTTCTGCTCACCTCGTGTAATGGAGATTCTTAATCGCGAACTCGGAATCCCCATGGAAGAAATCACAAAGAGCGGCGGACGCAGCAATATCGTACTTGAAAGGACCAAGGGTAAAAACGGAGGCGAAGCATGATTACATATGATATAGTCATTATCGGCGGCGGACCGGCAGGCCTTGCGGCTGCAGTCTCCGCACGAAAAGCAGGCATACAATCAATCCTGATACTCGAGCGAGATCACGAGCTCGGCGGTATTCTGAATCAGTGCATCCACAACGGATTCGGTCTGCACACATTCAAAGAAGAATTGACCGGACCGGAATATGCATACCGCTTTATCGAGCAGGTCCTCGAGGAGAAGATCGAATACAGACTTAACACGATGGTCATGGATATCACCGAAGACCTTATCGTAACAGCGATGAGCCGTATTGACGGACTCTATCAGATCCAGGCAAAAGCAGTAATTCTTGCCATGGGATGCCGCGAACGTCCGAGGGGCGCTCTCAACATTCCGGGCTTCCGTCCTGCAGGAATCTTCTCGGCAGGAACCGCACAGAGACTCGTTAATATCGAAGGCTACATGCCCGGCCGTGAGGTAGTTATCCTCGGATCCGGCGATATCGGTCTCATTATGGCAAGACGTATGACACTCGAAGGAGCAATCGTCAAGGTCGTTGCGGAACTCATGCCCTACTCCGGCGGATTAAAGAGAAATATCGTTCAGTGCCTGGATGACTACGGCATTCCGCTGAAACTTTCACACACAGTTGTCGATATAGAAGGCAAAGAGCACATCTCGGCCGTGACAATTGCCGAAGTAGACAACACAGGAAAACCGATCCCGGGAACCGAAGAGCGCTATACCTGCGATACTCTTCTGCTCTCCTGCGGACTGATTCCCGAAAACGAACTTTCTAACAAGGCCGGTATCAAGATGAGCCGCATTACAAACGGTCCGGAAGTCAAGGAGAGTCTCGAGACGAGCGTCGACGGAATATTTGCCTGCGGCAACGTCCTCCATGTCCACGATCTTGTCGACTATGTTTCCGAAGAAGCGGCCAAAGCCGGCGAGAACGCCGCGAAATATGTTCTGGAAGGCAGACAGGATAAAGATACCGATCACGTTGTAACTATCAAAGCTACCGACGGAGCACGCTACACCGTTCCTTCAACCGTCAATATCGACAGAATGGACGACCTGCTCACCGTGCGTTTCCGTGTCGGAGCAGTATACAAGAATTCTTTCGTAAGTGTTTATCTGGATGACGAGCGAATCCATCACGCAAAGAAGAGAATACTCGCACCCGGTGAGATGGAACAGGTCATTCTGCAGAAGAAGAAACTTCAGGGTAAAGAGGACCTTAAGACCATCACAATAAAGATTGAGGCAGAATAACATGGAAAAAAGAGAAATTACATGCATTGGCTGCCCGATGGGCTGCCAGATCACTGTTGAACTTGAAGGCAGTGAAATCCTTTCTATAGCGGGAAATACATGTGCAATCGGTGACAGATATGCACGCAAGGAAGTTATTCATCCTGAGAGAACAGTCACTTCAACGGTCGTGGTCAAAGGCGGCACAAAGCACAGAGTTTCCGTCAAGACCGCAGGAGACATACCAAAAGATAAAATTTTTGAATGCATGAAGGCAATCGATGATGTTTGTGTTGACGCACCTGTACGTATTGGTGATATAATAATTGCCGATGTCGTCGGTACAGGAATTAATGTCGTGGCGACACGAAATATTGATTAACTGGATTCAAGATCAGACCGCGCTCAAGATCCGATCTTAGCGCGGTCTTTTCCTGTTTCTAACGGAGGAATTGAGTATGACAACTGCTAACAAACTAACTCTACTGAGAATGGCCCTGATTCCGGTATTTCTCGGGGTTCTGTATGCAGGATTTCCGAGTTGCCGCTACTGGGCTCTTGGCGTCTTTATCATCGCCAGTCTTACAGACACACTCGACGGTTACATTGCACGACACTATAATCAGATAACCAACTTCGGAAAATTTATGGATCCGCTCGCTGATAAAGTTCTCGTGCTGTCCGCAATGTGCTGGTTCGTAGAATGCGGACAGATGCCCGGCTGGGCTCTCGCTATCGTGCTTTTCCGCGAATTCGCGGTATCCGGCATGAGACTTGTCGCTGTTGAACAGGGGCTTGTAATCGCCGCCGCATGGTCCGGTAAAGTCAAAACTGCTTCCACAATGGTATGTCTCTGCCTTATGATGCTGAACATACCTGCCTGGCTCAATCTCGCATGTATTGTCATCATTGTCGCAACAACAGTTTACTCTGGAATTGAGTATTTCATCAAGAACGCTCAGGTATTTAAGAACGCTGACTGAAGCTACGGGAGGATATTATGCTTAAAGTGATAATCATCATGCTGATCAGTTATCTGTTCGGTTCCATTTCATGGGCGCTCGTAATCGGCAAAGTTTTCTATCACAAGGACATCAGACAGTACGGTTCCGGAAATCTCGGTGCCACCAATGCCGGCAGAGTCCTCGGAAAACCCGCAGGAGTCATCGTAACGCTCCTCGACGTATCAAAGGCTGTAATGGCTATGTGTGTGGCATGGTTCATTTATAAGCCGGCAATTCCCTTTGCGGGGCTTGCCTGCTGTCTGGGCCATTGCTTCCCGGTCTTCGCCAATTTCAAGGGCGGTAAGGCTGTTGCAACAACATTCGGGTATTTTCTCGGATTGGCCATCTTTGTGAACCACAGCTGGTTCTGGCAGTTCTTCTTCCCGGTCATCGTATTCTTCGCAGTTCTCTATGCCTGCCGAATGGTATCGGTGTCCAGCATGACTTCCGTAGGAGCTGAAGTACTTGCAAGTGCCATCTTCGTGCATAACCCGATTCATATTACCATCTGCCTGCTTTGCCTCTGGCTCTTCATCGTGTATCGCCACAGAGAAAACATTCAGAGGATCAAGGCCGGAACAGAGTCGAAGATCAAATGGATGGGATAAGACAAAAAAAGGAATCCTGAAGTAAACAGGATTCCCTTTTTTATGCTTTTAATCAGTTCTTGAATATGCTTACGTACTGCAAAACATTTCATGAACGCCGCTTTTCAATAAAGCTGCGTCTGAGATTATACCTGAACAAACGCCGGTGTATCAGCCGGTGCATCCAGGTACGTCTTGAGCTCATCATCCAGCTTAAGCAGAGTGATGGAGAAACCTTCCATATCCAGAGAGGTCATGTAATTGCCTACGAGTGTCTTGTATATCTTGATGCCCTTGTCAGCAAGAACTTCATGAACATGCTTATTGGCAACAAAGAGTTCCATGAGAGGCGTTCCGCCCATGCCGTTCACCATAACAGCCACTTCATCTCCTGCATTATAAATTCCTTCTGCAAAAATCTTATCCAGAAGTTTATCGGAGATATCATTGACAGAACTCAGTTTTTCGCGATTTACGCCCGGCTCGCCGTGGATACCGATACCGATCTCGATCTCATCTTCTGCCAGATCAAAGCTCGGCTTGCCCGCTGCGGGAACTGTGCAGGCATCGACGGCCATACCCATGGAGCGAACATTTGCAATGACCTTCTCTGCGATGCGTTTTACATCAGCAAGAGATCCGCCGGCTTCAGCGCAGGCACCTGCAAGCTTATGTACGAAGATCGTGCCGGCGATACCGCGGCGTCCCGTCGTCCATGTACTGTTCTCAACAGCGACGTCGTCCGCAACAATGACCTGATCTACTTCGATATCCTCATCACGAGCCATATCGGCAGCCATCTCAAAGTTCATAACATCGCCTGTGTAGTTCTTGATTACAAGAAGAACGCCCTTACCGCCGTCAGCAGCCTTGATCGCCTCATAGACCTGATCCGGTGTGGGGGATGTGAAGACAGCACCCGCAACAGCGGCATCCAGCATTCCCTTGCCTACAAAGCCGCCGTGTGCCGGCTCATGTCCGCTGCCGCCGCCGGATACCAGAGCGACCTTTCCCTCGGAACCGCCTGCACGAACAAGAACATCCAGACCTTCAAGACGCTTAACATAGTTAGGATACGCAGCGGTCATGCCATCAAGCATTTCATCGACGATATTGTCGATCTCGTTAATCAGTTTCTTCATGATGATAATTCCTCCTTTATAAAAACCTGTTCATATGGAACAGTTTCGGTTCCACCTAAAAGATTAACAATTCGTTCATTTCACTACAAATGCTTATAGTTTGCTGAGTCCTCTGGTCTTCTCCGTCTCCTCCAGGACATGCTCAAATGTCCCGCCGGCTGAAGCTTCCACTGCCGCAAGTATTGCTCCCTCCACGATCGGAGCATCAGCAATCTGTACTTTCACACTTCCGTCAAGCATATCAATAGCCATCTCGGCGCTCATGATACCGCTGCCGAGATCGGCCAGAACAACAACGCCGTCCCCTGCATCAGCATCCTGAATTGCTTCCATTATGCGAACAGCGTCTGTTCCGATCGTACCGTCTTCAAGACCTGCGGCACAGTATAGCCCCTCATATCCCTGTGCCATCTCAAGTGCCAGGTCTCTGATACCTTCCGCTATCTTCGGACTGTGTGATACGATAACTATTCCAACCATATCAGCAATTACTCCTCCTTCAGGAAATCACGGATCGTCTCAAGTGTCAGTGTTGCGGACGTCGCGCCGGGATCCTGATGTCCGATACTGCGGTCTCCCAGATAGCTTGCGCGTCCCTTTGTTGCCCGGATCGTCTTTGTATACTCAATGCCTTTTTCCGCTTCCTCGCACGCAGCATTAAGAGCTGTTACAATATCCGATCCTCCGGCTATTTTTTCATCAAAGACTTCTGATGCCGGTATAAGCGCGTCAAGCATGGTCTTCTCACCGCGGATAGCTTTCCCTCGCTTCTGAATGCCTGCTATGGCAGCCTTAAGAATAGCGGAGAAGTCTTCAGCGGTCATTTCTGTCTTTCCTGCCATGACTTTTCCGGCTTCCATGTAAGCAGTACCGTAAAGCGGTCCGGACGCTCCGCCGACTGTTGAGAGCAGCGTCATGCCGGTTTTCTTCAGGACAGCACCAATGTTGGCGTCATCCTTCGGAATCTTCTCGACCACCGCATGAAAGCCACGCGCCATGTTGACTCCATGGTCGGCGTCACCGATCTCACGGTCCAGATCTGTCAGAAAGTCTTTGTTCTCTTCGATCGTATCACCGATTTTGGAAATACAATCATATACTTTAGTGGACATTTTATCTCCTCCTTTTTTGGCAATTTTATACTATTAACATCATATCACATGTGTAATCTTTTGGCAATTTTAGACTATATTTCCTTACTATTTTCACGTCTGCCTCTTCAGTGTTCATCCCTCTTCAGTCGTCAAAAAGTCACACAAAAAAAGAAGGAGCATATCACATTACGGTGTGCTGCCGCAGTATTGCAGATAATATATGTATATATCTCCAATATTGCGGCGACACTGCCTGATGTGACAGCTCCTATCGCATGTTTTCATCTTACTTCGGAATGTCTTCCAATTTTCCTCAGGAATGTTTTTCGTTTTCCTCAGAATACTCTTCTCATCTATCTTCAGATCGTCTTTTCAATTTCTCAGGGTTATCTTCTCACCTTATTTCAAATCGTCTGGCGTTGTAATTTTTATATTCGTATAAGCTCCCATGACCAGCTTAACGCGGGAAAGTCTGGAAGCCTCCACGACCATGGCATCATCGGTTATGCCCTGCATACCCTCCTCAAGCATGATCTCATAGGCTGCCCGAATCAGGCTGTAGGAGAAAGCCTGAGGTGTCTGTATGTTCCACACATTCTTCCGCAGAGGTGTATCGGTCACAAAGCCGTCATCATCGACGATCTTGATTGTATCCTTCGACGGCACCCCCACTGCCACTGCAAGATGTTTCTGAACCTCCTCGGCTGTCCTTATAAGAATCTCTTCCGTGATATACGGCCTTGCGGCGTCATGTATAAAAACATAATCCGAATTCGGGCACTGAAGAATCCCTGCATAGGAGGAATCATAGCGCTCCTTTCCGCCTGTAATAATGTGACGGACTTTGGAAAAGCCTTCCTTCCCGACGATTTCATCATGACAGAAGTCAATCCACTCCTCCCCCGTCACAAGCACGATATCTGAGATAACAGAACTCTCCTGAAAGACCCTGAGAGTTTTTGTCAGAATATATTCTCCGTTAATCTTCAGGAACTGTTTCGGGATGTCCGCCCCCATACGCTTTCCGTTACCTGCAGCAAGCACAATTGCGCATATATTCATATCATTCTCCTTCGATAATTGATGCTCATTGTCTTCAAGAACGCCTCAGCGTTCTTGCCGCGACGTGCGCGGCGCGTCAGCGCCTTCCACTGCGCACGTCTGCGATCCGCCGTGCCTAAGCATAAGCCGACAGAGCATATTGAGATTCAGGATTCTTCTGCGTCAACAGTCATCGTTCACCCAGCTTCAGATTGGGGACCGCATTCAGATCCCATCCGCTTCTTGTTCCCGCCTCATACTCGTGGAATGCAGCCACACCGATCATGGCAGCATTGTCCGTACAGTAGACAGGCGACGGTACGGACAGATTCAGCCCGTTCTTTTCACATGCCTCCGCAAGCCCGGCTCTCAGCGCGCTGTTCGAGGCAACGCCGCCGGCAAGAGCCACCTCTGTTATATGGTACTCCTTCGCAGCCTGCACGGTATGTTCACAGAGAACATCCACCACAGACTTCTGGAAACTTGCTGCGAGATCGGCTTTATTGACCTCCTCACCTGTCATCTGAGCATGGTTGAGATAGTTCAGCACAGCGCTTTTCAGACCGGAAAAACTGAAATTGTACTCAGATCCGTTGACCTTGGCCTTCGGGAAAACGATCGCGTTCGGATTGCCTTCCTTTGATACCTTATCGATCTTCGGACCGCCCGGATAGCCGAGCCCAATCGCACGCGCAACTTTGTCAAATGCCTCACCCGCCGCATCGTCCACCGTTCTTCCGAGGATCCTGAACTTCGCCCAGTCCTCAACGATAATCAGATGCGTATGTCCCCCGGATACAATCAATCCGAGGTAAGGAGGCTTCAAATCAGGATGCTCTATATAGTTAGCGCAGATGTGTCCTTCTATGTGATGTACCCCGATCAGCGGTTTATCTGCCGCCCAGGCGATTGCCTTCGCTTCAGCCACGCCGACTAAGAGCGCACCGACGAGTCCCGGCCCGTACGTCACTGCCACCGCGTCTATATCATCCAGTGTTTTTCCCGCATCGTCCAGCGCTTTCTGCACCACATAATTGATTTTTTCTATATGCGCGCGGGAAGCAAGCTCCGGCACGACACCGCCGTAAACAGTGTGCATGGCGATCTGAGTGTAGATCACATTGGAAAGCACCTCTCTCCCGTCACGAACGACTGCGGCCGCAGTCTCATCGCAGGAGCTCTCTATTGCAAGTATATCTATATGTGCCATTCTATATCTCCGATATTTAATCTCTGACGCACAATTCTCGTGACTTAAGTCGTGAGATGAATGCGCAAAATGAAACTTGTCTCTGACATGGGATGCAGACCCGCGTCAGAGATTAAAGCCTCAGTTCTAACTTAACGCTTATGCACAATCCGCCGGGCATTATTCTTCCTCGAACAGCAGCGTCATTTCCTGCCCGTCCTTCGCTGCGATCGCCCGGGGAAAAACACTTCTGACCGAGTCCATGAACAATTCAGGCTTCACAAGAGACGGGCTGTAATGTGTGAGCCACATTTCCTTCGGCTGTGCCTGTCTGGCTATCTCCGCTGCCTCCTGCATCGTCATATGTCTGTGTGTTCTTGCCTTGACATCCGAATCAGGTTCGCCGTACATTCCTTCGCAGATCAGCAGATCTGCCCCCTCCGCATGCTCGCGGATCGACCTGGTAGGTCTTGTGTCCGTCGTATAGACGACCTTAAGTCCTTTTCTTGCACTGCCGAGCACCATTTCAGGCGTCAGCGTGCGGCCCTCATATTCGATAGTCTGTCCCTTCTGGAGAGGATTCCAAAATCTGATCGGAATTCCTTCCGCACGTGCGCGGTCCACATCAAAGCGGCCTTTTCTTCGGATAGCAATCTCGTAACCGTAGCAGGTAATGTTGTGATTAACGCGGAATGCCGTCACGTTCATGTCATCGATGGCAAATGTCTGCTCATTCCCCTCTATTTCCACACATTTCAGTTCAAATGGCAGCTCCGGCGCAATCACCCGGACTGCGTTCAGAATCCTTCCCATTCCTTTCGGCCCGATGACCGTCACAGGATCGGTCCTGTCGGCATTTCCCATCGTCAGGAGAAAGCCGGGCAGACCTGCTATGTGATCCGCGTGAAAATGCGTAATCAGGATCGTATTGACCGGTTTAAAAGACCATCCCTTCTCCCGCAGTGCGACCTGGGTTCCCTCTCCGCAGTCAATGAGAACGCTCGCGCCGTTATATCTCATAATACACGATGTTACCCATCTTCGGGGAAGCGGCATCATGCCGCCTGTCCCCAGCAGGCTGATGTCAAGCATATAATTCCTCCTTTCGCCTGTGACTGCATAAGGCAATCATTTTCAGTAATGCTTATAGGCTTACGCACATATCGCACTCACGTCTCCGGAGCCCCCGGAAGCCGTAAAGTCATGAGGACTGCGTCCTCGGTCGGCATCGTATAGTAGCCTTTTCGAATGCCGTCGACAGTGAATCCCGTCTTTTCGTACAGGTGCCTCGCCGGTGCTCCACTCTCCCTGACCTCAAGATGGATCACGGATACTCCGTGCTCCGGACATCTACTGATCATCTCTATGAGGAGCCGCATACCAATTCCGCGGTTCCTCTCTTCTTTCCGAACCGTGATATTTGTTATATCCGCCTCCCAGGGCACCATAAGAAGACCGATATACCCGTAAATATGAGGCTCGACGTAGTCTTCCTCATCAGCGGTCTCTCCACCTTCGAACGGATCAGAGGCGACCAAAAAGAGGGTGTCGTTGCGAAGCAGATACGTAAGCAGACCGTTCTCATCCCATGGCGTCAGAGAGTTCTCCCTCTCTATCTCCGCCACCTGGGAAATATCGTCAAATGCCATCTCTCTGATAATCATCTCTATTGCCTCTGTGCTCTCCCTGTCATTTCACGAGTCGTTAAAAGTAAACTTTCAAACTTTGAACATTCTAATTGCCGAGCGTTCTTTCTCTCTCCTGCTCAGCCTGAGACTTACGCAGGTAAATCGGTGCGTGTTCCTCCGCCCTGACATATTTGCCTTGCTTAAAGAGCTGCATCGCAAGCGCACCTACCGCTCCCGCACTTTGCCGTGCAAGATGAGCGGGCGCAAAGCTGAAGGGTATCTTCAGATTCTCCTTTGCATACGGCTCCACAACATAGGAACCGTCACCGAGAAAGATCACGCCTGGATCTGTCAGATCCGGATCCATCTCATTCAGCTCTCTGATCAGATCCGCTGCTGCGATAGGACGCTGATCGATGACTGTCTTAAGTACCGCGCCCTCGAAACGATATATGCCGTTGTATACCTGCTGCCTTCTCGCATCCATGACAGGACACACAAGCCCGGCAGCGTATGGCAGATTATAAGCCATGCCGGCAAGCGTCGGCACCTCGATGATCGGCTTTCCGAGCGCAAGGCCGAGTCCTTTAGCCGTCGCTGAGCCGATTCGAAGACCGGTAAAGGAGCCCGGCCCCGCTGCCACAGCGATCGCATCGATTGATGTTTTGTCCAGTTCTGTCATGCCCGCTATCTCATCTAACATGGGCAGGAGTGTCTGCGAGTGCGTTTTCTTATAATTTACGGAATACTCAGCAAGCAGTATCCCGTCTTCCAGGACTGCCACGGAAGCAACCAGCCCTGATGAATCCAATGCAATTATCTTCATGACCGTTCCTCCGAGTTCTGCACTGTGATCTTTCTGTAGTCAAACCCCTTTTCGGGATCTTTCTCGATTGTAATGTAAACGGTATTCTCAGGAAGAATCTCTTCCACTATTTCCGCCCATTCAACGAGACTTACGCCTCCGCCGAAAAAGCAGTCATCGTATCCGATCTCATCCATCTCTTCGATGTCACCGATCCGATATACATCAAAGTGGAAAAACGGCAGACGTCCACCGTCATAATTCTGAAGAATGGTGAAAGTCGGACTCGTAACCGGCTCATCAATGCCCAGTCCGGCAGCAAGTCCCTGCGTGAACACCGTCTTACCGACACCAAGATCCCCGTTCAGGGCATACACAGTATTCGGACAGGCAGCCTCTCCGATCTTTTTCCCGAGCATATACGTCTCTTCGGGGCTGAATGTCTCAATCGTTTCCATAACGCGTTCCTTTTCCTTGTATTTTCATGTAACTAAAAATTATAACACGTTTACCGAAAGACGTACACAACCACTTTTCGGATTTTATTCTTAATCGCGTAATACTCGTGACGAGAGCCTATGATACGCGCGCAAAGTGAAATTTGGTTTCATCGTGCGTACAATCTCGCGCGATTCGCTACCACTTGCCAACTTGATTCAATCACGCTATAATATTTCTGTTCAACTATAAAACATATGAGAAAAGAGGTCATAACCATGACATATCCGATTGTTACAATCACAATGAAAGATGGCAGCGTAATGAAAGCCGAACTCTATCCGGAAATTGCGCCGAACACAGTCAATAATTTTATCAGCCTGATCAATAAAGGCTTTTATAACGGTCTTATCTTCCACCGTGTTATTCCCGGCTTCATGATCCAGGGCGGATGTCCCGACGGCACAGGCATGGGCGGACCGGGTTACTGCATCAAGGGTGAATTCTCCCAGAACGGCTTCCAGAACAATCTGAAGCATACCGCCGGCGTTCTTTCCATGGCACGCGCTATGAACCCGAATTCCGCGGGGAGCCAGTTCTTTATTATGCATGCAAACGCACCGCATCTCGACGGCGCGTACGCTGCATTCGGCAAGATTACGGAAGGTATGAATGTTGTCGATAAAATCGCGACTGCCAGAACAGACTTCAGAGATCGCCCGAGAGTCGACCAGGTCATCAAATCCATGACAGTCGATACACACGGCGAAGATTTCCCGGAGCCGGAAAAATGCTGATCTGAGCGCATCGCAGCAGCGAGACAGGGACGAATTTACACCTGCTCCGGCACTGCATAAACGTCAGATCATACATTAACACAATTATATCTAAAGACAGCCGGGGGCTGTCACATGAAGGCACCATCGCTATCACGAGCAGGCACTACTTATGTCTGCTGTGTAAAGCAATGGAACTGCCCTTATGTGACAGCCCCCGTATACATTTGATTCTATAAATCATATAGTATATTCACACGGCTCTTCTCCCTCAAGTCTGGCCTGCCCGTCTGTCATTTCCACAGTGAGCTTCCTGATCCTATCGAGCATATACCCCGGTACCAGCACATGCATGACCACATCCTGACCGTACTCAATATCCGGCTGAGGCAGCTGCTCCTTTGCATACACATACTGGAGCTTGCCGGCCTGAGGATAGGTCACGCGATAGCTCAGGCGGAATCCCTGAATAACAGTTATGATATCCGCATTTTCCACTGCCGCACGCACTGCAGCCGTATAAGCCCTCACAAGACCGCCTGTCCCCAAAAGTGTTCCGCCGAAATATCTCGTAACGACTGCTGCCGCGTAGTGCAATCCCTCGCCTGTCAGCACTTCGAGCATCGGCTTTCCGGCCGTCCCACCCGGTTCGCCGTCATCATTGGAACGCAGTATCTCATCGGGTGTTCCCGGCGCACCTACGATACATGCGAAGCAGTGATGCCTCGCATCATAATATTTCTTTCTTGCCGCAGTAAGAAAACTCTCTGCCTCGGAAAGATCCTTCGCATAGTGCACTTCTCCGATGAATCTTGATTTTTTTTCAATTATCTCGCCTTGTCCGTCTGTGCGGATTGTTTTATAATCACTCATGTTCTCATTTTACTTTACAAGAGGGGAAGTGTGCAAGGGTCCCTTGGGATGTTTAAGTTGCATTCTCAGATTATTTTTCTTATAATAATGGCATGAATTATACAAGAGATAATATAGAAAGAAAAGAAGAACTCTATGAGTCATATTCTCAGGAAATCGAAAAGCGCGTAGGAGTTATTCTCCTCCGCCTGCTTGTAGTGCTCTTCGTATCCGTCATAATCGTATCGACTTTCGGAACGTTCGGCATCTTCAGCGGTATCATAGCCAACACGCCCGATATCGCTTCAGTAAATATTGCACCGAGCGGTTTTGCTACGTTCATTTATGATTCTGAGGGAAATCAACTCCAGAAACTGACCACATCCAACTCGAACCGTATCTCCGTTGCTCTCGACGATGTACCGGAATACCTTCAGAAAGGCGTGGTCGCCGTCGAAGACGGTCGTTTTTATCAGCACAACGGAATCGACGCCAAGGGTATCATCCGTGCCCTGTACGTCGGAATAAAAAACCGCTTCAAGTTCACGGAGGGAGCGAGTACCATCACCCAACAGCTGCTTAAGAACAATGTCTTCACGACCTGGACGCAGGAACAGACTCTGATTGACCGGGTCAAGCGAAAGTTCCAGGAGCAGGTCCTTGCAGTCCAGCTCGAGGAAAAGCTGACAAAGGACCTCGGATCAAAAAAGGCTGCCAAGGACCGTATTCTGGAAAACTATCTTAACACGATCAATCTGGGAGCCGGAACATATGGCGTTCAGGCCGCATCCAGAAAGTACTTCCGCAAGGACGTGAAAGAACTCACGCTCTCGGAGGCTTCCGTCATTGCGGGCATCACGCAGAATCCGAGCCGCTACAATCCGATCAGGCATCCCGATTACAATTCCGAGAGACGGCTGAAGGTTCTCGGAGATATGCTCATACAGGGTTATATCACGCAGGAGGATTACGATGCCGCACTCGCAGATCCTGTCTATGACAGAATTCAGAACGCTCAGGCTTCTCAGGATGATACGAACACCATCTACTCCTATTTTGTCGATGAACTGACCAATCAGGTCGTCAGCGACCTGAAGAAGTACAAAGGGTACTCGGAAACACAGGCGTATCAGTCACTGTATTCCGGCGGTCTTCGTATCTACACCACGCAGGATATGAAGATCCAGGACATCCTGGATGAAGAATATGTTAATCCGGAAAACTTCCCGAACGAGACAGAGTACAGTATGGACTGGGCTCTGACGATCAAGACCACTGACGGAGAACTGCATAATTACAGCCGTGAAATGCTGCGCAAGTTCTACCGGGAGAATCTGGATCCTGCATTTGACCTTCTGTTCGATACGGTAGACGAAGGCAATAATTACATCAACGATTACAAAACCCACGTTCTGGCCGACAATCCGGGTGCGGAAGTCATTGCGGAGAGATCTTCATTTGCTCCGCAGCCCCAGTCATCGATGGTCATCATTGACCAGCACACCGGCTACGTCAAGGCGATTGTCGGCGGGCGCGGTGAAAAAACGGCTTCCCTGACACTGAACCGTGCGACTTCAACGACCAGACAGCCCGGATCTACGTTCAAGATTCTTTCCACATACGCACCGGCTCTGGATTCAGGGCACATCACACTCGGTTCGATTTACAACGATGAGAAGACGAATTATTCCAACGGACGTCCTGTAAACAACGCAGAATCCGGCAATTACCGCGGTCCGACATCGATTCGTGACGCTATCATATACTCGATCAACACGATCGCAGTACAGGTCATCACGGAAATCACACCGAGGGCAGGTTTTGATCAGCTCCTCAAGTTCGGTTTCACGACTCTTTCGGAGCGAAATGATATTTATCAGCCGCTCGCTCTCGGCGGTATCTACAATGGCGTTACGAACCTTGAACTGACCGCAGCCTATGCGGCTATTGCAAATGAAGGCACGTACACACGCCCGATCTTCTATACACGTATCGAGGATCAGGACGGAAATGTCGTAATCGACAATACACAGGAGACCAATCAGGCGATCTCAAAAACCACCGCGGTTCTCCTCACAAACGCCCTTCAGGATGTTGTAACGAAAGGTACCGGTCAGGACGTACAGCTTGACTGCGGCATGCCCGTAGCAGGAAAAACAGGTACGACCACTGCTTACAACGACGTGTGGTTCGTCGGATTCACACCGTATTATACCTGCGGTGTTTGGGCAGGTTATGACAGTGAGGAGACGCTTCCCGAGGAAGGAAACTATCGCTCCTATCACAAGATACTCTGGAAGAAAGTCATGGATCGTCTGTCGGCGACCAAGGCGGATGCCGTCTTCCGTATGCCGGACGGTGTCGTTGTCACGGAAAATATCTGTGAAGAGACAGGTCTGATCGCACGTGGCGGTTGTCCTTCAAGAACAGAATACTTCGCAGCCGGCACAGCGCCGACCACCTATTGCAACGGAGACCATGCTTACTGGTGGGACGACGACGATGATGACGACTATTATAACGACTACTATTATGAGGAAGAGGCTGAAGACACCAATGCTGCAGCTGCTGCGGCAGCTGAGGCAGAACGCGAGCGCTCCGACCAGAAGGCACAGGAAGAAGCTGCTGCGGCGGCAGAGACCGAACATACCGAAGAGGCCGGTGGCAATGAAGACACCGGCGGTGGTGACGAAGGCGGCGCGGCTGAAGACACCGGCGGTGGTGATGAAGGCGGCGGTGATGAAGGCGGCGGTGATGAAGGCGGCGACGGCGTATGGGATGAAATAGGTTAAATAAAAGAAGCTTAATATTAAGAAAGAGGCTGTCCACACGGACGGCCTCTTTTCTATTATTTACAGTACAAGTCTTGCAGCGCCATAGATACCCGCATCATTACCGAGCTTGGCCAGAACGATCGGTGTACCTGCACAAGCAGAAAATGCCTGTTTCCTATAGTAATTTCCTACGATATTTGTAAGAGACTCTCCTGCCTTGGAAACACCGCCGCCGATTACGATGATCTCCGGATCTGTTACGCATGCAAATGTAGCAAGCGCAGTTCCGAGATACTTAGCAAAACGGTTCACGATCTTTGCTGCAAGCTGATCGCCGTCTTTGTATGCATCAAATACTGCCTTGGATGTAACTTCTGTATCGCGAAGTGCTGACGGAACGACCGGATTCGCAAGAAGCTCCTCTTTTGCGAGGCGGACAACGCCTGTAGCGGAAGCGACCTGCTCGAGGCATCCGCACTTGCCGCAGTTACACGGATCTGTGATATTATCATCAACATGGGCATGTCCGATCTCACCGCCTGCGCCGTGCGCTCCTTCAAGGATCTTTCCGCCGACAATGATTCCGCCGCCGACACCGGTTCCGAGAGTAACCATGATCATGTTCTCCTTGCCTTCGCCGCCGCCTTTCCACTGCTCGCCGAGAGCTGCGACATTTGCGTCATTACCTGCACGGACTTTCATATCAAGGAGCTTGCCGAGTTCATATTCTACGTTCGTCTCACCCCAGTGAAGGTTGACAGCTACCGGAACCACACCTGCCATGACCGGACCCGGTATGCCTACACCGACACCGGCTACATCTTCTTTCTTGTAGCCCTTTAACTGCATCTTGGACATGACGGTAGCTGCGATATCCGGAAGAATATTCTCGCCGCCATTCTCTGTGCGCGTTATGATCTCCCACTTGTCAATAACGTTTCCGTTCGTCTCAAAGAGACCGCACTTGATGGTCGTTCCGCCTACATCGATACCGAAACAAACTTTGCTCATATTTAGTTACCTCTCTTGTTCATTATATTCTCCTGCACACGGCGATACAGCTCCTGTGCAGCATTGTAACCCATCTTCTTCTGTCTGTGGTTGACAGCGGCTGTCTCAACGATAACAGCAAGATTCCGTCCCGGCCTGATCGGTATCGCATGGCTCACGATTTTTGTTCCGAGAATTTCGGTCGTCTGTTCCTCAAGTCCGAGACGATCATATTCGCCGTCTTTTTTCCAGTCTTCCAGTTTGATAATAAGATCGATTGCCTGTGAATCCTTGACATGCTCAACTCCGTAAAGAGTCTTGACGTCTATAATTCCTATGCCTCTGAGTTCGATAAGATGCTTTGTGACGTCCGGCGCATAGCCGACGAGTTCCGCATCCGAAATCTTTCTGACCACTACGACATCGTCACTGACAAGTCTGTGTCCTCTGCGGACCAGTTCCAGAGCAGCTTCGGATTTTCCGATTCCGCTCTCTCCCAGAATCAGAACGCCTTCACCGTATACATCGACCAGAACGCCGTGCATGGACAGGCGGGGAGCAAGTTCCATACCCAGATAACGTATTATTTCGACCATGAAGGAACTGGTCGTACGTTCGGATAAAAGAATCGGCACACCGTACTTGTTCGCAGTGTTTCTCATATCTTCCGTAGGCTCTGTCAGAGCTGTAAAAATAACACACGGTACTCCCCTTGAAACGAAGTTCTCAAAGCATGCGTGCTGCTCTTCCTCCTCCTTGGCCAGGATATAGGTGTACTCGACATATCCGATGATCTGCACGCGCTCATGAGAAAAATGTTCAAAGTATCCTGCCAGCTGAAGTGCCGGTCTGTTGATCTCCTGTGAAGTAAGTTCTATAGTTGTCATATCGATCTCAGGTGTCAGATTTCGGAGATTGAGATCTTCTGCCAGCTTCGATAAAGTCACCGTTGTTTTCATGAATGTCTCCTGATTGTGTTCATTTTTAACTACTCAGCGCCTCATTTGCAGGCGCTTTACGCCCTGCTGAATAGTTACACATTCTTACATAATTTTATCACACAGACTCATGTATTCCAACTAAGATTACGTCGACTTTCTCTGTGAATTACGGAAAAAGTCATAGACGCTCTGCGCCGCTTTCTCGTTCATGGAAGGAGCATGAAGAAGCTCATCGATCGAGGCGTCTCTCACCGCCTCAATCGTCTTGAACGTGCGCATCAGGGCCTTTCTTCTTGTCGGTCCTATTCCCTCAATATCATCGAGAACAGAGTGGATCTGACCCTTGCTGCGCAACTGTCTGTGGTATTCAATGGCGAACCGATGCACCTCATCCTGTATTCTGGTCAGCAGCTTAAATCCCTCGGAATCTCTTTCAATCGGTATTTCCCTGTCCTGAAAATACAGCCCTCTAGTCCGGTGATAATCATCCTTGACCATTCCCGCAACAGGTACGTCGAACCCCAGCTCCCGAATGACCTTCTCAGCCACATGGACCTGCCCTTTGCCTCCGTCCATAAGAATGACATCCGGAAGCTTCGAGAAGCCCTCATCCCCTTCTAACGCTCTCGTATACCGCCGGGTCAATACTTCCTCCATACTGGCGTAATCATTGGGACCGTCTACCCATTTGATCTTGAACTTGCGGTAATCACTCTTCCTCGGCTTACCGCGCTCATATACGATCATGGATCCTACGGAGTCGAATCCGCTTATATTTGAAATATCATAAGATTCCATGCGGTCTGCCTTTTCAAGGCCAAGCAGGGAGGCAATTTCGCGAACCGCCCCAATTGTACGGAGCTCTTCCCGTTTCAGCCGCTCGCGGTCTTTCGAGAGGACCATCTCCGCGTTATCGTGAGCAAGGGCGACCAGCTTTTCCTTCATTCCTCTCTGCGGGATCCGAATCGTCACTTTCGATCCGCGTCTCTTTGTGAGCCACTGTTCAATCAACTCGTGATCCGGAATCTCTGACTCAAGCATGAGCTCCTTCGGAACGAACGGTGCGCCGGAATAGTACTGTGTTATAAAGCTTGACAGGACATGCCCCGGATCATCCGTGTCGTCAGCTGTCAGGAAAAAATGTTCCCTTCCGATCAGCTTGCCGCCACGTACAAAGAACACCTGGACGACTGCGTTCCGTGTACCCAGAAAGTCAGGTCTTGCCTCCTGGCCTTCTGTGCTGAAGTCATATTCCTGATCAGGATTATTTCCTGTGATCGCATCCATTGCGATCGCAATGATGTCACGGTCATCCCCGTCCGTACCGGTAATCTTCTGCCTCTCACCGATCTGCTTCACGCTCTCAATGAGGTCCCTGTATGAAGCCGCTTCCTCATAACGCATTTCCTCCGAGGCGGTCATCATTTTCTTTGTAAGCGCTTCGATTTCCTCCTGATAATGCCCTTTCAGAAAATAGACCATACTGTCGATGCTTTTCCTGTACTCTTCCTCGGAAATATAACCCTGACACGGAGCGGGGCACTGACCGATATGATAATACAGGCACGGTCTGTCCTTGCCGATATCTTCCGGCAGCTTCCTGCTGCAGGACCTTATCTTATAGAGCTTGCGGAGAAGCTCGATCGTGTCCCTGACAGCCGTTGAATTGACATAAGGGCCATAGTAAAGAGCTTTATCCTTCTTCATACTTCGTGCGATCATGACACGCGGAAAGGTCTCGTTGACCGTTACACGGATATACGGGTAACTCTTGTCATCCTTGAGCATGGTATTGTATTTCGGCCTGTGCTCCTTGATCAGATTGGATTCCAGCACGAGCGCTTCCAGCTCCGAATCAGTCACTATGTATTCAAAATGGTCTATATTTCTGACCATGCGCTGTATCTTCGGACTTTTTTTATATCCTTTTTGAAAATACTGGCGAACCCGGTTCTTCAGACTCACCGCTTTTCCGACATAAATAATCGTGTCGTGCAAATCGTGCATGATATAAACGCCGGGCCTTCCGGGAAGTTTTTTCAGTTCTTCGTCAATAATAAACTCTCTCTCTTCTTCCATTGTGTCTCCAAATAAAAGGGGGTGCCGCATCAGGCATTGTCTCCACAATATATTGCAGACATTTGCATATAACGTCTACAATATATTGTGGTGTCACGCCTTTATGCGACAGCCCCCTGTCGTATTCAGGAACAATTCCTGTATCCATAAACAGACTTACGTCTCGCATATAGCTTCGGAAATCAGACCTCGTTCAGATCGTTTCTGATGTCGCTCTGCGAATCATTTGCAGGCTCCGGATTCTCGGCCTGCTGCTTCGGTTCCGGTCTCACGATCGGTGTCCTCTGCATGTATCCCGGGATCTGAGGGCCGTTTCCTGCGGATCGGTTCTGCCCCTGCGGATAGCGCGGTCCCTGCGGCGGCATCGGTCTTGGATTGCCGTCACCGTATGTTGCACCTGCATCTCTCGGCGGGTACGGCTGACCGCTGTTCCTGAACCCCGCGTTTCCGCTGTTAGCTGAATCGGGAAGCGGCTGTCTTTCCGGGTAATTCTTCGGTGCCTGATACTGCTGCTCCGTCTGCTGATAAGGAGATCCCATGGCTGCATTTTCCTGATCGTAGATACGCTCGCCGACTCTTTTTTCTTCGGTGTCCGGATCAGGCTCGGGAATTCCTTCCACCTCCCTGAAAATGCGCATGAATTCCTTTCCGGTGATTGTTTCCTTCTGAATCAAATACTCAGCCAGCTGGTTCAGCGTGTTGCGATGTGCGTTCAGAAGGGATAAAGCCTGCTCATAAGACTTCTTGAGCATGATCATCACTTCGTGATCGATCTCTGTTGCGGTCTGGTCACCGCAGTTCAGCACAGCCCTGCCGTCCAGATACTGGCTCTCCACGCTTGCAAGACCCATGAGACCAAAGCGCTCTGACATACCGAACTGAGTAATCATAGCGCGTGCTATCTTCGTAGCCTTCTCAATATCGTTGGCCGCACCTGTCGTGACGGTATCGAATACAATCTCCTCGGCAGCACGTCCACCCAGCGTCATTACAAGCTGAGCTTCAAGCTCTTTCTTGGTGTTAAGATACTTTTCTTCTTCCGGAACATTCATTACATATCCCAGAGCACCCATCGTTCTCGGAATGATCGTGATCTTCTGAACCGGTTCGGAATTCTTCTGAAGGGCTGAACACAGAGCATGGCCGATTTCGTGGTAGGAAACGATCCTTCTCTCCTCAACGCTGAGGATGCGATCCTTCTTCTCCTTACCCACGAGAACGACTTCAACGGCCTCGAGCAGGTCTTTCTGGCTCACCTGATGTCTGCCGTTGCGTACGGCGAGAATAGCGGCCTCGTTGATCATGTTAGCAAGGTCGGAACCTACGGCGCCGCCCGTTGCAAGAGCAATGGCATCGAGATCAACGGTATCATCCATAAGGACGTCTTTTGCATGAACTTTAAGTATAGCGACTCGGCCTTTCAGGTCAGGCCTGTCGACAATAACGCGCCTGTCAAAGCGACCGGGACGGAGCAGAGCCGGGTCAAGTATCTCCGGCCGGTTCGTTGCAGCAAGGATAAGAAGTCCCTTAGTCGCATCAAAACCGTCCATTTCCGCGAGAAGCTGATTGAGTGTCTGTTCCCGCTCGTCATTACCTCCGAACCTTCCGCTGTCACGCGTCTTACCGATGGCATCAATCTCATCGATGAAGATAATACACGGCGCATTTTTTTTCGCCTCTTCAAACAGGTCTCTGACACGGCTTGCACCTACGCCGACAAACATTTCGACGAACTCGGAACCGGACAGTGAGAAGAACGGCACCTTGGCCTCTCCGGCTACTGCCTTGGCAAGAAGAGTTTTACCTGTTCCGGGAGGTCCTACAAGAAGCGCTCCTTTCGGAAGCTTTGCACCGATTGCCGAGAAACGTCCCGGATTGTGAAGGAAATCAACACATTCCTGCAGACTTTCCTTCGCTTCATCTTCACCCGCAACATCCCGGAATGTGATTCCGGTATCCTTCTGGACATAAGTCTTGGCTTTGCTCTTGCCTACTCCCATGACTCCGCCGCCACGGTTCATCCTTCCCATGAATACACTGATAATCACCATGAACAGGATGAACGGTATCAGGAAACTCAGCAGAGAATAAACAATCTCGCTGATTACGGATGTCTCCTCTTTCGAGAACTCTACATCATACTTTGCGAGTCGCTCGGTCAGGGCGGTCTCGTCTTCCGTCATCGCCGTGTGATACGTAATGCTTCCGGTCTCATCTGTCTTCGCGTTGGGCTCGATTTCAAGCGTCGTATTTTTGATTGTGACAGTCTTGACCTCCTTGTTTTCCAGCATCTCGAGGAACTTGTCATATGTTATCTTCCTGGATGTCGATGTATCCAGCATCCCTGAGAAGAGGCTCATTCCGATAAGTCCTACCATCAGGCATACCAGGAAAATAATCAGAGACTGACGGTTCCGATTGCCGTTATCATTCTGATTATTATTATTTCTGTTGTTATCCATTATTCTCCTTTCGCAGGCCGAGGCGCGAGCGTCGCCTTGCGGTCCTGACAAGTCTCAGACAGACATAAACCATTATAAGAATTTTGCTTCAATTATGCAAGAACATGTATTCCCTTTCATCTAAAACTTTTCTAAATCAAAAGTAAAAAAGCATCTTTCTCGGTAGTTACCAAATTTCGAAATATCTTTACATCGGCAATCACCTTCTGTTATATTAAAAAGATGTGAAATCAGCCTACAGTCATATGTGATATCAAGGAGGCATCTATGAAAATCGGCTTTAGCAATGAACAATATCTCGAAACGCAGTCCAACATGATCCGAGAGCGAATCAACAAGTTCGGCGGAAAGCTTTACCTGGAATTCGGCGGTAAGCTCTTCGACGATTATCACGCATCGCGCGTACTGCCCGGCTTTCAGCCTGACTCCAAGCTGCGCATGCTGCTGCAGCTCAGGGATCAGACCGAAATTATAATTGCCATATCTGCCACAGACATAGAGAACAACAAAGTCAGGGGCGACCTTGGCATCACCTACGATACCGACGTACTTCGTCTGATGAACGAATTCCGCGACTGCGGCCTCTATGTGGGATCCGTTGTCATCACACATTTCACCGGACAGGACAGTGCTGTCCTCTTCAAGAATCATCTCGAGCAATACGGAGTGCGGGTTTATCTGCACTACATGATCAAAGGGTATCCCCACAATGTTCCGCTCATCGTCAGCGACGAAGGCTACGGAAAAAATGACTATATTGAAACTTCCCGCCCGCTCGTTATTGTCACGGCACCCGGCCCGGGCTCAGGAAAGCTCGCGACCTGCCTCTCACAGCTGTACCATGACCATAAGCGCGGCATCGAAGCGGGATATGCGAAATTCGAGACATTCCCGATTTGGAATCTTCCGCTCAAGCATGAGGTCAACCTCGCATATGAAGCGGCGACAGCCGACCTGAACGACGTAAATATGATCGACCCGTTCCATCTTGAAGCTTACGGAGTAACGACCGTCAACTATAACCGCGACGTGCAGGCTTTCCCTGTTCTTCAGGCAATCTTTGAAAATATCTACGGAGAATGTCCGTACAAGTCACCTACGGATATGGGCGTAAATATGGCAGGGAACTGTATCATCGATGATGAAGTCTGCCGTGAGGCTTCACGTCAGGAGATTATCCGCCGCTATTATGAGGCGCTCGTCGGAATTGCAGACGGCACCCGCTATGCTGAGGAAGCCGACAAAATCGAGATGATTATGAAGCAGGCACATGTTTCAAAGAGTGACCGCCGTATCGTCGCACCTGCCATGAACAGGGCTGAGGAGACCGGTGCCGCAGCCGCGGCCATCGAGCTTGCAGACGGCACGATTGTCACCGGAAGAACATCTGAGCTTCTCGGGCCGACTTCCGCTGCGCTTCTCAACGCTCTGAAGCGAATCGCAGGTATTCCGCATGAAGTAAAGATCATCTCGCCCGAGGCGATCCAGCCGATCCAGACTCTGAAGACGAAATATCTCGGCGGAAAGAACCCGAGACTTCACACGGACGAAGTCTTATACGCACTTTCCATCTCCGCTGCGACCGACCCGACGGCAGAAGTAGTCATGGCTGCGCTTCCGCAGCTCTACGGCTGCCAGGCGCATTGCTCCGTGATGCTTTCCCCTGTCGATCGAAGGCTCATGAAGAAGTTGGGCGTTCAGATGACATGCGAGCCGGTTTACGAGAATAAGAAGATCTTCTATTAAAGCAGGCATCCATACGCCAAAACTGTCTACAGGTAAAAACCCGGACCCTTTAGTGTACTCCGGATAGTCCGAATGTCAGAAGCTGATACGCCGCATTATTAAGCTTCCGGTAAGACAGTAGTATCTCAAGATCACAACTATTATTTCAACATAAATCAGCACCCATGCTGACTGACATGATGAATGTCATGAGGCATGGGTGCTGTTTTTCATTTTCGCTTTACGTATTCATCACAAACTTACGTCACAAGATGTCTGCGGGGCTCTCCCATCAGATAGCTGCAAGTGCATTTGCCACATCCGCAATAAGATCATCCGTGCCCTCAAGACCGCAGGACATTCTGATCAGATTTCCGGGAACGCCGCATGCAATCAGCTCTTCTTCGGTGAGCTGACGGTGTGTTGAGCTTGCCGGATGCAGGCAGCAGCTGCGGGCGTCGGCCACGTGTGTCTCGATCGCAAATATCTTAAGCTCATGCATGAACTTTTCGGCAGCCGCTCTTCCGCCCTTCACGCAGAAAGAAACAACGCCGCATGTCCCGTTCGGCATATACTTCTTTGCGATATCATAGTACTTGTCGCCCGGAAGTCCCGGATATGCGACAGACTCGACTTTATCACTCTTGGACAGGAATTCTGCCAGAGCGAGTCCGTTCGCGCAGTGCTGCTTCATGCGCACATGAAGACTCTCGAGACCGATATTGAGGACATAGGCATCCTGCGGAGACTGGATGGAACCGAAGTCACGCATGAGCTGGGATGTCGCCTTTGTGATGAAAGCTCCCTCAAGGCCGAACTTCTCGGCGTAAACAATGCCGTGATAGCTGTCATCCGGTGTTGTGAGTCCGGGGAAACGCTCAGCATGTGCAAGCCAGTCGAACTTGCCGGAGTCAACGATCGCACCGCCGACGCAGGAGCCGTGACCGTCCATGTACTTCGTTGTGGAATGTGTAACGATATCAACGCCATACTCGATCGGACGGCAGTTGACCGGTGTCGGGAATGTGTTGTCGACGATGAGCGGTACGCCGTGTCTGTGAGCGGCATTTGCGAATTTTTCAAAGTCAAGAACCGTCAACGCCGGGTTGGCGATGGACTCGCCGAAAACAGCCTTCGTGTTCGGCTGGAATGCGGCCTCAAGCTCTTCCTCTGTGCAGTCAGGGGAGACAAAAGTAAATTCGATTCCCATCTTGCGCATTGTTACATTGAACAGGTTAAATGTACCGCCGTAGATGGAAGCGCTGGAAACAATGTGATCACCGGCATTTGCGATATTGAATATCGCAAAGAAGTTCGCTGCCTGTCCGCTGGAAGTCAGCATACCGGCGGTACCGCCCTCCATAGCTGCGATTTTGGCCGCAACATAGTCGTTGGTCGGGTTCTGAAGCCTTGTATAGAAATATCCGGCAGCCTCCAGGTCGAAAAGTTTCGCCATGTCAGCGCTCGTATCATATTTGAAAGTTGTGCTCTGATAAATCGGAACCTCTCTCGGCTCACCGTTTTTCGGTCTGTAACCACTCTGCACGCATTTTGTCTCAATGTTCCATTCTGCCATGATCATTTTGCTGCCGGAGTACACTGTTGTGTATGAGTCCGCAGAGCCCCTGTTTTTAGGACGATCACATACGTGATTGCCGGATTGGACCGCTGCGTCTGGCAGCTTCTCCTTTCTAATATCTTCATCACATTAGTTTAGCAGAATAAAGTGAGAGAGACAAGGGTCTTCCTCAGTATCTCGCCGGAACAAAATGCTCCGAAAGCGGATCCACATCATCCTCATACCTCCACACATATCCCCCGTCTGACTTCCGTCTCCTCCGGCACACACCGGATATGTGCGAGATGCTGTAAACAGTCTCCGCCTCTTTGATGCTGCTGTAGCGATGCAGTTCCGACATCGCCTTCGTGTACTGAACAACGCCTCTTTTTCTCATAAAAAGCCTCCTTTCGATTCTCCCGCGGTCATCCTGCATACGGGTCACGAAAAACAGCGGCACGCAATAAGCCGCGGGGCAAGTAAATAAAATGATGTAATAAATGGAAAATGTACGGCGAACGCCGCAAAGAAAAATGAGAATGCGAGATATCCCGCATCCTCATTCTATATCAGATCATAAAAAATGTAAATAGGTCATCCGAAAACGGCATCAATCGGTTTACACGATATCGAAATCAACCGGATTATTCGAAATCAATGTCGTAGGATTTTTCAAATACTCCTGCCGGCTCCAGCTTCTGCTCGTACTCACGCTCCGGAAGCTCTCCTGCAAATGTTGTGCGGTCAAGACGTCCATACCACGGCTCCAGGCATACGAACGGAGCCGCTGCCTTCGGTGACCATACCGCTACGAGCGGTGCCTCAAAGCGGACCGTGACATACGGTTTCTTATCTGCGTCGCAGAGCGATATCTTGTGAACCTGCTCGTTCTCGATGATCAGAGTGTTGATATCAAAAAGATCATCCGTGATACGCAGGAAGCCGCCTTCCTCAAGCGGATACTCTTTCTTGTCATCGCTGAGACCGCCGTCCTTAAGATTCATCAGGCTTATGTCGAGTGCTTTATCTGTATCAAATGCAAGATAGCAGGCATTCTTTGGAGCATCGCTGTCTGTGGGCGGTGTATTGAACGCCGGATGGGCACCGACCTGGAAATAAATCGTCTCATCTGACGGATTTATGACGCGCCATGTGATCTTCAGAGAACGACCTGCCAGATTGTAGCCTACCTCAAAGCGGAAGCGGAACGGATATGCAGCCAGTGTGCTTTCGCTTTCTTCCAGGGCAAATCCAAGCTCGCATCCCTCAACATCTGCCGGCGCGAATTCACTTCTGCGTCCGAAACCGTGCTGCTTCATGGAGTATGCTTTTCCTTTATAACGAAACTCATCGTGCATAACATTTCCGACGATTGGGAAAAGATTCGGGGAGGTCCATCCCCAGAATGCGGGATCTGCCTGCCACATATACTCCTGACCCGTAGCGTTGTCCTTGACGGAACGGATCTCGGCTCCGGCTGAGCTCACAGTAACGGTCAGTTCTGAATTCTTAAGAATATAATCAGCCATCTTGATTCCTCTCTTTCTACTGCAATAAGACAAATATGCTACTGTAATTGTACCGCATTTTCGGAGTGTTGACACTAACTTTTCGACATATGAAACCGGTTCTTTCATCCGGATTCTTTTTCCGGTCTGCTCCTTCGTCTAATCTCCCGGAGCCTTACTTCACGGTGTATTCCTTTGCCCGATTGCTCTGGCTTTACTTTCCCGTCTGCTCCTTCGTCTTTCTCCGTATCCTCTGCATTGCATTATCAATAGACTTCGGGGTTCTTCCGAGAATCCCCGCAATCTCACGGTAATCATATCCACGCAGCTGAAGATCGAATACGATTTTCTCCATCCTGCTCAGCGTCTCGTAGATCTTATCGTACGTCTCATCCGCGCCCTCCTGCTCCAGCAGGATCTTCTCAGGACTCTCCTCCGGTCCCATATAGCTTTCCCACTCATCCTCCGTGAGCAGGACCGCTTCCGTCTGGGCTTTTCGCTTCTGCCTCGAGGACATCTCGATGGCGTGCATCAGTTGACGATCGATGCAAAGCACTGCAAATGTAAAAAAAGACGCCCCCTTATCATTCCGAGGTTCATAATCCCTCACCGCCTTGTACAGGCCGATCATACCCTCCTGAATCAGATCATCGAGCTCTCCGCCCTTCAAAAACTTTGACACGGCTCTGCTTCTTACCAGAGGTTTATACTTCTGCAGGAGAAAATCCACCGCCTCTGTAACCCCCTCGCGGTACAGGCTTACCAGCTCCTCATCCGGAAGATTTCGAAAATCCGGCATATCATTTTTCCTGTTTGTTTCTTCCAAATCTGCCCCCTTTCCCGCAAAGCACCCTGAAATTTACGCACGAGATTGCTTATAAAAACTGTCATTTTATATTCTAAAAAACGGCAGCGCACCTTCCTGCCACTGCCGTAATACTCCTTCTGATCTGTCCCACTCAGCCGATACCACCACGCTGCCGAACGATCTCATACATCATGACTCCTGCTGCCACAGATGCATTCAACGAGTCGATCTCCCCTTTCATCGGGATTGACGCGACAAAATCGCACTTCTCCTTCACGAGACGGCTCACGCCATCTCCCTCCGATCCGACAACAAGTCCGATCGGCCCCGTGAGTGAGAGATCATACATCCTTTTTCCATCCATGTCCGCACAGACGAACCACAGACCCTTCTCCTTGAGCTTCTCAATTTCATTCCCTATGTTCGTCACACGCGCCACGGGCACATAATTGATTGCCCCCGCGGATGCCCGGACTGCCACCGGTGTCAGTCCGACCGCACGTCTCTTCGGCAGTATCACACCGTGAGCACCGGCCAGACATGCTGTACGGATGATAGCCCCGAGATTGTGCGGATCCTCGATACCGTCGAGAAGGATGACAAATGGTGCCTCCCCTCTCTCCTCCGCCTTCGCAAGGATATCATCTACCGTGGCATATGCAAACGCCGCCGCCTGCGCAATCACGCCCTGATGATGGCCTGTGACGGACATTTCATCGAGTCTTTCTTTGGTCACAAAATTCACGATTGTATCATGCTTTTTGGCCTCGCGCAGAACAGTGCTGATCGGACCGTCATGCAGTTCTTCCTGAACAAAAAGTTTGTCGATCTGTCTTCCTGAGCGGAATCCCTCAATTACAGCGTTCCTGCCCTCTATACGTCCGCTCAGTTCTTCTTCCGTCAGTTCCCTGTTCGCGGTCTCTCTGTCGGTTCTGAACTCCTCGCGCTTACCATGGTTTTCCTTATGATTGTCAGCGTGTTTCCCGCTGCTTTTCCCGCCTTTATAGCTTTCACGCTTTGCGGCGCGTACTTCACCGGCACTCAGATAGCCGTTTTCTCTATCCGGCTTCTTGCCGCCACGGCCGCGATTGTGACCGCCAAAGTCTCTGTCTTTGCTCATATATGCTCTGCTTTCTCCACAGCTTTCATGCTGTGTTTGTTGCTCCACTGTTTATTCTCTACGTCTGCGATCCGAACCAGTTTCATCACTTATTCTACTTTATGCATCACTGTCACACCGCACTTTTCTTCTTCACTGTCCGTTCTTTGCGACCGCGATCTGGACCAGCTATATCAGCCCATCCTCATGCTTTTCAGCTTCTCACTATCCGTTCTTTGCGACCGCAATCCGGACCAGCTACATCAGCCTATCCACATGCTTTTCAGTTTATCACTGTCCGTCACCGACTCATTTTATTCTTTACTGTCCGTTCTTTGCGACCGCAATCTGTATAAGCTCCATCATCCTCTCCTGCTTCCCCGCAAGATACAGATACCCCATCAGCGCCTCAAATCCCGTCGCCCTGCGATAATCCCCCATCGTCGCGTTCTTTGCCATCGTGTGGGATTTCGCATTTCTTCCTCTGCGGTATATATCCGCCTCCGTCTCATCCAGAAGCGGCTCAATAGCCTCCATCGCATAAGACTGGGCATGTGCCTTGGCAAGCAGCGAGGACCTGCGGTTCAGCTCATTTGGACGCATATCGGCCCTCTGGACCAGCATAGTCCTGAGAGCCAGCTCATATACTGCATCACCCAGAAAAGCCAGCGTCAGAGGTGCGTAGGCACGGGCTTCTTCCTCAGACATCTCCGGCGTAAAATGATACTCCGGACCGTTTCCTCCTGTCCCTGCGCCTGCATGTGCTGCACCCGTTCCCGAAGTCCGGTCTCCGGCTGCCTTCCCGTCCCCGGATCTGCTCTCCGGAAAACAGGTCTCGAGCATGGCGAGGAAGCCTTCTCTTACATTTGCTTTCTGCTTTGAATTATCATCTGTGAGTTTGCTCACTGCATACCTCTTATTTCCTGCTCCACTTGAATCAATCCTCAGTGGAGCATCACACCGTTTATTCCTGTACAGTTCCTTTTTGCATGTACCACTTGCTACCATCATTGGAGGGAGCATCATGTCATTGAATCCGGCATGGTTTCTTATTTCCTGCTCCACTTGACGCCGTCCTTGGTGTCCATGAGCACAATTCCCATATCCTTAAGCTGATCACGAATCTCGTCAGCTCGCTTGAAGTTCCTTGCTTTTCTGGCGGCCTGACGCTCCTCAATGAGGGCTTCGATATCCGCATCGAGCATCTCTTCTTTCTTCAGAGCAATAATTCCAAGAATATCACACAGTTCGTTCAGTGTGTCAAATGCCGCCTTCGTCACGGCCGGTGAACTCTCCTCTGTGATGTTGATATTTGCAAAACGAACGAGATCAAATATTACAGACAAAGCATCTGCTGTATTGGCATCATCATCCATTTTCTCATCAAATTTGTCCACAAATGCCCGGATCTCAGCGATTTTCGCCTCATCATCGGTGCCTGCTGCATTTTCTGCATTTGCAGCGAGAAGATCATTCAGCCTTGCTGCCGCACGGCGGATCCTCTCAAGTGAATTGCCGGCCGCTTCCATAAGCTCTGCACTGAAGTTCAGTGGACTTCTGTAGTGTGCACTCAGCATGAAAAGTCTCAGGACCTGAAGATCGTACTTCTCGGAAATGTCGCGGACGGTGAAGAAGTTGCCGAGAGATTTGGACATTTTCTTATTGTCAATATTCAGGAATGCGTTGTGCATCCAGTAATGCGCGAATTCCTTTCCCGATGCGCACTCCGACTGTGCGATCTCGTTCTCATGGTGCGGGAAAATAAGATCCTCACCTCCCGCATGGATGTCGATCTGCTCGCCGAGATATCTCTTGGACATAACGGAGCACTCGATGTGCCAACCCGGACGACCGTCGCACCACGGAGACTGCCAGGACGGCTCACCCTCTTTCTTGGGCTTCCAGAGTACGAAATCGAGCGGATCTTCCTTCTCATCCTCTCCGGAGACCTTCAGATCACGGAAACCGGAGCGGAGATCATCGAGGTTCTTGCCCGAAAGCTTGCCGTACCCGCCGAAACTTCTCGTGCGGAAATAGACCGTACCGTTTTTCGGATATGCGTGCCCGCTATGGATAAGCGTATCGATCATGTCAATCATATACGGGATTTCTTCCGTAGCCTTCGGATGAATCGTCGCCGGACGGACATTCATGCCTTCCATATCCTTCTTGCACTCTGCGATATAACGCTCGGAGATGACTGATGAATCAACACCTTCCTCATTGGCGGCTTTGATGATCTTGTCATCGACATCCGTGAAGTTGGAGACATAATTGACTTCATATCCCTTATGCTCAAGGTATCTGCGGACTGTGTCAAAGACGATCATAGGTCTTGCGTTGCCGATATGAATCAGGTTGTAAACTGTCGGTCCGCATACATACATGCTGACCTTTCCGGGTACAAGCGGAACGAATTCCTCTTTGTGCATTGTGAGTGTATTGAAAATTTTCATAGCCTCTCCTTTTATCCTTAGCTGTGCGTGACTTGTTATATAGCAGGAATGCTGCATGCCTGCTTTGCTTATGCTACAGAAAACATCGCATATCTGCTTTGCTTATAAGACAACATCGCATGTCTGTTTTGCTTATACTTAAGACAACATCGCATGTCTGTTTTGCTTATACTTAAGACAACATCGCATGTCTGTTTTGCATTTTCTTCGTAATTGCTGAATAACAAAGTATCGCATATGATAGAAAACCTGTAGTTGAAAATGCACTATACTTTCTGCTTCTACGTGATAACATCTGATTCTGCTTCGAGAGTTCTCCATGTAACGTGCTGCCCTAAGCATAGTACTTTGTCAGATGTAATCTGCGAATATGCAATCCTGCACTTCCTCGTACTCCCTCTCCTCCGGTTTGATCTCGTAAGTGTGCTTCTCCTTCAGATGCGGAGCTTCGCATAATCTCTCCTCCGGGATATCCGTCCCATCAGACTTCTCCAACCGAAGCCTGCGGACTTCCTCCTCAATCGAAATCATACGGTTAATGAGCTCGTTGTTGACTCTCTGCAGAACCTTCATATCCTGAAGAATCGGGTCGGGCAGGTTCGTCTGATCAATCGTCTCGCGCGGCACGACCTTGTTCTTCATGCGAACAACGCGGCCCGGTACGCCGACAACCGTGCAATTCGGAGGTACGCTCTTTAGAACGACAGAGCCGGCTCCGATCTTAGAGTTCGCACCGATTGTAATGGAACCAAGCACTTTTGCACCTGCCGAAACCATTACACCGTCTTCAAGCGTCGGGTGACGCTTGCCCTGCTCCTTACCGGTACCACCGAGTGTGACTCCCTGATAGAGCGTTACGTTGTCGCCGATCTCACAGGTCTCACCGATGACAACTCCGGTTCCGTGATCGATGAAAAATCCCTTTCCGATCGTCGCTCCCGGGTGAATCTCTATGCCTGTCTTTCTGGCGGCTCTCTGAGAAATCAGACGTGCCTCGAAATACTTTCCTTCGTTCCAAAGCTTATGGGCTTTCCGATGTGCCCTCATCACGTGATAACAGGGGTACAGAAGCACATCCCAGTACGTACGGATGGCAGGATCGCGTTCTTTATAAACTTCATAGGTCTCTTTGAGATCTTCAAGCCATGTCATTTTAAATCCCCCTGTTTCTGTAGATTGTGAGCGTCCTTTAATTGAAAGGAAACTTTCTAAATCAGTCTAACAGAACTCAGGTTTTTGTCAAGGTATTAGGGCTATTGCCTTGGGTAACAATTATATGTCCATTCCTGCTCTACTCCGTAATTCCATCTTGCTTTGCTGGATCGGCGGCCGCAATTTACCGAAGTAGACAACATTCTTGCTCATACTTCGGTATTCGCAGCTTTGGTTTCTCTGGCTCAGACCGCCAATTTACCGAAGTAGACGACATTCTTGCTCATACTTCGGTATTCGCAGCTTTGGCTTCTCTGGCTCG
>CACYPS010000025.1 GCA_902776305.1 uncultured Lachnospiraceae bacterium | reverse complement strand
TGCTGTATCCGGACAAGGTTGCTTTTCCGCCCGCGAAGCAGAGAAAGACTCCCGCGGCGGACCAGCAAGCTCGGAGATTCAATCTCCGAGAAGCTGACGGGAGGAAATTGCGATGTTGTCAATGTTCGATGAGAGAGTAAGGAAACCCTGCGTCTTTCTGTCTTCCGGGATCAGGCCGATACCGGCGCGCAGTGCCTTGGTGCTGTTCCAGGAACCTGTGATCTCCTTGCCGTGGATGTAAACTTTTCCACCGAGCCGTTTGTCCGCACCGAAGATGGCGCGCATTGTCTCTGTTCGTCCGGCACCTACCAGACCGAAGAAACCGAGGATCTCGCCCTTGTGAAGTTCGAAGGAAACATCGTGGAAGGCGCCGCCTGTGAGATGCTCTGCACGGAGAACGACTTCGTCCTGCTTGCGACATGGTTTCAGTCTTGAGACGACAGCTGCAACGGAACGGCCGACCATGGCGTGAATGAGTTCGTCACGGGTCGTCTTCGCGACATCAAGTGTGCAAATGAATTCTCCGTCTCTCATGATGGTTGCTCTGTCGCAGATCTGGAAGATATTTCAGCCGATTCAATATAAGGAGGAAAGAATCATGATCACAGTGGCATATATCGGATTTGGCGTGAGCGTCAGGGAATATCATATCCCCTACGCGGAGAAAATGGAGAATGTACGTATTAAATATGTGATGCGGCGGGAGGAAGATATCCCTCAGTTCGCAGAATACGAACCTTATTATAAGGATATCATTTTCACGACAAGTCTTGAGGAAGTTCTGGATGACCCGGAGGTGGATCTGGTCGTAATCAACACTCCCGACCGTTTCCATGTTCCGTATGCGAAGCAGGTCCTGAACGCAGGGAAACACTGCCTGGTCGAGAAACCGTTCGCGCCGACGGCACAGGAGGCGAGGGAGGTATTTGCCCTGGCCAAGGAAAAGGGTCTTATCTGCATGCCGAATCAGAACCGCAGATTTGATGCCGATTTCCTTGCGCTGAAGGATGTAATAGCGAGCGGCAAGATCGGGGATGTGGTCCGTCTGGAAGGCCATTTCGATTATTTCAGGCCGAACGGCTGGTATGATCATCTGGGAACGCTGTATAATCTCGGCGTACATACGACGGATCAGATTATCAGCCTCTTCGGGATGCCGGACGATGTGAAGTGCGATGTGCGAAGTATAGCGCACCCGGGCGTCGGTGACGATTATTTCGACATCGATTTTTATTACGGAAACAGCAAGGTCACGATTTCAACGTCGATGTGCGTGCTGATTGATTATCCGAGATTTACCCTGCACGGGACGAACGGGAGCATGACGCTGCCGCCTGTCATTCACAATTCAGGTAAGAAGAAAGTTGTCGGACGCCACGTCGTTAATCAGGAACCTGCGCCGGAAGAGAGATGGGGAACTCTCGTTTACAAGGATGCAGACGGAAATAACGTGACGGAAAAGGTTCCGGTCGACTGCGCGCATTATGAGAGGATCTATGAGAATCTGATTTCCGCTATTGAGAACGGGGCGGAGAAAGTCGTGAAGGACGAAGAGGTCGTTCGCGTGCTTGAGATTCTGGAGATGGCCACAGAGGTGGCAAAGTCTCATGCGTGAATGTATAGTAAGAGCTGTCGCGCCCCACGAAGGCGCGTCAGCTCTTTTTTGCTTGAAAACGATATACACAAATGCTATATTTTCTTAATGTAGATTTCGCACAGCACCCGGAAAGTGAATGATATGTTATCTGTAGTCATACCCGCATATAATGAAGAAAAGATGATCGCCCGAACGGCCGAGTCCATAACGAGTCTTCTGGACAATAATGATATCGACCATGAGCTTCTCTTCGTCAACGACGGCTCTTCTGACGCCACCTGGCGCTGTATAGAGGAATCCCACGAGGCCGATCCCCGAATCCGCGGGATCGCTTTCTCGAGAAATTTCGGGAAAGAGGCAGCGGTGTTCGCAGGGCTTACCGAGTGCAAGGGTGATTGCGCGGTCGTGATCGACTGTGATTTGCAGCATCCGCCCGAAAAAATAATAGAGATGTACCGTCTCTGGGAACAGGGATACGAGATCGTAGAGGGAGTGAAGGCAGATCGCGGGAAGGAGAGCGCGGCGCATGCATTTGCAGCGAAATGCTTCTACCGGATCATCAGCGATGCGACCGATATAGATATGTCCAATGCATCCGACTTCAAGCTCCTCGACCGCAAGGCAATTCACGCGCTGATCAATATGACGGAGCGCGACGCATTTTTCCGTGCACTCTCATCCTGGGTGGGCTTTCGGACGACGCAGGTCAGCTACGACGTGCGCGAGCGTGAGGCCGGGGAATCCAACTGGTCGACCGGTGCGCTTATCCGCTATGCGATTTCCAACATAACGTCTTACACATCACTGCCGCTGCAGGTCGTCACGATTCTCGGAATGGTGATGCTCGTCCTCGGTGTTGTGATCAGTGTGCAGTCTCTGTACAAATGGTACACCGGCTCCGCTCTCGAAGGCTTCACAACGGTCATTATCCTGCAGTGCTTTTCGAGCAGTTTTATCATGATAAGCCTGGGTATCATCGGATACTATATTTCCAAAATTTACGAGGGGATCCAGAACCGTCCGCGGTACATAATCTCCGAAAAGATAGAGTAACTGTATGTTCTTACAGAAGAACCGCTTTCCTGCTCGCAGTACATAATTTGCGAAAAGACAGAGTGACTGTCTGTTCTTACAGAAGAAGAACAGCTTTCTTGATCGCGGCATATAGTCTCCCGAAAGATAGGGTGACTGCACAAAAATACGCAAGAGGTATCTTATGCAAATGTTCCTCAAGCCGCTCACCGAGCTGGCCGAATATGATGAAATCAGATCCCGGCTGAAAAAACGCACCGGGATCATCTCTCTGTCGGGCTGCGCCCGCGCCCAGAAAGTCCACATGATATATGGGCTTTCTTTTGATGCGCAGATCACTCTGGTCATTGCCGAAAATGATCTGGCTGCCAGATCTTTACATGAAGATCTGTTGCTTTATGAACCGGGTGCCCTGCTGTATCCCGCGAAAGATCTGCTGTTCTACCAGGCGGATATCACGAGCAACCTGTTGGACATGCAGCGCATGAGGGTCTTTCGCGCGCTGATCGAGGACAAGCACGTGGTCGTCGTGCTGCCTGTCGCCGCACTGATGGATTTCGTGAGTGTGAGAGAAGATCTGTCGGATGCGAGGGTCGTGTTCGAGCAGGATGAAGAAATCGATCTCGAATGGGTCAAGGAGTCATTGGTGCGCGGAGGATATGAGCGCTGCGCGGAAGTGGACCTGCCCGGGCAGTTCGCCGTGAGAGGCTCTATCATAGATGTGTGGTCGCTGACGGAAGAGCGTCCTTTCCGCATCGAGCTTTTCGGAGATGAGATCGATTCGATGAGATCCTTTGACCCGGAGTCGCAGCGGTCCATCGAAAACATGCAGAAGGTGATGATCTACCCGGCTGTCGATAATATAGGAAGAAAAGGAAGTCTGCTTTCCTGGTTCCTGTCGGAAAGAGGGCAGGATGCGGGCTGCTCGATCTTCATTGATGAGCCGAATCATATCCTTGATGCGGCAGGATCTGTTGAGCAGGAGTTCAGAGAGAGCGTAAAGAACCGGATTGCGCAGGGCGATTTTCACAAAGGTGACAAAATCCCGGATATACTTAGTGCGGATCAGATCGTTCAGACTTTAAATAAATGCCGCTGTGTCGCGCTTTCCGCCCTGGATATGCGGAAAGGGGAGTGGAATATCACGGCCAGCTTCGGACAGACGGTGCAGGCGGTAAGCTCATATAACGGCAGTTTTGAGTATCTGGTCGGCGACATTAAGAAGTACCGCAAGCGCGGCTATCGCATAATTGTTATGTCAGCCTCCCACACGAGGGCACGGCGTCTGGCGCAGGATCTTGAGAAATCGGAGGTGCCTGCATTTTACACCGAAGACCTGGATCTCGAGCTCACATCGGGGCAGATCGCGGTCATTTACGGAAGAGCAAGCCGCGGCTTTGAATATCCGATGATCAAGCTCGCCGTCATCACCGAGACGGATATTCTCGGCTCCAAGCCGAAGAAGCGAAAGAAGCGCACCCGCTATACGGGTGAGAAGATCGCAAGCTTTAACGAGCTGCATGTCGGCGATGTTGTCGTGCATGAAAACCGCGGCGTCGCTATTTACCGCGGTATCGAGCAGGTCAAAGTCGACGATGTCCTGAAAGACTACATCAAACTGGAATATAAGGACGGCAACCTCTACGTGCTGGCCACACAGCTTGATGTCTTGCAGAAATATACCGGCGGAGGGGAAAACAGCACGCCGAGGCTCAACCGCCTGAACGGTTCGGAGTGGGAAAAGACCCGCGCGAGGGTCAGGAGCTCCGTCAAGAACATCGCCAAAGAGCTCATTGCACTGTATGCGGTGCGTGAGAATTCTGAGGGATTTGCATTCAGTGAGGATACTGAATGGCAGAAGGAATTCGAGGAACTGTTCCCGTTCGAGGAGACGGAAGATCAGCTCATCGCCATCGATGATACCAAACGCGATATGCAGAGCCACAAGATCATGGACCGACTGATATGCGGAGACGTCGGTTACGGCAAGACGGAAATTGCTCTCCGGGCTGCATTCAAGGCAGTACAGGACGGCAAACAGGTGGCTTACCTCGTGCCGACGACGATCCTGGCTCAGCAGCATTACAATACATTTGTCCAGAGAATGAAAGAGTTCCCTGTGAATATAGCCCTGCTCTGCCGGTTCTGCTCGGCTGCCCAGATCAAACAGACCATTAAAGATCTGAAGAAGGGGCTTGTGGATATCGTGATCGGTACGCATCGCCTGCTCTCGAAAGACGTTGAGTTCAAAGATCTCGGCTTGCTCATCATCGATGAGGAACAGCGCTTTGGCGTGACGCATAAGGAGAAGATCAAAAATCTCCGCAAAAATGTAGATGCGCTGACGCTCACGGCTACGCCGATCCCGCGGACTCTGCACATGAGTCTTGTAGGTATCCGCGACATGACGGTCCTCGAAGAGCCGCCTCAGGACCGGGTCCCGATTCAGACTTACGTCATGGAGTTCAATCAGGAGATGGTCCGTGAAGCCATCTGCAGAGAGATGGCCCGCGGCGGGCAGGTCTACTATGTATATAACCGGGTCCGCGATATTGCCGATATGTCCTCACGTATTCAGAATCTGGTTCCTGAGGCAAATGTTGCATTTGCCGACGGCCAGATGAACAAGCGTCAGCTTGAGGACATTATGTTCGACTTCATAAACGGAGAGATCGATGTTCTGGTCACCACGACGATCATCGAGACGGGACTGGATATTTCAAATGCCAACACCATTATCATCCACGATGCCGACCGCATGGGCCTCTCCCAGCTGTATCAGCTCCGGGGCAGAGTCGGCCGCTCCAACAGAACAGCTTACGCTTTCCTGATGTACCGCAGGGACAAGCAGCTGAAAGAAGTTGCGGAAAAACGTCTGGCGGCAATCCGCGAATTTACGGAACTCGGTTCCGGATTCAAGATCGCAATGCGGGACCTCGAGATCCGCGGTGCGGGAGATCTGCTCGGAAAGGAGCAGTCGGGCCACATGGATCTTGTCGGGTATGATCTCTACTGCAAGATGCTTGCCCTGGCTGTCAAGGAGGAAAAAGGGTTGGTGCAGGAAGAGTCGACATTTGAGACAGTCGTCGATATCAATGTTGACGCCTATATTCCGGATACCTATATTACGGACGAGTTCCAGAAGCTCGATTTCTACAAGAAGATCGCGGCGATCGAGAACGAGAGGGACAACGACGAGATCTCCGATGAGCTGATGGACCGCTTCGGCGAGCTGCCAAGGACGGTACGGAACCTGCTTCTCATCGCGGAGCTGAAAGCCTCGGCTCACGCTGCCTCCATAGTGGAGATCAAACAGAGGTCCCGGGAGGTGAGGCTTACGGTGAGACCTGAGCCGACATTTGACACGATGCAGCTCGGGCGGATCGTGGGTTCATTTGCGGGTATGTTCACTGTACATCCGAGTCCTACGGGCGCTTATTTCCTCTATAACGGCCCCACAGGTAATGTTGAAATGATAGAGAATCTTAAAAGATTTACAACAGAACTTGCTTCAACGGTAAAAAGCGTATAGAATAGGGATTCGATGGTTTTTGACTTACTAAAACTTCCCGATTGCATTTTTAATGATATCGACTGTATTGTAGATATGAAGCGGGAAGTTTGAGTAACTTTGAATAGGTAGATAAGTATCATAAGAAAGAACGGAGATTATTATGAAAAGTCTATGGAAAAAATTCGCGGCAGCCGGTCTCACCGCAGCGATGGGTGTTTCCATGCTCGCAGGCTGCGGAAATAAGGATGCAAAGATCGACGGTACAAAGACAGCCGTCACGATCAACGATGAGGCGGTAAGCCTCGGTGCAGTAAGCTTTCAGGCCAGATTTCAGCAGGCTTATATGTATCAGATGTACAGTCAGTATTTCGGAACGACTCAGATTTTTGACCAGGTCATGGATGAGTCTACCGAGAAGACTTACGGCGATCAGATCAAGGAGAGTGTTCTTGAGAACATCGAGGAGCTTGTGCTGATCAAGCAGCATGCAGAGGAATATGATGTGGCACTCGACGATGAGAAGAAGGCTGAGATCGAAAAGATCGCCCAGGCTTATATCGATGAGAACGATGAGAAGGTCCGTGCTCAGATCGGCGCATCCAAGGAAGATGTTGTGTACCTGCTCGAGCTTCAGACCATTCAGGATATGATGAGAGAGCCGATGGCCAAGGATGTCGACACGGAAGTTTCCGACGATGAGGCACAGCAGACGACCGTTACATATCTCTCCCTCGCCAAGAAGACGGAGGAAGATCTGGCGGCAGATGAATCCGCAGCGGATGAATCCGTATCCGACGAGTCTGTATCGGATGAATCCCTGTCCGATGAGTCTGTATCCGAGGAGGCGAAGGCCGAAAAGCTTGAGGCAGCCAATAAAGAGGTCAAAGAAAATGCCGAAAAGATTCTCGCTGACCTCAAAGCCTCTGACAATGCCGCAGAGGCAGACATGACAGCGATTGCGGCAAAATACGATGACACTCTTACAGCAGCGTCCGGCCAGTTCACGACAAATGATCCGACAGACACGACTCTCGACGCCGGCGTGGTCGAGGCCGCAGCCGAGCTGAAAGACGGTGAGGTCTGTGATAAAGTCATCGAGTCGGACACACATTACTACGTGTTCCGCGTTGATAAGACGTTTGCGAAGGACGAGACGGAAGCCAAGAAGGAACAAATCGTCAAAGACCGTAAGACAGAAGCTTACAATAATCTGATCGATAAGTGGAAAAAAGAAGCTGATATCAAGGTCGATGATAAAGTCATGGCGACACTGCTGATCACAGACTCCGCAGCGTTCACGCTCGGACAGGATGAGTCCGTGGCGGATGTATCGACAGCTGATGAATCTCTCGCTGATGAGACAACTGCGGACTCCGCAGCGGCAGAGGTTGCAGATTCGTCTGTGACAGATGAGTCTGTAGCGGGTGAGTCCGTGGTAGATGAGTCTGCAGCTGATTCATCAACAGATAAATAATAAGCACAGATCAGGCTGCCGATGTGGCAGCCTCTTTCTTTTTTGATTTGCTGATCAGGTCGCAGGCCTGGTGCCGGAATAGTACTTTTGGCACTGTAATCATTTACTTTTTGTAAAGTGAGAGTAAAATAGAGCTTATTGAACAATTAACGGAGAGGAGGAATCGATTTGGACAGTACCGTCATAAAGAAACTTGCTGACATTGATCTTGCTGCCCGCTCCATCCTTGCCGATGCCGGGAAAGAGCAGGAAAAACTTGCTGAAGAGTACCGGGCGAAGACGCAAGCATATGACCGGGAGCTCGATGAGCAATCTGAGCGCGAGCTTAAGGAGATTCGGAACAAACTCGAGAGAGAGAACGCAGAAGAGATTGCGAGACTTGAGGCCGATATGGAGACATCACTCGCATTCATAGAGAAGAATTACGCAGAACAGACCGATAAACGTGCGGATGAAATTGTCGGCCGTATCCTGGAGGCAAATGAATGATGAACGGTTTACTTGCATTCAGCGGAGTTAATACCAAGATCCGTGCGATGCAAAAAAACTTCATATCGGAGGAAGGATTCCGGGAGATCGTCTCGCTGCCTGATGTGCCGGCGATCATCAACTATCTTCGGAGATATCCGTGCTACAGGGCGGAGTTCGAGCGCATGGGTGAGGCGGAGCTTCATCGCGGCAATGTCGAATTTCTGCTCGGCAACTCGGTCTACGAGGATTATGCCAAGATATACCATTTCTGCAACGAAGACCAGAAGAAATTTCTGAGGGAATATGCGAGAAGGTACGCGATCAAATATCTCAAGACGTGCCTGAGCTATGCATTCATCGGGAAGACCCCGAATCCGAACGTCTATCTGTACAGGTGGTTCTATGACAAATACACGCCTCTCGACATGGATGCCCTCTTCCACTCGACCACGGTCGAGTCTACGCTGGAAGCCCTGAAGGGTACCGAGTATTACCCGGTCCTGTCAAAGGTGCATGAAAATCCGGAAGCCCAGCTGTTCGACTATGAGACCGCTCTCGATATGTATCACTTCAGGACTATGTGGAACAACCGGAAGAAGCTGTTCTCTAAGGAGGGCTGCGAAGTGATCGCCAGCGGCTTTGGGACCAAGTTCGACCTTCTGAATATCTGGTACATCCATCGGGCACGTCAGAATTTTCACATGTCCGAAGCCGATACGTACGCTTTGACGATCCCGATTCTCTACAAGCTCAGTAGTCAGAACATTCGGGAAATGGTGGAGGCCGAAACGGAGGAAGCTTTCCGGACGGCCCTCGATAAGACCTTCTACGGCAGGCGCTATACGGAGTTCGGTCCGCAGAATCTCGGTGACCTGTATGAATATGTCGGGCGGCATGTCCTTGAGGTGGAAGCCAGGAAATATCCGAATTCCATCGCGGTCATGTACCGTTATCTCTATGTCAAGGAGGTACAGGATGCGGCGCTGACAGCGGCAATCGAGTGCGTGAGGTACGGGCTTTCGCCCGATGAGGCGATGGAGAATCTGTCGGCGATGGTACGGGGAATTTAGACTTCGTATCTTGCTGATAACGGATTTGCATGGAGAGGATGCTTGTCGCTGCTTTGCAGCCGTCTTAGACGGAGATTCTCGATCCGATACAGATTAATAGAAAACGGACGCATGTGTGAGCGTCCGGAATAACGGGATTGCGGGAGTGCGTAAGCACGGAACAATCCGTAATCGATTTTTGGCGACCTTATCATAACATTTGTAACTAGTTAACACCGGAGGATAAGTATGATTGTAAAAATGAAATTCGTAACCCTCACGGGTCCGAGGGATGATATCGACCGCATGGTCGACAAGTATTTGTCCGGATATGATATTCATCTGGAAAATGCAATGAGCGAACTCTCCCAGGTCCATGATCTGAGGCCTTACGTACAGGCAAATCCTTATCGGAAGCTGCTGGCCAAGGCCAACACCTACTGTTCCATGGTAGACAAAGTCACGCCGGTACCCGCCGACCAGCTTCCGCTCGAGGAGGCGGTCGAACTGATCCGAAGTCTGGATGAGAATCTGACAGTGCTCGCGGAGCATAAGGCGGATCTGGAAAAGGAACAGACCAGAGTCGATGCGCAGATGAGCAGTGTCAGGCCTTTCGTCGACATTATGGATGATATCGATGATATTCTCGGGTTCCGGTTCATCGGCTTCCGTTTCGGAAGATTCCCGAAGATGTACCTGTACCGGTTCAAGGAATACATGTACGGCAACTTTGACACGATCCTGCAGGAGTGCGGGGAGGACGATGAGTACGTTTATTGCGTATATTTCGCTCCGCATGCAGAGCTGCACCGAATCGAAGCAGTCTACTCTTCAATGCACTTTGAAAGACTTTTCATCCCGGATGAGTACAGAAGCGACCCGGGAGAAGCTTTCAGAAAACTTTCCGAAAAGAAAGCCGATATCGATGAGGAAATCGCCGATATCGATGGGGAAATGAAAAAAATCCTGATTCAGCGTGCACCGACGCTGCTCGGCGCACAGACGAAGCTGGAAGCACTAGCGCGGAATTTTGATGTTCGCAAGATGGCAGCCGTTACCGAGCACGCCCATGAGCAGTTCTATATTCTGTGCGGCTGGATGTCCGAGGAGGATCTGGCAGCTCTGCGGCGCGACATCGCGCAGGATGAGAAGGTCGTTCTCATGGTTCAGGACAATGATGCGGAAATTAAGACACAGCCGCCGACAAAGCTCAAAAATCCGGGGCTTTTCAAGCCTTACGAGATGTACGTGAAGATGTACGGTCTGCCGAATTACCGGGAGATGGATCCGACCATTCTTGTTGCGGTGACCTACTCCTTCATTTTCGGAATCATGTACGGTGATGTGGGACAGGGACTTTGCCTGATGATCGGCGGTTTTCTTCTTTACAAATTAAAACATTCCGATCTCGCGGGCATCATTTCCCTGGCGGGTGTGTTCTCGACAATATTCGGATTCATGTTCGGCTCCGTTTTCGGGTTTGAGGATGTCATAATGCCTCTGTGGCTGGATCCGAGGCACGATATGATCAAGCTGCCGGGTGTCGGAAACATAAATACGATTCTCGTCTGCGCCATCGTGTTCGGTATGTTCCTTACGATACTGACGATGATCCTTCACATCAGAAATTATGCGAAGGAGAGGAACACGGAGGAGACATTTTTCAGCACGAATTCCGTGGCAGGACTGTGCTTCTACGCAACGGTGGTGTTTGAGATCATCATGATATTCTCCGGACATACGGTTCCCGCTGCGAGAGTCTTCGAGGTAATCATCACGCTGTCAGTCCTTGTCATGTTCTTCAAGGAGCCGCTCACGAAGATTGTTGACAACAGAAAGGCAGCGAAGGCCGGGAGCGGTCAGGATTCGAAGAAAGCTCGTGAGAAAGACAAGGCAGCGAAGCAAGGCGGGAAAGAAGCTCCTGAAACAGAGAATGAAGTTTTTGAAGGCGGATTCCCCATGTTCCTGGTACAGGGATTTTTCGAACTCTTTGAGGTCATGCTTTCATACTTCTCGAATACGCTTTCCTTTGTGCGTGTAGGCGCATTCGCGGTCAGCCACGCGGCTATGATGAGTGTCGTTCTGATGCTTGCCGGGGCAGAAAACGGCGGGCCGACGAACTGGATGATAGTCATACTCGGAAATCTGTTCGTCATGGGTATCGAGGGTCTGATCGTAGGTATTCAGGTTCTTCGTCTTGAGTTCTATGAGCTGTTCTCCCGCTACTATAAGGGAGACGGAAAGGAATTTGTTTCGTCGTTCGAGAAGAATGCCTGACAGATTATCTGTTCATAAGGACAGGCACGGCGGATCGCAGACGTGCGCAGTGGAAGGCGCCTTGGCGCCGCGCACATCGCGGCAAGAACGCCGAGGCGTTCTTGAAGATGAATGTGTAAAATATTAATTGTCTCTGACAGGGGATACAAACATATATAGGAGGTCATTATCATGACATTGGCAACAGAAATTTTGGTAGTCGTCGCACTCGTTCTCAGCATCATCCTTCCGGGGCTCGTATTTCTTCTCGGTGAGAGAAGCCGCGGCCGCTTTAAGGGTGCGCTCGCAGTCAACTGTTTCCTTTTCTTCGGAATTATGCTGATCACATCCATAGTTCTTTTGACGGGATCCTCATCTGTATTCGCAGCGGAGGAAGCTGCAGCTACAGGTTCAGGGCTTAAGGAAGGACTCGGTTACATCGCAGCAGCGCTCTCAACAGGCATCTCCTGCCTCGGCGGCGGTATCGCAGTAGCATCCGCGGCATCCGCGGCTCTCGGTGCAATCAGCGAGGACCAGACGATCCTCGGTAAGTCCCTCATCTTCGTAGGTCTGGCGGAAGGTGTGTGCCTTTACGGACTGATTATTTCCTTCATGATTATCGGTCAGCTGGGATAATAGTGGGAGAAGATTATGAAAATGTATCTCATCAGCGACAACAGCGACACCCTGACCGGCATGCGGCTGGCAGGCGTCCCCGGCGTCATCGTACATGAAAAAGATGAGCTGAAAAGAGCGCTGGAGTCTGCATTTGAAGATCCGGACATCGGAATCATCCTGCTGACTGAGAAATTCAGCCGGGATTTTCCCGAATATATAAACTCCGTGAAGCTCCGCAGGGGAATGCCGCTCATCATCGATATTCCCGACCGCCACGGCTCCGGCAGAAGACCGGATTTCATAACCGCATACGTCAATGAAGCGATAGGATTGAAATTATGACACAGGAAGATAAATTACGCAATTTTTATGATCTCTCGATTGAGAGTGCAAGCAGGCAGAGAGATCAGATGCTCGCTGACTGTCGGGCTACTCTCGAAGCAGACTTCGAAGCGCACAGGAGCGAGAAGGAGAATATCGTCTCGGACCGCATGAAATCTGAGACGACCGCGCTCAGCCGCGAGCTGAAGCGCGATCTCTCGGACCGTCAGAACCGGATCCGTCAGAATCTGGCGAAGAGGCAGCGGGAGGTGAAGGAGGAGATATTTGCAAATGTAGCCGATAAGCTCTCCGCCTTCCGCAAGACTCCGGAGTACCATACCTGGCTGTTTCGCAAAGTCAGGGCTGCCCTGGCTTTTGCGGGTAAGGAGGAACTCACGATCTATGTAGATCCGGCCGACGAAACGTACACGGATGAGATCCATGCGGTGTGCGGCGTTCAGCCGGTCATCTCGAATGTGGCGTTTGGGGGCGGCATTCGCGCTGTCATTCGATCGAGAAATATACTGATCGATAATTCTTTTGCGACTCTTATGGCGGAGGCAAAGGAAAACTTTACGTTTGACGGAGGTAATCTGAATGGCTGAAAAGACAGGCGTTATTTACGGCATCAACGGCCCCGTCATCTATCTGAAAAATGCTGTCGGGTTCAAGATGGCTGAGATGGTTTACGTCGGTGAGCAGAATCTTGTCGGCGAGGTTATTTCGCTCTCCGGTGATATGACCACGATTCAGGTCTACGAGGAGACCGGCGGTATGAAGCCGGGTGAAATCGTTCGCGGAACGGGAGACGCGCTCTCTATTACGCTCGGTCCCGGCATCCTGAATAATATATTTGACGGTATAGAGAGACCGCTGTCCGAGATTGCGAAGGAATCGGGCAAATATATTGCCCGCGGCGTCTCCGTCAGTTCTCTTGACGAGCAGAAGCACTGGAAAGTAACGATGAAGGTAAAGCCCGGCGATGAGATTACGGGCGGCACCGTCATTGCTGAGTGCCAGGAAACAGAGTCTATTGTACACCGTTCCATGATGACGCCGCTCATCGAGAAGGCTGTTGTCAAGGAAGTAGCACCGGAAGGGAATTACACGGTCAATGAGACGATCGTGACGGTCACTCTGCCGGACGGCACGGACAGGGAGCTTACGCTCGCTCAGAAGTGGCCGATCCGCGTGCCGCGTCCGACGGCCAGACGTATGCCTGCGTCTATGCCGTTGGTCACCGGACAGAGAATTCTGGATACAATTTTCCCGATTGCGCGCGGCGGTACAGCCGCCATACCGGGCGGTTTCGGAACCGGCAAGACCATGACTCAGCACGCCATTGCGAAGTTCTCCGATGCAAATGTCATTATTTACATCGGCTGCGGTGAGCGCGGCAATGAGATGACGGAGGTTCTGGAAGATTTCTCCAAGCTGGAGGATCCGAAGACGGGCAACAAGCTGATGGCCCGCACGACGCTGATCGCAAACACCTCTAACATGCCGGTCGCTGCCCGCGAAGCTTCCATCTATACTGGTATCACGCTGGCTGAGTACTACAGGGATATGGGCTATGACGTTGCAATCATGGCAGACTCGACATCCCGCTGGGCAGAGGCTCTGCGCGAGCTCTCCGGCCGTATGGAGGAGATGCCCGCTGAGGAGGGCTTCCCGGCTTATCTGGCTTCCCGCCTTGCTGCTTTCTATGAGAGGGCAGGACAGATGAAGACCCTGGGCGGAGACGTCGGTTCTGTATCAGTCATCGGTGCGGTGTCCCCGCAGGGCGGTGATTTTTCGGAGCCGGTCACAATGAATACTAAGCGTTTTGTGCGTTGTTTCTGGGGGCTGGATAAGGCTTTGGCTTACGCGCGGCATTATCCGGCTATCAACTGGATGCAGAGTTATAGTGAGTATGAGAGGGATCTGTCTGCGTGGTATGCGAAGAATGTCGATCAGAAGTTCATTGAGGACCGGACAAGGATCGTTGCGCTTCTGAACGCGGAGGATAAGCTGATGGAGACGGTCAAGCTGATCGGTTCCGATGTGCTTCCGGATGATCAGAAGCTGACGCTGGAGATCGCCCGCGTGATCCGGTTGGGGTTCCTGCAGCAGAATGCGTTTCATAAAGAGGATCAGAATGTGCCGCTGAATAAGCAGTTTTTGATGATGGAAACGATTCTGTATCTGTATAAGAAGTCGAAGGAGCTGGTGTCGCAGGGGCATCCGATGTCGATTCTTAAGCAGGATCCGATTTTTGAGAAGGTGATCGCGATTAAGTATGATGTGCCGAATGATAAGCCGGAGATGTTTGAGGAGTATCGTGAGATGATTGAGCGGTATTATGAGAATGTGTTGGCGAGAAATGGATGAGAGGTGCGGTGTTCTACGGCACATGAGTGTTCTGTTTCCGCGGTGGTCTACGGCACATGTGAGATCAGTTTTTGTTCTGCATAGTTTTACGGCACATGTGTGATACTATTCATCGGAAAACTCTCGTCCTTGCCTGCGAAATGAATAAATATATCTGCACTTTGTGTTCCCGCGTGTCGCTGACGCATACACTTGGTCACACAAAACGCAATATTTATTCATTTCTCGGCAGGACATCGAATGTTTTCACGATTGAATAGTATACAATGTGCCTCATAACCGGCAGAGACGGAAGTAAAAAAAGTGGCGATTGTGCTGCGGAACGGGTAGAGACGATAGCTGAATAAGTGGGTGCTGTGCCTTGAAACCGGCGGAAGTAGATGGATAAGTGGATGCTGTGCCTTGAAACCGGCGGAAGCAGATGGATAAATGAGTGCTGTGCATAGGAACCGGTTGAAGCGGAAACTGAAAAGTGAGTGTAACGGATTTATAAGTATCAGTTGGTGGAGATAAAATATGTCTATAGAATATTTAGGCCTCAGTGAAATAAACGGTCCCCTGGTCGTTCTGGAAGGCGTCAAAGGCGCAGCGTACGACGAGATCGTCGAGTTCAAGATCGACGGGACACAGAAGAAGCTCGGCAGAATCATTGAGGATTATGAGGATAAGGCCGTCATCCAGGTCTTCGAGGGGACGGATGGCATGTCCCTGAAGAATACGCATACAAAACTGACGGGGCACCCGATGGAGCTGGCTCTCTCCGAGGAAATTCTGGGCAGGACGTTTGACGGCATCGGCAGACCGATTGACGGGCTGGGACCGATCGTCTCGGACGTACGGGTCAACGTGAACGGCATGCCGCTCAACCCGTGCCGGCGCGAGTATCCGCGCAATTATATCAATACGGGTATTTCTGCCATCGATGGTCTGACCACTCTTATTCGCGGACAGAAGCTGCCGATTTTCTCCGGCAACGGACTGCCGCACGATGAGCTGGCAGCCCAGCTGGTCACACAGTCGTCGCTGGGTTCGGGGACGGATGAGAGGTTCTGCGTTGTATTTGCCGCGATGGGCGTCAAGTATGATGTCGCGGAGTTTTTCAGAAGAACGTTTGAGGAGAGCGGTGTTTCCGATCATGTCACAATGTTCCTCAATCTTGCAAATGATCCTGTCGTTGAGAGGCTCATCACCCCGAAGGTGGCGCTGACTGCGGCGGAGTATCTTGCATTTGAAAGGGATATGCATGTTCTGGTCATCATGACGGACATTACATCTTACTGCGAAGCGATGCGCGAGGTTTCATCGTCGAAGGGCGAGATTCCTTCGAGAAAAGGGTATCCGGGTTACATGTATTCTGATCTGGCTTCGCTCTATGAGCGTGCAGGTATCGTTGCCGGACAGAAGGGTTCGGTCACACAGATCCCGATTCTGACTATGCCGAACGATGATATCACGCATCCTATCCCGGATCTTACGGGTTATATCACAGAGGGTCAGATCGTTCTGGATAGGAACCTGCACGGGCAGGGAATATATCCGCCGATCTCGGTACTGCCGTCGTTATCGCGTCTGATGAAGGACGGCATCGGTGAGGGATACACGCGCGAGGATCATCAGGCAGTTGCGAATCAGTTGTTCTCATCCTACGCGAAGGTTTCGGACGCCAGGTCTTTGGCGTCGGTCATCGGTGAGGATGAGCTTTCGGAAACTGATAAGATGTACCTGAAGTTTGGCTCTGCCTTCGAAGAACGGTTCGTAGGCCAGGGTCATGAGGAGAATCGACCGGTTCAGGAGACGCTCGACATCGGGTGGGAGCTGCTCGGCATCCTGCCGAAGTCGGAGCTGGACCGTGTAGATTCGAAGATGCTGGAGAAGTATTATAAGCCGGCAACTTAACAAAGAAAAGCGGAAGGAGGTGGTGAGGCCTTGGATCCAAATGAGGTTCCGACAAAAGGTAACTTGATAAGAGCCAGGAACTCCCTTGCTCTCTCTCGTCAGGGCTATGAGCTGATGGATAAGAAGAGAAATATCCTGATCCGCGAGCTTACCCAGTACATCGAGCAGGCCAAGGATATTCAGGATAACATTGACAGGACCTTCAGGGAGGCCTACGCCGCGCTGCAGGAGGCCAATGTCCAGATGGGTATTGAGACCGTCAGCAATATAGCGGAGTCTTTGCCGGTGGATGATGGGATTGAGGTCGTTATCCGCTCCGTCATGGGTACGGAGATTCCGGTGGTACGCCACAACGAGAGCCAGAATGCGAGACCATCCTATGCGTTCTACAGGACCCGCGATTCTCTGGATAAGGCGCAGACAGCGTTCCTGCGAGTCAAGGAGCTCACGCTCAGACTCTCGCAGGTCGAGAGCGCGGCTCACAGGCTGGCGACCAATATTCAGAAAACGCAGAAGAGAGCAAATGCTCTCCGCAACATCACGATTCCCCACTATGAGGAGCTGGTTAAGAATATTTCAAACTCCCTTGAGGAGAAGGAACGTGAGGAGTTCACTCGCCAGAAAGTTATTAAGAGGATGAAGGAGCAGATTACTTGAGGAGACGGGGCGTGAGGAATTCACTCGCCGGAAAGTTTTTAAGAGGATGAAGGAGCAGATCTCTCGAGAAGAAGAAAAGTGAGGGATTTACTCGCCGGAATGTTTTTAAGAGGATGAAGGAGTAGATTCCTCGGGAAGAAGGGCGTGAGGAATTCATTCGTCGGAAAGCTATTAAGAAGATGAAGAAATAGATAAGGAAGCCGCGGCGCGTGGAGCTGCCGCGGCTTCTGTTTTGAGGATTTTTGCGTTAACATAATTGAAAGATTATCATGTAATAATTTTGTAATTTGTTAAAATCCACAAAACAATTGTTCTTTTACGGATTTGTGGTTTACGTAAGTTTTACCCCTGTTTTCCGTGGATAATGTGGATAAATCCGTGTATAAGTGAGAAAAAGCCACTTTTAGGGTGGTGTTTATGTGGATAGGAAATGTGGATAAAATGTGGATGTTACAAAACTATTACAAAAAGATTTCGCGAAAATTCGGCGAAATGCTGAAATGACGGATTTGGAAAATTGGTGGTTGCATTCTAGTTATGTAAATCATAATGAAGTTTAAAGAGCAGTTCGAGCTCAGCCGTCATGCCATAAATCTTATGTGGCCTAAGTCCACAGGATTGAGTCGGTTACTATTCAATGTGTCAGCAGATACTCCTGAACGGAAGTTACTGCATTTGCGCCGTCTGCGCACGCCGTGATAATCTGGCGGAGCTGCTTTGTGCGGAGATCGCCGGCAGCGAACACGCCCGGGAGATTTGTCTTTCCGTCTTCCCCGGCCACTATGTAGCCGCCCTTGTCTGTTTCAAGCTGCTCTGTGAAAAGCTCGTTGGTCGGCTGAATCCCGACAGCCATGAATACGCCTGAGACGTCCAGGGTCTTCTCGGAGCCGTCTTTTGCGCTCATGATGTTGAGCTTGGTGACCATGCCGCCTTCGCCCTCGATGGATTTTGCATGGTAGCTCCAGCACATCTCGACATTCGGGAGGGAGAGCAGACGGTCCTGAAGGACTTTGGCTGCACGCAGCTCGTCGCGTCTGTGAATGACGTAGACTTTATTGCAGAGGCGGGCAAGGAAGATTGCGTCCTCGACGGCAACGTCTCCGCCTCCGACTACCGCAACGTCCTTACCGCGGAAAAATGCACCGTCGCATGTTGCGCAGTAGGAAACACCCATTCCGGCAAGTTCGAGCTCTCCCGGGATACCGAGTTTTCTATGTTCCGCGCCGGTAGCAAGGATGACTGTTTTAGCTTCATATTCATTATCCATGGTAATAACTTTCTTGACGTCGCCGGTCAGATCCACGGAGGTGACGGCTTCTGTGACAAATACAGCGCCGAGACCTTCTGCATGTTCGCGCATTTTCATGGAGAGGTCCATTCCGTTGATTCCCGGAGTTGCGGGATAGTTGTCAACTTCGTATGTGTTGACGACCTGGCCGCCGCTCATAAAGTTCTGTTCAATGATGATGAAATCGAGCTTGGCCCGGGTAGCATAGATAGCGGCGGTGAGGCCGGCAGGGCCGGAGCCGATGATAATTAAATCGTACATGTATCCTCCTTCTTAAATCACTTAAATCAGATGTTATGATCTTTGTCTCAGTTATTCTTGTATGATAGTACCACAAAAATATATTTTATACAATATATTTTATGTGATGGTTTCGCACAGAAGCTCCCGTATGTGCATCGAAGTTTTGCGCAACTAAGTTCAGTCGGAAGCTTTCTCAAACTCAACAGGCGCTGCAGAAGTCCGCGATTTTCTAAAATAACAAAAAGGGCCGATGGCCCTTTTTGCTGATAAACTATGTAAAAAAAGATGATATAGATTAAAAGCTAAAACTTCCCACTTCATAGATGCATTTTTAAAGAGAACTGCAAGTGGGAAGTTTTGGTCAGTTATCTGAACTGCTTTTTTATTCAACATATCCATCCGGATTATTGCTCTGCCATCTCCATGCGTCGCGGCACATGTCTTCGATGGAGTTCTCAGCTACCCAGCCAAGCACCTCACGGGCCTTCGTCGGATCGGAATAGCAGGTAGCGACATCGCCCGGTCTGCGCGGATCGATGACATAGGGGATGTCATGGCCGCAGGCCTTGGAGAATGCCTTGATGATATCCAGAACACTGTAGCCGTTGCCGGTTCCGAGGTTGAAGATCTGAACACCCGGGAGAGTCTCCATTCCCTTGATCGCGCTGACATGACCCTTTGCAAGGTCAACGACGTGGATGTAATCACGTACACCCGTGCCGTCCGGTGTATCATAGTCGTTACCGAAGACGTGAACGATCTCGCGCTTGCCCGATGCAACCTGAGCTACATACGGAAGAAGGTTGTTCGGAATACCCTTCGGATCTTCACCGATGAGACCGCTGACGTGAGCACCGATCGGGTTGAAGTAGCGGAGTAGCATGACCTGCCACTCATTATCGCTTCTCCAGAGGTCGGTCAGGATGCGTTCCTGCATAGCTTTGGTCTCACCGTATGGATTGGTCGTCGTACCCATCGGGCATTCTTCTGTGATCGGGATGAAAGCCGGATCTCCGTAGACTGTTGCGGAGGAGGAGAAGACGATCTTCTTGCAGCCGTGATTTCTCATGACGTCACAGAGGACGAGGGTCGATCCGAGGTTATTGTGGTAGTATTCAAGCGGCTTTTGTGTGGATTCGCCGACTGCTTTGTAGCCCGCAAAGTGAATGACTGCGTCGATTTTCTCTGCGTCGAAGAGGGCGTTCATGCCATCGCGGTCGCAGACGTCCACTTCATAGAATTTCGGACGTGTGCCGCTGATTGTTTCAATGCGGTCTACGACCATAGCCTTGGAGTTGTAAAGATTGTCGGCGATGACAACATCATAGCCTGCGTTAATGAGCTCTACGCATGTATGGCTTCCGATAAAGCCGGTTCCGCCTGTCACAAGAATTGTCATGATGCTTTTCTCCTTCTATTTTAAAAACTATAGTAAACATTTACCTAAAATGAGATGCTTCTTTAGCAAAATCAGATATTGCATTATCTAAGATGAGATGCTTCTTTAGCTAAAATCAGAAACTGCATTATCTAAGATGAGATGCTTCTTTAGCTGAAATCAGAAACTGCATTATCTAAGATGAGATGCTTCTTTTGCTAAAATCAGATATTGCTTCAGCTGAAATGTGTAACTTCTCACAGAGTTCTCAGGAATCTCAGGAAGGCTTCATGTCCCTCCTCGGTCCACTTATACACGCCGGCATCCTCCAGAACGCCGGTAAACACGTGACCGATCTCCGTCTCGAGGATGGATGATGCATTCTCAGCGGTGATCTCGGGATATTTCGCAAGAATATCTGTACGGACCCAGTCTGCGTGTTTCGAGAGAACGTCATTTGCCTGCACACGAGCTGTAATCTCCTCATCGGAAAGTCCGGCAGCGCGGGAGTCAACGAGCAGAGTTTCAAGGTCGTTCATCTCGACCTTCAGGCGGGACGGCAGGACCGCGAGTCCCATGACCTCGATCAGGCCGATATTTTCTTTCTTGATATGATGGTATTCCGGGCGCGGATGGTAAACGCCGAGCGGTCTGTCCTCCGTCGTGATGTTGTTGCGGAGTGTGAGGTCAAGCTCGTATTTTCCGTCTGCGATCCGGGCGATCGGAGTGATCGTATTGTGAGGTACTCCGTCTGTCTCAGCCAGGACAAATGCTGCCTCATCCGTGTAACCTCTCCAATTTTCAAGCACATGGTCCGCAAGCGCTATGAGGCGGTCCGGGTCTGTGCTGCGGATGCGGAAGACGGAAAGCGGCCATTTGACGATTCCGCTCTCGACGTCCTCGAAACCGGGAACGGTGAACGGGATTTCGATGGCAGCCTTTGCCATTGCAAATGTATAATGGCCGCCCTGGAAATGGTCATGGGCAAGTATAGATCCGCCGACGATCGGCAGGTCCGCATTGGAACCCAGGAAGTAGTGCGGGAATTGCCGCACAAAGTCAAACAGCTTGCAGAATGCTGCATGGTTGATAGCCATCGGGGTATGCTCAAAATTGAACGCGATGCAGTGCTCATTGTAGTAGCCGTACGGGCTGTACTGAAGTCCCCATTTGGAGCCGTTGATTACGATCGGAATAATTCTGTGATTCTCTCTTGCCGGGTGAGTCAGAGATCCGGCGTAGCCTTCGTTCTCGCGGCAGAGCAGACATGCAGGATACTTCGTGGACTTTGCCTTGCCGGCAGCGGCGATGGCCTTGGGATCCTTTTCCGGCTTCGCGAGGTTGATCGTGATATCGATATCACCGTAGTCGGTCGCGACCTTCCAGCGGAGATCTTTTTTCGCGCGATAGCGGCGGATATAATCCGTGTCCTGACTGAATTTATAGAACCAGTCGGTCGCCTTGCGCGGGGACTCGGCGTAGAGGTCCCGGAATGTCTTCTGGACCTGGGCAGGACGCGGCACAAGGCAGTTCATGATGCGGGTGTCGAAGAGGTCGCGGTAACCGATACTGTCTTCAATCAGACCGCGTGCGACGGCTTCGTCCAGAAGTTCGGCGAGGGTGGACTCGAGATCATCATTTGAAAATGTTTCCTTCGGCTCCTCGTAGTACTCTTCATGGAAGAGATCCAGTATGAGATTGGTGGCGTAGCTTGTTTCGCATTCCGGAAGAAGTCCGGTTTCGAGACCGTATGTAACGAGCTTTTTTATGGATGTGCTGAGCATGATGCGTGTCTCCTCATAAGAATTGATCGTTGATCAGGTATTATGTTATTCATGACATAATTATAATTCAAAATTATGTCAATTAACATGCAAAATGTATTCTATATTTTGCAAAAATGAGGATTGTTATTGTCGTAACTGTTGCGGCCGGAGCGCCGGTACTAAAAATTGAAGTATAGGATACTGTGCTCTGTTGCGGCCGGAGCGCCGGTACAAAAAAACAAAGGATGGGAGACAGTGCTCGCCTGCGCCTTGTTGTAACCGGAGCGCCGGTACTAAAAAACCGAAGTGCGGGAGGTGCCCGTCACTTCGGCTAATGCATTCAGTCCGGCAGGATATTCAGCATTCTCGCTCCGTCACCTACCTCGACGATATAGAATTCCGCTTTGTTGCGGGTTCGTTCCCTGTACTTACAGTAGAGAGTTCGCTTGAATTCCGGAATTGCGTCTTTCTTTACGATACTGACTGTACATCCGCCGAATCCGGCGCCCGTGATACGGGAGCCCAGGACTCCCGGGATCTGCAGTGCGAGATCGACCAGAAGATTGATCTCGTCACAGGAGATTTCGTAGTCATCGCGCAGGGATTCGTGCGAAGCAGTCATGAGGGCTCCGAACCGGGCCAGGTTGTTGGCGCGGAGTGCGGACACAGCCTGGATCGTGCGCTGGCTCTCATATACCGCATGACGTGCACGCCTCGTGAGGGTCTCATCCATGATGACGTCCTTCACGCTGTTGAACTGGTCGACGGACAGAGCGCAGAGACTGTCGACGTTCATGACGGTCTGGATCTTTTTCAGTGCAGCCTGGCATTCGCGGTAGCGGGTCTCGATTGTCGGTCTGACGAGGGTATGCTTGACCATACTGTTCGTTATGACAATGCTGTAGTCACCGAGTTTCAGCGGCGTGTACTGGCAGGTGTGACGTTTGGTGTCGAGCAGGATAGCATTTTCAGCTCTTCCCATGGCACAGGCGAACTGATCTGTGATACTGCTCTTTGTTCCGGTATAATTGCACTCCGCATAATTGGCATAGGAAGCGATCCCTTCATTGGTGAGTTCGTAAAAGCCGTAGACTTCGCGGAGCATGAATCCTGTGAGCACTTCAAGGGATCCGGAAGAGGAGAGTCCGGAGAGAGGCGGTATATCGCCTCCGATGACGATATCGCAGCCCACAGGCATTTTGTAACCGTTCTGTTCGAAGGTCCACATGACGCCTTTCATGTAGTTGGCCCAGCCGCGGTCTACAAGCGGCTGAAAGTTGTCGAGAGAGTCCTCGCGGACGCCGGCGCCTTCGAAGTTTATGGAATAAAAGCGGAGTTTTCGGTCGGTGCGCTTTCGGATGACTCCGTACGTGCCGAAAGAAACGGCGCATGAGAAGTTATAGCCCCGATTATAGTCTGTGTGGTCACCCATCAGATTGACACGACCCGGTGAAAAGAATGTGTAGATTTCGCCTTCTGTGCCGAATAATTCATAAAATTTGGTCAATACTTCCTTAATAGTCAAAACGGCACCTCCCCTTTTTTCTCACTGTTATTGTAGTTGTGCGTCAAGTCAATTGCAATGTACTAAATCACTAAAGTAATGCTAAAAATCCGTCAATTTACACAATCAAGTCAGGGAAAAATAAAGACTATAATGAAAAACGACGATATCGGCGCATAAGCGTCTTCCATTGCTCACGTCTGTGATCCGCCGTGCCTAAGCATGCGTAACAATGCTCCGGTGGAGCATTGTGTAGCGGAGGCGTTTATTTTTCATCGCGAGATTGTAATCAGGACGAAGAATAAAAAGAACTTTTCCGGGTATTCGACATTTCGCCCTTTATGTTGTACAATATGGGCATGAGACTTAGAAATGTTCCTGAAGCAAAATCAATAGTAAAAAACAGCCCATATGTCATCAATGATCCCTACTCGAGAAGAGGACAGTGGAAATCAGTCTCGGCAAAACCTCTCTATGTAGAAATCGGCATGGGGAAAGGCCGTTTCATCATAGAAACAGCGAAGCGCAACCCCGACCGAGAATTCATCGGCGTGGAGCGCTATGAAAGCGTTCTGTACAAAGCCTGTGAGAAGATGGACGGAAAGCCCGATCGCAACCCGGCTTCGCTGGCAATCGAAGCGGAAGAACGGCAGAATGCGGAAAACTATGTTGAGCTCACGCAAGAAGCGCCGGACAATCTGCATTTTCTCCGAGTCGATGCGAGAGAGCTCCCGGATATCTTCGCTGAGGGCGAAGTTGACGGCATTTATCTCAACTTCTCTGATCCGTGGCCTAAGGCCCGGCATTCGAAGAGACGCCTTACTTCAAGGGAGTTCCTTGCGAGATATGAGAAGTTCCTGAAAGACGGAGGGATCCTTGAATTCAAGACGGACAACAGGCCGCTTTTCGATTTCTCCGTGGAAGAATTTCAGGAAGCGGACCACTGGGAGCTGCTCAAGGTCACTTATGACCTGCACAGGGATCCGGTGATGGGAAAAGGCAATGTCATGACGGAGTATGAGAAAAAATTCTCGGCTCTGGGTAACAAGATAGGCAAACTGATTGCTGTGTATCACGCATAACGGAGGATGTTCTGAAGAAAAGTACAGCATGTGATTTCACATTCACCGTTAAGGTTTAACAAAATAATTTATAGGAGGACATTATGGTAGTAAAGGTTACTGAGGATACATTTGAGCAGGAAGTACTTAAATCGGAACTTCCGGTACTTCTTGATTGCTATGCAGACTGGTGCGGACCGTGCAAGATGATGAGCCCGGTCGTTGACAAGATGGCAGATGTTTTTGCAGGCAAGCTGAAAGTCTGCAAGCTCAACGTCGATGAGGACGGCGGCGCTGTCATGGAATATCGTATTATGTCTATTCCGAATTTCCTGTTCTTCAAGAACGGTGAAGTCGTAAAGAATGTAGTCGGCGGCATGGCTCCGGCAGCATTCACGCTGCACAGCATAAGTTCGATCACGGAAATCAAAGATTTCCTATCTCACTTATCTCGCTCGGTCTCGCTGGCAGCGGTACTAATAAAAATTCATCGCCAAGGCTCGAATTTTTAAAGTACCGGCCGCTCGACGACGCCCTGCTTAAGCAATGATTTCGATTCCGGCTTGCCGTTAAGTTGCAAGTGGGCAGTTTTAGTAAAGAAAATATAGACCAGAGATAGGAGACAGAAGTCTTGGACAGCTTATACATTGTAGCTCCGGCTTACAATGAATCGGATAATATCGAAAAATTTGTAAATGACTGGTATCCGGTAGTCGAAGCACACAGCGGAGATGGGAAGTCACGTCTTGTAATCATAAATGACGGAAGCAAGGATGACACGTATGAAAAACTGTTATCACTTGCCGAGACGAGACCGTACCTTGTACCGCTTACAAAACCAAACGGCGGTCATGGTCCGACATTGATCTACGGCTACCGTTATGCAATCGAGCAGGGAGCGGATTACATCTTCCAGACGGATTCCGACGGACAGACCGTGCCCTCGGAATTTGAAAATTTCTGGGAAAAGAGAAATAAATATGACGCCGTTATAGGAAAGCGCCCGGTGCGCGGGGATGGAAAGGATCGAGCATTTGTAGAAGAGACACTGTGCTTTCTGCTCCGGGTCATCTTCCGTGTTGCGCTTCCGGATGCAAATGCGCCTTACCGGCTCATGAAACGCGAACTGCTTGAAAAGTATGTCGGAAGGTTCGAAGATGATTATAATCTTCCAAATGTCATGTTGACCACATTCTTTGCCTGCTACCACGAGAAGATGATCTTTCTTCCGATAACATTTCTTCCGCGTCAGCACGGCACGAATTCTGTTAATGTCAAAAATATTGTAAAAATCGGCTGGCACTCACTCAGTGATTTCAACCGATTCCGAAGAGAAATTGACAGAGACAGAAGAAACAGGTGAAGTTCTTATTGGCAATATATAGCAGCTTTCGTGTCGCGAAGAGCGATCCGAAAGCTGTTCTCATGATATGTCATATGCACCCGGAGAATTGACATGAAAAAAGCGTCGGATAGAATATTTTTATTGGCAGGTTTATTTTTATGCCTTTTAGCGGCAGGCTGTCTTTTTGTTTCGCCGCGTAAGCTCACATTTCTTGAGTACAGGATGGAGACGAATCTGCGAACGGTTACACTTGTACAGTCAGGTACGGAAGTCAGCGCAATACCCTGTTCTGACAGAAACGGATCCTATGAGATTCTCGAGAGCGTGACGTTTGACATTATACCGGGAAAAGCGCTTCCGGCGACCGCGCAGCTTTGTGATGGGTCAGGCAAAGTTATAGCCGAGATGGGTGCAGATATTATATCCGACAATTCCGATGCCCTTGCGGAAGAAGGCAGTCACGCGTCTGAAACACCGGATCCGGAGTCCAATTCCAATATCCGATTTCATATCCCGGTTATTAAACGGCCGGCGCATCCCGAGACCTGCAGCCTCGTTCTTCGTGATGCGGAAGGGAATGCCACAGATTATTCAGACATCGCATCTTATACCTGGTTCGGCGGATCGAAGGAATTCTTCTGGACGGGTATGTGCATATTCGGTATTGCATTTTCATTGATTTATCTTTTCAGGGTCCTGTATCTCATGATACGAAAGAGAGAGGTACATACCGACATGTGGGTGGATGCCATGGCGCTCGCGGCAGTGACATTTGCCGTCATGTGCGTCCTTGCCTCCGAGTGCAATCCGACGATTATGGATGAAAATGACAACATCATCGGAGGTATTCTTCAGACCGGGAATCATACGGTGCTGTACAGAGACTATATTTCGCAGCATATGCCCGCTGTCTACTGGCTCTGCGCGCTTTATGCGCTGCTCGGTGCCAGGTCGGTCGGTCAGTTCCGTCTTCTCTTTATACTGACTGTCAGTATCATCTGGGGGCTGGTCTATCTTCGTCACAGAAACCGCAGATTCGTGCGCGCCATCGTCTTCTTTGCCATCTGTCTGGGGCCGTTCGCTTTCTTTCTTATCGGTGTGAATGGCGGACAGATTCTGAGTGACAATGTTCAGGCAATTGCCATGACGATCCTGCTGCTCGAAATGATGGCTTATTACGAAGATCATAAACTCGGCATTGGGCGATCTCTGATTGTCAGCGCCTGCGTATTTGCATCTGTGGGCTCAGCGTTCATCAGTATTTATGCTGTCTTTGCCTGCATGGTGGCTGTGATAGCTGAGGAGATACGATATCATCTGAGGAATCCGAAAACACCTTCATATTTTATCGGTCGATATATGATGCTCCTTGTCTGTGTCATTCTGCCCTGGGCGGGGGCTATCGGCTATCTGATCGCGAACGGTGCACTGAAAGACGCTTTCGATATGGCCTTCCGCTTTAATATTGAGGTTTATCCGAAATACGGCATGCCGGGCGGCAATCCGATAGAGCCGCTATACAGCGGAGTGATCAATATCGCAAAACTTCTGCGCGAAACTTTTATGCCGGTAGCGGGGGAAGAGGTGGTAATACCGCGCGTCGTTGAGTGCTGTATGATTATCCTGACAGGTATCCTTCTGATTGCGGCAATTTTCCGGCGCGGCATAGTGCCGGCACTGGGACTGTTTTTCTTTATCGAAACGCAGGCAACGCGGACGGCGATCCAGTTCCATTCGATCATGCTCTGGTGTGTGGTTTTTATGTTCATGCTTATAGAACTTCCGGGAATGGATTCGCATTTCACTTACGGAGCTGAACGGGATTTAGATAAGTCCGGAGGTTCAGATGTGCAAAGGAGATCCGTTCGTTCTTCAGGTATATCGAAACTTGTCATGCCCTGTCTTTATTTCGCGGTTATCTTAGCGGTGACCGGTCTTCCGTACGCACATAACGTCTGGAACGTTCTCCGGTATCGGATCGCTCCGGTCCCGACTATTGAGATGCAGGCTGTCAATGATACGAAGGAAGGTGAAAAGCTGTTCGTAGAGTGCGGTATGCTGGAAACAGACTATATCTTTTATAAGAAACGGTATCCGGTCTCAAGGCTTTGCTGGACACTTCCGTGGTATTATGAGTGGTATGGTCATGAGACGGTTCGGGCTGTGGATGAAAACAAAACAAGAGTGGTCGTTTACAAGCTGAATCCGTATGTCTGGAAGATTCAGGATTTCGCAACGGAGATGGATGCGCTGATGCTGAAAGATTATGCGAGGGTCGGGTCGCTGGATCTGTTCGAGAGAATGGAGTAGGCGGCAAAAATTGGTGAAAGACTAAAATCCACTTCTGCCCCTTCAGAGTGGAAATAAACTTTTCAATTCAGCCAAAAGAAAAAATGCGAGAAAAATAAAAAAAGGCTTGCTTTTTTTAAAAAAGGTATATATAATACAACTTGTCGCTGCGAAACAGCGACAAAAAAACGCGCTTCTAGCTCAGCTGGTAGAGCACCTGACTCTTAATCAGGGTGTCCGGGGTTCGAGTCCCCGGAGGCGCAGGAAGAAAAGAACCCGATATTTCGTCGATATGAACAAAAAAGACGTGATATCGGGTTCTTTTTTGCGCTTTTATAGGTAAATTTGACTATGAGACTCATATTTTCTACAAGAATGAGGTAAATCAAAGTAGCATAAAGTAAAACAGTGTAGGTGTTGTTTTTGTGTTGTTTTTAGCGGTTTTTCAGGGCTGATGTTGTACAAATGTTGTACGGATGTTGTCCTTGCGGCAATCACGAAAAAACGGGTCATGATTGCCGTGTCATCATGAAAATCATGCGAAGGCTGAATTGACGGCAGCGTGAGCGTCCTCCTTTGTCAAGTTAACGTGAGCATATATCTTCATCACAACTGCTTCCGTGTCACCAATGAGGCGGGCAATGTGCTTGATGCTTATATCCGGGATATGGTAGCACAGCTCTGTAGCATAATTATGACGGAAAACATGGGCAGTCAGTCCTTCAATCGGTTCTTCTGAAACAGTATTAAGCCCTTTAGTGATCCGTCTCCACATCTTGTTGCTTGATTTGCATCATTTTTGCTTCCGCTGTCCTGATTTCTCGTGATATTTCTTGATTTTCAAGCCTTTTTGGAAGTCTGCCAGGATATCCGTCTTTGTCCTGTAATTCCGGGCAATCGATTCCGCTTTATGTTCATCGATACCTTTAGCAATATAGAATTCTTTGACAAATTCAGGATCAGGGATCAGAGAGAGATCAAGGATAGCCTTATTCCGGATATAACGCAGCATGTTCACCTCTTCTTGCGTGAAGCTGTTCACTGCGATACTTTCTATAAGACGTTCTCTTGTCAGAACTCCCGCGTCTTTGTAAAACATGGAATTCCCGGAATCATATATGGGAGCCATGCAAATAAAACGTAGTGTCTGCGGATCGCGCAGTACCCCGAAATTCATGAAATGACGATCGGTGTTCGTCATCAGATAATCAGTTAAGGTCTGATAATCCATAAAACTTCTTACATAATCCCTGTCTAATCCGTTCCGCTCACAGCTTAAGATAAAATGCTCATAATACGATACGTCATTTGGCTTTTTTATTGCCTCCATGACTTCATAGCCATAGACCAGCTCAAGATTGAGATCAGTGAAGGCTCTGCTCGCACAGTAGTCGCATACGTTAAACTTGTTAAGATGAACTTCATAAGGTGTGAAGTTTCCTTTGATAGCAGGCTGTCCCTGATGCAGTATTGTCGCAAATAATTCGTTCGCCGCCTGTTGACCGTCAAGTGTTTCGCAGTATTTATGTATATACCACGCATTATCCTCATGACGGATCCACTTTTTTTCAAGGTTGCCGCCCAAAGAACCCGAAGGATCATTTGAAAAATGGCTTCCATCGGGTGAATTGAAGGAAATCTTCTCCATGTTCTCAAAAAGGTTTACGTCTCTCCATCGAAGATCCATTCCATCCGGGCAGATCCAGTATGTATCTGTCAGGGAGAGGGCAAGATTTTTTACAAGCAGGAGTTCCGCTGTGCTGCACCCGGCTTCCTTCAGGAGCTCGGGGAGATCAGGACGTTTCCGGGGAACAGCTCTGTGCTTCCACCAGAACATGAACCTTTGAGGATCATCTGTCCCTAAAAACGGCATATGGGCACGATTTATTATTGTGAGCTTTTCAATATTTCCATAAGTGTCTATATTGAAAAAAGCTACGTTGATATCAGTGTGTTTTAATACGAATTTATTCATAAAAACCTCAATTTGTGCCATAAATGGCACACTGTCAAATTGCCTTATGTGATTCCGTGCCTGTGCTTTCTGTCGGTGAAGCTCCTATAGTTCTTCGGATCTATTCTCTCACAACTATCGTTTTTGAGCCGTTTTTGAAACTATACGGATTATTGTTAAAATTATAAATTTCAATCATCTCTATTCCTCATATCTGTAAAGCAATGTGTCCCAGTTTTTCTTTGTGATCCGGCCGACGCTGTAAAAATGCTTGGCGGCAACATCAATCCCATCCGCATAGACTATGTAATTTCCCAGATCGTTATCGGCATCAGCTTTTTCTGCCATATCAACAAGTTATTTCAGGCTCATCGGCAGTTCGAAATCAATTTTGTAGTTATCATTTATAAAATTATATTTCCTTTCCATAATCAAATCCCTCTAATCTTACTTTCTTGTCGTACTCGTAAGGCAAACCATACTCCTCATACAATCCGCCATTGACATAATAACTTTTTAACATCTCATACTGTTCGGTAGTCAGGTGGTGCGATCTGAGGCAATATTTAAGGATAGCTTCGATTTCTGATCGGTAGCAATCTTCTGACATCCCATTTCCAATTCTGATATGATTCATCAGGGCATCAATTTCATCGTCCAATTCTTCCAAAATTGGGAAAGATAGGAATAGCTTTTTGTATGGTCTCGGTTTTTTAGGGATTGCGTTTTCTCTTAATTCTATATTTTGATTATGCATTTTTTGACCTCGTAAAAGGATGTTCAAAAGTAGGTGCCATTTATGGCACATTGTCAAATAGCCTTATGTGATCCCGTGCCTGTGCTTCCAGTCGGTGAAGCCCCTATAGTTCTCCGGTCATAATCCTTTGCCTCTTTTCAATGCTTTCCTTTTCGATGTGTTATCGGTATTTTCCTCGACATCCCCGCAATCCACCTTAACAATTTGCTTACCCTCTCTTTTCATTTCCTCTATGAGCATCAGATCTGTAAACGGCTTTTTATTCAAAATCCTGTCCCGTGCTTCCAGATCGAAATTACCGGAAATAACTGCTTTATAGGCACGATCCAAAATCCTTTCTTTCCTCTCGCGCAGCATTCTTATATAAAACTGTTTCCTGACGTTGCTGATTGCCGGTGTATTATTGATAATCCTTTCTGCCTCTATCATATCTATTCTGGGAACAATGCGTTTCACAGAAGCAGTACAATAATTATCAAAGCCTGAAGCCATCATTTCATAATATCCTACCTTTGCCCCGTTCAACAAAAGGGCAGCGTTCGGGAAAACATGGATCCGTCTGCGGATTTCATATTCGCTGGACATTACTTTCTGCATCCCGATCTCGCTGAGTGCGGGATATAATGTGCTGCCGCAACCATATACGGGAGCCGGCCTGGTTGATTTGTCTATGCGGTTATATATGTATGCCCAGTTTCCCTTATGCCTGTCAAAATTGGCTATCCATGCATCAAAAACAAATGTGTCCCAGTATCGCTGCAATGCGTCTTCCTGAATGCCCTTTAAAAATGAATCGCTTTTTATCACATCATTAATCTGTTCATACTTGGGGAGCCTGCCTATCTCTGATGAATTATATTTCTTTCTCATATAAAATGAAAACTCATGTGATACTTCATAGTCATTTAGAAAATTTTCACATCCTACTACAAGTTCCTCATGAAAGATGCCCAGATAAGTCTTATGGGCAGGCAGTCCGACAATCGCCGCCAAGTGGCTTCCGATATATTCCGACAGAGTGTTATTGACATAGCTTGTATCAAGCTCCCCGATACGGGCTCGCTTATCGGAATACTTGACCATAAAAGGAACCCCATCAACAAGTCTTGGCTCTTTTCTATCGGAACCTGAGTATTCATGTATGGGATCTTCTTCGCTGTTATCGAAATTAACAAGACCGTTATCGAAAAATATCATTGTCTTTTTCCATTCATGTGGTGGATGTGCCATAAATGGCACATTGTCAAATAGCCTTATGTGATTCCGTGCCTGTGCTTCCAGTCAGTGAAGCTCCTTGACTTTCCTTTGAAGCAAATTCGGCCCGCAGCTCCGCTTCGTAACTTGCGACCTTTTCTTTGATTAGTTGTTCCTTCCGGTCTGTATCGGTAGTCTCAATATCCATTAGGCTGAAATTATCCTTAATCCAGTCTGTGCAGGCTTTTATCTGTTCAGGGGTAAGCTTCATGATTGCTAAAGCCAGCCGTCTTTTAAATTCTCCTGATTCTTCAGACATGGATTTTCCGATAAGCTGTTGAAGTTCATCATCGCGTGAGATTTCGACTTCCATTTTGCCAGTTCCATTTCGGAGCCAATCTTCATTCACGTTAAAAGTCTGACAAATAAGCCTAATAACAGCATCCGGCGGTTCATTTTGACCCGTTTCATACTTTGCATACGTAGAACGCTGAATACCTAACTCATTAGCAAATGTTTGTTGGGTATACTTTTTTGTATTTCTAAGTTTCTTGAGTCTTTCTTTCATAAGACCTCCTTCTTTAAAAAAATTGTCTTAATCGAATTATATTTCCAAAGCAGGTAATCGTCAATGAATAAATGTCCTTTTGGGACAAATAAAGAATTGAAAAATGTGAATATAGGCTGTTTGATTGTCCTAAAAGAACAACTGTTGTAATAAAAACAGGAGGTGAGCATATGAACAAGAATGAAATTTCAATACCGTCCAACCTCACCGAAGAGGACAGGGCGGACACGATCGTTTTAATAGAAGCATTTAAGAAAATCCCGGATGAATTAGGGAAGAAGATAGCTTTGGCTTATTTAGAAGGATTTGCGGCTGCATGTTCAACATGTGAACAGCCGAAAGAGACAGCTTAAGGGCAAGGATACAATTATGAATAATACATTTTTTGATTATCCAACCAGACAGATGAGAAAGTCTGAGATGGTAAAGATCGGAGTGCCTGAGAGTCTGTTAGAGGAACCCCAGGGAGCTGGATCGCGCATATCGGATGCGAAGTCTGCAATCCCCGTATACCGGGTATTTAATCCGCGGACCGGAGAACACTTCTATACGGAGAGTGAGTATGAACGAAATATTCTTGTTCAAAGAGGATGGAATGGGGAGGGAATCGGCTGGTATAACGATATGCTCCGCCCCTCTCAAAAGATTAATCTTATAGACGATGCTCCGAAGAAGAATATTGCTGCGGAAAAGAAAGTTTCAAGAAAGCGGAGTAGATAACCTATATTAATGCAAATATTGACAACGTAGGTTATGCATGCTTTAATATTATCATCTAAAGAGAGAGGTATTATACAATGAGGGAGCTTACAGGCCTGGAGATAATGTTGTTAGATGATTATTACAGATGTGAAAGACACATTGAAGTAATTAGTCAAGAACTTGAAAATGATAAGCCAATAGGATATATATCGCGTAAAACGATAAACGGAAAAGTACAGCATTATTTGCAATGGAGAGAAGGAGGAAAGATAAAATCAAAGTATATCAATGACGATGAACTTCCGTTAATCGAAAAAAAGATAGAACGTAGAAAAGCTTTTCAGGAAAATATAAAAGAACTGAAACATGATATGAAAATAATAAAAAGAGCTTTGGGGGGGAATCTGATTGAGAAATATAGAGACAAAATTTGAGGATGAGTCATATTGTACCACCGCAAACAAAAGCGTAAACAGCATTAATACTGATGAGAAGGTTTCTAAGAAAAGCCCGAAAAAGCAGAGAAAAAGAGGTATAAGATGAAAAAACTGATTATAGCGGAAAAGCCCTCCCTGTGCCGTACCATCGTTTCGGCAGTCCCGGAACATGCGGAAAAAAGAGAAGGGTATTATGAAACGGACAGATATTACATAAGCTACGCATACGGACACTTATTCGGACTGGTCGATTTAGAAGAGTACTTCCCCAAAACTGAAAATCAGAAATGGACGCTGGACAATTTACCGTTTTGTCCGGCGTCTTTTCGTTTCGCCCTGAAGAAAGACCCGAAAACAAAAAAGACGGATCCGGAAATCAGAAAGCAGTTCCTCTGCCTTAAAGAATTAATGAATTCAGAAAATGTAGGATCAATCATTCACTGTGGGGACGCTGATCGGGAAGGAGAGGTCATCGTCAGACTCATAATATACAATGGGCTGAAAAAGGATAAACCTGTTTACAGGTTATGGCTCCCTGAGCAGACTCCCGGCACAATCAGAAGTGCACTTCGCACGCTCCGGCCTGATGCAGAGTATGACAACTTATTAAATGAAGGACTTGCGCGGACATACATTGACTGGGAATATGAAATTAATTTTACAAGATTGGCAACTCTTAAGGCCGGCTCTCTTATGAGAGTCGGTCGTGTTGTTACTCCGATAGTCAAGGCAATCTATGACAGAGAAATGGAGAGAAAAAACTTTGTCCCTGCCAAATTCTGGAAAGCGGTTGTGTCATGCAAAAAAGGAGATATGGAATTCAAACTTAATTCGAAAGTAGAATTTCCATTTTCGGAAAAAGAAAAAGCGGATCAATATGCGGCAAGGCTTTCCGATGCGGATCTCATTGTGACGGACATTACAAAGAAATGATGATGAATAAAAATTATTGGGGGAAAGAAAACGGGACACAGGCGTTCCATTATGTTTTGTCCTTCCCACCGGACCTGAATATTGATGAGACAGCGACTTATAAAATCACTGAGGAATTCTGCAAAGAACTCCTCGGTGATTCTTTTTATTACTGCATCGCTGTCCATAATGATAAAGATCATATGCACGCACATGTCACGTTTGATTCTGTCTCAAAATTGGACGGGTACAAATTTCATTCCCCTAAAGGCGACTGGGAGAAAAGGATTCAGCCTATTACGGATCGCATCTGCAAGAAATATGAAATCCCGACACTCTCTTATGAAAAAGAAGATGCCAAAGGGATGGATTACGGATCCTGGGAGGACGGAAAAAAGAAAAAGGAACATACAAAAACTGGAAAGAAAAAAGGCAGGAATGAGGCACTTGAAAGATATAACAGTATCAATACTCTCCTGAATAACTTTGAGAATGCGAAAAAGAAAATTGCTGGTGAACTGAAAATTGTTGACGGCATAGTGGGGACTTCCATTCCGGATTACGACTACAGGAAGTATAAGCAGGACAGGGACAATCATCAAGACGACGATTCTTCCGGACGTAGAGTGACAATCAACAAGAAGCTTTTTGCCGATAACATCTTGAAAGAAGGATTCCGTATTTTCAGAATTCCGGGAGCGAAAGAATATGTAGCTGTTCCGATAAAGAACACACTCAGGCTTTCAGAAATTACAATGTCGGCTTACATTTATCCCGAGAAGGAGTATGACATTTTGAATTTGTCTGGGGACGTAATGCGAAAGACGATCGGCAAAGATTTGATGAAGCACTTTGATGACAGGACACAGACGCATAAAAAGAAAAAAAGCTTCAAATAATCGGATTATACAAAATAAATAGCACTCGCAAGGAGTGCTATTGGCTCTAAAAAAGAAATCGGGAACATCGACAACCGAAGTTGTATGCTCCCTTTAAGAACGAAGTCTTTCAATAGTGACAATATAATATCATCGCCCAGATATGCTGTCAAGGATTTTTTTAATAAAGCTATAAGAACTGGTAATTATGTTATTGTTCATAAACCAGTCTTTGTTTTGAACCATGCGACCTTCAAAAAATTCTTCAAGTTCATCGAAACGTTTCTGTTTTGCTACAGGGCTAGATACAATTTCGTCATATGCATAAAGAAGGCATACAAAATCATAAATGCATTTATTGCTGAGCTTTTTGTCTCTTGAATTTTCACTAATCGAGGCTACAGTTTTTACTCTATTGACTACACTCTGATGGGCTTTATTATTACCGGGAGCAAGATTATTAATAAGGCAGTTGCTGTGCGCACAGGCGTTTCGAATGTCACGTACTGAATTGAGCAAAATTCGATCACCGATTACCACTCCGTATGTTTCACTATAGAACTCACAAAGATATGCAAAATCTCCGAAAGATATTAACTCGACGAAAACCCACGCAGGAAAATAAGGATAATATTTTTCAATTAAGTCTTTGCAGTAAGCACTTGCTTTATGAGCACGAATTGTTTTTAATATTCCGAAAGATTGGTCTTTTGCTATAAATTTCTGGATGATTTTATATCCGTCCTCTTCTGAGTTGTTCTCAATGTTGTTGAGAAGTTGAACCTTCATAAAGTGTTCAATGTCAAGCGCCATTTGAAAAGCTAAATACCGAATCCGCATGTCAAGTTTTGATAATTCCTGAAGACATGAAAAATCTAATCCTATATACTGGCCTGCTTTTGAACCGTTTGGATATTTCTTATAGTTTGCTCTATATGAGGCAAGCTTCATATAGTAGTTATTATGTTCTAGGAAAATTTGAGCATCTTCTTTGGTAATACGATTAAAAGTAATGCCCTTCTTCTCCATATGAGCAACAAGCCCTTCGGCTGTTAATAAATCCTTCATTAAACTGTTTCACCTCGAATTCTTTTTATAGCATTATACTACAGATATGCTTGTTAGTAAATGAACGGTTGTTAAGTGTAGTTGAACGTGGATCGCTATATTTAAGAGCCTTAATCCAACACTTAATTTTCAGGATTTCAGGAACAAAAGAATATGTAGCTGTTCCGATAAAGAACACACTGAGACTTTCAGAAATTACAATGTCGGCTTACATTTGTCCCGAGAAGGAGTATGACATTTTGAATTTGTCCGGGCACGTAATGCGAAAGACGATCGGCAAAGATTTGATGAAGCATTTCGATGACAGGACACAGAAGCATAAGAAGAATAAAAGCTTCAAATAATCGGATTGTAGTTTTTTATGATATAATGGTTGAGATTATTACCTGGCTCCATTATGAATCAAAGAGCTTGTTTGGATGAACTGAAGTATATTGATGCCATAGGTAAAGATGTTTTTCGGGAAAAGGAGAATTTTATGCCGGTATTGGAATGGATTGGAAAAAGCAAGGTCGTAAATCATCATCTGGATGTGCCATACTGCGTTCTTGATCGGAAATACAGCTATGATGAAAACGGCCGGCACGAGGAAGATAACGGCAGTGAGAATATGATTATTCACGGGGACAATCTGCTTGCGCTAAAAAGTCTTCTGCCCCAGTATGAGGGTCGGATAAAGTGTATTTATATTGATCCGCCCTATAATACGGGAAAAGAAAATTGGGTTTATAATGATAATGTAAATGATCCTCGAATAAAGAAATGGCTTGGAGAGGTCGTAGGAAAAGAGGGAGAAGATTTATCTCGGCATGATAAATGGCTCTGCATGATGTACCCACGACTGAAACTTCTACAGCGGCTTCTGGCGGCTAATGGTGCAATATTTATTAGTATTGATGATAATGAATTATATACATTGAAACTGATGTGCGATGAAATCTTCGGCTCTAATTGTTTTGTGGGGAATATTTCATGGCAGCGAACCTACTCGATGCGAAATGATTCCAAAGGCATTCCTACTGAAATCGAGCATATAGTAGTATATAGTAAAAATATAAATTGGGAGCCTTATAAATTGCCAAGAACTGTGGAGATGGATTCAAAATATAAAAATCCTGATAACGATCCGCAAGGCGCATGGCAAAATACATCAGCTTTTGCTCCAGGAGCGATAACTCATCAAGGGATGGTGTATGCAATTCAACACCCTTTTTCTGGGAAGATGATTTATCCAACAAAAGAGGCATGTTGGAGATATCAACAGGAAACTATGTTGGAAATAATGAATGATTGGACAGCCTATGAATTAAAAGTACTTGATGATGCAGATGAAAGAGCTGCGGTATGTGGAATCTCCGCTTCGGAGGTCCGCACTGGTGTAAAGGCAATTGTATTATCAAAGCCACTTGAAGAAGCAAAAAAAGATGTCAAGGCAGTCATAAAGCGAGGTCAATGGCCAAGGTTTTATTTTACATCTAATGGGAAAGGTGGTATCAGAAGAAAAACTTATCTTGAGAATGTTGGTGGCAAGCCAGCCACGAATTATTGGTCATTCAAAGAAACTGGGCATACAGATGAAGCTAAAAAAGAACTCTTAAGCATATTTGAAGGTCGTTCTACGTTTGACACACCTAAGCCGGCTCGTCTTGTAGAGCAGATATTGCAGATAGCTACAAATAAAGAGTCTATCATACTTGATTCCTTTGCTGGTTCTGGTACAACCGCTCATGCTATATTTAATAAAAACAAACAGGACGGTGGATGCCGTAAGTTTATCATGATTGAGATGATGGATTATGCTAATACTATTACAGCCGAACGTGTTAAGCGTGTAATAGACGGTTATGGAGAGGGAAAAAAAACAGTTCCCGGAACAGGAGGAAGTTTCAGCTATTATGAACTTGGTGCGCCCATTTTTAATGGTGATGTTCTCAATGAGGACATCGGTGAAGATGAGATTCGTAAGTATGTCTATTTTACTGAAACAAAGCAGCCTCTTGAGACTCGCAAAGAAGACGAGCCATATTACATGGGGACGTACATGGATGTCTCTTATTACTTCAATTACGAGAAGGACAGAATAACCACGTTGAACCGGGATTTTCTGCACACAGTAAAAACCAAGTCGGACGGTTATGTAATGTACGCAGACCTGTGTACGCTCAGTCAGAGGGAACTTGAAAACTGGCATATCACTTTCAAGAAAATTCCCCGTGACATCAGCAAATTATAAAGGAGAATGGGATCCATGGAACTGAAAAGATATCAAAATGCTGTCATGAGTGATCTCTCTTCTTTTATGGATGCGGTAGATCAGGAGAATGACATCGTAAAAGGCTGGAACAGTTATTGGAGCGGAAAGGATATCGGTGTCGGTTCAGGCGGTGTACCTTTTTATCAGAATAAAATCAGGGGCGTTCCGCATGTGTGCATGAAGGTGCCCACAGGTGGCGGCAAGACTTTTATGGCCTGCTCAGCTGTAAAAAAGATATATGACCATCTCCCGGCTGATAAGCCTAAGGTGATCGTGTGGCTCGTGCCATCAGATTCCATTCTTACGCAGACGATACGTACGCTTTCCGATGTAAGCCATCCTTACCGGCAAAGACTGGATATGGATTTTGCGGGAAGGGTTGGCGTTTATACGAAAGAGATGCTTCTTAACGGGCAGAACTTCTCCCCGGATACCATCCGTGAAATGTTGACGATCTGTGTACTCAGCTATGCGTCCCTGCGCATTGACAGCAAGAAAAAGGATGTGCGAAAGGTCTATCAGGAGAACGGGAATTTATTTCGCTTTGCTGAATTCTTTGTTGACAAATCGGTTCTGCTTGCCGATACACCGGATACTGCGCTGATTCAGGTTCTGCGGTATCTGTCCCCTGTAACTGTAGTGGATGAAAGCCATAATGCCGGATCGACTTTGAGCGTGGAGATGCTCAATAATTTGAATCCTTCTTTTATTATGGAACTTACCGCAACCCCGCGCAGCTCCAGCAATATTATATCGTATGTAGACGCAAGGGAACTAAAGAAAGAAAACATGGTCAAACTGCCCGTGGTCGTATTCAACAGGAACAGCAGACAGTCTGTTATTCAAGACGCGATTCAGCTTCGGGGGAATATTGAGAAACAGGCGTTAGAGGAACAGGCATCAGGAGGAAAGTACATCCGTCCTATTGTTCTGTTCCAGGCACAACCGAAAATCAACGAGGACAGCGATACTTTCGACAGGATAAAGAACTTACTGATAGAGATGGGCATTCCGGGAAAGCAGATCGCTGTCAAGACATCTAAGGTGGATGATATCGGCAATACAGAACTCATGAGTCCTGATTGCGAGATCAGGTATATAATTACGGTTAATGCATTGAAGGAGGGCTGGGATTGTCCGTTTGCCTATATCCTTGCTTCACTTGCGAATAAGACATCAAAGGTAGATGTGGAGCAGATTCTTGGAAGGATACTGCGGCAGCCTTATACCCGGCAGCATTCCTCACCACTTCTAAACACTTCCTATGTGCTGACCTGCTCTAACGATTTTCGGTCTACCTTGGACAGTATTGTGGCCGGCCTTAATAAATCAGGATTCAGCAGAAGGGATTACCGTATAGCTGATGAGCTATTTACACAGGAGAATCCGGTACAGTCTGCTCCGGAGCCGGAACAAATATCATTTGTACAAGAAATTCTGCCGATAGGGGAGGATGACGATACCTTTGCTGATGTAAATCCCCGGGAAGTTAAACAGGCGGTCGCAAATGATCCTGTTGATGGAATCGAAGGGGTTCGCGAAACAAGAAGCGAAGTAGCGGAAATGATTGATTCAGCAATCGCGCAATCTGAAAAGTATAATGCAGAGATTAACAATAAATCGGACAATGGACTTGTCGGAGGTGAGCTTGGCGAAATGTTGACGCAGAACACGATTCAGAAGCAATACCGAGATGATGTTGAGAACATGCACATTCCGCAATTTTACATAGAAAGTGCTCCTGACCTCTTCGGAAGCACTTATGAATTGCTAGAGCCGGAGCATTTGTCCGAGGGATTTTCTTTGAACGAACAGGATGCACAGGTCAGTTTTGAACTTGCTACCGGGGAAATGTATCGTGTAGATATTCAGGAAGAGGGTGAGGCTGTCCCAAAATATAAACGGGTTTCAAATTCGGAAAGCGAGTATATTCAAAAGTATCTGGAAAGCCTGCCACAAGAAGGTCGGATACGCCAGTGCACTAATATGATAGCGAAACAGATTAACAAGAACAATCGGTATGCGACAACGGAAGTGGAGAAATATGTGCGGCGTATTGTGTCAAATATGACTGATGATGAGTTGGCAACCATGGAAACTGCAATATCTGTATATGCAGCGAAGATACAGCAAAAGATTGATACTCTTGAAGTAGCGTATCGTCGAAAGCTGTTTAAAAAATGGCTCGACAGCGGCAAGATTATCTGCCGTGAATCTTATACAATGAAGCCTGTGATCACTCCTGCCCATACAATTGACTCTATTCCGTATTCGCTGTATGAGGCTGAAAAAGATGACATGAATAATTTTGAGCGACAGGTTATAGATTCCTTGATCAGCACAGATAACATCCGCTGGTGGCATAGGAATATTGAAAGGAAGGAATTGCGGCTTAACGGTTATTTCAACCATTATCCTGATTTTGTAGTCATGTCAAAATCCGGAAAAATTATTCTGATTGAAGCCAAAGGTGACTATCTTGATGGAGAGGATACTAAAGCAAAATTGGAACTTGGCAGGAAGTGGCAGGAGCAGGCTGGACGCAACTATAGATATTTTATGGTATTTAAGGAGAAGGAACTCGGTATAGACGGTGCATATACTCTTGATAAATTCTTAGAAATAATGAAAGAAATCTAATGCAAAAGCGTTCGTGATAAATAAAGACATGCCTTATAACAATCCTAAAGATGATTGAAAATGTTAACAAAAAGTTTACAAAAGTGCATATGGGTGCAGATGACGACAGTAATAAAAAATGATATGCTATAGTTACCGGAGGTGGGAAAAATAGCAGAATAATTCAGCACTACCCCAGGAAGAGCATAAGCATTCTCCTTTGAGTAATAAGAAAAGGCAGGCAGAAATGTCTGTCTTTTCTTATGCCTGTTTTCCCACGACACAGTAAAAATTAGAAAGGAGTATGAAAAATGGCAGTAACAAAAGGCTGGCTTGACCGCACAGGAACAAAGATCTGTGTCGAGGACATTTACCAGATGCAGCTCATGTACGAAGAACCCGACAGTTCTCATGGTCCACTAGTTGGGACACGTTCACTTTACCTGTCTGATAAAGGATCCCTGTATCAATGTGTCGAGTACTATGATGCAGAAAAGACAAATGAACGCTATCCGGCAGGCGTAGAGATCGCACTTAATGCTGAAGACATGGAAAAGCTTCGTGCAGGCGACAGAACGGTAGAAAACTATAAAAAGTGCCTGTCCGAATTGCAGAAGACAACGATATGGTCGTACCTTAGTGACCCGAAACAGTTCAGGACTGTTCATAGAGAAACGAACAAGGTCAGTGATTATGCTGAGATCACGATCAAATTCGGAAAAGGCTGCATGAAGGAATTTGAAAAGGCAGGAGCGGACGGTGAGCCGGAAAAATTTGCAGAAATCCGCTTTAAGGACGGAGGCACTTGGAAGACCTTTGTTGTGCCGCGCAAGTATGTACACGAGAACCAGTTCGGCAAAGGGCTATGGCTAAAGCGTAATAGTAGCGGAAAAACAAAAGTCACAACTTATAATGCCGAGACCAAAGAGAAAACGGAAGAGTGGGTGCCTAATCAGGATCTGAAAAAGAAGGTTGAAAGCTACAAGCAAAAGAAAAAGGCGAGGTAGTGTATGGATAATGAAAAAAGACCGGCCTTTAACTTTTGCGATTTTATGAGATCGTGGAACAAAGAAACTCCGATGTATGAAGTCTATCAGATAAGGAGCGGATCCCAGTCGGATGAGTGCAAATTCTGCGGCCTCAATATGATAGAGAGGCTGGGACTGCATCTTGACGGTTGTGATTATGATGTTGTGTATGCTGCCCTTCTCGATCAATTCGAAGGAACGTCTACTCTGGAAGAAATCTATGTTGAATTGAATAAAAAGGATGCGTTAGCACAGGTCAAGACTTTAGCACATCGGAAGATGTCAAAATGGGTCATGGAGTCAGGCTATGCCTATGTAGATTTCGAGCGCTTTATGACGAAGAATGGTGACCGGATCACTCCGGATGTGACAGCATACCTGAGTGATGGAACACATCCTACTGCACAAATCCATAGCCTAATTTCAAAGCAGTTACTATCTATCGTTCAATGATTAAGAGCCGTGCCGGTTTTACCGTCACGGAAGTATTTTTTAGGGTATGTGCCATAAATGGCACATACCCTAAAATCTGAGATTCTATTCTCTTCCACGAAGATCTTTTGTTTTTTTCCATTGGGTATCATCTGCAGATGTTGTTCCGCTCGTAAAAATTCTTCCATATACATTTTTTTCAAGACTATTAATATATGACAGGTCATTTGTATTCCTGCAATAGCGTATGAAGTCCTGGGGCTGGCAATCCAGTAAGGTACAAAGCGTGTCTATCGTGCTTGTACTTATCGGATCGTTATGGCGCAATCTTTGTATAGTGCTCTGTGATAATATCTTTTCACATCGTAGAAATTCTAGAGTGTAACCTCTGATCTTGAGATTTTGATAAATATAGTCGTAATCATATGTAATCATTTAAGGCACCTCCTTTCCAGAGTATAACACATTTTTTAGTGAAACACCATAAAAGGGGTATTGTATTAAAATAAATACAATGCCGAAATTTAATGCTTGCAGTCAGAATAAAACTTGACAAATAAAAAGAAAGTGATATAATTACAAATAAAAAAACACCTAAGAAGGTGCTGAACTGCAACGAGGAATTAAAGGAGGATATTTATGAAAACATATGCCTTCATCAACAACAAAGGCGGAACAGGTAAGTCTTCTTCCGTGCAGGCAATCGCATATAACATGGCTGCCAAATTCGGAAAGAAAGTTCTTGTGATAGATATTGATCCGCAGGCAAACACGACGATAGTCTTCAGCAAGATTGACCTAATGGAGCTTCTGCGACAGAACGAAGGGATCACGTAGAGAGGAGAGCATCCGGTAACAATTGAAGAACTGAGGCCACTTCTCATCAGACTGCAACAAGACGATCGCAGATAGGGCAAGCAAGTTACATATAAGATTAGCTTTCTCTGTTTTAAAAGAATCAAAAAACGATTTCGGAAGTGCCCGGATCCGTCAAAAGCGGGTCCGGGATATAAGGAGGGCACTATGGCTACTGAATTCACGATGAAAGACTTTACCAGAAAAGACGTAATGAATAGCATGACGCCGGAACAGCGGAAATTTGCGGCTATGCGGATCGTCCAGGAAGCGAAAAGGATTGCTGAGGAGATGGGCATATCCGAAGAGGCTGCTTATGAGCTTTACATTAAGGGAGCTACCCACTACGACATTTTCAAATAATATCGGATTAGTGAGATACTTAAAGATGAAGGAAGCAGTAAGTGCTACCGTGAATGATTCTGCATGATAATGCCGGGAGAAAGAATATGCGATCAAAAGAGGCAATAAATACAGTTGATGAAACACTTGATTTTTTTTCCAGAGTGGCATCACTCATTCTGATTTTTTACCTGTACAAGTGGATATTTGTACAGGAGTATGTTTTTGTAAAAGGACTGGAATTCAAGCAGGCCGCAGTATTCGGCATCTTTGTTGCAGTGGCAGTTTTTAATTTCGAGAAGATAGGTCATGCGCTGGTAGAGATATTGGTCGATGATTGTTATTTCGGGCCGGAAAAAATCCATGTTGGCGTACTATCTGCTTTCCTTGTGTGCGACGCTGCCATGTGGATCATAGGTGTCTTTAAGCCGGAGGTGGAAGCGTACAGGCTGCATGGTCCGTCTATTGCTGCGGCAGTAGCATTCCTCATAACTGCATTGCAGGCACTTCCGGAATATATTACGGTCAGTGACGAGGTGTTTGCACGGGCGGTGATTGAGAAGGTAATCATTTTTCTTGTGATAAAAATGCATTACCGTTTCCCTCTGGACCTTAGGCTTACGGTGATCCTTGCGGCGGCCTTCCTGATCGTGGGCATGGCTTACGGATGCTGTATGTGGATCCGTGATGAACATCAGAAGAAACGGAAGGAACAGTGGCGGGCAGCGCAGGAAGATTCAAAAAAGCAAACGGAAAATGCCGGACAACATTCAGCGGGATATTCTGACAGCAGTTTTACAGGAAAGTATGAAGAAGCAGAAGAAAAAGAAGAACGCTCTTATCAAGAGAGCACAGAGAAAAATCAGGAATCTGCGGGGGATCCGTTTGGATTTGAATGGGAAGATAAGGGCGAAGCATTCTGGCGGGAGTATTGGAGTTCAATGGGGGAGGACTACGACGAGATCCGGGAACTCCTGAGAAGCGGTAAAAGAGAGCCTCTTTTCTTTATGGGCTGCAATGATCTGAAATCCCTGAAAAAACAGTACCGGGAGTATTGCAAGGAACTCCATCCGGATAACCTTGTGACGGGGGACGAGAAATTATTCAAGAAAATGCAGGAAAGATATGAGGAGCTGAAAAAAAGTATGGCTGATAGAAACTGACATGATAGAGATGCCCTGCCCGCTGTGTTATAATGATAAAAGATGATCAGCCTGAAAAAGCAAAAGAGGTCGAAAATGACAGATTATGAAAAAGCTGTATCCCTATGGAGGCAGAAAAGAATAACAAATGATGCGGAATTAGCTGAAGCATTAAACAGCAACAGTATAGCATTTGCATATCATTCGGGAAAAATTGAAAACGAGAATATCACCTATCATGACACACGCGAAATTTTTGAACATGACGGGGTAACGAACTATACAGGTGACCTGCGTACTTTATTTGAGATACGGAACGCGAAGGAAGCAAATGAACTTCTGCTGTCCTCATTTAATTTGCGCCGGGCATTGGACGAGTCTCTCATAAAAGAGTTTCAGTATCAGCTGACAAACAATACTTATGATACAAGACGTTGGCAACTGGGAGAACGTCCCGGAGAATACAAACAACATGACTTTGTGACCGGCAGGAATGAAGTAGGGGCGGCTCCGGAAGATGTGCAGGAAGAACTTACGGAACTTCTGGAAGAACTTGTAGATGTGCCTGATGATAAAATAATAACGGCAGCTGCATACTTCCACGCAAAATTTGAGAATATTCATCCCTTTGCTGACGGGAATGGACGAACAGGGCGGATTGCAATGAACTATTACCTGCTTCTGCACGATCATCCTCCTGTCATCATACATGAAGAAGACCGCAAGGCATATTATGATGCGCTGGAAGCATGGGACAGCCGCCAAGAACTTTCCCCTCTTGTCAATTATTTAAAGGCTCAGACGGCAAAAACCTGGAAGAAGCAGATTATGCGTCATGATAAGCAGAAGCGTATCTAAACAGAGTCAGGTTAAAAGAGAATCAAAATGAAATGTTTAAATCTATCGTTTGATACATTTAACAAAAAAAACAACATCCCATCAGAGAAACTCTATTGGAATGTTGTTTTTTATGTTGTCCTAAAATTCGAAAACAAGCGTAAATATCAGCAAAAACGGCATTTTTAAACCTGACTCTTAATCAGGGTGTCCGGGGTTCGAGTCCCCGGAGGCGCAGGTGAAGACCCGATATTTCGTTGAAGGATAAACGGATATCGGGTCTTTTTATTTTCCATCGTGCAATACTCGTGGCGTAAGTCTACGATACGCGCGCAAGGTGACAATCGCCTTCATCATAAGTGCAATCTCGCTATGAAGAATAAAAGCCTCATCAGCAAAATACTTCTATGTAGCATTTTGCTGATGAGGCTTTTGTACGTGCAGCTCTCTGATTTTTCAACATTCCAGCGCCTTTATGACCTCACGAGCAAACTGATCCGGATGATCCGCAATCATCATATGCGTGCTGTCCTGAAAAGCCATGGAGTGGAACTCAGAATGAACATGCTGTTTATACCAGCAGACAAGGTCCGGGGAGAACAGGGACCCGGGCACCGCATAGAAGTAGTGTACCGGTACGGTTATCTTTTCCACACTCTGCCTGAAATCCTTCTCCTTCATGGAACGAGAGAGAGACCGAAGGACATTTTCATCACACTTTGCAAGAATTTTCTTAAGCGGACGGCGCAGCATGAATCCCGGGACCTTTGCAAGCCTGGGAACAGCGCCTATGGCAAACTCCTTATAAAGCGAATAGAATTTTTTATTCGCATCTTTTTCCATATCTTCCTTCGTATATTTCCCTTTATACAGACCGAGTTTCCACGTATCGTCATTCATCTGCCTGGGCGTCATGTCACACAGGATGATCTGCCTGAGCGCCTCGCAGCCGTACAGGGCTGTGTAATTCATTACAACTCCTGCCCCCATCGACCAGCCGAGCAGCGTGACGTTGTGCAGGTCAAAGCTCGAAATCAGCTCGTTCAGATCACTTGCCAACGTGTCCATGGTCACATCCTCATGATTCGCTTCCTTGCTCAGACCGTGACCGCGCTGATCGTAGGTGATGCAGCGAGCTTTCTCGCTGATCGCCGGGATGGTCGGTGCATACACTTCATGCGAACTGGTCCACCCGTGGAGCATGATGATGGTCTGATCGCCTTTTTGGGTGTCCTCAAAGTAGATTTTTTCACCGTTACTTAATGTAAAATAACTCATAATGGTCTCCTTCTTGACTTAGTATTACCCGTTTATTTGACAAAAAGTATAGCCGTGATCATTAAAATATGCAATCCCGCTGAATTCCCGTTTTTACGGGTATTCACGGTTTGCAGCGTGTGATAACATATAAAGCAGCTGTACAAATCCGCCTGTACGGATGGATGCGTTATTCGCTTCCGTCCTTCTCATTCGCATTCATAAAACCGCGCATGAAAACCCCGTTTTCTGCAGCAAGCGTACAGGGGCAGACCTGTATATAGAAAGGAGAAGCAGAGCAAAATATGAAATTTCTTCAACAGGATACGTTTCTTACAAAGTTTCTTGCAAGGCTGATCGATATAGTTATAGTCAGCGCTCTGTGGCTTTTATGCAGCATTCCGGTCATAACGATCGGGGCGTCGACGACGGCGATGTACGATGTGACCCTTCATATGGTCTTTGATGACACAAGCGGTATCGTGCATACTTTTTTCACCTCGTTTCGGAAAAATTTCGGCAGAGCGACAGCCGGATTTCTGTTCTTTATTGCGTCAGGCCTGTTTCTGGCCGCGGATCTCTGGAGCGCGGTCAACTGGGACACGCCCTTTCGCATGGTACTCATTTTTATGATTCTGACTGCAAGCTGGTTCTGGATGGCGGCCTTCACACATGCGTTTGCCGGGCTCGCCTGGTTCGAGGGAAAACCTTTTGCCGTAATCAGGATGACCTTCCTGATGGCGATGCGCAACGGAGTCTACACGATGTTCATCATAATCCTCAATGCTCTGCCGATTGTCTTCCTCGTGAAGAATTTTACTTCGGGCAGTTTCGGACAGTTTTTGATCACATATCTTCTGGTCGGAAGCGGCACAGTGGCGTATCTTTCATCCCTCCATTTGGCCCGCCTTTTTGCACCGGAAAAGATGGAGGAATTTATGAAAGATAAGGAAGAGTAGCGAAGGCGGAGCAGAATACCGGAAAGCAGGACTAAAAATAGTGGAAATGCATAATTTTTCTGTTTGAAGATTATGCATTTCCACTATTTTACTCTTGAGACATATAAAGCTATTGACTTTGGTTTATAAGAAATATACAATTTAAATGAAACATGGAACGGGTTCCATATTCCAATTTCATACGAGGAGATTCGCAGAAGAAACTCCCCATTTGCCGCAGAAAAAAAACTGCGGTTGTTTTAAAACAAAATGTGGAATGGGTTCCACAAATAGTTTTCAGGTAAGTTCTCGATAAAGGGAATTACTAAGAGAGGAGGATTTAATGAAAAAAGTAATCAGCTTACTACTGGCATCAGCAATGGTCGCAGGACTCACCGCATGCGGCGGTTCCGGCTCATCCGGTTCATCCGCTGATCCCGCTGCCCAGACCGCGGACGGCGGAGAGGATGCAACAGGTGCACAGGCATCGTCAGGTGATGCAGTCGAGATCAAGATCTGGCAGCCCACTGACAAAGAGGCGGTGGAAAACTGGTGGACAGAAAAGATCGCAGCATGGAACGAGGAGCATCCGGAGATCCAGGTTTCCAGAGAGGCTATTGACCGCTCCGATTCCTATGCGTATGACAACAAGGTCGCAACAGCCGTCACATCCAATGACCTGCCCGACATTCTGTTCGTAGACGGACCGCAGGTCTCCTACTATGCAGCAAACGGCATAATCGTCCCGATTACGGACTACTTCCCGGATACTTCCGACTTCACGCCCTCTACAGTTGCACAGTGCACATATGACGGCCAGCTTTATGCAATCTCCGCAACAGAGTCTTCCGTCGCTTTCTATTACAACAAGGATATGCTTAAAGAGTGCGGCGTTGACGTAGATGACCTCGATTCCAGAACAATCGAGAATCCGATCACATGGTCCGAAATGACTGAAATCGCCGAGAAGTGCACAACAGACAGCTATGTGGGCACACATATCGTTATGGACCACGGCGAAGGACTTCCCTACGCGCTGGAGCCCATGTATATCTCTGAAGGCAAGGATTATATTTCCGAAGACGGCACAACAGCAGAAGGCTTTGTTAACAGCGACGAAGCTGTAAAGACCACCGCTTTCCTCGCAAACTTCATCGCCAAGGGTTATGCAAATGTAGACCCCATCACAGATGAGTTCCTGAACAAGGCATGCGCAACAATGATCGGCGGATCCTGGGAAGTTGCCACACTGACTGCAAATGCTGACTTTGACTGGGGCGTAACCTACTATCCTGTAGCGGATGACACTAAGAAGGCCGTCTCTCCCTGCGGCGACTGGTCTGCAGCAGTTACAAGAGACTGCAAGAACGTCGAAGCAGCCGGCCAGTTCCTGCAGTGGCTGATGGGTACTGAGAACGTTGCTTCCTATGCAGCCGCAATCGCAAAGCCTGCCACAAGAGCAACCGCTTATGATGATCCGGCTATGGCGGATTACAAAGAGTTCCCGCTGTCACTCCTTGTCGAGCAGCTTCAGAACACAGCGGTTCCGAGACCCCGTACACCTTCTTATGCTACTTTCTCAACAGATTATGCCGAGGCTATGACCAACATCCTCGCTGAGGCGGCTTCCAACGGCACAGTGGATGAGACTTATATTAAGGAGCAGCTGGACGGCGTATCTGAAAAATTCACCGAGGACTACACGACCTACTATGCAGAGTAAGTCTTCAAGAACGCCTCGGCGTTCCTGACGCGACGTGCGCGACGCCAAGGCGCCTTCCATAGCGCACGTCTGCGATCTGACATCTCCGTTGCATGATTCGGAGTTTCCTTCAAGGCAAAAACCGGTTGTACCGGAATCCGATACAGCCGGTTTTTGTAATAGAAAGAACTCTTCCACAAAGAGAAAAAAGGAATAAACTATGGCAAAAACAAATCAACTCTCTGCCAGGAAGAAAGATGAGCGTATCGCGGCTTATATTTTCACGAGCCCTGCAATCGTGTTGCTGATCGCGTTCCTTGTTGTTCCGATGATCTATACTGTGTACTATTCCGTATTCAAGTATCAGGTTATGAGACCGAACGATATCTCTTTTATCGGACTGGACAACTACACAAAGTTATTTAAGGACGCGGAATTCTGGAAGGCACTGAGAAATACATTTTACTTTACCATCATCGTCGTGCCGGTACAGTGTGTGCTCGCACTGGCTCTGGCACTGTTAGTATCCAAACGTTTTAAAGGGGTTGCCGTTTTCCGTACGATGTACTTCAGCCCGCAGCTGACTTCCATGGTCGTTATCTCTGTATTATGGACGGTCCTGTACAATTCCAACCCCAATACCGGTCTTATCAACTCCATACTGGTCGGCTTTGGACTGCAGCCGATCAACTTCCTGACCAATGCCAAAACAGCGATGAACGCCATTATCTTTATGTCGGCATGGCAGGGCGCAGGCTACCAGATGATGATCTTTCTGGCGGGTCTGCAGGGCATTCCCAAAGAGCAATACGAGGCAGCCTCTGTTGACGGAGCCAACACGTGGCAGCAGTTCTGGAACATCACAATTCCCAATCTCAAGGGAACGATCAAGTATGTCATTATGATCACGATGATCCAGGCAATGAAACTGTTTACGCAGCCTTATGTCATGACACAGGGCGGTCCCAAGAACTCGACCAAAACCATGGTGTATTACATTTACACGCAGGGCTTCCAGAAAGGTAATTTCGGATATGCATGCTCTGTCGCTGCAGTATTTTTCGTCATTGTCGTTGCCATGTCGTTGATTTTGCAAAAAATCACAAATGCGGACTGAGAAAGGAGGAAAAGACAATGAAATCCAAAAAAGGATCAGCAATGCTCGGAAAATTCCTTTTCTATTTCGGCAACACTCTGATCGGTATCATATTCGTCTCACCCCTGATCTGGATGATTTCCGCATCCTTCAAACCTGAGGCCAAAATCTTCGCGAACATGAATTCGCTGACCACTTTCCTCCCGGTGGACGCTTCCTTTGACAACTATTTCGAAGTATTCCGCCGCATCAACATGGCCAATGTATTCAAGAATACACTTCTGTACATTGCCCTGATACTTGTTTTTGATCTGCTCGTCAACTCGATCTGCGGCTATGCACTTGCCAAGTTTGATTTCAAAGGCCGCAAGTTCATGCTCAGCTTTATCGTTGCGCTGATGGTACTCCCCATGGAAGCTATCCTGCTTCCGCTGTATATCGAGATGTCACAGCTGGGATGGGTCAATACGCTCAGAGCGCTGGTAATTCCCTTTATCGCAAAGTGCTTCTCAATCTACATGTTCTATAATTTCTTCCATGATATACCGGACGACCTGATCGAAGCGGCAGCAATCGACGGAAGCTCTCCTGTCAGGACTTTCTTCACGATCGTTATGCCTATCTCCAAGACAGTTTACGCGACGGTATTCATCCTTGACTTCGTCGCGCACTGGAATGACTTTATGTGGCCTTTCCTGGTCATGACCGGAGAGGACAAGAGGACGATTCAGCTGGCTGTTCAGTCCTTCTTCAGCACGAGCCCCGTGCACTACAGTGCTATTATGGCGGCATTGGTAGTTTCTGCGATTCCGATGATTGTTATGTTCATTTTCATGCAAAAATATTATGTGGAAGGTATCGCATCTTCCGGCATCAAGGGATGATTTGTATTGTTGCTGTATAGTCAACTGCAAAAGCAATGTGACGTTAAATGTAATACTCCGTGAAAATGCGCACGGATTTGCAGTGGAATTATGCCTCAGGATGAAGCGCAGATCCGGCACAGTAAACGCTAAGTAAATATTGCATTGTCGTCTACTATAAATTTGAAATGTTGCTTTTATAGCTGTATAATATTTCCATAACGTGCTTCCGTATGGACTTTTTAAGCCTTCCGGCCAAAAGAGTGCCTGCGGAAGCAATATTAACATATGAGACAGGAGCGCAGTTTATGACAACTATACAGGATGTGGCGAAACAAGCAGGTGTCGGAGCGGCGACAGTATCCCGGGTACTCAGCGGAAAAGGGTACGTCAAGCAGGAGACCAGAGAGCGCGTAACCAGGGCTATCGAGGCGCTGAATTATACGCCGAATGAGATGGCCAGAAACCTGTTTCACGGAAAGAGCGGCATTGTCGCAGTGATTATTCCGGAACTCTCACATCCTTTTTTTTCTGAGCTGGTCAATGCATTTGAGGTCTCTCTCTGCGAAGTCGGATATCAGACGATGGTATGCAACACGTTCTATGAGAAGAACTATGAGCTGCGGTATCTGGAAATGTTAAGGCGCCAGAGGGTGGACGGAATCATTTTCGGCGCGCACACATCGCTGGCTTCGGAGCAATATCAGAGCCTTCAGCGTCCGGTCGTCGGACTGGACAGAAAGCTGGCCGAAACGGTTCCGTACGTTGCTGCAGATCACGAGGAAGGCGGTCGACTGGCGGCCGAGGAGCTGATACGGAGCGGCTGCCGGAATGTCGTGCAGTTCGGCGAAGTGGAGGACAGCGTCATCACGCCTTCGAGCCAGCGTCATTTTGTGTTCCGTAAAGTTGTGGAAGCACACGGCATTACATGCGCCTCCTACCCAAAGCAGCCCAACTACAGTGCCTATAATACCTATCAAGAGTCGGCAGCGCGCCTGTTCGAAGAGCATCCGGATGTGGATGGCATCTTCGGCACGGATCTCTACGCAGCGGCATGCCTTCAGTACGCGCTGGCGCACGGAATCAGAGTCCCGGAGGACGTGAAGATCGTTGCTTATGACGGGACATACATAACAAAATTTCTCCACCCGGAGATGACAACGATCTGTCAGCCCATACGGCAGCTGGCAAATGAAGCAGTCAGAATGATCACGGAAATGATCAACGTAAATGAGATCAAAGAAAATAAGGTCATACTGCCGATCAGTATCCGAAGGGGAAATACAACAACATGAAATCAGGAAGGAGTACCCTATGAATATAGATCTGTTGGCAAAAGCCAGAGCCTATGAGACAGAATACGGAGACCGGATCACGGAAACGGAGAGGCCTGTCTATCATGTCACTCCGACAGTGGGATGGCTCAATGATCCAAATGGCTTTTCCTTTTATGACGGATACTATCACCTGTTCTATCAGTACAACCCCTACTCGACTACATGGGATACAATGCACTGGGGACACCTCGTGTCGGAGGATCTTCTCCACTGGAAACGCCTGCCGGCCGCACTTGCACCGAGTAAGCAGTATGACAATTTCGGTATCTTCTCCGGCAGTGCGATCACAGCGCCGGACGGAAGGCATCTTTTAATCTATACAGGAGTCGAGGAGTTTGAAGCCGGGGACGGAAGCAAGGAGATTCGACAGACGCAGTGCCTTGCCTTCGGAGACGGCGTCGATTATGAAAAATACGAGAATAACCCGGTCATCACGCCGGAGATGCTTCCCGACGGAAGCAGCACAGCGGATTTCAGAGATCCCAAGATCTGGTATGAGGAGAAGGAGAATTGCTACTACTGTGTGATCGGCAGCAGCACTTTTAACGATGGCGGAACAGTAGTCCTGTTTTCAAGTCCGGATCTGTACAACTGGAAGTATGTGTCCACACTGGACAAAAGCAGCAATGACTATGGCTTTATGTGGGAATGCCCGGATCTGTTCCGGATCGGAGGGACGGATTTCATTCCGCTTCTGCCCATGAAGATGTTCGCCAGGGGCATTGAGTTCCACTCGGGTAACAATGCCGCATATCTGGCAGGAATCTACGACAGAGAAAAACATACTTTCATGCGCAGGGGAATCTTCTCTCTGGATTACGGCATCGATTTCTACGCACCGCAGAGCATGGTAACGCCGGACGGGCGCAGGATTATGGTTGCCTGGATGCAGACGCCGGAGACCAAGCACGCCACTCCGCAGAATGCGAAGTGGTTCGGACAGCTGACTTTTCCGAGAGAACTCACGCAGAAAGAGGGACGCCTGATTCAGAACCCGATCCGGGAGATCGAAACGCTTCGGAAAGAAGAGGTATTTTACGAGGATGTATGTATTCAGGATCGCACAAGGCTGCCCGGTGTGTCCGGACGTATTGTCGATCTCACAGTGCATGTACGGCCCGGCGGGGGTGCACTTTACCGGAAATTTACGGTGAAAGTCGCCGAAGATGAAGAGCTTTTCACCTCGTTAACCTATGATCCGGCAGAAAGCATTCTGTATTTTGACAGGTCCTACTCGGGATTTATGCACTACATCTTATCTGAAAGGAAAGCACATGTGCGGTACCGCGGCGGCGAGATCACGCTTCGTTTTCTGATTGACAGATTCTCGGTCGAAGTCTTTGTAAACGATGGTGAACAGACGATGTCGAACACAATATACACCAGGCAGTCGGCTGACGGGATTTCTTTTGAAGCGGTCGGCGGAACAGCAGTTATCGACGTAGAGAAATATACAATTGATCTGTAAGATTTCTGTAAACACAATCGGAAATCGGAAGCTTATATTTCATTAACTAAAAATCAGAGGTTGTGCCGTGAACGGTACATCCTCTGATTCTTTTTACGCTGGTATATTCTTCATCGTGCATGTCGCGTCAAGAACGCCGGGGCGCTCTTGAATACAGTCTGCCGCTTGTGTCAGGCTGCCGCGTTCTCCTCTGTCTGAGCTTCTGCGTCAGCCCCGGCGTCAGCTGCGCCATCTGTTTCAGTCTGAGCTTCCGCGTTAATGATCGTAATGCGTCCCGCTCCGTAACGTTCCGCATAAGTATCCGGAATTTCTCCGCCGAGCTCTTCCGTCAGGTATTGCTCCGCAGCCTGAACATCCTCAATATACGGCATGTCAACGACCTCACTCTGAAAAGCCGTCTGACCGTCTCCGTTATTCCTGAGTATGTAAGCTGTTCCGCCGACGGTATAGACGCGCTCATAATCGAGCGGCTCCCCGTTCACCATGATGTTCCCGACCCTGCGCTCGTCGCCGTTCCTCACGATCCGGTTTCCATCCTCATCCTGGAAATATGTCGGCGTCGACGAGCTGTAGGAGTCAGGAGTAGTCACGCCGATAAATGCTATTTTTTTCTCTCTGGCTTCGATGATCCGGTACGGCTCAAAAGGCAGTTTGCCCGTCCGTAAATCAACCAGATTGCAGCATAAATAAGTATATTTCGCTAAATCCTTCAGCTCAAAAAGCCGTTCCATACCATAGTCAAATTCGTGGTTGCCGATTGCAGCGAAATCATAGGCTGCCTCATTCATTATGTTTACGATGGTTTCTCCTTTTCTATCTTATCGGTATTTCTCTTACAAGATTGACTTGATAAGTCGTATCTGTATCACTTGTTAAGCAATCCGTTTGCGGAATCGGCTGATTGACAGGGTGCCGCACAGTGGAATAAAATAAAACCGTGAAGCATCTCGATGAGGACGGTAGAGATAACGATATGATGAATCTACTAAAACTTCCCACGTGAAGCATCATATCAGTCTCATCATAAAAAATGCACCGTCGGGACGCTTCCGCTCGGTCTCGCTGGTAGCGGTACTAATAAATTTTCGGCGCTTACGCTTGAAAATTTAAGAAGGAAGAGAGAAGTTTGGTATGAGAAAAAGAAAGATAGCAATGATACTGGCACTTTCATTGTTCTGTGCAGCCTCATTCGGAGGCTGCGGAGGTTCATCCGCGTCTGTCTCCGAATCTGCGGAGAATACAACCGGATCTGACGCGGAATCCGCAGCTGATATTGCTGAGTCTGCTGCAGAATCACAGGCCGGGCAGACGGCTTCCGAAGCGGAATCGGTAACGGATACGGTAACAGATTCTTCAGCTGATCAGATGAGTACAGAGACCGATTCAACAGTCTTTGCGACCGGAGAGGAGGATGTTGTCCTTTCGGATGATTCCTCGGACTTCGTACTGCTCAGCGAAGCAGTCCCGGATGCCATACTGGAAATACGTTATTATTCAACCTACAATTTTGTCGGCGAGCGCATAACCGGTTATGAGGAGCCTCTGGCGTTCCTGACAAAGGAAGCTGCCGCAGCACTTAAAGAGGTGAGTGACGATCTGGTCTCTCAGGGATACCGGCTCAAAATATTCGACGCTTACCGCCCGCAGATGGCTGTAACCCACTTTATGAACTGGGCTCTGGACCCGAATGACGTGAAAATGAAAGAGTACTTCTATCCGGAACTTGAGAAAGATACTCTGTTCCCGCAAGGATATATTGCCGAGCATTCCGGACACAGCAGGGGCAGTACCGTGGACCTTACACTGTTCGATATGAAGACGGAAAAAGAAGTGGATATGGGCGGCACTTTTGATTATTTCGGAGAGCTGAGCCATCCGGATTACAAGGATATCACGGAGGAACAGTATGCGAACCGCATGATACTTCGAGACGCTATGCTGCGCCACGGATTCAAGCCGCTTGTGGAAGAGTGGTGGCATTTTACGCTGGAGGATGAGCCTTATCCGGATACATATTTCACATTCCCGGTCAACAGCGATTCCCTTAAAGATGCGGCGTGAGAAGCCGAAGACTTGACATTCGAAAGCACTTATTGTTCAATTAGTATATCTAAAACGGGAGATGCTCCTTTCCTCTGCAGGCGGCAGACAGCAAACCGGTCAGAGCGGCGGGAGTCAGATGAATCCCGGTATTCGATGGAACTTGCACACGGAGTTTTGACTGCGAAAGATAGGAGGAAACTATGGTAAGAAGAAAAGAAATGGTGGCGTCTGAAACAAAGCCGGCTCCGTTCAACGGAGTAGGAGAGATCACTGTTCGGAGCCTTTTGGAAGGTCCGGCAGAGATGTATGAGAAGGGCAGAGTCTTTGCCCATACGACGGTATACCCGGGAAGCAAGATCGGTGTACACCAGCACAAGGGCGATGCGGAAACCTATTATATCATGAGCGGCAGCGGCAAGTATTATGATAATGGGACCGTTGTAGATGTTCACCCGGGAGATGTATTCTTCTGCGCAGACGGAGAGTCTCACAGTATTGAGGCAATCGGTGAGCCGATTGAGATGATAGCGCTTATTCTGTATCATTAAAATGATTTTGCGCTCGGTGCCGGAAAATGATACTTTTTGGCACTGTAAGCATAAAAAAATAAGAATAGATTGATTTGTGCCTGTACGGTCGGATGAGGGTCCGGCTGTACAGGTTCTTTTTTGTTAATGAAAAATATGAAAAAACAATGCGCTGAAATATAAATGGAATTAAATAAAAATATTGTGCAAAATCTAAGTAAAACCAACAAAAGTGACAAAAATACTTTGTAAAGATGCACAATGAATATATTGACAAAAAACAATAATCCATTCATAACAAACAAATAAGCTATCGTGCAAACAAATTACGGAAAGGAGAAAAAGGATGAAAAAAATCATTGCAACTGCTCTGTGTCTGATGATGGCAGGGTCCCTTATGGTAGGCTGCGGAGGTGAAAAGACCACAAGAGAGGATGCCGGCGGCGGTACGGCAACCGCTGCAGCAGCAGGCGGAGAGAGCAACAAAGTAACAGTTGATCCCTACAGCGGAGATCAGGTTAAGATCGCGTATGTAGCACATGACCTCGGAACACCGAACAATCAGGGCTGGAAAGAAGGTATCGAGAGAGAATGCGCTTCCTGGGACAACATCAAGGTAGATTCCTACAATGCTGAGAGTTCTGCTGAGACTCAGGTACAGATTATGTCCGACGTTATCAGCCAGAAGTACAATGCAATCATTCTGCAGTGTTCTGACGGAACAGCTCTTGCACCGTCCGTAAAGCAGGCAGAGGAAGCAGGAATTCCGGTCATCACGGTAAACCTGGATGCTGACACAGTTCACAGCGCACTTGTTATGGCTGTTGACTATGATGCAGGCCGTATGGCTGCTGAGCAGATGGCGAAAGACATCGGCGAGTCCGGTGAGATCGCAATCATTCAGGGCGTTCCCGGTCTGAAGCGTACAGATAACCTGGAGAAGGGCTTCCGTGACACGATTGCCAACTATTCCGGCATTGAAATCGTTGATGCACAGTCCGCTTCCTTCGAGAAGGAGACAGCTATCACTGTTATGAACAGCTTCCTTCAGAGCCATCCGAATCTTAAAGGCGTTTTCGCGATCAATGACGCTATGGCTGAAGGCGCTGCACTTGCAGCAGAATCCGCAGGTAAGAAAGGCCAGCTTTCCATCTGGGGCGCAGACGGTGAGAAGGATGCTCTGGCTATGATCGAGAGCGGCGATATGACAGGAACCATCTATACCAACAGCTGGGATGAAGGTTCTACAGCTGCTAAGATCGCTCTTCTTATGATCGGTTCCGAGTACAGCTACAATGTACTTGAGAAGACACCTCAGGTCATCATGGAGCCCATCGTTGTAACAAAAGACAATGTTGCATCTATTCCGGAAGAAGATCGTTGGTGATTAGTTAGCCTTCCGTGGGGAGTGCTTTGTTAAGTACGTCGGCAGCAGAAAATGTGCGATACACTTATTGTATACGCCATGTTTTGCTGCCGCTTCATTCAGCAGTTCCCTCTGATTGCTTTGATTGAGGAGGTATCTATGAAGGAGATGAATCAAACAACACTACGCAGATTGATATCTGTAGGTCTGTTGGCTATTTTGATCGCTCTGTTTACAGCAATGGTCGGTGCGGGAAGCGGTAAATTCCTCAACGCGGAAAATCTGATGGCGATTGTCAGGGATGCGTCAGTTCCCGGAATCATTGGTGTGGGCGTGACTTATGTAATTATCACATCAGGTATTGATCTTTCCACCGGAAGTATGATTGCTCTTGTCGGTATGGTAATGGCGAATGTATACGCTTATACACTGCTTCCGATTCCGGTCATGATTCTTACAGGTATTCTGGCAGGACTTCTGTGTGGATTCTTTAATGGTTTCATTGTAGCGAAACTGGAGATTCCGGAGTTCATCGGAACACTGGCTACGATGAGTGTTTTCAGGGCGTTGGCATATATTATCGCTATCAAGGACGCCAACGGCGTAATTATGAGCCAGCCGATGAATGTTTCCCAGTATGCATTCCTGGGAAGTACGATCGGCGGTTCGTCCAAAGGAATTCCGTATGTATGCGTGGCGCTGGTGATATTTGTAGTGGTCGGTCAGATCGTGCTTCGCTACACACGCTTCGGAACAAATCTTTATGCTGTAGGAGCTAATAAGAAAGCGGCTACGCTGTCCGGTATCAATGTCGAGAGAATCCGCATGATGGCATTTGTTATCACAGGATTCTGCACGGCTGTCGGAGCTGTTTTCACGACAGCACGTCTGCAGAGTGCTACAACAGCGCTCGGCACGGACTTCGAGTTTTCACCGATCGCGGCAGCGGTCGTCGGCGGCGTTGCACTGTCAGGCGGCAGCGGTGATGTTGTCGGTACTCTGATCGGTGCATTGTTCATGGCAACTCTTGAGAACGGCGTACGTAAGCTGGATATGAATACTGCTTATCAGTATGTCATCAAGGGCGTCATTATCATCTGTGTGGTAATGTTCGATGCGGTTTACAAAAAACGCATGGATCGCATTGCCAAGGAAAAAGGAGCAAAGGAGGGACTTGAATAATGGCTGAAAATAACGTTATTCTCGAAGCCAAGGGTATATACAAGAGTTTCTCAGGCGTCTCCGTATTGCAGGATGTTCACTTCTCGGTCGACCGCGGTGAAGTACACGCCCTGATGGGTGAGAACGGTGCCGGAAAGTCTACTCTGATAAAGATCATCACCGGCGTATATTCTAAGGATCAGGGACAGATTTACTGGGAAGGAAAACCGGTTGAAATCAATAATTATCAGGATTGCCAGAAGCTTGGTGTAGCCTGTATCTATCAGGAACTTTCCGTCATTCCGCCTTTAACGGTCGCTCAGAACGTGTTCCTGGGAAGAGAACCAAGAAAGGCCGGGAAAATCATCGATTACAAGAAGATGAATCAGATGACGCAGGAGCTGATCGACAAGTATGAGTTCCCGCTGAAGCCGACTACGGTGGTAGATAACCTGGGTATCGGTCAGCGTCAGCTGATAGAGATCCTGAAGGGTCTTTCTCAGAATTCTAAACTGCTCATCATGGATGAGCCGACAGCATCCCTGTCCGGCAAGGAAGCGGAGATGCTTTTCAAGATCATTAATACCCTGAGAAAACAGGGAGTTTCCATTATCTATATTTCCCATCGTCTGGAAGAAGTATACATGCTGTCAGACAGACTGACGATCCTTCGAGACGGAAAGAACGCAGCTCTTCTGGAAAAGCATGAGATCATTCCGGCCAAGGTCATCGAGACAATGATCGGTAAGGTCGTAGATGAATCTTCCGGTTCCAAGAAGATGCTCCAGTCCAAGGGCGGAGACGTCCGTCTGGATGTCAGAGGACTTACAGACAAGACAGACAGATTCCGCAACATCTCTTTCCAGGTCCACAAGGGCGAGATCCTGGGCTTCGGCGGACTGATCGGCGCCGGCCGTACCGAGCTTGTTCGAGCTATTTACGGCATAGATAAGCCGATCAGCGGTGAGGTATATCTGGATGGTGAAAAGATGGTGAATCCTTCACCGAAGAAGAGTATCGACATGGGAATCGGATTTGTGCCCGAGGATCGAAGAAATCACGGGTTCATTCCGCTTCTGTCGACAACTAAGAATGTAGCTTTGACGAACTACGATATCCTAAAGAAGAACGGTCTTGCTGTCTCCGACAAGGATGAGCTGGATATGAGTAAGAGAGCGATTCAAGCGATCGATATCCGTCCGTCCGATCCGGATAAGCAGGTGGGCGTTATGTCCGGTGGTAACCAGCAGAAGGTTGTTCTGGGCAAATGGCTCATGAGAGACTTAAGGCTTCTGATCGTAGACGAACCTACAGCGGGTATCGACGTAGGTGCCAAGGATGAAATTTATTCTATTCTGGAAGATCTGGCAAGCAAGGGAGTTGCTGTTATCGTGGTTACTTCCGACTTGCAGGAGCTTCTGCGTGTTTCCCACAGAATTCTTGTAATGCGCAAGGGCGATATCGTCAAGGAATTCAAGAACGAAGTGGTCACACAGTCCATGGTACTCTCGGCCGGTCAGGGTGTTACTGAAGATAAGGAGGCTGCAGAATGAAGAATATAAATTGGAGTAAATACAGCAAGCCTATCATCCTGGTTGCCTTTTGTGTCATTCTTACGATCCTCAGACCCACTACGTTCCCGACCGTCAGCAATATAGCGAACGTGCTCTGGTCCGTATCCGTTATCGGTATCATGGTCTGCGGTACGATTTTTGTATTCCTCGTCGGAGGAATCGATCTTTCTATAGCAACACTCTGCGGTTTCTCCGCAGTAGTGGTCGTCGAAGTGATTCATATGTTCGGCGACACGACTATGGGCGTATTTGTCGGTATTCTCGCCGCCATCGGCGTAGGGGCACTTGCAGGCTGTGTTCACGGCTTAATTATCACAACATTTAACATACCGGCGTTCCTTGTAACATTTGCTACGCAGAGTGTATTTCTCGGACTTTCCATGGTCATCACGAACAATAAGATCGTCAGCTGTACGGCACCCGCCGCATTCACGGCGATCGGTTCCATGAAGATCCTGGGATTCCCGCTTCCGATTTATTTCATGATCGTCATTGCGGTACTCAGCTGGTTCGTACTTCGCAAGACGGTATTCGGCAGATGGATTTACGCAGTCGGCGGCAACCCGGCAGCATCCGAGATTTCCGGTATCAATGTCAAGAGAGCGACAATTCTCTGCTATGTATTCTCAGGCATGACGACAGCAATCGGCGGTATTGTTCTTGCCTCCATGACACGTCAGGCTATGGCTGCGACAGGATCCGGCTACACCAACGATGTTATCACAGCGGGCGTTATCGGCGGCGTCAGTCTTCTTGGCGGCGTAGGTACTGTTCCGGGCGCTATCTTCGGTGCGGTCCTGATGGGTCTTCTGAACAACGGCCTGAATCTTCTCAGCGTACCGTCAACACACGCCGGCCTTGTAAAAGGTCTGGTTATCATCATCGCTGTCGGCTTCGATGCAATGCAGCACAGAGATCAGTCCAGAAAGAAGAGCGGCTTTGCTTTCTTTAAGAAGAAAAACGCATAAGGCTTGCTATGACTAATTGCAGATAAGTAAAAAACTTGTTTTGGCTAATTGCAGAAAGGATACTATGAAGAAAATAGACGCGCATCTCCACCTTGCAAAAGTCCTGGCAGGATATTGCAGAAGAGGAGAGCTTAGAGCAATCGGCGGCGGTATGGCCGCATGGGCCAACGGAGAGGAGTTCCAGCTTCTTCCGCAGACAGGTGATTACGGAGAAGAGAACTTTACGGCAGAAGCTGCCCTTAAGATCATGGACAGAAACGACGTGGAGCGTGCTGTTCTCATGAACGGCAGCATGTATGGTTTCCAGAATATTTATCATGCCGAACTGCTGAAGAAGTATCCGGACAGATTTTGCCCGTCCTGCACCATTGACCCGTATATGACCAACTATATGGAAGCTATGGAGCGGTTCTTTGAGGAGCAGCATTTCCATCTGGCTAAGTTCGAAGTCAGTTCCGGCGGCGGTCTTATGGGCTGCCATGATCCGTTCTCTCTGTCGGGAGAGAAGATGTCTCCTATCTACAGTCTGGTAGAGAAACACAAAGGCGTTGTGGCTCTGGATGTAGGCGACATTTATATGGAGAGCCATCAGACGGCTGCTCTTCTGAGAATCTCAGACAGATACCCGGATCTGAAACTGGTAATCTGCCATCTTCTGGCACCGGCCAGAGAAATGCATGATGCATGGGTCGCAGAGCTCAAGATGCTGAAGAGAGCAAATGTCTGGTTCGATATCGCGGCTATGCCGAAGATCATGGCTCCGGACGAGTATCCGTATCCGGTGACATGCGAGTATCTGGCTGAGGCGAAAGATATTCTCGGTTCAGACAGACTGCTTTGGGGTACAGATGCTCCGTTCGCTGCAACGCAGGATACGTATGAGCACCTGACAGATTATCTTGCACAGAGTGATCTGTTTACCGAGGAAGAGCTTCAGAATATCTATTACAACAATGCTTATGAAGTTTACTTTAAGTAATTGACCGAGACTTTCCGCATGCAATGTGCGGTCAGTCTTATCAGCAAAAATGATTACATTTTGTGCCCCTGCAAGCTTCGGTTTAAAGGGGCATGAAATGAATTAAGCGAAAATATATGAAAGGAGATAAAAAAATGCAGGTAGTATATGATTTGGGAGGAGGCCTTCGTCTTATAGATCTTTCCAAGCTGGTCGATCCGGCAACAGAAACAAGACGCTGCAAACTGTTTCGCTTCAATACCGGAGGTCCTATCCCGGATTTCCACACCAATGTAGATATTATGACACACCTGGGCACACACGCTGAATGCCCGTATCATCACGATGACAACTGGCCGGACGTTACAGGACTTCCGCTGACGACTTTCGTAGGAAGAGGCGTATATGTTGACTTCAAGGATACAGTAGCTCCGTATACACACATCACAGCTGCTGACCTTGACAGAGAAGCGTCCAAGGTACGTGAAGGGGATATCGTAATTATCGATTCTTCTTATAAGCTGGAGCCGTTCACAAGTGCAACGAATACCGAAGTTGATAAGAGACTCCTTATCGGCGAGGAGAGTGCAAACTGGTTCAAAGAGAAGAAAGTCAAGGCAGTAGGCTTTGGCGACGGCGTTTCCATCGAGAACAGCAATGAGGACGTTAAGCCCTTCCATGATATTCTGATGGCTGAGAATATTATCTTTATTGAGGTTCTGAAGAATCTGGAGTATCTGGAAAAGGATGTATTCTTCATTTCCTTCTCCCCGCTGCCGATCGTTGGATTGGATTCCAGCCCGGTACATGCATACGCTATCGAGGGACTCGCTGAGTTTTCATAATTTCGAGGAGGTAATTGGATGAGAATAGCAGTTATCGGAGCCGGTGCAATGGGCTCCATATACGGCGGTCACCTTTCTCTGCACAATGATGTTTACCTGGTAGATACGAATCAGGCAGTTGTGGATGCAGTCAACGCGAACGGATTGACACTCGAAGAGAACGGGCAGGACAACGTCTACCATCCGACAGCTGTGACAAGCACTGCGGATCTGGAACCGGTAGATCTCATCATCCTGTTCGTAAAAGCTTTGTTCTCTAAGGCTGCACTGGGCGGCAATAAGCACCTGATTGGGCCGAATACGTACGTGCTTACTTTACAGAACGGTTCCGGTCATGAAGACATTCTTTCCGAATTCGTAGCGAAAGATCATATCATTATCGGTACGACTGAGGATAACGGCGCAGTTCTCGGCATGGGACACATCAGACACGGCGGCAAGGGAAATACCAATGTCGGAATGCTTGTTCCGGATGAAGCGGGATTCCTTCCGAAGCTGAAGGAATCATTCGATGCCTGCGGATTCAATGTTCGCATCCATGACAATATTCAGCAGCTTATCTGGGATAAGCTTTTCACCAATATTTCCCTGAGTGCTGTTACCGGTGTTCTGAAATGCGATATCGGTTTCATCGCGGCGGATGAATATGCATGGAAGCTGACAACGCAGCTCATTAAAGAGGCGGTTGCTGTGGCTCACGGACTCGGACTGGAAGCTGACGAGGAAGCCATCATAAAGAAGGTCAGGGAGACGTCAGAGGGTTCACCGAACGGCGTGACATCTATCTGCGCCGATATGCGTGTGGGCAGAAAGACCGAGGTCGATACGATCAGCGGTTCCGTTGTAAGGGCTGCCGCAAAATGCGGTATGTCTGTACCGAGCCATGAGTTCATCGTGAATATGATTCATGCGATGGAAGATATGGCGGTGTTGGCAAAATAATGTAGTCTGAGTATCAGATCGGTTCATGGTCTGATACAGACGGAAATGAAAATTTAAGGACGGGGCTATCGCATTAAAGTGAAGTCACAATGTTGCAGACGATATATGCAAATGTCTGCTGTATTGTGTCAACACTTTCCTGATGCGATAGCCCCGTTTTCTTGATTTCCCGTGAAAAAAATGCACATAAGGTGCAGATTAAATCTGCAGGTCAAACGGCATGAAAAGTAACAGACGGCAGAGAGAATCACATCCCCAGTATTCTCACCATCTCGTCTCCACACTCCTGCGTGGAAGCCGTTCCGCCGAGATCCGGCGTCAAAGCTCTCTTTTCAATCAGCATTTGTTCTATAGAATCTACTACCTTAGTTCCCCACTCCTCATACCCGAAGAAATCCAGCATTTGTCCAGCCGTCCAGATTGAGGCAAGCGGATTCGCAATATTCTTTCCCGCAATGTCCGGAGCAGATCCGTGGATCGCCTCGAACATCGAGGGATAGCGCCGCTCGGGGTTCAGATTCGCACCTGCCGCAAGTCCCATGCCTCCGGAAATCGCGGCGCCGAGGTCAGTCAGTATGTCACCGAATAGATTGGATGTGACGACAATTTCAAAGCGCTTCGGGTCACGGACCATGAACATGGAGGCTGCATCGACGAGCAGATGGCGAGTTTCGACTGACGGGTATTCCCGGCTTACCTCTTCAAATATCTGATCCCAGAAGACCATGGAATAATTGAGGGCGTTTCCCTTGCTTACGGAAGTGAGGGATCGGCCTTCTTTTTTTGCGAGCTCAAACGCGTACCGGATGACACGCTCGCAGCCCTTACGGGAGAAGACACTGTTCTGAATCACGACCTCTTCAGGCTGATCCTTATAGAGCCAGGCTCCGCTTCCGGAGTATTCACCCTCGGAGTTTTCCCGGATGAAAGTCATATTGATGTCTTCCCGTTTCACATTTGCAAGCGGGCAGGGAGCACCTTTCAGGAGCTTGACAGGTCTCAGATTGATGTACTGGTCAAATGAATGTCGGATTCTGAGCAGCAGGTCGCGGAGCGAGATGTGATCCGGCACGCCGGGATATCCGACAGCGCCCAGAAGGATCGCGTCATATTTTGAGAGTATATCAATGCCGTCCGCAGGCATCATCTCACCTGTCTTCAGGTAATATTCACATCCCCAGGGGAATTCCGTGAAATTCATTTCGAAACGCCCGTCGATTTTTGCGATGGTCTTCAGTACTTTGACGGCCTCTGTGATGACTTCCGGTCCGATGCCGTCTCCTGCGATGACTGCGATGTTGTATATCTTCATTTTTAGCTCCTTTCGAGAGTCGTATAACTTGCGTTAACAACATTTTACGCCTGTGCGGGCATTTCGGCAATCACACAAAAATATATGAAAATGTGCAAAAACCATTTGCCTTGTTGTTTCGGACATAGACAAGTTTCGCCGGTATGCGTCCCAGGATCTTGCCGTACTTTTTCTGTAAGAGACTGACCTCTACGGAAAGAAGATATTTCGAACAGCCCCTACGCTTTTTTATTGTTGAAAACCCGCTTAGGATGTTACTGTTCACAGTGTATCCATTTTCTCTTGCTTTTGTGCAAAACATAGAATTTAAAATTTTAGTATAGATTTCCGGTTACCTGTTTGCATACTATGGTAACTGGATTGTTGAATACATGATTCAAGGGACAGTTTTAACGAATTTCCTATAGCCATGTATCTGTGCATTCTGCTCACGCGGCATAGACAGTTCACAAATACTTCACAAATATTGTTAGCACAGTGCTATAACATAATCGAACAGAGGAACAGAGAAGACCAAAAGAACGGGATGTTCCAATGATCTAATCCCTCCTTCCCCTTGCTCAGTAGCTATTAACGGTATTGAGTGAAAAGGAGGTAAGCATTATGTTAAGACCCAGTATTTTTGGAGAAGATTTATTTGACGACTGGTTCGCATTCCCGGATTTCAGAGATTTGGACAGAACCGAAAGAAAACTGTACGGCAGGCACGCCGATAGGATTATGAAGACCGATGTTCATGAGCATGACGATCACTACGAAGTAGATATCGACCTGCCCGGCTTCAAGAAAGAAGAGATCGGTCTGGAACTGAACAATGGATATCTCATTGTCAGCGCAAACAAGGGTCTGGATAAGGATGAAAAGGATAAGAAAGGCAAACTTATCAGGCAGGAGCGTTATTCCGGATCAATGCAGAGAAGCTTCTATGTCGGCGAGAACATCACCGAGGAGGATATCAAGGCAAGCTTCAAGCACGGTGTCTTAAATCTCACCCAAAGAGAAACTTCCCGAAAAGAAACAGATACTCATCGAAGGATGACGTAAAAATGGGCCTGCGGATTTCTCCCGCAGGCCTTTTCTTATACTTCTCTCTTTTAATTATCATAATGAAACTCCTGATATTCTCTTTGCCCGTAAATCCATCAATTCCATCCCTCAAGGAACGCAAGGATCCTTCTAAAGATGTCTTGCCTGGCTTCCTCACATTCCTTGGGATATTTCTTCTCTGCAGGAAGCATGTTCTTAAAAGCCCATTTGGCATATCCGCTCAGTTCATTCAGCCCATCTGTCAGAGCGTGGCTGGCCTTATCATATACATGATGCTCCACCCTGTATGGATATCCCGCCTCCTCAAGGATCTTCACCATCCTCGTTACTGCCTCTTCGGACGGCCATCCGTCATCATCACGCACACCCAGAAGCAACACATCTGCGTGCATATTCTCAACTTTTATCCTGGACTCTTCACTTACCGGATTATGATCATAGCCATATCTCATGAATCTTCTAAGTCCGTACTTTTTATCCTTTATGGCTCCCATGAAAACCCTTGGAAGTCCTTCATCGATCAGAGCCCATGGCGAATACGGCACGTCCTGTCCATGCCATGTGTATACGGATCTTCCAAGTCTCTTAAAGCTGTTCGTTGTCCCCTCCATAACATAATCAAAGGGCACGATCGGCATAATACAGCTTATCTCGGGAATGAGAGAGGCCGAAAGCAGGGTATATCCGGCTCCAGTAGATGCAGCCGTCATTGCTACGCTCTGTATTTTCTTTTCATCCTCCAGCCAATGAACGGCTCTTTCAGCATAATCGACCGGAATGGAAACAAGCTTATCCGGCAATCCTTCCCACATATAAAAGCCAAGTACAAGTACATTGTAGCCGGCATCCCTCAAAAACCTGCTCATTGCAACACTTAATTTCTCATCGCAGGATGCCCCTCCGGATGCGATGATCGCCCTGTCCGTCCTGTATGTCCCAGGGTAATATATACCGACAAATCCTTGTTTTTCCAAGGAGCACCTTTCCCCTTCATTTATAACCATAACTGTCACAAAACCTCTCTGGAATCAATCAATATTTGGGGTCAATCATTTTTCTCGTGGGATTGACCATGACACACTATAGTTTTCGATGCCTGCCGCCAGCCTTGACATGAACCTCAGGCTCGGAATCTATGAGTAGCCTGCCTGATCGCCGCAGTTTCAATTGAATAAAAGAGGATCTTCCTGTAAGATTGGAAATGCATCTTGCCGGATGTAACAAACCCAATCGAAAGGAG
>CACYPS010000024.1 GCA_902776305.1 uncultured Lachnospiraceae bacterium | reverse complement strand
ATACATGTCCATGCGTGTCGGTGCTTATAAAGAGCCATTCTCCAAGAATACAATCCGTCGGTTCTGCAATAACGCCTCGATCAACTGGCATAAGTTCCTGCGCGTTCTCTCACAGAAGCTTGTAGTTGAATTCATGCGGTCTGCCACTTCCGATGATCGGGAAGAATACGAGAAGCTGATCGTTTCCAAAGCAAAGGAATACGACGGCCGCACACTTGTAGGGAAAATCCGGAAACAGGCATGCATGAAGGCATCGGAACTGATCCTTCAGATGCTCTCCCAGGCTGTTACTGCCAGCCATACTGCAAAGTATGTGCTTTTCGACAGCTGGTTCGCCACCCCGAAGGGGATCATGGACATCAAAAACCTACTGCACATGGATGTCATCGCCGTGGTGAAAAAACCGGCAAAGTCTTATCTTCTTTCCGTAGAGGTCAGTCTCTTACAGAAAAAGTACGGCAAGATCCTGGGACGCATACCGGCGAAACTTGTCTATGTCCGAAACAAGGCAAATAAGAAAGACTGGATTGCCATCATCTGCACCGATACGACGCTTTCAGAAGAAGAAATCATCATACGGTACGGATACCGCTGGAATATCGAGGTCTATTTCAAGACTTGCAAGCAGTATCTGAAATATACGAAGGAATGCCAGAGCACTTCTTTTGATTCGCTGACAGCACACCTTGCCATTGCTAATGTCAGGTATATGATGCTTAGTGTGTTCCAGAGGGCAAACACAGATCACCGGTCACTTGGAGAACTGTTCTACCTATATGTCCAGGAAGTAGCGGAAATCACCTTTGACCATTCCATGAGACTGATCATAATCGCGCTGCTTTCAACCGTCAAAGAGTTCTTTGCTCTCACTGATGCTCAAATGGCAGGATTTGTACAGCAATTCATCAACAACCTGCCGAACTATCTGAGAGCGCCCTTAGAGGTCTGCGCGGAGCAGCTGTCTGCGACATAATTGTATTTTTGCACCGAAACCATTGTAAATACTACATTTCACGCCCTTTTGGGTGTGGGAAGTATTAGTTAGAAAAAGCTTAAATAGCAGATGCTATCGATGTACCTTTCTTCGTTACCATTATACGACAATCTTTTTCTCGCTATAGTCGATGCAAATAGCATGCTATAGACACATTCAATAATCCACCTTCGACCCATATCATTTATGCAATGTCCACCAACGAGTCTATGCTATAACTGAAACGGTTCCATTTCGTGCCAGCCGCTTCCAACACAATTTCGTGTCTATCCCCACTTTATTAAATATAATGGACAATTCGTTCATGAAGGCAATATTAATATCTCGCTGACTATTTTCAATAACTTTCGCTGACTCAGCTACTTCATTACTGTCGTCTCTATGAACACCGGCATTGACCACCAATACATTTATTTGAGCAACACAATTTATAGTTTCTTTATCCATCCCGGAAACAATCTTTTTAATAGTTTCTATGCGATGTACCTTATCCCTTGAATTAATTCGGTTTGGAAAATAGCCACCTTAAAATCACCGCCACACTTATGACCAGAAAATTTGAACAAATATTAATTCTGGCTCGAGAAGAAAAGTTTTCCAGTTGTTATTGGAAATCGAACCAAAAGAAAAATATCTATAAAAATTACTTTATTGTAATTATATGAAACAGTATTTATCGAAATTGCTGTTGTCTTAACATCTTTCAATCGTTTCTGCCCTTTGCTATATGAATGATCTATCAACGATGTCAGATAGGAATAAGGAAATTCATCGGTTTCAATCAATTCAATCAACCGCTTAAAGTCCTATCTCATCATCCCAAGGTGTAAAGCCATAATGTCTAACTAACCAAACAATGCTCCCCCAACCGCGAAACAAGTCAAATTATGTTTCTTGCAAAATTATTTAAACACATCCACTAAATCAATCTAACATCGATTAACGTTTTCTTAACCTTATCTATTTCTGGATTATAACTATATTTAATTTATGCATGTTTTTAACCTACTTCCCTTTTGTTAATCATTTTTAGTATATAGTAAAAGCCTATGCAGGAAGACAGTCTTCACATAATAATCTATTCTTTTCTTTCAAGCTGCATCTCATAATGATCCCGTTTACATGGAGTCAGTATACTACATCCTATTTTAAATTCCAACAAAGGATTAATGATTGTATTCTATCAGGATGGGTCGCGAATTGGGAAGACGGAGTCGGGTGATTTTACTGTACAGCAGGGTATAAATACAGTTATTGTGTCAGTTCCCAATGAAGGACTTGCTGACGGGACGTACTATTACGAGATTAGCATCCTGCAGCGGGGTCGCTCATTTGATAGAGAAAAGTGTGACTGCATTCCAAACGTGATTCCCTTTATGATCAATAATACAGAGGTGTTCGGTGTCAAAGGGGAGAAATGGCAAAGCAATTACTGGGGCCATATTATGATGAAGCCGATACGCGTGACCGCATTTAACTAAAAAATGATCAGGATTAAACTTGATTAATTTGGACAATTATTCCATGCGCTGAAGTTTGCTCAGCGCATGGAAAGTACAATCGTAAATCGCGTTTATTCATTAGAGTAATGGATTATTATATTTTACGGTAATCTACACTGCTCGATGATTAAAGCGTTTTATTATTGCGTAGTTATATGTAATAGGCCCCAATAATTCATCTGATTTACATATTATCTATCATCCAAGGAGTATTGCTCGGCGTTTGTCATGATGTATATTGAGAATATTGGCAATTTCTGCACTTGTTTTATGTGAAATATAATTATTGGAATAACCAGTATTAATCAGCTTGACAAAGTCAACCAACTCAAAACGAATTCCTTCACCGTCTAATTGGTAGAAATATCGTTTATTATTCTCAGAGTGTTCAAAACGAACCTCGAAATAGTCGGTTTTCCACCAGGGCGCCGGTACATAAATATAACCTTTGGTTCCGGAAATTATTAAATCCCCCTCGGATTTCATTCCGAGACCGACTTTTATATCTGCTGTGGATCTTTTATAGATAAAGCTGACTTTTGTATATGCATCCACATTGTGATTCGGGTCTGTTAGTTTTGTCACAATTCTACAATCAATGTAATCAGTGCCAAGAATCTGGAACACCGGTAGCAGTGCAGTAGGTCCCCAGGTATTGATACTGTTCCAACCTTTTAGAATGTTTTCATTCTGCATTTCTGCTAACGAGGTGCAGGTAGATTCGATTGATAAAACATCCCCAATCATACCGCTTTTTATAAGCAGAAGAAGCCTGTCATAGGCCATGGAATAGGCGGTCTTTATTGCTTCAACTAAGACCAGTTCCTTCTTTGCAGCCAATTCAAAAAGATCTTCAACCTCTTTCTTACTCAGTGCTAACGGCGACTCACAAAGAACGTGTTTTCCCTGCTCGAGAGCGTATTTAATCTGCTCAAAATGCTCAGAGGGATAAGATGCGATATATACCGCAGAGCAGTCCTCCAACAATTCCCGATAACTGTTTTTTACAGGGAGATCGGATTTTTTTAAGGTTTTAGAATGACTGTTTACGGATTCGGCTCCTCCGGAAGCAACGTTTTCCTGTGAAGCATCAAGAAGTTTAATATCTTCTCCGTCAGTAAATATACCGGAGATCACAAGTCCGTTTATATAGCTGCACTCGTTAATATATTTCGCTACTACTGTAGGCTTTCCGCTTCCGACAATTCCCAGACGAATTCCCTGATTTTTGGCTCTGAGGTCGGTACTGGAGATTCCCTGTGTACGTTCCAGATACACAACATCACAGAATTCTTTCAGATAATCGAATTTGCCCTCCCAATCAGAACCAATGGCGAAGATATCTACATTATATCTTCGGATGTCATCTATTTTCTGTCCGGTATACTCCTCAATAATTATCTGGTCAGCTAACCCTGTCGCATTAAGGGCTTCGACTCGTTCCATAAGAGATTGCTGAACATTTATTTTTCCGCGAGATCTGTCAAAATCCTCAGAAGTAACCCCCACAATGAGATAATCACCCAATTTTTTGGCTCGCTCCAGGAGCCTGATATGACCATAATGAAGCATATCGTAAGTGCCGTATGTTATAACCGTTTTCATTGTTTTCCTCGCATCGGATTCATGGATTAAAAATAGTAACGTGAATTAATTCTTGACACGTCCTGATTTTAACTTGTACTCGTAGCTGCTTATGCCAAATGCATGCGGGTCGGAATAATACCGTTCCAGGACGCCCTTAAAAACCGTATCGTAATCGGGAATAAATAGCTCATCTCTGGCAAAGATATGCGAGACGATATCCTCTGCGAGTTGCTCCGTCTGGCTAAAGTCATTAGGTCCTCCGTTAAAGCGTGTGCCTTTAATAGATCCGGGAGATACATTTAGGATGCGATTAGCACTGCCGTTCACTTCAAGTTCAATATTCACGCTTTCAATGAATCTGCAGATGGCTGCTTTAGAGGCGGCATATACTGAGAACATTGGTGAGCTGATCAAGCCTGCGATAGAGCCCATCATTCCGCAATAGAAGGCCGGATCTCTTCGAAGACGGTCATAGAAGATGCTTATTGTTTTGATACCGGCCAGCGTGTTTACCATCAACATATTTTCAATTTCGGTCAGGGAGAGATTTTCAAAATTTGTTACTCTGCCGAAGCCTGCAGTTATCATCAGAAAGTTGATATCAGGGTCCTGTGAAAGTGTCATAAATAATTCCGGATTCATTTGGGTCAGGTCACATGCCTGATAGCGATAAGTAGTGTCCGATAGTCCGGAATCTGCTTCCGGCGAGACTTTATCGAGAATCTCAATATAATAACCCCGCTCGATCAGTTTCTTTGCGATAGCAAGACCGATTCCGTTGCTGCCGCCTACAATAAGGGCTTTTTTCATATCATTACCGTTTTAAATCCTTTCTGTGCATTAATTGATAGACGAAATATTTAAGAAAGTGTATTCTTACTATAATGATGATAACAGTTGGGAAAAGATGAATACATGTAAAATAGTATAACATAATAATTTAATGAACTGTATATGGTTCGTTTTTTTTGATACTTCAATGTTTGCGTTAGCGAGGATAAAATCAGTATATGGAAACAGTCTTCCATGGAGGAAGATTTCCGAAGATATATGCTTTTTATGTTAGGCTTAGTTTGTGTCATTTGAAGAATGAAGGTTTTTTCTTGCAAATTATTGAAATTCATGTGAATTCGTTGTATTATCCTTTAACATGGTCAAGTATATTTTTTAAAAGATTACGTTAAGGAAAGGGGCCTTATGGGAAGAAAGAAACTACCATTCCACATGGAACACTGGCAGTTTATCTCATTATTACTGGGGATTTATGATGCAATCGCTATTGCATTTTCATATATTTTCGCACTTCTTCTTCGGTTTGATTTGCAATTTTCGCAGATTCCGTCAAGCTATTATGAGGGATATAAGAAGTTTATACCTTTTTATATTGTCATATGTCTCGTTATCTTTAGAAAATTGAGATTGTATAACAGCATCTGGAGATTTGCCAGCCTTCGAGAGCTTGAAAATGTTACCATGGCAACGGCTATTACTATTCCGCTCCATGTCATCCTGACAGTCTTTTTTGTAAAACGGATGCCGGTTTCCTATTATTTTGTAGGCGGAATCTTGCAGTTTGCAGCGATACTTGCAATTCGATTCTCCTATCGATTTGTATTGCTTGAACGGTCATTAAGAAAGAAAAAGGAACCCGACGCAACGCATATAATGCTGATTGGTGCAGGACAGGCCGGACAGATGATCCTTCGTGATATCCTGAGGCAGAAGGAGACGAAGGAACGGGTGATGTGCATCATAGACGATAACAGTAACAAATGGGGTCGTCTTGTGGAGGGTGTGCCTGTTGTCGGTGGCAGGAACGATATTCTTACAAATGTAGAGAAGTACAAAATCCAGAAAATATACCTGGCCATTCCGTCTGCATCGGCGCATAACAAGCGGGATATTCTGAATATTTGCAAGGAAACAGACTGTGAACTGATGAGCCTTCCGGGTATGTATCAGCTTACGACTGGGGAAATTACAACCAACCAGCTTAGAAAAGTTTCCGTGGAAGACCTTCTGGGACGTGATGTCATACGTGTTAATATCGATGAGATTGCAGAGTACCTTCAGGAGAAAGTTGTTCTTGTAACGGGTGGCGGCGGTTCAATCGGAAGTGAGCTATGCCGGCAGATTGTGGCTCATAAACCGAAAAGGCTTATCATCTTCGATATCTATGAGAACAATGCGTATGATATTCAGCAGGAACTGAAGAGAAAGTATTCTTACCTTGATCTCGTTGTTCTGATCGGCTCGGTACGTGACAGCAGGCGCATAATGGAGGTGTTTGAGAAATATCGTCCTGAGATAGTGTTCCATGCAGCCGCTCATAAGCATGTACCCCTTATGGAGTACAGCCCGTGTGAGGCTATAAAGAACAATGTGATCGGTACCTATAAGACAGCCTTTGCTGCCATGAAATATGGCGTGAATCGATTTGTACTGATCAGTACGGACAAAGCGGTGAATCCTACGAATATCATGGGTGCCAGCAAGCGTCTGTGTGAAATGGTCATCCAGACCCTTGACCGTATCGGCAATGAGAATCGTGAATATATTCTTCCGGTGGTACATGCGCATTCGGATGTAGATAGTCGTTGGTCAGAGGACATGAAGATGAGAGCGGGAAGTTCTCATACCCGTTTCGTTGCAGTCCGATTCGGAAATGTTTTGGGATCGAATGGGTCTGTCATCCCGCTGTTCAGGAAACAGATTGCAGAAGGCGGACCTGTTACGGTTACGCATCCTGATATCACCCGGTATTTTATGACGATACCGGAGGCTGTGAGTCTTGTGCTCCAGGCCGGTGCTTACGCCGGAACCGCGAAAGAGAGCCGAATCTATGTGCTTGATATGGGCGACCCGGTCAAGATTGACACGCTTGCGAGAAATCTTATAAAGTTGTCGGGACTCGAACCGGACGTGGATATAAAGATAGTCTATACCGGTCTCCGCCCAGGAGAGAAGCTCTATGAGGAGAAGCTCATGAATGAAGAGGGGCTTCAGAAGACCCCGAATGACCTGATTCATATCGGCATGCCTATTCCGATCGATACGAATGAGTTCTTGACAGAGCTCGAGGAGCTTGCGAAGGCTTGTTATGAGAACAGTCCGGAGACGGAGAGATTGGTGTCGGAGATGGTACCGACGTTTCATCATAAGAAATAAATTAAGAAGAGCAGCAAGCTGCGTGATTGGCAGCCAACTGCTCTTTGTTTCTGTGAACGATTCAGTTTACTTACGCAGAATTTCTCGTCCCGTTACTTCATCCGATTAGGATTTTTGCTATTATGACGACAAGTGTCTTTTATGAAAAGAGAAGATTATGCATGGAGGAGACAGTGCAATTTGAAAAACCAATCAGTGTCGTTATGCCTGTATTCAACACACCGGTCAGCTTTTTGAGAGAAGCCGTTGACAGTATTATAAACCAAACGTTTAAGGATTTTGAATTTATTATTATTGATGACGGTTGTACCGGGAGCTGCAGTGAGTATTTGGAATCCCTAAGCGATCCCCGCATCCGTATTATTCATAATGAAAGGAACCTTGGTATTACGAAGTCTCTCAATATAGGGCTGCGGGAGGCAAGAGGGAAATATATAGCTAGAATGGATGATGATGATATTTCTATTCCCATACGTTTTGAAAAACAGTTCGCATTCATGGAAAGTAATCCGGATATAATTCTATGCGGTTCAAAAAAAGTAACGATTGGAAAAAAAAGACCCCTTGCTTTATTATGGAAGCATTCATTGATCGATATGGAGGAATATCGAATAAAGATGCTGTTTGTCAATCCAGGTCCGAGCCATCCTACAGCTTTTTTTCGGCATGATAAATTGATTAAGTATAATATTTGGTATGATGAAAGCCTGCGTTATGCACAGGATTATGGGATGTGGGAAACGATTAGCCATTATGGTGACGTATGCATTTTAGGAGATGTGCTGGTTTTCAAAAGGGAACATGCAGATCAAATTACAATCGCGCACAGAGAACAGCAAATTGAGTGTGATAAGAAAACTCAGAGGAAATTGCTTATTGAGTTAATGGGCACAATATCGGACGAGGAATTGAATTTGCACTATATTCATTCTGCCGGGCGCCATAGAGATGCGGTGATAAACCCAGAAATTGTTAGTTGGTACCGCCGGATTATGAGAGCGAATGATCAGCGTCATATCTACAATTCTCGAAAACTGAAGCGATACATAGAATTGATAGAAAAAAGGCTGATAGTTCAGACATTTACTGATGAAATGTCAATAATAGAGAAAGTACGATTGGTTTTTCGGTATCTTCCGTTTCCGTCTGCAGTAAATGCGATTACAAAATCCGCATTGAGAAAGATAATAAGATTGTTTCGCACACTAACTGCGGGTGTGCTTGGTTCCAAAAACCGAACGATGGAGTAGAGGATGGAGAAAGCGTTTCACTATAAGACAACAATTACATCACAGCACAGAGTGTTTGATCTGCATGTCAGGGAAACTCTTCGATATCGGGATTTGATTTTTCTGTTCGTGAAGCGGGACTTTACCGCGAAGTACAAGCAGACAATCCTGGGACCGCTGTGGGCAGTGATTCAGCCGCTGCTCACGACAGTGGTGTTTACTATTATATTTGGACGTCTGGCAAAGCTGACAACTGCGGATGCACCGGGAGATCTGATGATTCCGGGGTTTTTGTTTTATATGGCGGGTAATATCTGCTGGGGATATTTTTCTACAACAATCAACGATGTGTCCAATGTCTTTATCCGTAATCGGAACATTATGGGAAAGGTCTATTTCCCACGATTGGTCGGACCGGTATCTTCGGCATGTTCCAACCTGATTTCTTTTGGTATTCAGTTTGCGCTGATGCTGGTAATCTTGCTGATTTATATTTTTACCGGTAGTGCAGGTGTCCGAATTACGCCGATGTTGCTCCTGATACCGCTTCTGGTGCTTCATCTGATGATCCTGGCTATAGGATGTGGTATTATCGTATCTTCTGTCACGACAAAATACAGAGATCTTGCCATGTTGGTCAGCTTCGGATTGCAGCTGTGGCAGTATGGCTCTCCTGTTGCTTATGGACTGGAGCTGGTTCCGGATCAGTATCGGGGACTTTATCTGCTGAATCCGGTTACTCCTATTCTGACTGCTTTTCGATATGTGTTGTTTGGAACCGGGTACTTTGGCATTTCATATTATATGGTCAGTTTGTTTGTAACCGGTGTTATCTTTTTGATTGGTCTGGTTCTGTTCAGCCGGATCGAGCGAACATTTATGGATACAATTTAAATTATTTACGGAGAGCATAGAACACGCTATGGATGAAAGCATGATTCTTGTTGATCATATAACCAAAGAGTATATACTGGGGCAGATTGGTCGGACGACGCTACGGGATGAATTACAGCGTTTAGGTGCCCGAATCCGTCACCGGGAAGATCCGACACAGAAGATAGGCGCGCAGCAATATGAGCGAGGCGACACTTTTTTTGCGCTGGATGATGTGTCCTTTGAGTTGAAGGCCGGAGAGCGGGTCGGGATTATCGGGCGAAATGGTGCAGGAAAGTCCACTCTGCTTAAACTGATCTCCCGAGTTACTGTGCCAAGCAGCGGAATGATCGGCTTGAACGGAAGGGTTGCGTCCATGCTGGAGATCGGCACGGGATTTCATCCGGAGCTGACCGGCCGGGAGAATATCTATATGAACGGCGCGATTCTGGGGATGCGAAAAAAAGAGATCGATGAGAAGTTGGAGGATATCATCGAATTCTCCGAATGCCGACAGTTTATCGATACGCCGGTGAAGAGGTATTCCAGCGGTATGTACGTGAAACTTGCGTTTGCGGTTGCTGCACATCTGGACTCCGAGATAATGGTTATGGATGAAGTGCTGGCGGTAGGTGATATGGCATTTCAGAAAAAGTGTCTGGACAAGATGAACGATGTCTCGAGATCGCAGAGTCGCACAATTCTCTATGTGAGCCATAACATGAATACGATCCGGCAGTTGTGCAAGCGGTGTATTGTGCTTGACCAGGGTAAGCTCATCTATGACGGCGATGTGGAAGAAGGCATACGCCAGTACATGGATGCCGGCGGGATGTCTTTTGACAAAAAAATGGATCTTATTTCCGTGCCAAGGCTTAAGGGAATATCCAGAAGAATCCTTTTCGTATCAGCCGAGATTCATAGGGATAATAATGTTTATACGTCGCACGAACCGATGGACATTGTTTTTTCGCTGAAGGCGGAGAATGTGCAGGAGAACGTCAGATTTATGATGATTCTGTTCTATCAGGATGGGACGCGAATCGGTAAGACAGAGTCGGGTGAATTTACTGTGCAGCCAGGCATCAATATGGTCTCGGTCTCTGTTCCGAATAAAGGATTGGCGGACGGGGCATACTATTATGAAATCAGTATCCTGCAGCGTAGCCGCTCTTTTGCCAGGGAAAAATGTGACTGCATTCCGAATGTGATACCCTTTGTGATCAATAATACAGAGGTGTTCGGCGTCAAGGGGGAGATGTGGAAGAGCAATTACTGGGGTCATATTATGATGGATCCGATACAGGTAACTTCTCAGTAAATGAACGATGAGAATGTAAAGAAGCAGGGGGACTCGCATAGATTGGTGGGCTAACCGTCAAGTGGACGGTGAATAATTAAAAAATTAATGCTGCCATCAGTGAAATCTGTTGGCGGTATTTTTTATGCTGTTGCATAATAACGTTTACGGTATTCGATAGGCGTCATCAAAACAATTTGTGATATATCAGAATTGAAGAGAAACATCCGCAAAGGGATGTTGATACACCGGTCTGGTGCATGATCTATGATGATCTGGAGTATACGCATGAAGCTGATATCTTTGCGAACCAAAGCAAATATGTCCGCCCACTTACGCCGTATGATATTTTCACTGCAAATATTGAGGCAGGTAATCAGGAACAGTTGATTATCAAGGAGCTTGTAGAATCATACGGTTTATCTATCACACCGGGAGATGTCCCTGGCGGAATCTGTGCGGTTGCAACGATTCAGGACATCATGAAAAAGTTTGGATACGGCAATCTGGATCACACCCTCCGGCTTTGCATTGCCACCTGGGAAGGAGCTCCGCATTCTCTCAGTTCGAACATTCTAAAGAGCATTGCCATTTTGATTCATGTGTATGGAGATGAATTGAGCGACGAGACTTTCAAAGAGAAGCTGGGATCTGTTTCTCTGAAAGAAATCATGAGGAATGCAAAAGAACGCCGCTCTGGGTCAATGGGTTATGCAGAGGCGCTGGTGACGTTCTACGCGAAGGGAACCAGAGGTGGCAAGAACAATTTGAGTCTGGAAAAACTCTACTCGTACATGACCGAGCAGGCAAGAAAACATAAATCCAGTACAAGCAGGATCAAAAAGATTGCTGCGGAAGCTCAGGAAAGTGCTGCAAATGAAACGGACCACGGAGAAGCAGAAAAAGAAAATGATCAGCTGAATCTGCCTATCGAAGCGTAATGTTTATCACAGTTGTATTAATCATGATAGTTGTAATAATTCGGTGGCCGTCGCTCAGCGGCCACCATATTTTTGAACAACTGAAATTCTACGTTGCAAAAAAAACGATTCTGCATAATGCAGTATCGTCTTCGCCATCTCAATACTCAGATGACCTTCTCTGTTTGCGCCTGATTGATCATGTCTCTGAAGGAGTCCAGGGATACGCCCAGCTCACCCAGAAAGTTAAGCTGATATCTGAGCTGCAGTCCTGTCAGTATTGCTCGAAAGAGATTACAGTGCCCGCGGTCATGCATCTTAAGGGCCATTATCAGAGCCTGGTCAATCGAGATGCGTGGATCTTCATGTCTCATATAGTTTCCTCCATCAATCAAATTTTACTTGGCTGACAAGAGGACGATCTTTTATAAATTGCCTGTTTTATAAAAAACTGACAGTTGTAAATAATAATCCTCTCCAAACTGGTAGTAATACATTAGTTAGAATATCCAACTCATAAAAAATGATTTTTTCTGATTAAGCTCGATGCTGCAGGCATCGTTCAAGGGGATTGGGGCGCTTCCCCAACAAGCAATAGGTCTTTTGTGACACAAAGACACTGCTTGCATAGTAGTAGCTTTGAGAAAATCAGTTCGAATTTGAGAAACGCAAAGATGACGATAAATAACAGCAAATAACAAAAAATGAATTGAAATCGCAAAAGGATAGAGGCATAATATTAAGTTGGCATACTAGATTCTTTTTTGAAAAGAGTTGAGGTGAATATATGAGTGAAATAAATGAACATAATGAAAAATGGATAAGTATTGATGAGGCGGCTGAATTTCTAGGAGTTAAACCAGGTAGCTTGATATATACTGATCATATAATAGCAGGATGGAATTATGTATACTTTTTTTCTTATGCTGGTTGAGTTGTTTAAATATCACAATCTTCATTGGTTTGTGGTATTTATTATTTTTATTTATCTGCGATGGGCAATTGTCTATTTTCATGCGTTGAAATACAGACCGGTAGTCTGTGAAAACAAACCGTTTTTCTCATCTGTCATAATTCCTGTTGTGGATGAATCAGAAGAACTGTTTTGTTCCGTTCTTGAAAAAATAACGGAGCAGGAACCCGATGAGTTGATAGTTGTGATTAACGGGCCTGAAAACAAACCGTTGGAGAAAATCTGTCAGCAGACATCTGAACAGTGTGCTGCCAAAGGAAAACGAACAGACGTCAAATGGTTGTGGACGGAAACACCCGGCAAACGAAATGCGATCAGACTCGGGGTCGAAGCAATGAGTGTCCAAAGTGATATATGTTTCCTGGTTGACAGTGATACACTCTGGTCAGATCACATGTTGGAAAACCTTCTGATGCCGTTTTCGGCAGATGAAAAAAACGGGGGGGTCACTTCTCGCCAGCATATATATAAACCGGACCGCAGTCTTGTTACGATGTTTGCGAGTGTACTAGAGGAGGTACGTGCCGAGGGAACAATGAAGGCAATGAGTGCAACCGGAAAGGTCGGCTGTCTGCCGGGGAGAACCATCGCTTTCCGGTCTGAGATAGTCCGTAAAGTAATGCCGGAATTTCTGCACGAAACATTTCTGGGAATCCATAAGGAGGTTTCAGATGACCGCTCATTAACGAATCTCACACTGAAACAGGGTTATAAAACAGTCATGCAGGATACGGCAGTTGTATACACAGATGCACCTGTGACATGGAAGAAATTCTTTCGCCAGCAGCTGAGGTGGGCAGAAGGCTCTCAATACAATAATCTGTACATGACGCCATGGATGATCAAAAATGCAAAGCTGATGTGCTTTATTTTCTGGACGGACATGATTATGCCGTTCATGTTGATGAGTGTATACTTAAGCAACATCATCTGTTTCATTCTCAGATTAATGGGCCGTTTCTATAGTTTTCTGGTCTACCCGTTCCCGCTGCCTGTAACTGTTCTGCTGATAATAATCGGGTCAGTATTCGGCTTCGGAAGCCGGAATATTCGGATTATGAAAAGTCTCCCGCTTTATTACATATTTCTTTTCCCGATAATTGTACTGGTGCTGAGTTTATTCATGGCGCCGATCCGCATTCTCGGACTGATGAGATGTGCTGACGGACTTCCATGGGGAACAAGAGAACTCACAGTTCAGACGAAGGAGGGGCAGCAATGAATAACAGGAAGAATATGCTGTTCAGCGCTTTGATTTTCTTACTGCTCGGTGCTGTACTGGTATTTGCGACAGTCAGAACAGTCCATATGAACAGATGGGAATACGGACATGTGAATACAGATAATGTGGATGGGAAAATGATCGGTATCAATATTGTTGAGCCGCAGGATGTTAACCGTCTTGAGCTTATGCCTGATATCGTTTCCTGGTTTGAAAACTGGTATTCAGACAGCGGTATCGTTAAACTTGAACTGTGCGGCCGCAACAGAGCCGCAGTTCCTCTGATTACCTGGCAGCCTGTTGATGTACCTTTTGAAGAAATAGTCAATGGAGATCATGATGAATATCTTCGGGACTTTTTCAGAAGAGTTGCGGACAGCTGTCCTGATCTGCCTGTTTTGATCAGGTTTGCCCATGAAATGGAAATGTCTCCCAATTATGGCAAACCCTGGTATCAATGGCAGGGAATTGATTCAGAACTTTATATTCGTGCATGGCGTCATATTGTAAGTATGTCCGATGAAATCTGTCCGCAGATTCGATGGATCTGGTCGCCGAACAGGATGTCAGAATATGCCAGACCATATTATCCGGGAGAAGACTATGTAGATTACGTTGGCGTTACGGTCAATCTTTCGGCTTCAACATCGTTAAAATACAATGATTTCGGTGAGTTTTTCCTGCGGCACTGCAAAGGCAACGCACTTGGAGAATTTAAAAAACCTGTTATTATTTCAGAAACCGGATTTCATTCCAATAAAGAAGATCATGAGGACAGTATCAATTTCATACTCAGTGTTTTTAAATATATCAGACATGATCCGAATTTGAAGGCGGTTGTATTTCTTGATACAGATGCTGAAAGAGGAAGAAGACAATATCGTTTTACAGACAACGAAGCATGTGTAAAAGTCTTCTGCGAGGAAATACGTAAGCTGCGGGAAGATCAGTTGCTCCTGGAAGGAGATTCGAATGAAGAAGAATAAATATCAGATTATGATACGGCTGATTGCGGTTTTGGTTTTATTGCTGTTGACAGCGGTCGGGTTTTTGTTTGAGATTATTCACTGAGATCCCGGATTGATGGAGGCAGCGGCATCACAATTACGGATAATAGAAATCATAATAATGATCCGCTGGCCGGAGTGGAGGAATTTGCAACATGAATGATCCTGATTCCAAACTTCAAAAAGTACTAACGGTGGATCAGCTTCAGACAGCTGCACTTGATTCTCAGGCAGCTGTTCCTTATCTCTATGGGCAGGATGATGTGCACGGTGTGAATTACTGCCTTGATACTGTGATTTTTCCGCATAATATTGCTCTTGGTGCCGCAAACGATCCTGAACTCACAAAAGAGGCAGGCCGTATCACAGCTATGGAAGCAGCCAGATGTCATATGCTCTGGAACTTTGCACCGACGGTCGCGGTTTCATGCGATCCCAGATGGGGAAGAACATATGAATGCTACAGCTCAGATCCCGAAATTGTAAAGAATCTTGGCCGTGCCTATACGGAGGGGCTGGTTGAAAACGGGGTTGTCGCGTGTGCCAAACACTTTCTTGCAGATGGCAGCACGATATTTGGGACCGGACCGGACTATTATCCAGGCAGATTGATTGACCGCGGCAATGCGGAATTATCAGAAGAAGAATTAAAGGAACTGCTTGGAATTTATCAGGCTCAGATCGATGCCGGTGTGCAGACAATCATGATCAGTGACTCTTCCGTTAACGGTATCAGAATGAGCGAACATAAGGAACTGCTCCGATATCTTAAGGAAGACATGGGATTTGATGGCTTTCTGGTAACAGACTGGAATGCGGTAAAGACCACATCTGCAGAAACATATAAGGAGAAAATCATCACGGTGATCAACAGCGGTATTCTGAAAACGAAGTACAAAAACTTATTTCAACTGTTGATAATAGAACAGCATCAGGCAAAAGAGATTTCCTTATCGTTTTGCTGGCAGCTGAACTGGGAATACGATCTGGCGATATCTGCAGATTAAATCTGACAGACATACATTGGGAACGTGATACTATCGAATTCAAACAGTTCAAAACAGGCGTTTTCAATCAACTGCCTCTATTAGAAAATATCAAGTTTGCGCTTATCGATTATTTAAGAAGTTCAAGACCAGACTGTAGTTCACCACTGTTGTTTGTCGGCTTAAAAAATGATTATGGCATGATTTCTTCCAGCCAGATGCATTCCATCGTCTCAAAGTACTTCAAAAAAGCTGGTCTGGATATTTCGAAACGCAAACACGGACCACATGCCTTAAGACACTCCCTTGCAAGCAATCTTCTGAGCAATAATACTCCGATGTATGTAATCAAAGATGTTCTCGGTCATACAAATCTCAATACAACCAAAATCTATCTTAACATTGATATTAATACATTAAAGCAATTCGCTTTGGAGGTGCCAGATGAAGATCAAAACTGATTTTGCATTTCCAGAACAGTATCGCAATGAGGCTGAGGACTATATTTCATTTAAACATTCATTGCGATGATAACAAGATCAGCAGAACTGTAGGCAGCTTCTTTATCAACGGTGGTGTGGAGATGAAGAGTGCGTTCGCCGGCATTTACTTCTCTGAAAAAACGCTCAATTTCTTCATCCTGAATAGGGCTTATGAATTTGTTGAGTTTGTCAGCTTTGGCCGGGGTAGTTGTAATCGCAGTTACTTCATGGTTCTGGGCGAGGAGAACAGCCAGAGAGAGGCCGACATAACCTACGCCTGCTACGGTGATTTTCATAAGGGTCTCCTTTGTAATTTTAATTATAATATGTTTTCGAAGAGGATCCGGTTGATGGCGAATAATCACCGGATATGATTCTCGTATTGCTGACATTTTCTTTAGGCGATTCCGTTTGCATATTCTGTAGTCAGAAGTCAGTCTCTTCGGAACAAATCTCTCGTGTACACTTTTTCTTTCACATCGTCAAGTATAGGGTCATAGCGATTGGCTATGATGCAGCCGCTCATTTTTTTGAATTTCTCAAGATTATTTACGACCAGACTTCCGAAGAAAGTGGAGCCGTTTTTTAAGGTTGGCTCATAGATGATGACTTTTGCGCCTTTCCCTTTTATTCGCTTCATGACGCCTTGAATAGAGGACTGGCGGAAATTATCTGAGTTGGATTTCATAGTCAGACGGTATACTCCTACAATAATTTCCTTTTCATACATCGGGTTATACTGTCCGTTGGAGTATGAATAACCTCCTGCAATCTGCAGTACGCGATCAGCAATGAAATCTTTTCGCGTTCGGTTTGATTCTACGATTGCTTGAATTAAGTTTTCAGGAACATCTTGGTAGTTAGCCAGAAGCTGTTTTGTGTCTTTCGGAAGACAATAACCGCCGTATCCGAAGGACGGGTTGTTGTAGTAATCGCCAACACGGGGGTCGAGGCATACGCCCTTAATTATAGAAGCAGTTTTTAATCCTTTTATTTCCGCATACGTGTCGAGCTCGTTGAAGTAGGAAACCCTAAGCGCCAGATAGGTGTTGACGAATAGTTTTGTTGCCTCCGCTTCCGTGCAGCCCATGAAAAGGGTCTCGATGGGATCCTTGAGTGCGCCGCGGCGCAACAGTGCGCCAAATGTATGCGCGGCCTCCTCCGTCCCTTCTTCACATCCGACAATGATTCGGCTCGGATACAGGTTATCGTAGAGGGCCTTGGATTCTCTCAGAAATTCGGGCGAGAAGATAATGTTGTCGGCGTTGAATTTCTGACGAACACTTTGAGTGTAGCCTACCGGGATTGTTGATTTTATTACGATGGTCGGCTTAATTCGGCGTGCCGCGGTTGTATCCAGTACAAGCTGAATGACGGTTTCTACTGCTGAGCAATCGAAATAGTTGGTCTCCGGGTCGTAGCTGGTCGGAGCCGCTATGACGATGAAGTCTGCATTGGTATAGGCTGAAGCGGCGTCCATCGTTGCGGCCAGGTTTAGTGTTCGAGTACCTTTTTTTGCTTCCCTTAAGTATCTTTCAATGTATTCGTCCTGTATGGGCGAAATGAATCTGTTTAGCTTTTCTACTTTTTCCGGGACAATATCTACTGCAGTTACTTCGTTGTGCTGTGCGAGCAGGACTGCGAGGGACAGACCTACATAGCCGATTCCGGCAACAGCGATTTTGTAGGAGCGATTAATGCCGACAGATTTGGCAAGTTGCGCCTGTGTGGGATTGAGGGCTTTGCGCCGGGCCGCGACAGTACGCGCGAGGAGCGGCAGGGAAAGTTTTTTCATGAGGCGATGGTATTCTCCTGAGTGTTGTTTTAAACAACATAAATAACTGATTACGATAATTGATTCGCGTTTTATCGTAGCATATAATGAGGAGCGAAGGCAAGGAAAGCGTGAGTAATTAAAGAAATGACAAAACACCATATAGAATTAAACGGCAGCACAATCCTGGTCACCGGTTCTCCCGGTTTTATAGGTGCGAATCTTGTTATGCGTCTTCTTGACGATATGAGTTCCGGGACAATTATCTCATTGGATAATATGAATGATTATTATGAGGTTGGGCTGAAAGAGTGGAGACTGGAGCAGATAGATAAAGCGGCAGAGGCCTCTTCTGTAAAGCATGTATTTGTAAAAGGGAGTATAGGGGAGAAGGCTCTTGTCGATGAACTTTTTGAACGGTATCATTTTGATATTGTTGTAAACCTCGCGGCTCAGGCAGGCGTCCAATACAGCATCGATCATCCGGATGTTTACATAGAATCAAATATCATCGGGTTTTATAACATTCTCGAAGCGTGCCGGCACTATCCGGTGAAGCACCTGGTCTATGCATCCTCGTCTTCCGTCTACGGAGGCAACAAGAAGGTGCCGTTCAGTACGGATGATAAGGTCGATAATCCGGTGTCTCTCTATGCTGCAACGAAGAAAAGCAATGAGCTTCTGGCTCATGCATACAGTAAGCTCTACAATATTCCCTCTACCGGACTGCGCTTCTTTACGGTGTACGGACCGGCAGGCAGACCGGATATGTTTTATTTTTCCGCGACGAAGCGGCTTACGGCGGGACAGTCGATCAAAATCTTTAATTACGGCGATATGAAGAGGGATTTTACGTATATTGATGATATCGTCGAGGGGATCATTCGGGTTATGCAAGGAGCGCCGGAGAAGGAGAACGGGACGGATGGTCTTCCGGTTCCGCCATATGCGGTTTATAACATCGGCGGAGGGCAGCCGGAGAATTTGCTGGATTACATTTCCACATTGCAGGAGGAGCTTGTCAGGGCAGGTGTGCTTCCGGAGGATTATGATTTTGAAGGTCATAGGGAGCTTGTGGGGATGCAGCCCGGTGACGTGCCGATTACCTATGCGGATTCGGCGGCCTTGGAGAGGGATTACGGGTTTACTCCGAGGATAGGGATAAGAGAGGGCTTGAGGGCATTTGCCGAATGGTATAAGAGCTATTATTGCTGAAGTAACGGAGAACACGTGAATACTTTGTACGGGTGAGGTGTGGAGAGAGAATGAGTACATTTGAAGAAATGCTTGCCAACTATGGCATGATTGCGTATACGACGAAGGGTCGAAGCATGGAGCCCTTGTTCCATCAGGGGAGAGATATTGTGATTATTTCGCCGCCGAACGGAAGGCTGAAGCCGATGGATGTGGCGCTGTACCGCCGGGGGAAGGCTTATGTGCTCCATCGGGTCATTGAGGTGACGGAGGACGGGTATCTGATCCGGGGGGATAATACTTATGCGCTGGAGCGGGTGCCCGAGGAGGCGGTTATCGGCGTGTTGACCGGGTTCAAGCGGAAGGGGAAGGACTATTCTGTGGAGGATGCCGGGTATCTCAGGTACGTCAGGTTTTGGTGCGCGGTTTATCCGGTGAGGAGGGTCTGCGTGGGCGCGCTGAGGAGAGTGAAGAGGGTGCTGAGGCCGGTGTTTGTGAAGATGGGGTGGAGAAGGAGGAAGGGGTGAAGACAAGAAGGAGGCGGGGGGGGGAAAGGGCTTTAAAGGAAATTCAAAGCTTCTTGATGAATTGTGTTGTTATGTTGTTGGGGGGGTGTTTGTATGTTATTATACAGATAGTCGTTCTGTATACTTCATAGTCATTGACGAAATAAATCTCAAATCTTCACCCCCAAAAAAGCCGTGGCGTTCTTACTTGTATGCATATTTGGAGCAAAATAGAAAAGGTACTGAAATGCGCGAACCGGAATTTTATCTGATTAAATTACTGAGAAAAGCTGTCCATACTTCGGTAAAAACGGAAATTGCCGATGCACAGGATGATTATATACCGGAGTCAGCAGAAGGGGCTGACGTATATGATATGTATTTGCCGGATACGTTAGGAGATGCTTTGACAGATGATGAAACATCAGAAGAAGCACCCTATCTTGCAATGGATTATTTTGATGCACTCGTACCGAAAAAGATACAAATAGAAGAAGACATCAATAAATTCATGGATATCAATACCTCGTCTGATAACAGATTGTCAAAGTATGAGGTCGCTATGCAGAGCATACCGATTTATTGTCTGGCAGAGGACATAGAGAAACATGAACATGAGATATCTGTCAAAGCTGTAGATGGAGAGGCTGACGGAAAAGCGGCACCATATGGGAATCCGTTTGCAATGCAGAACCAGTACCCCTATCTGAGTTTGGTTCAGATTTATATCATGCCGGAAATCATGGCAAGGATTGAGCCTGTACATGAAGACGAAGAGAGTGGCGACTACTTGCCAAATTCGGTGACCAGGGGCATAATCAATCAGTTCTATGAGGATATACACAGGATTATAGAAGGCTATGCGAGAGAGCATTATCGAAGAGATCCTTTCATCTGCAGAGTATACCGTTCCATATCAGCCGGTGATTTTACAGTGGCTGTTGGCAGTAATCGTCCCGAGACTGCTTTTATTCTTGCAACTCTGTTCAGAGAACGGGGGTGTTATTACCCGAAAAGTGCCACCGGGGGAAAGCAGGGAATGCGGTATGTCTTTTTTAAGACATATACGCTCCTTAGCTGTAACAAAAAGTGGTTTGGGTGTAATGACTCTGCCAGGCATGTAACGTCTATAAGTCAGGGAAAAACCGAAGTTCCGGAAATGCCGGAGAGAAAGACGTTTTTTGAACAATATGACGGCGATTTTAAAGTAGACGGGCGATTTGTACTAAGGATGACTTTCAGCAACAGGTATTGGGCAAATGCAGCCAAAGACAACAGCAGCCATAAATATGCCCGGCTGAACGGCAGGTACGATTTTTCCGTCACTTTGACAGAGAACGCTTTCAGATATGTCTCGAAGACGCTTTACGATTATAAGCTCGGAAGCAGGGGCTCAGAAAAATCAAATAGATCTGATGAAGAACAACGGGCGATGAGGGCAGAACTGGGAGAGGAGTTTGATATCTGTGAAGAACTGATAGAGTATATCGCCCAAAAGGGGTATGTGACATACGTCAATGAGAGATATGTATTCAAGTGCGATAATATGGATATCTTCGCTAAGGACTCAGAATCCAGTCAGACCGAAATTCGACTCAGAGAAGAGACGATAACATGTCCGCTTATAGCGGAAATTAATGAAAGAGCGCTCAGCCGGGTCAAAAGGAGACTGGATGAAGTTTTTACACAGGTCATGCTACTTGATACGAATCGGCGAAACATGCTTTATCAACTGAATCTCCTCAGGCAAATGCTAAACCTGTGCGGTTCAATTAACGGGCTATCGGATACACGGATATATTGCTCTATTCTGATTAGCCAGATTAATATGGTGCTGGATGGAATGCAGGATTGTTATAAGGTGCTTGAAGAAAAGAAGAATCGTAACTTTATTCCTATAATGGAGCATGCACTTGCGGAGGCAGTCGAGTCGCTAAATGTCTTCTCGAAGCTGATTCGAGATAACAATCTTCAGTCGCTACAGACGCCGAACTATAACCTTGAGTCAACAGTCAGCATGGAGAAAGTACTGGTAGGATACGGTGAACTTCTGAATTCGCTTTTCAAATGGTATGAGGGGACGGCTCTTTGCGAAGAGATATTCGGTTTGAGGCAGCAGTATACGCCCTTCGTGATTCCCGGAAATCAGGATGAATCTTTAAGAACCAAAGTTCTGTTCAAGGAAGCAAAACCGACATTTCCGAACGAGAAGCTGATGGTGGTGTGGTGTTCCAATTTCAGCGATTTGACAAATTTTGGCGGGACGGTAGGAATCCTTTTTCATGAAGTGGCTCATAACCTTCGCTATAGAGGACGGGCTGAAAGAAATGGAATTATTGTTGATTATCTCACGTATCTGATATGTGATCAGATTACAATGAGTGTTATAGATAATCTGCATGCGAATATTCCTGAACTCAGAGAGTCGATCGGCATTACTCAACTCATATGTGACAGCCTCTTTTATACCTACAGCAAGATTATTAATGATGACCGCAATGCCATGAGGATGATAAAAGATTTCAGCTATGGTAATGTTCTCGACTATATTAAGAACGAATATGATAAGTTTACGGAGGTCATACGGCAGATAAATGACGTTGACAGATTCATACGTCAGTGTATAAGTCTTCGCGATGAAAAGAATATCGAAGAAAGAGATGAAGCACTAAAAAGAGTAAGAGTCTTGAGAAAGGCACTTGTTAACAGGTGGGAGCCGGCATATAAGCGAAGAAATTCTTCGATTTATGCTAAAGAATACGAACAAAGTGTTCAAACATATATGAGGGATGCTATCGCTGCATTAGAAGTGTATCTGCAAGTACAGGAAGATAAAAATCCGGCAGACAAAGCAGGCTTTGTCGATGTATCAGCTAAACAGATTTATGAGTCGCTGCTTGCCAACCGCAGTTTTGGTGATGATTTCAACCAAATACTTCCACGCTATAGACTGGTAGATCGTTTCTTTATAGTTCTGAGCGAACAGCTGAGTGCAAATGCCGAAAAACTGGAGAAGGATGGTGAAAATAAAGCGCTTGTCGCGGAAATCGGTAAGGTGTTCATGTATCTGACACGTGGAGACAGTTACAGTATCATAGCACCATCCACACTGGAAGCCTTCATTTCTCCGCATATTACAAAGACCCGCATGGAAGCTACGGAAATTATGAAGCAGGCGTCTACCATCTATTCCGAAGTTTGCTCTGACTTGTTCATGTATAATCTTGTTGAAATGACTCCGTTCGGGTACTTCAGCTTTCTCTCGGAGTATGCTCCTTCCGATGCAAGGACAGCGCACACTTACATCCGGAGATTTTGTCTTGTTATGTATGCAGAATTCAGCCGGTCGGCGAAGCACCTTGAACGCAGGGCGGACAAAAGGCGTTACTGGTGGGGACTGATGGAGCGGCTTTATAATGATTTTGTCCTGATGTCAGATAAATCGCTTGAAGCCATTAGCGACAGATGCAGAAGCTTCGACGACATGATACAGGATGCCGAGGATGAAGAGACAGGAGAAATAGTCAGGAAGTCATTGTCTGAGTGGTGCAGAAGCTTCAGAAGACGCATTGTATACTATAAAGATCAGTATTTCGATGATAACAGAGAGAATACTGATTTCTTTGACGAGGTTTACAGGGACGGGAAAGATTCCGGAGAGAAAGACATTAAGGAGCTCTTTGATGCAATCGAGGAGACGAACGAAAGGAACAGACTGTCAGAAGGAGAGCTGTACGAAGATTTGTCCAAAGTCCAGCCCGGACTGACTTTGGAGGCCATTTTGAACAAATATGAAACAGAATATTTTCTCTTTCTGCGTTCTTATACCGGGCTTATCTATGATGAGATTATCAGATCCGTTCCCGAAGGAGATGAGGAGACAAAAAGAAGCCATTATGATTCCAGAAGAGGTCTTTTTGATATAAAGCAGAAGCAGCTGCAGGAATTGGAGATTTTGCGAGGGGAGATGTCAAGACTTGGGTATATGTCATTTTTCCTTAAGAGGCTTTATGTGGAAATTCATCAGGAAATCGTGACACTTGAAAGACTGGAGTATTTGTCCGAGGATTACCGGCTGGGTTATTATAATACCGGCAGGCTTCACGATGAATTCGTAGGTTCCGATGGCTCTGACGGGTGTTGGATGTGGCCGTACTTTAGGGAGATACGGAAGCTTTTAAATCATCCTGAACGCAGGTATGATAAGGACATACGAAAGTGGACGAATACACATATGATAGAGATGGTGTCCGAATTGTATTATCGTGCGATTAGAGGCGTGGCAGAAGATATTTTGACAGACTGTGAGTAATGTGCGGATTATTGTGTAAAGATAAAAGATACGGCTTATCTTTCATATCAAAAACAGGATAAAACGCAGGAAAATTCATCTTGCATCGTGAGCTGCCACATGTTACGATAAACAGTAATTATTCTGAGTGTATTTTTGCGTTCGAGACTTGAGATAAGATTTCTGCAATGGTATAATAGCAGTATCTCACAAATTTATTAACATGTAGTATTTACATAGAAAGGAGCTGGGTATGGCAGATATCATCACGCAGGCTCAGCCGGATTCATTTGCGGTTGACGTATTAAGGGACAGACGTGTTAAATCCTCCTTCGAGACTATAGAATACTATACAGTGATGGATGCCTGTGTGAGAAATAAAGATAGTAAGCCATATAACAGCAGTCCGATACTGCCTAAGAAGTTAATTGTTCCAAAGCATTAACCGTAAATACGGTGTGCTATGTATAAGGCTGATATCAGTAAAATCAAGATAGCAGGTCTATGCATAGTTCTGTATGCGTAATCATAGTAGTCAAGGAATCTAAGCCACTGTACAGATATTGTATCAGTGGCTTTTTGTTTATGTCATAGGGAACTTCGTTTCTGAGTTTTCGGTGATTAGTCCGGGATTGATTAGTTGAGGGAAGAAATAATATGGAATACATGGAAGCCAAAGCACATATTCAGAAATACACGAGTCTTGCCGCTGAAAAATATTCGGCGCAGGGTCAATCTGATGACTCTCAAACAGATAAGGATGTTTTTCAACAGGAGATTTGGACGAGGCTGGATCGTGCCAGAAATATTAATGAGTTTCTGCAGTGGGCCGGCTGGTTTTATGAGAAGATAGAGTTAAGCTTGAAGGACGTTTCACACAGCTCAAATCGAGCTGCAGCATTGCGAGATATGCTCATTTTTATTTCCTGGGCAGTTATAAGTCTTTTGGTTAACATGTATGGTGCGGGCGGGTATGAAGAATTATTTAAATTGGACGAATTTGAAAATTTAATTCATATTCCCGCCTTTTCGCTCGGGATGTATATGATTAATGAAGGTGTAGGCTATTCAAAGAATGAAGAACTGAGACCTGTTGATGGGAGCGGGAAAGAAGATGCTGAAGACATTCTTATAGCAGGGGTGGTCAATCAACTCGTTACGAGTACATTCAGAAAAATACTGTATGTGAATTATAAGGGGACCTGCTGGTGGTGTACGGAATGCGGTCTCATGACACGGGACCGTTGTTTAGCCATATTGCTTGAGTATTTCTGTCCGGAAGAAGATGCAGATACTGAGTTTATAATGGTTGTCAGCAAATTAATATCTCCCGGCATAGAGACGGAAAAAACTATTGATCGTAATGTAGATGATGTAATTGCAAAGAACTTTGGCACACTTCCCGAAGAGTTGAAGCAGCAGATTATTGAGCAGTGCTCGTACCGTAACTTCTTAGAAGAGCTTTCTGAAAGCGCCTTGATAGGTACTCAGACTGATCCTTGCCCGAGAAAAGTTCTGGAGTCTGTCATCCGTCAGCATGTAACGAGCATGATTCAGACTATGTGGACGCAGGATGGAGAACGACAGGCATGTCTGAAGTTCAACTGCATTGACTGTGCATATGTTTCTGCAAGAATGAAAGAATATGTGTCTGATATTTTGCGGGAGAAAAGTATGCGTGGTATATCGCTGACAGAAGATTCGGTGGAAGATAATCATGATTATGCAAATGCGACGTCCTCTGTTTTCAACATTATTTTGTCCGACATCCACGTGATGGTTATTACGCTTAAATCAATCGATGCTCAGCCCGGTAAAATACAGGAATCTGGGCAACAAATGGAGTTATGCATTCGCATGTATTGTAGGGGCTCGGGGAAAGATGCGGAGAAATACCCGGAAAGGCAGTTCAAGGTTCCTTTCTGCACGGATGATTACGAGCTGGAGGCCCTTGAAAAACTGCTGAAAGAAGAAAAGATACTTGAAACAGCAGTAGAGTATCGTATGCATCCGGCCGGAGCAGATTTCCACTATTCACTGATATATCTTGAGAACTACAGAGGAATAGATCGTATAGCGCTTTCATTTGACCATATGTTTGCGTTTTCGCGGATCGGGAATAAAGTTGAACTTGAAAAGGCAGACATAGAGGGATCTTTGGATCATTTTTACGGTAGTAAGATACTTTCGCTGACCGGATTCGTAGGAAAGAACGGTGCAGGTAAAAGTAGTGTCGTTGATTTTCTCAGAGACAGTTTTTTGAAGATTTGCCGCGATTTATACACTGAAAAGCTGCAAGCATATAATGGTTGCGTTGACATAAAACCGGAGAATATGAAGTACTATCGCCTGAATGAGACTTCTTCCGGGAAGGAAGAAAGGCAATCCGAAGGGACCGTATTTTTTATCATATTCTATTTTAACGGAAAATATTATTATCTTACCAATCTTTTGTTCGAAGGTGTTACTATTCCGGAAGGAGAAAATCAGACAGACAGGGTAACATTTTTAAACAAAACCGTGAATAGCCATGAGGAACCGGACTCATCAGAGGTTTTATACGCAAACGCTGATGACGGAAGAGTAGTCTATCCATATAGTATCGGCAATCTTCTTCCTATGTACAGCCGAAACCGCAAGATTGTGTATTTTTCTCAATTCCTGGCTCCTGCCGGTATTACGGATGAAGAGAATAGCAGGTACAGTAAGGATGAGACAGCAGAAACTCTGCAAGGGGGATTTTTTGTCACGGAACAGGCTTTTTCCCGAAGAAGGGATAAAGAGGATGGTATTATTGATTTATCGGAAGAAGTGTTCAGCCGCGCACGAAAGAATCCTTCGGATTCGATTTTGAACAAAGCAATTGTCATGCAGCTCCTGTTTTATTACTCTGAGAAGGAAAATCTGAAAAAGTATTTTGGTGACGATTTTTCTGCTGATGACCTCGCAGTAAGGAGTCCGGAACTCGAACCTAAGAAATATGACCTCGGAGGAGTGAGCGATGACTATGAGAATCTTATTAAGGAAGATTCTGTATTTGTCCGAAGTTTGACGGGACAGGCTCTGGAGACGGTATTAAAAGACCCGCTTGCATATATGCGTCCGTTTTCTTCGGGGCAGTATAGTAAGTTTGCGCTGTTATCAAAACTATACTGGTGCGTGAAAGGATGGAAAGAATTCGAAATGGTCTTTGCAGAAAGAGGAGTTGATCCGAAACATGCATTTGCAGATCCTCTGAGATGGGAGGAAGAATCTTTGAGCTGGGAGTATGTACGGGATGAGATGATGGGTCTGCATTTGCAGGATACCGATGCAGGTGTTCTGTTTTTTGATGAGGCAGATACTTATTATCATCCGGATTGGCAGAGAGAATTCGTACAAGATATTCTGCAAATGGTCGAAGACGGGGAACGGGAAGAACCTCTTCAGATTGTATTTACGACAAACTCACCTCTTATGCTGTCGGATCTGAGGCAGAGAGACATATATCTGATGAAGGATGATAGAGCAGATTCATTCGAAGACTCCGTGATATGCAATAGGGATGAAACTCGACGAATGAATCCTTCAGTTCCCACATTCGGGCAGAATATTCACACGCTGATGGCTAAGCCGTTTTTTCTTAAAAGGACTATTGGAGCATTTGCGGATGAACGCATAGAGTCGCTCGTGGGATTGCTTATCGATGTGACCGATTTGGTCGAGTTTTTGGAAGAAAAAAGAAGGAAAAGGAGTAGTAAATATAAGAATTTTATTGCTACTCTTGAGGCAAATCACAAGGATATTTTCACTAAGACAATGAAAATATTGACAGCGGTTGAAGCTGCCCGGAGAAACGGTATGGAGGACAGGAGAGAACTGCGAAAATGTGAAGGCAAGGCCGAAGGAGAGTATGTTATAGAAGTACTTATAAAAGCGCGGAAAAAGTCTTTTGCGGATACAGATTCGGAATGTATGAAATATAAATGGACTAAGGATGTTTTGAAATATTACATAGACTTGATTGGAGAAGGTGTCCTGAGAAATGAGCTGACTGACATGTATAATGATTTTACGGCGAGAACCGAACCGCTTTTTCATAAATAGCGATTCCGGTGTAAGATAAGAATACTGAAAAAGGGGAGATTTATGCATGCTTAAAGTCAATCGGAAAAAACACGATGAGTTTGAAAATGAGTATGCCGAAATGGCATTGAAGGTAATGGAATCAAAAAGACTTGAGGGATATGATGATATCGCAGATGAAGATTGGCCGAGTTTTGTGCTGAGAGAGTTTTATGAAAAAATTGTGGAATATGGACTGGCTGATGAGATGGGTCTTGAAAAGCTTTCAGATCAGGTGGTTGAGCGTTCGTTGGATGATATACGCTACTTTATAAAAAAACTGCTCCTTGCAACTCCGGAGCAGATTCATAGAGCGCATATATATTTAAAAAGCATGAAGAAGAATCTAAACTCTGAATCTCCGGATATTTCCAAAGACACTTTTTTGCAAAGCTTTCAAAAGACTTATTATCGGGCGATGTGCGAACGTAAAGACGAAAGGGGAGTGAAATATAATGTCAGAATACTGAAATCACTCGGTATTAGATCGTGTCCGTATTGCGGCTGCGAATATATAGGAGGAAGGGGGAAGAAAATCCTCGGAGCAGAATTAGATCATTTCGTGAATAAAACAGACTATCCGTTCTTTGCACTGTGCTTGTACAATCTGATTCCGAGCTGCTCGGCCTGCAATAATCATAAAAGGAAAGCTGACGACCTCGAACTAATATCCCCTTTTGAGGAAAAGGCAGATTTTGACTCTAATATAGGGATTCGCCTGCACTCGAGACCATTTGTGAGGGAAGAAGACGGAACATATCATGAAAGCAGTATAGAGGTCAGGGTGATATCAGACAGATATAGTGAAGAGTATGATCGATATAAGAAAAACATTAAAGTCTTTGCGTTGCAGGATATTTATGAGGCTTTTGAGGACGAGGCAGCCTTGTATTTAGATAGAATGGTCAGGTATCCCGGCACGCAGGTGGAGGAAATAGAGCAGATTCTTGCGATGGATGGGATCGATGAATGGCAGAGCAGGGTAAGATACAGACACCGGCTTGAACAGGATCTGTTTCTGGACCGATGTGCGGAGGGAACGGAACAGAGCAAAAAGCCGGAGTCAAAAATGTATACGGATTTGTACCGGACTTACAGGCAAAAAAATTGATTACTTCCGTAATCTGTAAGGTTTTCACTTGAGCAGTTAAAGCCCAATGAAAAATGCTGTCTGCGCAGCGCCATTGGTCAGCTGCTCAATCCAGTTTGCCCTCGGGTCCGCGCTGTTGAGAATGAACGCAAATACGGTCATCAGAACCATCCCCAGAAGTCCCGCGGCAAAGAAGATCACGGACGGAAATGAAGTCACGGCTTGGCAGATTGTATGGAAGCTCAGTTTGTCAGCATTTGCAAACAGGGATGCCAGCATGAGGAGGAAGCCTGAGGGCATGAGGATGCGCATTTGGATAAATAGCGGCCATACATTTTTCTTTTGTAGGACAACGATTATTTTCCAGAGTACCTTTCCGGCACCTCCGATGAGGCAGAGGAGGGCTCCGGCCATGAAGAGGAGGCTCGAGAATCTGCGGCCGATGAGCAGCATGCTGGCACCGAAGAAGATTACCGGGAGGCTGTCGGTCAGAGCAAGGAGCAGGGTGAAATCTTCGGGGAGGGTGTCTTTTGTGATTTTAGGTTTGGGTTCTCTCTTCATGTGGGGTGTCCTTTATAAATTGCCAGCAGAGGGTGCGTGAACTATAATAATCATAAGGCATGAGGGGGGCGAAGACAAGAATGAAGCGAAATGAACGTAATTATGATTAATAACTCTGGGTTAAGATAATGTCGGTATTTGCGGTAATAGAATTCTTGAAAAATGGAGGGAGAAGAGTGAAGTCGGAAAAAACGATAGAAGGTATCGTGAAAGCGCTTAAGGAGATCATCGACCAGAATGGGCTGAAATATTTGACAGATGAGCCATATCTGGTTTATACAAAGCTGGTCAAATCCGGAACCGCAGATAGGAAAACAGCGGCGGCGCTTTTGCATCTTCTGGCAAGCGGGATGCTGGAAACTGCAGATCCCGGTTATGATGCGGAACTGCTATCCGGCACCATCAGGAGAGAGTGCAGTCTTAATAAAAAGATATCGGACCGGCTTGCTATTATCCTTTATACGCTTTATTCAGAGAAGAATAAAAAGGAGTGGCAGCGTAAAGAACGGGAAGGACTGTGCCGTTTTTTGAGGGAGATGTTTATATATGACTGGGAAGGATTTGCAGTGTGGGATGCAGGGAATGGCACAGTAGACTGCCATTATAAAGCAAGGATTATTTTGAGACCAACAGAATATGTTTCTGAGGACAGGGAATTGGTGAAGCTGCTTGAGAAAAACTCGTTTACGACAAAAGAAACGATCTATGATTTGTTCGCGAAAAGGCTGCAGAAATATCTGGATTATGAATTTAAGGAATACTGCACAGAAGACGATTATTATCAACCGGTCGTGGAAGATTATGGGAGCAATCTGGAGTATGATTTGCAAAATTGGAGTAAAGAGAACGGATTCGAATTCGTGTCCTGTGAGGGGAGTGGAGGAGATGACGGATACGAGCCAAAGTTTCGTAGGGGCTGGTATTGAAGTGCGGATTTCGACTTATTAAAGACAAAAGGAGCATACGATGAAACAATCCAAAACAAAGAAAGTCTACATCTATTCAATAAAAGATAATGATGGCACACCGCTCGATTTGATAAACGTGCTGTGCTATGTGCAAGTTTCAGCTACTGGCGCATCACCGAATGAGGAGGGAGCAACGAAGTCTCTGCTCGATCGCGTAGACACATTCATCGGAAGGAATGATCGTGGAGAATATGTTAAAGTCGGAGGAACAGAGAACTTATCTGCGCCCGGTGTGATTTTCCGATATGCATCCTATGTGAGAGAACAGGAGAGATGGCTGGGGTATTATCTTGAGTGCTATCATCAGAATTTGCATGGATTGGTTTACACAGAGAACGGTGCACATTATATCGTCAACTGATTAAGTTTTATCCGGACTGAGGACAAGCCCAAAATACTGATGCCATTCTGCTCCTTTATCAGCGCCTCCGATATGATATGGACTGCGGTAGTACAGGCAAAAATTAGATTGCTTTTGTAAGCCGGGGCAGGCAGTTTAGAAAACTCCGTGAAGATACACGTTAGGGTGGTCTCCCCGGAGTTCCTTTTGTTTTAAGGAAAATTAGTTTTTTGTATGCAACAGGTTTGAGGATTATTACTTTGCAGTTATTTTATTTTTACGAAATTCCAGTATGTTTTGTAGAGAATCTGTCAATTGCGCAGCATGATTCGATGTGATATTTTAAAGATATTCTTAACGTCCTGATAGGACACTGCTGGAAATTCATGCATCAAAGATAGTGTAATCAAGACTATTTGCAGGCATTTATCCGGAAAATAGATTACCACTTACACGAAGGCATGTATCCAAGAATTTTCAGCAGAATCTGAGGCGGTTCCGCCATATTTTTCCAAAGACTTATTACGTAACGAGGCAAATAAAGCGCTGGATGTTTTCAAAAAATATTGAGCAACACGGCACTGAATAATTTTAGCCGGATTGCGGCCAAAAGCGTTCAGTGTGTGCGTGGTGTTCAGATTTTTAATTGTTCTGGAATTGCTTTTTCTGCAACTGTATAATGGAAGGAGAATCTGTATGAATAAAACAGAGGGCACTGATAATGCAGCGGTTTCTGTTGATGCGAAAGATCAGGAAGCGGTTGCTGAAGCTGTATCGGGCGGAACACCGTATGACGACGCGTTCCGGACAATGACCAATGATTGTGCAGAACTTCTGATATTTGTCGTCAATGAGATTTTCAAGACAAATTATTCTGCCGGTGCGAGGGTTGTGTTTGGGCAGAATGAGCATTTTATTAGTGCGATGGACGGCGGATTGAGCAAGAGGGTCACGGATAGCGCCTTTGCGATTATGGACGAATCCGGAACAGTGAGAGGAAAATATCTCATTGAGTGCCAGTCCACGCCTGACAGTAGTATGCTTATAAGGGTCTTTGAGTATGCCACGCAGGCTGCTCTTGATGATAGCGTTATTAGTGAGAACCGGATGACCGTTGTGCTGCCAAATGCCGCAGTGCTGTATCTTCGAAGCGGCAGGGGGACACCGGAGAAGATGGAGATAGAACTTATTACGTCGGGGGGAACTGTCGTCTTTGATATATCCGTGATGAAGATGGCGGATTATGATTTGGACAGTATCTTTGGGCGGAAGCTGTACTTTCTGATTCCATTTTATCTTTTTAATAGGGAGAAGGATTTTAAGGAATGTGAGAACGACGAAGAGCGGTTGGCCGGGCTTCTCGGTGAAGTTTCGCGTCTTGTGAGCAGGCTTGATGAGGCTGTGGAAGCGATGGCGCTGACGGCGTATCAGAGAAGGATTATCCTGGAAATGGGAAAGGTTGTCTTGGGACAGCTGGCACGCAATTACAGACGTGTGAAGGAAGGAGCAGAGAGGATTATGGGCGGGAAAGTGATAGATTTGGAAGTGAGAAGGATATATAGTGAAGGTACACAAGTTGGCGACCGCAGCAGGCTCATGAAAGACGCAAAGGCCATGCTTGAAGACGGGCTGGAGCCGGAAAGAGTCGCAAGGATATTAAAGGTGACAGTAGAAGAGCTGGCACAATTAACAGGAAATGTGGCAGGTAATGCGCCCATGTGAGGCGGTTGCTTCCGTAAATTGAAGCAGCCGGCAATCAAGCTGGAGCGGGGATTACGGAAGTGGGGGGCAGAATGGCGATTACTTCCGTAAATTGGGAGGCCGCGGTCGAGGTAGATGGTTTTAATTGCCGAGGTAATGCGTCCATGTGATGCGAATGGCGATAACAGGAATGATACGGAACGGATAGAATCATGATTGAAAAGAATTACAGCATCTCAGGAGATATATTTTTAACGATTGCGCACATCTCAGATCTTCACAATAAGGATGGACGCCAGGCAATTGAGAGCATGAGAAACAGAAAGCCGGATATCATTGTAATTACCGGTGACCTCGTGCTCAGGCGAAGACCAACGGACGATATGTTGATCGTGCAGAGCGAGAAGAATGTCCTGCCCTTTCTATCTGAGTGTGCACAAATTGCACCGACGTATATGTCGCTCGGGAATCATGAGATAATGCTGAATCAGGATGATTTCGAATTGATTGCGCAGACGGGTGCGGAGCTACTCGACAATTGCTTCGTGAAAACCGACAAGTATGTGATTGGCGGCTTGACGTCGGCGTATGTGTCGAGGTACAGGAGAGAGATTGAGGCGTTGGAGGCTGGGGAGAAGGCGGTTGGAGGTTTGCTTGCGGGTAATGTCCTGAAGGAACCGAATAAGGATTCAAGTGAGAACGCAGCTGTTACGAGAGCGGGACGCTATCCCATCCTGAAACCGTTTTGGCGTCCGAAAATGCAGGAGTCGGATTATGAGTGGCTGGATACATTTGTGAAAGTACCTCGATATAGGATTCTGCTGTCACACCATCCGGAGTACTGGTGTCTGGAGGAGCCGATGTTGATCAATCGAAATATTGATCTCGTGCTGTCCGGGCATGCGCACGGTGGCCAGCAATCGAATAAAGCCGGAAAGCATTCAGAATAAAGTCGGAAAGACATTCAGATGAAAGCGGGAATGTAACATCGAAATATACAGATTTGGACTGCAGGTTGAGGCATAGTTTGCTATAATAAAGTATTAATGGAAAAAGCCGTCTCAGGGAGGGAATACAATGTTTAACGCGATCCATCATATAGCGATCATCTGCAGCGATTATTATAAGGCGATGAATTTTTATCATGAATTATTGGGCTTTGAGATCATTCGGGGAAACCAGCGGGAACATGACTGGAAGATCGATCTGAAGGTCAATGAGACCACGGAACTTGAACTCTTCATCAGACCGGACGCACCTGCAAGACCGTCTTACCCGGAGGCGTGCGGGCTGAGGCATCTGGCATTTGCCGTACCCTCCGTCGATGATACGGTGAAGATGCTCGAGGAGAAGGGGATTGCATGCGAGCCGATCCGTCATGATGACTATACGGGGAAGAAGATGACATTCTTCCATGATCCGGATGGGCTGCCACTTGAAATACACGAGTGAGACGAAGTCAGACAGGATGTTTTTCGAGTCCGGATGGGCTGCCGCTTGAAATACATGAGTGAGACGAAGTCAGACAGGATGTTTTTCGAGTCCGGACGGACTGCCACTTGAAATACACAAGTGAGACGAAGTCAGACAGGATGTTTTTCGAGTCCGGACGGACTGCCGCTTGAAATACATGAGTGAGGGAGGATTTTAAAATGTCTATACAAACAGTACTTGTGCTGGCAATCGTAGCGATGTTTGCCGGAGCCATGGTCAGGAAATGGACCGGAAGAGGCAAGAAGTGAGGGACTCTTCCTTTGAACTGCTCCGAATCATATCTATGATTTCAATCGTCATCAGCCATTTTGCCACACATGGCGGGTTTCATTTTGATGCCCAAACACTGTCGATACCGAGATTCTGGTGGTATTTCATCGAAATGGGGGGATATTTCGGCGTAAATGTGTTTGTGCTGATTTCGGGCTATTTTCTGATAAATGACCGGAGCGGGCTGTTCAATTATAAGAGAATACTTAAGTTCTGGGGACAGGTGGTATTTTATTCGCTGGCGATTTATGTCATTTTCGTGTTGGCAGGCGTCAGTGAATTTTCATGGAAAGAAATGATCGGCACGCTATGCCCGATTACGACGAACCGGTGGTGGTTTGCGAGTACGTATTTTGAGTTGTATTTGCTCCATCCGTTTTTGAATATGTTTCTCAGGAGGATGGATAGGGGCATTTTCCAGAAATTCCTTGTGCTGCTGATCATCATGTGGTGTATCGTACCGACGCTTGCGCCGGAGGATTATCTGGTGAATCCGCTTGTGTGGTTCGTTACGCTGTACAGCGTGGCGGCGTATATCAGGCTGTACGGCTTGAATCCCCGGTTCAAATGCCGGCACTATCTGTGCTTCTGCATCGTGTTTTCACTGCTGAGGTATCTGTCCAGCGTTACGCTGATATTGCTCGGGACGAAGGTGCCGATTGCTTCCAGACGGTATGTGGAATTCTATGAGAGGTGGTCGGTGCTCACATTTTTGAGTGCGTTGTCGATGTTCATGGTGTTTTACAGTATCAAGATGGGGTACAACAAGTGGATTAATGTGGTTGCGTCCGCTACATTTGGGGTGTACCTGATTCATGATAACAGAATCGTGCGGCCGTTTTTATGGCAGACGGTTTTTAAAAATGCATCTTATCAGGAATCAGCGCTCATCATCCCTTATTCCATTGCGGTCATGCTGCTGGTCTACAGTGTCTGTACGATCATTGACCTGATACGGAAGGCGACCGTTGAAAAGGCGTATGTTGCGGCTGTGGATACGTATGCGGACACGTGGGTGAGACCGTTTAAGGCGATGGTTGGCGCTGTGAAGAGATTTGTTTTTGGGAACGTGTAAAATGAGTTTTATTATATTTGGGCTTGGAGCGGCGGCGACAGCGCTGCGCATTTTCATAGGGTACGGCATCCCCGTGTACTTGCGGGGACAATATATGGCGGATGATTTTCTGATGGTGCGCTATGCGGAGTCGATGTTGCAAGGTTTATGGCTGGGAGAGTTTCGCGGCGCGACGCTCACGAAGGTCGTAGGGTATTCCGCGTATCTCGCAATCATGTCGAAGCTCGGGATTCCCTATTCTCTGGGAAATACGGTGTTTTATTGCCTGTGCGTGCTGCTTTTCTGCATGGCTCTCTATAAGCTGTTTCCGAATCTCTATGTCGCATTCTTTATGTATGTCTATCTGCTGTTTTCGCCGATCATGCTCAATAAGGATGCCATTCAGAAGATTTATCGGGCAGGTTTTCAGTCGTCCGTGACGCTTCTGCTCATCGCAGCGATTATCGGAGTGTACGGCACGATTTTGAGGGGACAGCATGTTGTGAGGACGATTCTGTGGTCGATTCTTGCAAGTGTGTCGCTGACTGTCTTCTGGTTCACGAAGGAGGACGGGATCTGGCTGGTGCCGTTTGTGGTGTGCGGACTGGGGATAGCGGCGGTGGTGCTGTTTACCGGGGGTAATAAGCCGTCGGCAGGGTATGGTGTCTGGTCCGGTGGCGGAGACGGATTTGGTCGGGGGCGTAACAAGCCGTCGGGAAGCGCTGGCGTATTCGGTGCGGGATCCGGCCGGGGGCGTAACAAGCCGTCGGCAGAGGCTGGAGCCGGTTTCGGCGGACGCGCCGCGAGAAGCAAGGCGTATGTGATCACATGCTGTATGTGTTTTGTGTTGCCGGCGGTGAGCCTTTTGGCGGCATCATTTGCAATACGCTTCACCAACAATCGGCATTACGGGGAGTTCGCGGTGACGGACCGCAACGACACGTATTACAGCAAGGTGATGAGTGACCTGTATCATATTGATGACGGGCAGCAGCCGCTGCTTATCTGGCTGTCTCGGGACGGGCTCGAGAAGGCGTTCGAGGTGAGCCCGGCGCTGGCGGAGACGAAGCCGTATATCGATGGGATGTATCAGGGTTCGTGGGCGGTCACGACCGACGGGGAAATGCACGGTGACGGCATTTACTGGGCGCTGCGCGAGGCCGTGGAGGCAAATGGCCTCTACGAGAAGGGCGGTGCCGTCGTCAATGAGTATTATAAGAAGGTCCATGAGGAGTTGACGGCTGCATTTAAAGACGGACGGCTGCCGAAGGACACGAAGTCAATTTATATTTCGTCCGGCGGACGGGGGATGACGAAGGAGGAGATCCTGGAGTATTTCCCGGCAAAGTTCCCGGAGATGGTGAAGGTGCTCCTTAAGTATAGTCTGAATGTCACGGCGGCGTCGCCGGCTGAGGGAGATCCGGAGCATGTTCAGCGGATGGCGGCGATCGTGAAGAGTCCGTACGTGCTGGAGGATGGGTCGAATGCGTCGGAGTTTGAGACGGGGGTGAAATGTGCGGTTTATGACACTCTTGTCTACTCGAAGTGCGGCATTGCGGTGACGATCGTGGCGGCGATAGGGTTCCTGCTGTTTTTCATTATGATGCTTGTCGGCCTCTTCAGGAAGAATTTTGACAGGGTGCCGCTCATGCTTGTATCTATGGGGATGGGGCTGAGTGCGGTGCTGTATATATTTGCGATTCTCTGGTTCTGCGCGTGGAATACGATGGAGCTGGCTTATGAGTATCTCGGTCCGGTGGTGCTGATTATTAATGCGCTGCAGGTGCTGGGGGTGTCGTTGCTGGTGACGGAGGTAATGCGGGTTGCGGGGCGAGTGAAGGAGCAGTAAATGTTCGGAGGGGCATGTGGTTTACGGAAGTAGAGCGGGATTTGGCGGCTACTTCGGTAAATGCGAGGCGGCGGCAGTCAAGCTGGTCCTGAAATTACGGAAGTAGAGCGAGATTTGGGGTTTACTTCGGTAAATGAGAGACCGTTGGCATTCAAATCAGGCCTGAGATTACGGAAGTAGAGCGAGATTTGGCGGCTACTTCGGTAAATGAGAGTCGCCGGCATTCAAGCCGGGTCGGAAATTACGGAAGTAGAGCGAGATTTGGGGTTTACTTCGGTAAATGAGAGACCGTTGGCATTCAAATCAGGCCTGAAATTACGGAAGTAGAGCGAGATTTTGCGGCTACTTCGGTAAACCCACGAACCTCGTCAGATTTTCATGTTTATATGGTCGAAGATATCTCTCATGGTGTATTATATAGAGTAGGGCAATTATAGCAAAACAGCAATAATCAAAGGGGAAAAGCTATGACAGAAGAGGAGAGACTCGAGCAGGAACAGCGGGAAGAGGAAGCCCGCATCGCTGCGGAGCGAAAGGCGAGGAGAGCGAAGCGCGCGGCGCGCGAAGCCAGACGCAAGAAGAAGCAGAGAGAGAAAATGCTGAAGATCGCAATTCCGGTCGGCGGCGTGCTGCTTCTGCTGATTTTGATTTTTGTGATTCGCGGGATCGTCGGAGGCGGAAAGAAGAAGGATTCCGATTCTTCCGGCGGGTCGACTGAGGCTGTGAGCAGCGGTGCTGTCGCAAATGCCGACGGGACCGTAACACTCAGTGACGGCACGGTGGTCACGGGTACTTTGAATGCAAATGGCTCGGTGACTCTGGAAGACGGCACCGTCGTTTCGGGCAGCGGGTCGGCTGACGGAGCTGCCGCAGGTGCAGAAAATGCAACGGGCGGGTCTGTGGCTACGATGGATTATTCCAATTTGAGTACGGACGAGGCTACCATTTTAAGTGAGGCTGACAGGCTTGCGGCTATGTACGACTATGATGGGGCGATTGCGAGGGTGCAGGCATTTGCAGGATATGAATCCAATCAGAACATGCTGGACGCCATCGACCGCTACACACAGACGAAGTCGACGTGCATTGCTTATAATGTGGAGGAGATTCCGCATTTCTTCTATCATTCGCTGCTGAATGATGACCGCGGATTCAAGGCGGAGCTGGTCGGCGATTTTGTTGCGAAGGATAATGACTGCTGGATGTGCTCTACCGAGGAGTTCAATGTCATTACGCAGCAAATGTATGATTACGGCGTAGTTCTCATTTCCCTGCATGACCTTGCGACGGAGACGGTGGATGCGGACGGAACGAAGCATTTTGCACCGAATCAGAATCTGATGCTGCCCCCGGGCAAGCATCCGGCGGTTATGTCGGAGGACGATTTGTCTTATTATCACGCTTATGATAATCAGGGCATCGCCTCGAAGCTTGTGCTGGATGAGAGCGGCAAGGTGAAGTGCGAGTATATCAACGAGGCCGGCGAGACGCTGGTGGGCGATTATGACGTTGTTCCGCTTCTGTCATCGTTCATCGATGCGCATCCGGATTTCTCGTATCACAATGCGCACTGCATGATCGCGCTGACGGGCTACAACGGCGTGTTCGGTTACAGGACGGACGAGGTCTATAAGACCCGCGAGGAGTCGAGACTGGATGATAATCAGAAGGTTTGGCTTGAGAACAATCCGAATTTCGACTGGGATACGGATGTTGCTGAGGCGACGAAGATCGCGGAGGCGCTTAAGGCGGAGGGGTATGAATTTGCAAGTCATACCTGGGGTCACAGGAATGTCCAGGCGACGGGCCTTGACAGCCTGATTCAGGATAATGAGCGCTGGGTGAACTGGGTTGCACCGATAGTCGGTCAGACGGATTCGATTATATTTGCTCACGGCACGGACCTTGCGGGGCCGGAGGATTATTCGTATTCGAACGAGAAATTTGCATATTACAAGGGTGCGGGCTATGATTATTACGCAAATGTAGACGGCTCCGTGCCCGTATGGATGCAGATTCGCGATAATTATGTGCGCGACTCTCGTATCAATATTGACGGGTACCGCCTGGAGCAGGCGATGCTGGGGAACCAGAATTCGATTGCGGATATGAATGCGCTCGGTATTCATGATATTGAGAGTTTCTTTAATGCGAGCAGAATAAGGCCGGTTGAGATTATGAATTGAGAGTTTTGCGTGTATTGGAGAGTGCCTATTACGAAAGCATGGCAAGAAAAAGAACCGGTGTATTCTTGTGACTTGAGTTATGAGATAGACGGTGCGGTATTTTCATGGATTTTCAAGCGGTATACGTAAGATAAGAAGGAAAATGTAAAATGACCCGGTTATGACAGGGAATGTCATGATCGGGTCATTTTGGGGATAATATGATCTGTATAACCGTCGATAGCTTTGTAAGTTGCGATGGAACCGCATACCCGTCAAGGGATATCTCCCGACATGGTATAGTGAATATTATGAGAACCGCTTCGCGAACCTCATAATCATAATTCGGCGCATATATGCGCCTTTTTATCGTAAGTTGCTGCGCAACTTCCGATAAGATATATTATTGTGGGGAAATAAAGATGGTTCTTGGATATTGGAACTGTCCTCTGATAGAGCTCGGGAGATTGAAGAAAACTATAGGAAGGTCTGCTAAGGGCCATGAGGTGAAATATGAAGGATAGTCTGGAAAAGAAATTACTGAAATATGCGGAGTCGGATGCGTACGCCTTCCACATGCCGGGGCACAAGCGGGTGATGGACCCGCTCGGCGGTCAGGCGATGAAGCTGGACATCACGGAGATTGATGGATTCGACAATCTGCACGATGCGGAAGGGGTCCTTCGGGACGAGATGGAGGCTGCTGCGGAGATGTACGGCGTCAAGGAGACGCTGTTCTCTGTGAACGGGTCGACGTGCGCGCTTTTGGCTGCTATTTCGGCCGCGGTGCCGAGGGGCGGGACGATTCTGATTGAGCGGGCGTGCCATATGGCGGTGTATCATGCGGCGTATCTGCGGGAGCTGAGGGTGCTGTATGTGGAGGAGGTGTGCTCGGGGGAAGCTGAGGAAGGGAGATTCGAAGGGAAGAATAAGAATCTGGCTACAGGGGTAGCGGTAGACGGCGAATCCGGCGGAAAGAATATGCGTGAGGACACGGAGGATTCAGAGAAAGTTGTAAGCAGTTCTGAGTGTGACGCTGAATCTTTGCTCGAGGTGGCAGGAGAGGCGAGGGATAGCAATATTCGCTGTGATGCCATTGTAATCACAAGTCCCACGTATGAGGGGTGTGTGAAGGATGTGAGGGCGTGGGCGGCATTTGCACATGCTTATAATGCATCGCTCATCGTCGATGAAGCGCATGGTGCGCATCTGGGGTTTCATCCGTATTTTCCGGAGAGTGCGGTGCGCTGCGGCGCGGATGTCGTTGTGCAGAGCACGCATAAGACGCTTCCGGCGATGACGCAGACGGCTCTGCTTCACAATGTGAGCGGGCGGGTGTCGAGCCGGCGGCTGCATTTTTTCATGGATATTTATGAGACGTCCAGTCCGTCTTATGTGCTGATGGCCTCTATCACGAGTGCGCTCAGGTTGGTGCGGGAGCAGGGCGCGGAGCTGTTTGAGGCGTACGCGCGGCGGCTGCAGAGGGTGCGCCGGGAGATTTGCTCGCTGAAGCATTTCAGACTTACGGGCGGCGAGGACGCGGTGATCGGGCCGGAGGATGGGATGCTGCCGTATCCGGTCGGGACGCGGATGGATCCGGGGAAGTTGGTGTTGGTGCCGGTAAAGGGTACAACTGAGATGCCGGATGCGGTTGGAACGCAGATGAGTCTGGGGAAGACGGTATCGGTGCCGGAAAAAGGTGCAGGGCGGAAGAAGGCGGACGCGGTTGAGGCGCAGGTGGACTGCAGACAGGTGTCTGTAAGCGGGACGAAGAAGAGCTATGAAGAAGCACTGCTCGGGCAGGGTTTTGAGCTTGGAGAGGATATTTATGGCGCCGAGTGGTTGTATGGGGTGCTGAGAGATGAGTATCATTTGCAGATGGAAATGAGGACGGGGGAGTATTGCCTGGCGATGACGTCATTTGCGGATACGGACGAGGGGTTCGGACGGCTTGTTACGGCTATGCGCGAGATTGATGAGCGGGTGGAGCGCGAGAAGTCGGAGGCGAGGGCTCAGGCGGAGAGGCCTGGGCTGAGAGGGACTCGGTCGGAGGAGACGGATGATGCGAGGGCGGATTTCGGAGTCGACGGTGAGATTCAAGAGGGCATGCTTGGACGAAAGGAGGATTCGGGGCGAGTGCCGGTCGTTCTGTCGGAGGTCGCGCAAGTTATGAAGATTTCGGACGCGTTGGAAGCCGAATGTGAGACGGTAGCGCTGGAGCGTGCGGCGGGGCGCGTGTGCGCGGATTTTGTGATCTTGTATCCGCCGGATGTGCCGCTGATTGTTCCCGGGGAGATATATACGGAGGAGAAGGTCTCGGAGATTCGAGAGTGGATGGAGAGGGGATTTTCTGTGATGGGTGTGGATGTGTGAGGTTTACGTCCGGCGGTGTGCAGTTACCGAAGTAGGCGGCAAAGAAGCCAATACTTCGGTATTTGTGGCGTTGGCTTGGTCTGTCGGCGGTGTGCAGTTACCGAAGTAGGCGGCAAAGAAGCCAATACTTCGGTATTTGCGGCGTTGGCTTGGTCTGTCGGCGGTGTGCAGTTACCGAAGTAGGCGGCAAAGAAGCCAATACTTCGGTATTTGCGGTGTTGGTATGTTCTGCCGGCGGTGTGCAGTTACCGAAGTAG